>CAJTGE010000273.1 GCA_910575795.1 Clostridiaceae bacterium | reverse complement strand
CCAATGTCGATTGCCACGGCATAAACCGTCAGTGAAATAATGAACGAGATAATAGCTGAACCGGCCAGCTTCGTGATCAGGCTGAGAACAGGCCCGCCAAGCACGGTTGATATCCCGGCAAACACTTCCGGCATCTGGTTCCCGACCCATGCAATGGCAGCGTTAAAAGCCGTGGAGAATACCCCGGCGTTTCCGCTCCCGGCCGTCTTTGCCAGAAGGGAGAAGCCTCCGGATTTTTCAATGGATGATACAGACAGCCACAGCGCCATATGGGTGCGGTATGCCCCGGTGTCGGCGGCC
>CAJTGE010000272.1 GCA_910575795.1 Clostridiaceae bacterium | reverse complement strand
GCAGGCGTTGGACTGGGAATTTCCATCTATACAGCGTCAAAGTGTGCGAAGCAGAGCGGCAGAACACGGAGAAAGTAGGGGCAAAAAGAATATGTGGGGATTGGCGGTCAATCAACACATATTCTTTTTTTGTTGATTTAAAATATTACCATAAATTTAATTTGGTATCAAAATCATCTATACTTTTAAAAACCTTGAGATTGTCAAAGTCAATGGATTCTTTGTTCTCATCTAAGATATATAGAAATAATTCTTTTGCTAATTTTTTAAAATCGATATGCTTCATTTTCATTATGTATGG
>CAJTGE010000271.1 GCA_910575795.1 Clostridiaceae bacterium | reverse complement strand
AGATTTTCCATCAGGCTGTCATATTGGGCCCGGGACATTAAAACAACATTTTCGTCATTTTTTCTTGTGATAATTGCAATTTCAGAATCCCGGACAACACGATCGCATACTTCTTTAAAATTATTTCATACATTTGAAAAATTAGCCGCTATCATTTTCCACATTCCTTTGCTTATAGTATATAAAAGGAAAAAAATAATTATCAATATTCTGTACTGAGAACGATTTGATGCCGAAACAGTTCAGGTTGTCTGAACTGTTACTTGTCAGGCGCGGTTTAATAGGGTTTCACTTCTGAAATGT
>CAJTGE010000270.1 GCA_910575795.1 Clostridiaceae bacterium | reverse complement strand
GTATCGTTCTGCATCTCTGTCCCAAACTGCCTCCTGGCCGCGTCCACCGCCCACGCATCCAAGCGGATCGCGCGTCTTCCTCTCCGGTTTAAGACAACCTCCTCCACATGGATCTGCGCAAGCTTTAAATCCGGCTCCCCTGTGATGATGCTCAGCACATTCCTGTGCGCCTCGCAGTTCTTCATAACCGATAAAAACAGCGCAAAATCACTGAGGTTGTATTCCGTCTCCTCCGGCAGGCATGGGGCGGGAGACAAACGTTTCTCTTTCATGTCCATCCTTCCTTTCTTAATGGTACAGGAAGGA
>CAJTGE010000269.1 GCA_910575795.1 Clostridiaceae bacterium | reverse complement strand
CCTTGTACTTGAGGGGGTGGGGCTTGTGACAGGGCTGTATGAGCTGACGGAACAATACGCAGACCTGCAGCGGATGTGCTATGACCCGGATGCGGGCAGTCAGGTTCTCCGCGATACGATGGAGGCCGTCTGGGGTGAGATCGAGGACAAAGCGGACGGCTATGCCAGGATTATCATGGAAATGAAGGCAGATATGGAAGCCCTACGGGCAGAGGAACGGCGGATGGCGGCCAGGCGGCGGATGCTGGAGAGGCGAATGGGGGAGCTTAAGGAAGATTTGGAAAGAAGCATGCGCACGGCAGGGAA
>CAJTGE010000268.1 GCA_910575795.1 Clostridiaceae bacterium | reverse complement strand
ACAGTAAATCTCTAAGTGGATTTCTTCCCCTTCATCCGATGTCGTTAAAATGCGATATAAAAAAAGATTTCCCAAATTTTCTGTCTCATAGATTGGTTGACCAAATAACGCTTTAATTTTACCGTATATAAGAGAAAACTGATTTTTATAATCTGCAAAGCCTTCAATAAAATTATATAGTTTACTGCTATCTGTTAATTTTTCCGTGTCTTTCACTGATTGAAATGTGTATGGCATTTTATCCTCCTCTGCTTTAATGAATGTTTCAAAAATCCCGATTGAACAAAATCGCTGCGCGATGGCCTGCC
>CAJTGE010000267.1 GCA_910575795.1 Clostridiaceae bacterium | reverse complement strand
TCTGCACGTCCCAAATCCGCAAAGCTCCGTAATCTGTACTGTGCCAGCACGCTCCCTCCAGCGGCCCGCCCGGCATATTGTCCAGGAAATACCACTCCCCCGGATCATCTGCCCCCACTACATTGCTGCCGTCCCAGCGCTGCCAGCCGGTCAGCATGTACCCGTCTTTTCCAAACAGATACCAGTGATGATTGATGAGCAGCCATTTATTTGCCGCCCACAGGCCGTTATCCTCTTTATACCTGTATTTCCCCTGTGCATCCTTTTCCCATCCTGTTTCTGCAGGTCCTGGGGCTTCCGGGGCCGTTGCTTTGGA
>CAJTGE010000266.1 GCA_910575795.1 Clostridiaceae bacterium | reverse complement strand
TTCCCATAAAAATCCAATCACATAAGATAACAGCCATACAAGAACCACTATTCCGACGACTGCCGCAAGAATCAACAGTATCTTCTTCATGATTTCTCCTTTTGTCCGCAAGTTTATTTTTTGAACAGCTTTCCAAGCCCTTTTATCATATCCATTCCGCTTTTCGGGTTTAAGATTTTATCCTTCTGCTTTTCCAGATATTGAACTGCTTCGGCTGTATCCTCCTGGACTAACCCAAGTTTCGGCAATAGCTCCTCCATACTCTTTCTGACCTCCTCAATTTTTTCCAGAGATGAAGTGTCCGCTTTTTTCATTGC
>CAJTGE010000265.1 GCA_910575795.1 Clostridiaceae bacterium | reverse complement strand
GTAACCTCCATATAAATATAAGCTACCAACATTGGTAGACAGCGCGTGTCTTTATAATATGTACAAATTAATTGCATAACCTATAGCATAAGCCGTAACGCATGCTTAAAATATGAATCCGGATTATACCCTTTTTCGTGTTGCATTTCGTGTTGCATAGCTGTATAATCTGTTATAATTTATACACTTATATAGATGCATTATAAATATGTAAAATCGTAAAAAGCATTGATTTACAAGGCTTTTTAAAAGTCCTGTATTTATAAGGGGTTTTTAAAAAGACGGAGCACGGGTTCGAATCCCGTCTCGTGCTCTTT
>CAJTGE010000264.1 GCA_910575795.1 Clostridiaceae bacterium | reverse complement strand
AAAGCCTTTGGTAATCTGAAAGAACGACTTAATATGCGGAGGCTTCTGGTGTCATCTGAAAAAGGTCTTGATGGTAAAATCTTTACAGAGTTTGTTGCATTAATTCTGATATCTCATCTTGACCATAAGATGAAAAAATCAGATTTATATAAAAACTACACTCTGCATCAGTTGCTTGACGAGCTTGATGTGATTGAGTGCTTTGAAGATGCAAACCATTCCTTAAGGATTGGAGAACTTCTCAATAAGCAGGCAAAAATATATGAGGCTCTCGGAGTGAAGGTACCAACCTCGTCATGTTAACTCCGAGAATCCAGG
>CAJTGE010000263.1 GCA_910575795.1 Clostridiaceae bacterium | reverse complement strand
CAGCATGGTATCACCCGGATAGTTTTCAAGGCAGTAGCGGCCGAAAAGCATCAGGTTCTCTTCATAGGAAGAGTCGTTCCAGCGCTGCGACGCCTGCCGGTACCGTATGAAATGGCGGATCTGCGGGGCAAGAAAAGACCGGAACTCTTTCATAAGGAAAACACCTCCTCCGCCAGCGGGAAAGCTTCTATGCTTAACGCGCACTCTTTTAAATGCACAAAGTCCGCCCTCAGGTAAGGCTCAAGGGAATCCGGGGCTGTATGTCCCAGGGTCTGCGTGATGACGGGCTGTGGGACGCCGTTCTCCAGCATGGAGGACGCCAGG
>CAJTGE010000262.1 GCA_910575795.1 Clostridiaceae bacterium | reverse complement strand
CGGCGCAGAAACACAGGCAGCCGGCCAGGGGGAGCCCGCAGCAGCAGGCGTCACAAAATCGGCCGCACAGCCCGCGGCAGGATCTTTACAGCAGCCCGCAGCACAGCCCGTACAGCCGGAAGCAGGAGCGCCGGCGGATGACATCTATAAGGGCCTGCATCCTGCGGTAAAGGCGGAGCTCGAAGGGTTAAAGAAATTTCGGGAGGCGGCCGAGGACAGGGAGTTTTCTGAAGTCGCGAAGAAATATGCAGTCATCGGTAAAAAAGAAGAGGAGCTTGTCCCGCTGTTAAAAAGCCTCAAGGCAGCAGGCGGGACCGCCTATAACG
>CAJTGE010000261.1 GCA_910575795.1 Clostridiaceae bacterium | reverse complement strand
CGCAGAAACACAGGCAGCCGGCCAGGGGGAGCCCGCAGCAGCAGGCGTCACAAAATCGGCCGCACAGCCCGCGGCAGGATCTTTACAGCAGCCCGCAGCACAACCCGTACAGCCGGAAGCAGGAGCGCCGGCGGATGACATCTATAAGGGCCTGCATCCTGCGGTAAAGGCGGAGCTCGAAGGGTTAAAGAAATTTCGGGAGGCGGCCGAGGACAGGGAGCTTTCTGAAGTCGCGAAGAAATATGCAGTCATCGGTAAAAAAGAAGAGGAGCTTGTCCCGCTGTTAAAAAGCCTCAAGGCAGCAGGCGGGACCGCCTATAACGACATGC
>CAJTGE010000260.1 GCA_910575795.1 Clostridiaceae bacterium | reverse complement strand
AAATGTAACAGTTCAGACAACCTGAACTGTTACGCCAAAACGTCTTTTTTCATCTGATTCAGCCTTTATCCTCTTTGTCCTTCTGAAAAACGGCATCGGCCTGCTGTCCCGTTGCGCCGCATCTCCCGTAATGGATACTGTTTGTCCGGCTTCTGTAACGGTATATACGATTCCGGCGAATAGTGGATGACTCTCGTTCCGGCTGTCTCAAACTCAAATGGAATATGCAGCACATCCTTCATAGCTTTCTTCACCGCGTCCCGCTTTTCCGGCTGAACATAGAAAACAAGAAAACCGCCTCCCCCGGCCCCCAGGAGCTTTCCGCCCAGCGCGCC
>CAJTGE010000259.1 GCA_910575795.1 Clostridiaceae bacterium | reverse complement strand
AACACGAAGACTTTCCGGTGTCGATGCGCCCAGGGGAAACACCCGTACCCATCCCGAACACGCAGGTTAAGACCTGGGCGGCCGATGATACTATGCTGGAGACGGCATGGGAAAGCAGGTGGATGCCGGATTCATTCCGGGCTTATAGCTCAGCCGGTTAGAGCGCACGCCTGATAAGCGTGAGGTCGGTGGTTCGAGTCCACTTAAGCCCACTTGCACAGATAAACTGTGCTTCATGTACCTTGAAAACCGCATATTGAAATAAATCTGATAGAAATATCAAGACATCCAAGGTGTTACAGCGACGAAAGAAGCTGTAGCCAAACCGATATCAGA
>CAJTGE010000258.1 GCA_910575795.1 Clostridiaceae bacterium | reverse complement strand
AATAAAAGTGACAGGAGAGAGGGATATGGTAAATGTCGTAGGACTTGGGTATATCGGCCTGCCGACCGCATTGATGCTGGCCGCCCACGGTGTGGAGGTCACCGGGACGGACTGCAGCCGGGAGCTGGTCGATACGCTGAACAGAGGAGAAACCACATTTCAGGAGGAGGGGCTGGACGGACTGTTTCAGAGGGCCGCTGCGGCCGGGATCCGTTTTTCATCGGAATACATATGCGCAGAGATGTATATCATTTCCGTGCCGACGCCCTATGACAAGGCAAGCAAAAAGGTTGACGCCTCTTATGTGCGCGGCGCGGTGGAACAGGTCTTAAAGGTCTGCCC
>CAJTGE010000257.1 GCA_910575795.1 Clostridiaceae bacterium | reverse complement strand
GAGGCCAAAATCAGGTTTGCGCCAATTCCTCCAAATTGGAATGAGGTAAATGCAAAAAACTATGGGAAAGGTATTATTTTATCTCCGATATGGTTTAATTCGTCAAGCCCTCAAAAATATATTGGCGCTCCTTTGGGTGCATATACATATGGGATTCTGGTTACTTTTGACATGGAGTCATATAACCCAACTTTTGCATCTTTGCAAATATATTTGCCAGATAAAGCCGATGTTAATGGGATATACGTAAGAGCTGTAATGAATCAAGAGTGGGCAAAGTTTGTTGGAACATCCATTAATTCCGTAGCAGCTTCGCAATAACAAAAAAATAGCAATTTAACCGAGT
>CAJTGE010000256.1 GCA_910575795.1 Clostridiaceae bacterium | reverse complement strand
TGTTCCATCCGGACAGTTTTTAGAGTTTACATTCCTGTCAAATAGTGTTATATTTTATGAAAAAAGGTATTTGGAGGATGCAGGCTATGGCACGCTATATTGTAACTTTAACAGATGATGAGATACAGCAATTGAAAGAATTGATACAGAAAGGCGGGAAAGGCTACCGCATAAAACACGCCCAGATACTCTTAAAACTGGATCAGAAGCCCGGTAATGCAGACTGGACATATGAGCGTATTAAGCAAGCCTACGGAACCAGCAACGGAACGATTGCAGGCATTGCAAAACGCTTTGTCACAGAAGGGATGGAAGCGGCGCTTGATCGGAAAAAGCAGCAGAACAGATATC
>CAJTGE010000255.1 GCA_910575795.1 Clostridiaceae bacterium | reverse complement strand
GATGCCGGATTTTCTTACGGGGGTGTAGCTCAGTTGGGAGAGCACCTGCCTTGCAAGCAGGGGGTCAAGAGTTCGAATCTCTCCATCTCCATTTGCGCGGGCGAAAAGAAGCGTGCGCATCAAGAGTCAGGGTTGCGTGGAAAGTTTACTTTCCTAAGCAGGCATGAGAATTGATGCATAGGCGTGAAACGCCGTGAGTGAGAAAGCCGAAGGCTTTGGAACGGACGCTTCGTAGTAGTGAGACGCGCACAGCATGTACCTTGAAAACCGCATATTGAAATAAATCTGATAGAAATATCAAGACATCCAAGGTGTTACAGCGACGAAAGAAGCTGTAGCCAAACCGATATCAGA
>CAJTGE010000254.1 GCA_910575795.1 Clostridiaceae bacterium | reverse complement strand
GTTTCAAGTTCCTTTTTCACAAGATCAGATACATACTGTGTCAACGACTTATTCTGTCGAATCGCCTCAATTTTGGCTTCTTTCTGTAACTCATCTTCTAATTTTACCATTACCTGCTTCATAATCGTTTTTTCTCCTTTCAGCTATCATTGCATCTATAATATATCAGATGTATAAACATATGTCAATAAAAAAGATGTACATCCATCTATTTATTTCTCTCCTTTTGTGTTACACTACTATTAAGGAGGTGAATCTATGGCTATTGGCGAAAAAATTAAAATTATTCGCAAGGCACGCCAAGTAACACAGAAACAGCTTGGCGTAGTGACTGGATTGGCTGAAATAACAATACGGC
>CAJTGE010000253.1 GCA_910575795.1 Clostridiaceae bacterium | reverse complement strand
TCTTTTCTATAAGCGCTACGAAAACGGCCGCCTCCAGTGGCCGCGCACAGGCGAAGAAGCCAGATTAATCTCCCATCAGCAACTCCGCTGGCTGCTGGAGGGACTGAACCCGGAGCAGCCCAGAGCGGTTCGCAAATGGGATCCCCCAAAGCCCGGGAAACCCGAAAATTCCTTATAAATACTGGAAAATCCTGCTGTTTTATGGTACAATGGTTTCATCAGAACAGGAAGGTTTTCAGCCCATGCCAGATATAGGACAGGAGTACAAAAAGCAGATCAAAGAACTGGAACAGCAGGTCCGGCTCCTGAAGGAGCAGGTTGATTTCCTTACCCGTAAACTTTATGGGACAAAATCAGA
>CAJTGE010000252.1 GCA_910575795.1 Clostridiaceae bacterium | reverse complement strand
GATACGGCGGATATTTACCGGACCGTGCCGGTGAAAGAGGGGAACTTAACAAGGCAGGAGCGGCAGAAGGTAAATCCATCCCCTGTCCCCTGCCGGATATACCGTCCGGAAAAAGGGCCCCCGGCTATGGAAAAAACCGCCGCCCGCAAGCAGTCCTCAGAAAAGATGTCCTGTGATTTATCGGTGGATATCCGGGCCGGGGATGAGCTCCTTATCGTGCGGGGCGGTAATTTGGGGCATGCAAATAAGCCGGAGCGGTATTTTGCGGGAAGTCCCGTACAGTATTATGATCCGGTCGGCGGCGCGCTTACCGGCCTGCAGCACAAAGAGGTCGGGCTGCTTATGGATAACATTATTGGAGGAT
>CAJTGE010000251.1 GCA_910575795.1 Clostridiaceae bacterium | reverse complement strand
GTTTTTCCGGCCATGATAAAGTTTTGTTCCTCAAACGTCTCCATTGCCCAGAAGATAAACCCCAGCGACATGGAGACGGTTTTACCTGAACGGATCGCCCCGTCTGCGATTATGCCGTTACAGGCGTGTACAGGCGTGTTGTCCATCCACCAGTTCATTACCTGGCGCTGTTTCTTTGAAAACGGTTTGAATTTAAATATTGGCTGTCTCTTCTTCATCTGGCTCTTCCCAGTCGTCCTGGCCTTTCAACGCCTCCAGGAACCCATCGTCCGGCTCCTCTTCCTCATCCGGCTGCCCATAGCGGGCGCGGGCTGCATCCATCCGGAGCTTTTGCTCCTCCTGGTCTGCATCCGTCTGCGCGCTCTG
>CAJTGE010000250.1 GCA_910575795.1 Clostridiaceae bacterium | reverse complement strand
AATCGACTTTTCCAGGCTTCCCAGGCTCACAGGGAGTGCGTTCTTCTTTTATAAGCTGTTTATTTGTTTCATCAATGCAGATCACCGGGCGGAGAGGATCATACGGACGCTGATATACTTCAAGGACATCTTCCATGGCGGCCACAAATTCCGCGCCCGCCTTTGGGATGCACCACTCCTTTATAAGCCATGGTTTAAGTTCATTTTTTTCATTACATCACAGACGGTGCTGTCCGTGATGTAATCCACAACTTCCAGGCGGATCAGTTCATCCGCGATTGCCTGCATCGTCCAGCCTGAACGGCCTTCCGGGGCATCCGAGCAGGCGATAGTACAGATTTTGGCCTCCACATCCCCGGTCACTTTG
>CAJTGE010000249.1 GCA_910575795.1 Clostridiaceae bacterium | reverse complement strand
TTGTTGATCACGCGCGTCCCGAAGTTGCTTTCCATGACGGACTGCGCCGCCATCAGGTTCCAGAACCTGCGCTGCATTTCTGTGTTGGCTGTCCCAAGGAGCTGGTCAAGCCCTTCTGTTTCCATGTAATTGATATTCGCCCTGAATGTCAGGGCTGCAATATTCCCCGCTACGTTGTCCCTGCGGACTACCTCGCTGTAAACCGCTTCAATCTCGGATTCTCCCCAGTAAAGCTCCGTCACCTGTTCCATCCACGGCAGCTCCCGCCCGATGAAGCGGATTACCCGGCTGTGATGCACACGGGCTGCCATGCGCCCTGTCTCATCATCGCGGATCGTGTAATACGCCGGCAGGCCAAAATCCGGATCC
>CAJTGE010000248.1 GCA_910575795.1 Clostridiaceae bacterium | reverse complement strand
TCGCCCTGCATAAAGGGTATCTGGCCGAGATGCGCACAGGGGAGGGCAAGACCCTGGTATCCACAGCCCCGGCTTTCTTAAACGCCCTTGCCGGGAACGGCGTCCATGTGGTGACGGTCAATGACTACCTGGCCTCCCGTGACTCGGAATGGGTGGGACGGATCCACCGCCTGCTGGGATTAAGCGTCGGCTGCGTGGTATCCGGCATGTCCATAGATGAGCGGAAGAAGGCATATGCCTGCGACATCACCTATGTAACGAACAATGAACTGGGGTTTGACTACTTAAGGGACAATATGGCCACGTCCAAAGACACGATGGTGCTGCGCGGGCTTTCCTACTGCATCATTGACGAGACGGATTCCGTCCTG
>CAJTGE010000247.1 GCA_910575795.1 Clostridiaceae bacterium | reverse complement strand
TCTAAAGCATGGGAAAAGGAATATGACAGAAGGACTTCTGTGGAACGCTCCAACAAGCGCGAGAAAGAGGACTATAAATTAGAAGACGGCAGGCACCGCTCTACGAAGATGTGGTACTGCCGCCTCTACGGCATCATGATGTTACAGCATCTTGATGCCTGGGAAATGCCCTCTGTCGAGGCATTTCAAAAATCATTCTTAGGTTTAGCCGCCTAATAATGATATATTAAGCAATCCCATAAGATTTTTCAAGGCATAGTACCTGCTATGTCCAATGTTTATGTCCATTTTTCTCAAATTTCTTTTCCTGCACGATATTTAGTTGTCAATTTTCAGTTAGAATCACATTCATTGAGATTCCGAGAAGTTATT
>CAJTGE010000246.1 GCA_910575795.1 Clostridiaceae bacterium | reverse complement strand
GCGCGGTAAACGCGCAGACCTATCTGAACTGTTACTGCCATTTTTACTTCTGTACAATCCCATTTACAAATATCTTCACACTGTTTTTGATAAATTCTTCTCTGCCCACATCCGTAAGGTTCTGGCCAAAAGACGCATTTAAAAAGGTATAACCAAACGTGGAAGAAAAAACAGTCATTGCCAGACTTTCAAAATCATAATGAGGAATTTTCCCCAGTTCCTCCATTTTCCTGAAGTATTCTGTCAGAGAAGAAATAAATGCCTGTGGTACTTTCATGATCATAGAGGCCGTTTCTTCATAAAGCTGCGGCGCTCTTAAGCCAATGGACAGATTTACAAAATCCGGAGTGATTTTATCCATATATGCGTTCATAAA
>CAJTGE010000245.1 GCA_910575795.1 Clostridiaceae bacterium | reverse complement strand
GGGGGCGGAGGTGGTCTTGGTGGACACCGCGCCCGGCTCGTATGAGATGGATTACGCGAAGCTGGAGGAGGCGGTCACAGAGCGGACCAAGGTGATTATCCCCGTGGATATCGGCGGCGTGATGTGCGATTATGAGCGGATTTATGAGATTGTGGAGAGAAAAAAGGGATGTTTTTCTCCCGCTAATGAGGTTCAGGAGGCATTTGGGCGGATCGTGGTCCTGGAGGATGCGGCCCATGCGTTCGGCGCGGAGCGGGCCGGGAAGAGATGCGGGGAGACGGCGGATTTTACGAGCTTCTCCTTCCATGCCGTTAAAAACTTCACAACCGCCGAGGGCGGCGCGCTTGTATGGAGGAACATCCCGGGGATGGACAATGAG
>CAJTGE010000244.1 GCA_910575795.1 Clostridiaceae bacterium | reverse complement strand
GCATCAAGATGTTGGCACATCATGATGGAAAACAGGCGGCAGTACCACATCATAGACGAGCGGTATCTGCCGTCTTCTAATTTATAGTCTATTTTCTCACGTTTGTTACAACGCTCAGCAGATGTCCTTGCATTGTATTCCAATTTCCATTCTGCACTGCCACGTGGCGGGTCATTGAATAGTCTTGGGTTGTCTTTTAAAACAAGATGTACGTTTCTGCCATATTTGGCATCGGAACAAGGAGCATCACAAGCGCAATGCGGCGCGCCGCCTTTGGAAGTGATTTTGGGACAGCGGTATTTGATTCGTCCTTTTTTAGGCTCGGCTGCAGCTTGTTTCATAGGAAAGCCTTTGGGACATAAAGGGACCCCATCCCTGCC
>CAJTGE010000243.1 GCA_910575795.1 Clostridiaceae bacterium | reverse complement strand
GCTGCTTATCTCTGCCTGTGTCATAGAGCCTAACTTTAAAGATGCGGAGCTGTGCGCGTATTATAAAACCGTCGATCCGCTGGATGTGCCGGGGAAGATGCTGTCTTCCGGGGAATACGCAAAACTCATGCAGGAGATTAACAGCTTAAACGGGTTTGAGGATATAGACGGGCTGGAGGAAACGGCAAAAAACTAGCCGGGGAGGATACGCTGGATTCGTTCCTGTGCCGCTATATGCTGTGCAATCACGGCGTATTCCCCCTGGATGTATTAAAACGGAGCTTGAGTGAACGGCTTCTTATGAATGAACTGATAAAGCGCGAGAGCAGGGAGGTGAAGGATATTGGCCGTCATTAAGGAAGTGTTTGAGCTTGTAGACCGGTTTTC
>CAJTGE010000242.1 GCA_910575795.1 Clostridiaceae bacterium | reverse complement strand
TCCGGTCCGCCCGTTTCCCGCAGAAGAGGAACAGGGAATTGCTGTAAGGATCAAGCCGGAAGCTGTACTGGATGATATCGATCAGACCATCCAGCTGTTTCCTCATATCCGTGTACCCGGTGCGTATATAGATCTTTTCTACCCGGGAGAGGTCGCCTAACATGACCGCACTGCTTTCAGGATGGTTTCCAGCAGGCCGCAGGGAGTATCCTCAAAGAGTCCAACCGTCACAGTACCGATATGGAGCACTGCCGCAGGAGCGGCAGTGAAATCCTGTCTGCCGCGAAGGGATACTTCCGTAAATTCCGCAGCAGCATCCGGCAGCAGCACAGTCTGCTCCATTACCGGCCTGGATCCATTCCTTTTTCGGGGCAGTTCCTCAAGCGCCAGCTTCCG
>CAJTGE010000241.1 GCA_910575795.1 Clostridiaceae bacterium | reverse complement strand
GGGCACAGCGTGATTTTCGATTACCGCGACGGCTATCCGAGGCCGCAGGCTGTGGTCGGCTTCGACGGTGAGCGCTATGACAGGAAGCGCCGGCAGCTTGACAAGAAGGAGGCAGAGGCAGCAGGCGTCCGGGAGTGGATTGAGGAAATTGAGGATGCTGTGGTCAGGCAGGTGTTTAAGCTGTATTACATAGACGGATGCGGATGGACAGAGGTGGCAAAGCGGATAGGGTATCGTGGGAATCCGGATTACCCGCGATTGATGATACGTGATAAGTATCTGAAAGAAAAAGGGATAAAATAAAGTTCGGAAAATTCGTTTTATTCGGAAAGTTCGTTTTACAATACAATCGAAGCCAAAGGCGAACGGTTGGCGGTGCAAGGGTTCATTTTTTCA
>CAJTGE010000240.1 GCA_910575795.1 Clostridiaceae bacterium | reverse complement strand
AATATATACGTGTCAAGGATAATCGCGACAAATTAAAAAATTATCCTCAAAACAACAAAGCATTGCATCGGCAAATGAATATTTTCTTCGGAGATATCCATTTTATGTTAATTTCGGCAGAAAAAGCTTATAATTTATCAATTCGCTTATTAAAAATCCTTGGCGAAAATAAAACGGCCGTAGACGCTACTAAATCACAACTGTTTAAAATAATTAAATTTATCAGAAACAATCTGGAGCATATGGATGACAAGCTGACCAAGGAGGATGGCAAGTACACAGAGCCTTGGTATTCCAATGCTGCCCATACATTCTGGTTCAACCGACAATGGGGAAGCATGGATAATGATACAATCAAATTAGGCGATAAGTCTCTCACTATAAACGAGCAGACATTTGAGCCATTA
>CAJTGE010000239.1 GCA_910575795.1 Clostridiaceae bacterium | reverse complement strand
GGATGAATGGATTGCCATATTACAGAAAGGAATTTAAAGGAGATATGGAGCGACTGACAATAAGCGGAACGAAAGAAGCAAAGCCCGATGTCACAATCAGAGAGGTGCTTAATAAACTGGCTGAATACGAAGACTTAGAGGAGCAGGGGAAACTGCTGGAACTGCCTTGTGCGGTGGGAGATAGATCTTTCGTTGTATGGCAGAAAAAGGGACAAAATCCAATACGGAAAATGGAATTAAAGAAAATAGAGATACACGAAAGCAAGAGAAAGGTGTATCAAATGGAATTTACTGGAAATAAAGGTTGCTGGTTCAAATTTCATGATGATGATTTTGGCAAGACCGTATTCCTCACCAGAGAAGAAGCCGAATCCGCGTTGAAAGCAGAGAGAAAAGGAGGCGATGCATGAGTG
>CAJTGE010000238.1 GCA_910575795.1 Clostridiaceae bacterium | reverse complement strand
CCTTTCTCCTCCACACCCTTACTTAAATTACACATAAGCGACACCTCACTTTCCAATGTCTGAGTCATTCTGATATGAAAATCTTCCTCCAATATCTGGCACTTGTCCTGTGAACCTGTCTCCGTGGACAGAAGCACATTCAACAATTTCAATAAATCTGTACCCGAATCTCCCTCTTTCCCAAGACAAATCATGACAGCCGCCATCAAATCATAATCCGCTTTCCGTTCCTTTACACTGCCCACCAGATTTTCTTCCGCAATGTAATAACGGGTAATGCTGTTTTCACGGCTCTTTGGCGGATTCATGCAAATCCATATGCTGTATACTTTTTTGATATTCTCATAGTGGGAATTTGTAAACTCTGTTCCATATTGGGCGGAAATCATCCGGCTGCAGTAATAGATTCCCCT
>CAJTGE010000237.1 GCA_910575795.1 Clostridiaceae bacterium | reverse complement strand
GCGCCGTTTCTGAAATCCGGAAAAAAGACGCGGTACCGGGAACTCCCGTCAACGTATATAATATTTATCACGCAGGAGGATATATTCGGGAAGGATCAGGCAAAATATACGTTTACGGAACAGTGCGAGGAGGTTTCGGGGCTTCATCTGGAAGACGGAACAGTCAAGCTGTTTTTAAATATGGGCAGTAAGCGGGGCGATCCGGTGCTGGTGAGCCTTTTACAGTATATGAAACTCTCCCGTCTGGACAATCCGGAGATACTGGTAAGGGATGAACGGATCGTGAGGCTGGATGAGATAGTTAGGGAAGTGAAGGAATCAGAGGAATGGGAGGATGTGAAGATGAGTATATTGTCAGTTGGAATTGAGATGGGCAGGCGGGAAGGAGAAAAACGAGGGATAAAGCGGGGAGAAAA
>CAJTGE010000236.1 GCA_910575795.1 Clostridiaceae bacterium | reverse complement strand
GGCAGCCAGGGGTGAAAAGGGATGTGTTTCTGACAGGAACAGGCGCAGGCTCCCGGTATCCGGCCTTTCCTCTGCCAGATAATCGTATATGGCATTGCCTACAACAGCAGAAAGAGGTATCTCCACCGGCACGGATGTCTTCTGCTGCTCCACCAGTATCCGTTCTTTTTCCCAGTCGATGGAGCTGAATGTAAGGCCGGCGATATCGCATCCCCGCAGGCCTGTAAAAAGGAGCAGGAGGAGAATGGCTTTGTTGCGGGCGGAGAATCCATCATTCTCTGCCGCATCCCGCAGGAGCCTGACTTCATCCTGTGTAAGGTATCGTATGTTTTTCCTTGTTTCGCGCAGCAGCGGGAGAAAGCCCAGTATCCTCCGGCACTGTGGTTCCTTCCATTTGAGTCCGGCCTTAAAGACAGC
>CAJTGE010000235.1 GCA_910575795.1 Clostridiaceae bacterium | reverse complement strand
TTCATTGTAAAAGAGCACTATCATTATTCAAGAAATATGCTGTAAAAAACAACATTTATGCCATATGTAGACTTGCTTCTGGAATAACAATACTTCTGGGATAATGGGACTTATTCCAGTTCTCGAATAAGTCCCATGCCAGGCGGAGGTTTGACGAGGCAGTGAAGGCTTTGCCTAAGCCTAAGCACAAGGGCAGCCGCGCGTATCTTGCGCTTACCATGATACAGGCAATCTACCGGGAGGAAAAACAGTTAAAGGATCTCCCGGCCGGGGAACGGAGGAACCGCCGCCAGCTGAGCGTAAAGCCCCTGGTGGAGGCTTATTTCACATGGGTTCGTGAAAACCTCCCGAAAGTGCCGCAGAAAAGCAAGACGTGGGAAGGTTTCAATTATTCTCTGAATCAGGAGAAATACCTGA
>CAJTGE010000234.1 GCA_910575795.1 Clostridiaceae bacterium | reverse complement strand
GGGGAGTATTACAACATCGGCGGGACGTATACGTGCGAGGTGGGCGACACGCTGAATACGCTGCTGTCCTACAGCACGAGGAAGGATGAGATAGAGATTGTGACGGACCCGGAGCGGCTGCGCCCGATTGATGCGGATCTGCAGGTGCCGGACTGCACAAAATTTAAGGAGCATACCGGCTGGGAGCCGGAGATCCGCTTTGAGACAACGATGCATGATTTACTGGATTACTGGAGGGACAGGGTTAAGAGAGGGGAGGTATTTCTCAGGAGGTAAAATGGAACAGAGGGAGTATTATCTGCAAATAAGGATGAATATAAGCAGCCTGTGGAATTTGAATTAAAATGAAAAGTGAATAGGGATTAACAAAAAAATAAATCAAGATTTGTGTATTTCAGGAACTGGAAAATGGTATTTAAT
>CAJTGE010000233.1 GCA_910575795.1 Clostridiaceae bacterium | reverse complement strand
CTCCGGTAAAGGAACTGGAAAAACGGCTGGCGTCCTATGTGGGCCGCAAACACTGTATTACCTGCGGCAACGGCACGGATGCGCTTTCCCTGGCGATGATGGCGTGGAATATCGGGCCCGGAGACGCTGTCTTTGTCCCGGATTTCACGTTTTTCGCGACAGCGGAGGTGGTATCCTTTGAGGGAGCGACGCCGGTTTTGGTCGATGTGGATGAAAGGACTTTTAATATGGATCCGCAAAAGCTCACAGAAGCGATTGAGGCGGTTCTCGGCGAAGGCAGGCTTCGCCCCAGAGCAGTTATCCCTGTCGATCTGTTCGGCCTTCCGGCGGACTATCCGGAAATTGAGCGGATCGCAGCGCGTTATGGTTTAAAAATACTGGAGGACGCCGCACAGGGCTTTGGCGGACGTATAGGCGAAAGAA
>CAJTGE010000232.1 GCA_910575795.1 Clostridiaceae bacterium | reverse complement strand
TATTTCAAATAGGTTCTGATTTGCCCGCTTACCATCCTGACATCCTCCCTGCCCAGATAAGGGTGCATAGGCAGGGACAGCACACGCTCGCAGAGCCGCTTTGTTGCCGGGCATGCCTGATAAACCGGATTTGTTTGATAGACCTCCTGCTGATGAAGAGGAATGGGGTAATAAACCATTGTCGGAATGCCCTGTTTTTCGAGAAAAGCCTGGAGACCGTCTCTTTTTTCTTTATTTTCAAGCTGAATTGTATACTGCGCCCAACTGGAACGGAAATTCTCTGGAATAACCGGCGTCTTCACAATATCGGTCAGCTCCTCTGTATACCACGCCGCCGCCTCATTCACCCGCTCAAGCTCATATTCCTCAAAAGCCCTGAACTTTGGCAGCAGAATTGCGGCCTGCAGCGTATCCAGCCTGGAATTCCA
>CAJTGE010000231.1 GCA_910575795.1 Clostridiaceae bacterium | reverse complement strand
CGTATATCAGCACATTTTCGTGGTTAAATGCCTTTATCAGCTCCAGCGCCGGCCGGTTCTCGATCTGCACCTGCTTAAGCCGGGCGGCTGTCTCTCCGAGTGATTCCGGGAGCCGGTTCCAATTACGGAGCGCATACCCCGCTTCCCGGCCGTGGACATCCTTTTTCCACCCACAGTTTTCATTCAGGCGGAACCCGTGGCTCTGCATGGACCGGACTGCAAAATACCCGGCCCGCTCTATCTCATCCCGAGGCTGCCGCTGAAAGCTCTCCTCATACGCCTCCCTGGCATACGGTGTATATTTCAGCCAGTCCATGAGCTTGCCCCGGCTCTCCCCATCCCGGATCACCCGGAAGAAATTCACCACATCCCCGTCCAGGTCATTTATGGTTTCAATGGGCGCCGCAGGCTTTTCAAACAGGACCGCCCCGCCGCCGA
>CAJTGE010000230.1 GCA_910575795.1 Clostridiaceae bacterium | reverse complement strand
CGGTTTTGTGATTCCAGAAACAGGCGAACTCTTCATCACAAAGCCGGACTGGTTCAATTATGAGACAACGATAACATGTATACGTGAATTCCTCGCATCACATCCTGTAGAGGATGGCAAACACCTTTACATCGTGATGGACAATGCTCCCTGGCACAAAAAAGCAAAACGTCTTATCAATGAAGACGGGCAGTATGCAGACATTAAAGAAGCTGCAACCATAATCTCCCTCCCGCCATATTCACCTGATCTTAATCCGATCGAGCAGGTATGGAGGGTTACTCGTCGTGAGAAAACACATAACAGATTCTGGGAGACTCTTGAAAAGTTAGTTGGAGTCCTTGATAATTGGTTTTCAACTTTTAAGAAGCCCAATGACAAGCTTGCTACTTTATGCTCTTTTTCCTAGAGTCAAACGGAAAGAATTAACGTCGTTTACTATA
>CAJTGE010000229.1 GCA_910575795.1 Clostridiaceae bacterium | reverse complement strand
TGCTACAAGCAAATCAAACATCTGTTTTTCTGTCATATCTTTCCTTTCCGGATCAGAAAAAGCCCGGGCTTTTACACCCGGGCTTTATATCTGAGTATCCTACTGTCATTTTCCTTCTTTCGCCGGCCCGCTCGCTTCCGGCGTCTGCGGGTGCAGGAGCGGAGGCTGCGATTTTGCCGTCAATGCCGGATCCGTAGCCGGGCCTCTCCCCTGGCCGCGCTCCGAACCGCCCTCTCCGGTACAGGCGCAGTCTGTGTCGGGCGTCCTGTGGGTGTAATGGTTTACATCGTTGATTTTGTGTTTTCTGCAATTGTCTGCCATGGTTTGGTTCTCCTTTTCTCTGTTAAAATTTATATAACAAGGAGGAGCGGATCCTTCGCTCCCCCGGGTTACTGTGCTGTGCCGCCCATTCAGGCATTTTTCCGGTTTCCCTTCTGGTCTTTCCT
>CAJTGE010000228.1 GCA_910575795.1 Clostridiaceae bacterium | reverse complement strand
GAAAAAGGAAGTGATTGAAATAAGCCTGGAAAAGATAAAGTACCTCCGTGCGGTCGCAAATGGCGCGGTTACGCAGGAGGAAGTGGCGCATTGCCGGAGGAACGTCCGGATCGGGGACGTCTTCCGGGTGAGGGATGTCCGGAGGGGAAGCGGCACGCGGGAGGACGTCCGTCCGGTTATACGTAAAAGCCGGGTGACAGGAAAATATAAGCATCTGGTAACATTGGACTGCGGGCATTCTGTGACATACGTGCAGATTGCCCTGTACCACAGGCAGCACGGAAACAGCAGATACATAAAGTAAGGAGGCGGGGCCGGTGCAGATGACAAGGGAGCGGCTGGAAGGGTATCAGAAGGTTATAAGAGAAATAAAAATTTTGCGCCTGGAGCTGGATGAAATGAACACTACAGACTCTGGCCTAGGGCACAGCGTGATTTTCGATTACCG
>CAJTGE010000227.1 GCA_910575795.1 Clostridiaceae bacterium | reverse complement strand
GATCCGCCACGCGATCTCCAAGTTTGCCCACCTGCACCTGGTGTGCAATGAGGAGGCCGGGAAGCGGCTTGTGCAGCTCGGGGAGGAGGCGCGGCGGATCCACGTGATTGGCTCGCCGGATATTGATATCATGCTGTCAGGCTCGCTCCCTTCGATTGATAAGGCGAAGGCCAGGTATGATATTCCCTATGAACATTACGGAATTTTTATGTACCATCCGGTTACAACCGACTACCCGAACATGGGGAAAAAGATCCAGGAAGTGGTGGACGCGCTCCTGGAATCCGGGAGGAATTATATTGTGATTTATCCGAATAATGATAAGGGATCCGAGATTTTGCTGAATGAGTATAAGCGGATGGAAGGAGAGCGGCGGTTCTGCCTGTATCCCTCGCTGCGGTTTGAATATTTCCTGACGCTTTTAAAGCATGCGGATTTTATGATCGGGAATTC
>CAJTGE010000226.1 GCA_910575795.1 Clostridiaceae bacterium | reverse complement strand
CCTTTGCTGAGCTTCATTTCCCAGCGGTCGTATGCCCCCATCTCATCCGGCTGTTCAAATTTGCGCATTTTCGCGTGGGCATTTAAAACGACATGCACGCCCGTTTTCTCCACCAGCTCTGTCAGGAGGTTTAAGAACTTCCCAAATTCCTCCTGCAGGAAGGTATATCCCTTCCCATACCCGAAATCTTCAATCCCTGACTTCATGTATTTTGCACATATATCCGTCACGCAGAGCTGCTCCGCCCAGTCCGCCGTATCAATTACCAGGGTCTTTAAAAGTTCCGGGTGCGTGATAAAATACTTCACCTGTTCCAGGAGCATGGCCCAGCTCCCCGGCGGCTCGGTCCTTGCCACATCCATGTCCTTTGTGCTGCCTTCCGTATCGATAAACACCGGATCCGGGAAGCGGGAGGCAAACGTGCTTTTCCCGATCCCTTCCGGGCCGTATACAAC
>CAJTGE010000225.1 GCA_910575795.1 Clostridiaceae bacterium | reverse complement strand
AGGGCGGATCCGCGTATATCAGCACATTTTCGTGGTTAAATGCCTTTATCAGCTCCAGCGCCGGCCGGTTCTCGATCTGCACCTGCTTAAGCCGGGCGGCTGTCTCTCCGAGTGATTCCGGAAGCCGGTTCCAGTTATGGAGCGCATAGGCCGCTTCCCGGCCGTGGACATCCTTTTTCCACCCGCAGTTTTCGTTCAGCCGGAACCCGTGGCTCTGCATGGACCGCACCGCAAAATATCCCGCCCGCTCAACCGCATCCCGCGGCGGCCGCTTAAAACTCTCCTCATACGCCTCCCGGGCATAGGGTGTATGCCGCAGCCAGTCCACGAGCTTTTTTCGGCTTTCTTCATCCCGGATCACCCGGAAGAAATTCACCACATCCCCGTCCAGGTCATTTATGGTTTCAATGGGCGCCGCAGGCTTTTCAAACAGGACCGCCCCGCCGCCGAAATACGG
>CAJTGE010000224.1 GCA_910575795.1 Clostridiaceae bacterium | reverse complement strand
AGAGCGGGGAATCAAATCTGGAAGCAAACCGCGTAGCCTGCTGCATGGGAGAACACTGGAACCAGATGGAGGCGGGGATAACAGGGAAAAAGGAAAAGCTGGGCCGGGAGCTGATCGGCGATTTGGATACGCTGAAAAAGGCGGCGGGGGTGGTGATGGCTTTCCAGGCTCAGGTAAATAAAGACATGGAGGAAACGGAGAAATCGGCTCTGATGGAACAGGTGATCGGGGAGAAGCTGGGGGAACAGGACAGGGATTTAAAGAATCTTCTGAGCGGGAACAAGGATTTCCTGATGGGAGTGCCGGCGCCGGATCGGTGGATGAGCGCTGCTGAGAAGCGGGATCAGTTCTTTAAGCTGGCTCTGATACAGGCCAAGGCGTCGGATCCCAATGCGAAGCCCCTGGATCGGCTCATTGAGGACGGAAAAGCAATCCATCAGTTTGCGGATGCTGCAAGG
>CAJTGE010000223.1 GCA_910575795.1 Clostridiaceae bacterium | reverse complement strand
ATTTGTCCGTAGCCTTTTTCAGGAATAAATTTAAAAATAGTAATTAAAAACTATTGCTTTTCCACGCATTGCGTGGTATAATAAGGACAGTTAAAACAAAACACAATTTGAGGAGGATAAATCAATGACAAATACATTAAAAATTAAAGGCATTAAGAAAATCGCAGGGGAAAGCAAAAACTTAGACGGATACTGTTCCAGTGAATATCTTCAGGTTAATTACAACCGCGTAACTGGGGAGGCATGGACTGATTATCATTGTTCTCTGGGGCAGAATTCATGGAACCAGTACCATAACAAAGATATTATTAGATGCGGTAATATTTCTGAGCCTATGTCGATGGCACAGATCAGGGAGATGATTGAGGAAGCTGTTAAATATGCATGCGCATAGGACAAAAAAGACCTGTCAGTTATGCGGCAGGTCTTTCTTTGGTGGTTCAGATTGTTACTACTGCCC
>CAJTGE010000222.1 GCA_910575795.1 Clostridiaceae bacterium | reverse complement strand
CTTTGTTCCCTGCCCGGGACAATATCCACAGGCTTCAGCTTCGGAAGGCCCTTTAACCACAGGCATGTCCTTTTTGTTTCGCCGTGTCCAAACTGCCATGGCTGGATGATCTGATCAGGTTTCCGGTATATGCCGGACATGATCCCTATCGGGTTTTCGATTGCTGTCTTCGGGCAGCCACAATTCGCAAACATCATAAAAAACTCAATGCTTTTCTGCTGGCGTCCGTCCTTTCTTTTCTGCTCAAAATATCTTGCCCCGGATACGGCCAGATCGGTACATGGAGGGAAAGCGATAACCATATCCCATCTGATTTTCAGAAGCTGTGTTACGTCCTGCTGTAAGTGCCACTCCGGATGCCCGCCTGAACAGGGCTCTATGTCGCAGGAGTAAGCCTCATGGCCCAGCCTGCGCAGTTCTTTTGTGACTGCCTGCGATTCCTCGCAGGCTACTAAAACCC
>CAJTGE010000221.1 GCA_910575795.1 Clostridiaceae bacterium | reverse complement strand
CTTCGCCCCAAGGCCGACGGCCATTGATATAGACTGGACGATGGACAGCGTGACTGCTACGGCCTGTGTAATCCGCTTAAACTTCTCCTGGCCGGTCTTCCCATCCTTCTGTAATTCCTCCAGGGATGGGAACACCACTGCCATGAGCTGCATGATGATGGAGGCTGTGATATATGGGCTGATCGACAGCGCGAAAAAGGACATCTGCTGCATAGAGCCGCCGGTGATGGTATTTAAAAAAGCGAGCCCCTGGATACCAAGGAGCATCCGCATGTAATCCGTATTCACGAACGGGAGCGGATAGGATGAACCGAACCTTACCAGGACAATAACTCCCAGGATGATTGCCGCCTTGCATACAAACGGCAGTTCCCTGATCCGGGTCCGGAACGTCTGGAATCTGTGAGCCTTTCTGCCTGCCATCAGTCTGCCCTTCTTTCTGCTTCACCCTCAGCAATGACACC
>CAJTGE010000220.1 GCA_910575795.1 Clostridiaceae bacterium | reverse complement strand
TCAGGAAATGCTTTTATATCAACAACGGGATTGACCTGCAGGAATACGTAAAACAGATCCGGGAAATGCGGCCGGGGGATGCGGACCCCGGCCCGGACGCGTTCCGTGTGACGTATGTGGGGACGCTGCGGAAGGTGAACCACCTGGAGCTGCTGATCCGGGCGGCCGCGCTTTTGAAAGAGGAGACAGACATTGAATTCCTCATTTACGGGGCCGGGGAGGAGGAGGAAGACTTAAAGCGCATGGTTCAGGAAAACGGCCTGACGCGGGTGCATATGAAGGGATATGTAAACGGTCAGTTTGTGCCGTATATCCTGAGCCGTTCCTCGGTCAATATATTGAATTATTCACAAAATATGTACAACTGGAGCCGGGGGAACAGCTCAAGGAAGCTGTTTGAATACATGGCCTCCGGGAAGCCCATTATCTCAACGGTTTCCATGAACTATTCGCCCATTGAAAAGTA
>CAJTGE010000219.1 GCA_910575795.1 Clostridiaceae bacterium | reverse complement strand
TGCCATTAGTACCATTCTCCTTTCTTGTTTGTCCGGCTGCGCAAGGCAGCCAAATTTTTGTATAAAAATAACGCCATACCTTTGACAGGAGGCGCTGGAGATGGTACAATTTTTTTGACTGTTAGATTGCATCATCTCTGGCGCACAGTCAGGGTATAGAATCTATGTAAGAACCGTTCCTGTTGGCGCAGGGGCGGTTTTTACATTTGACAAATCATTCAGTCTGACATATAATATGCTTAACAGGAGAACCGTTGGCCAGTGTACACCTGGCCGCCGGGAATCTAGGGCAAAAAATAGCGCCTTACTTTACCAGAGCAGGGGCGCTATTTTTTGCGTGTTGCGTAAATAACGACAGTTACAACAGCGCAAAGCATAATTACAAACTGGATTAGATCCGAATATGTAACCATAGCACCAGCCTCCTTTCTTTCGTCCGGCGGCTGACATAACACCCCAACGGTTCCCCGG
>CAJTGE010000218.1 GCA_910575795.1 Clostridiaceae bacterium | reverse complement strand
CTATGGCTATTGGCGAAAAAATTAAAATTATTCGCAAGGCACGCCAAGTAACACAGAAACAGCTTGGCGTAGTGACTGGATTGGCTGAAATAACAATACGGCAATATGAAGCAAATAAATACGCTCTCAGTGTAGAAAACCTGAGAAAAATAGCATCTGCTCTCGGCGTTAGTTTATCCGAGTTTTTGGAGGCCGGTCAAATATTGCGAGAATACAATCCCGATGATGACACTTGGAACTCTCTTATTATGGATGAACATGGCAATTTAACCGAGTTAAGCAGGCTACTATAATAAAACGGCAAGTTTCCCTGCCGCCTTGTATCACAGAATCTTCTCGTGAGGAACGGCATCACTGCCGCCTCTTGTCGTGGGAGATTTTTCAAAAGAAAAGAGCGGTGGCAAGTCCCGCTCTCATTTTTATTCCTTTTCTTTATCTTCCTTTACTGCTAAATCGATCAGTCCATCTGAATGTTTTCTGATCTCCCG
>CAJTGE010000217.1 GCA_910575795.1 Clostridiaceae bacterium | reverse complement strand
TTGCTTTCTCTTCCACAGTGATATCAAGGTAAACCATCGTGGTCTGGAGCTGTTCGTGGCCGAGTAAAAATGAAATCTGTATGATGTTCATCCCATCCTCCAGCCAGTGTGAAGCCTTCGAATGGCGAAGCTGGTGTGCATGGAGCCCTAGCGGCATATCACTGCAGACCTCATGCGCCATCTTGGCATATTTCCTCAACATCTTGCTGATGGCAGGCTGGGCCAGCTTCCCATGGCATCCAGTATTACGGGAATAAAAGACATAAGCTTCCGGATCCGGTGTTTCCCCATGGAACTCTGCCAGGTAACGCTTTAAATGCGCGACGGTCTTGGGCAGCAGGTAAAGGGTGCGGATCTTATTTCCTTTCCCGATAATAACCGCATATGGTTTTTCGTCCGACAGGTGGAGCTGGCTGTTCTTCATCGACAGGAGCCCGTCCAGCCGGGCAGCGGTGCTGTAGAGCAGGATAAGGAATGCCATATCCCGGCGTCCGG
>CAJTGE010000216.1 GCA_910575795.1 Clostridiaceae bacterium | reverse complement strand
TACCTAACGAAGCCTGTAAAAAACAGGAGCAGATTCTGCTGAAGCCGGATTTTCCGTTCCGGACTTATAATGACCGGATAAACCTCATATCCGTATGCGCTAAACTGGATCCTGTTAAATCCGCCGTATGCGGCTGCAATCTGATCCTGCCATCCGCCCTCCTCCCCGCATAAAACGCGTTCGAGGTAAATCGATTCATCGGCCAGCTTTTTTTTATCTGCATACCTGCCCTTTAAACAGTAGAACGCATTCAGCATCCCCACGGCAAATGAGCTGCTGGTTCCCAGCCCGCTCCGGGCAGGGAGATCCGAATCATATGTCAGCCTGATTTCATGCATGTCGAGCATTTGCATTGCATTGCGGATCAGCGGATGTTCGATGTCGGCATATTCATCCACATATTCCATTTTTGAGTAGGTCAGATGCGTTTTGTAATCAAAAAAGCGGGGAAGATGCCGGACTGTCACATAGCAAAATTTGTCAAATGTCGATGACAGCAC
>CAJTGE010000215.1 GCA_910575795.1 Clostridiaceae bacterium | reverse complement strand
ACCAGCGTGTCGCGCTTTTCCAGCTCTGAACTCAAAAACGCCTGCCCGGAGGCAATCCCGGCCGCATCCATGTTAAAGACGGCCGCATTCCCGCCCTGCGCAGACCTGGTGGCGGCCTTCCCCAGGTCAAAGGTTCCTACATTTTTAAATGCCATTTATGTTCCCCTCCTTATACGTTCAGGATTGTCAGGATACGCAGCTCCGCCACCCCGTTTGCATCTGCCGCGCCTTTCCACTGGGCATTTGTAAGCGCTATGTTATTGCCTGCGTCAGCCGTTGCCTCAAAGCCTCCCACAACGGCGTTCGGTTTCGCCTGGTCTGCTTTTGTCCGGATATAGACGATGCCTCCGGGCGCAGGCGTTCCTGCCTGGCAGATGACATTGACGCATCCGCGTTTCATTACCGGGATCGCCTCCCCCGGACGGTATACGCCTTCATTCTGGTTCAGGAAATCAAGCGAGGATTTTACTTCGCGCACGGCGACTCCCCAGAAATTTTCTGCC
>CAJTGE010000214.1 GCA_910575795.1 Clostridiaceae bacterium | reverse complement strand
CTGTGCTCTTATCAGCTTAACCAGTCCCCTTTCCATACGGGTATACAAAAAGGGTCTGAGGATGTATAGCGTTACATCCCCTGGTTTTGGTTTTCAGACTTTTGTCTGATATCGGTTTGGCTACAGCTTCTTTCGTCGCTGTAACACCTTGGATGTCTTGATATTTCTATCAGATTTATTTCAATATGCGGTTTTCAAGGTACATACCTGACTGAACTTTATCAGTCATTAGCAAACCCGAGAGACTCAGATTCACTAATCACTGGTAAAAACCAGTTATATAGAACAGCACTTCCCTGCTGGTGTAGGTTGACATATCTGATAAGACATGTCCGTTCTATTTGCAAATCGCTTTAAGCGCATATTTTAAAAAGAATCCGGCATCCACCTGCTTTCCCATGCCGTCTCCAGCATAGTATCATCGGCCGCCCAGGTCTTAACCTGCGTGTTCGGGATGGGTACGGGTGTTTCCCCTGGGCGCATCGACACCGGAAAGTCTTCGTGTT
>CAJTGE010000213.1 GCA_910575795.1 Clostridiaceae bacterium | reverse complement strand
ACCATATTGCTGTGGCATACGGTGGTTCCTTTATTTTTCCAGTTCCCACAGGCGTAATAGGTAAGCTTCTGTTTGCTGCCGTCTTTGTTTCGGTTCGTTGTCCTGGAAATCACCATGCCTGCGCCACATTGAGGGCATTTTAGGATACCTGTCAGCGGATATTCACCGTCGTAGATTCTGGCTGGCTTTCCATTCTTCTGCGAAATCATAAACTGAACCTGTTCCCATAACTCCTCCGGTATGATTGCTTCATGTTTTCCGTCTGCAACAATAGGATTGGGATTGATATTGTTCCTTCGTTTTTCATTCCAGTCTCTCCTTACGTCATAACGCACCTTCCCAATATATACCGGATTTGTGAGAATTGATTTTATCTATGCCACTGAAAAAGCGTTATCCAGCTTAGTTCGATAGCCTTCCCTGTTAATCCGTCCCACAATAGCCTTGTATCCCTTTCCGGAGGCATAGAGCTGGAACATAAGGCGCACTGCCTCCGCCTCTCGTTCCACCACCT
>CAJTGE010000212.1 GCA_910575795.1 Clostridiaceae bacterium | reverse complement strand
ATACGGATCCGGCTCACCAGTTCCGGCCC
This sequence comes from Clostridiaceae bacterium, assembly GCA_910575795.1. GTDB lineage: Bacteria > Bacillota > Clostridia > Lachnospirales > Lachnospiraceae > Otoolea > Otoolea muris. Next base: position 487 of record CAJTGE010000212.1, on the reverse strand, counting down.
GGCCGCGTTTAACACAGACGGCTTATACGCATCAAAATGCCGGGCAAACCAGAGCACTATATCCACCACGTCCGTGAGCACAGTGCAATTCCTGTAAAACGGGTGGAACACCTCTGCCGCCTCCCCGTTCCGGATGCAGTCCAGGCAGTATGTAACAAAATGATCGCCCGAGGAGGCGACATATGAAAGGCGGATCGCTTTAAAGAGCGGATGTCCTAAAAACCGATCCTCCACCGCCTTTTTCATCCTTCCATAAGCCGTGTCCCCCTTTGTCTCCGATTCCTCTGTATAGATATGTCCCGGTATATCCCCAAAAACGGCGTCGCTGGAGAAAAACAGCACCCTTGCCCCCCGCTCCAGCGCTTCGCGGATAAAGCGCCCGGTTCCTTCCACGTTAATGTTCCAGCAGGCTTCAAATTCCAATGCGCACCTGTCCGGGCCGGATACCGCCGCTGTAAAGATTACCAAATCCACGGTATCCAGGAGC
>CAJTGE010000211.1 GCA_910575795.1 Clostridiaceae bacterium | reverse complement strand
GATAGTGGTGTAGTAGCTCATAGATATTATTTCCTTTCATGTAATTGTATTCTATTTTATTGAAAAGAAAATGGGTGCGTCAAGAAAAATATTGCATAAATTTTGAGGGCTAAAGGATGTGAATTTGGAAGATATTGCACATTAACAACGGGGTATAAAATCAGGAGGAACATATTTGAACGAATTAAGAAAAACAACAATCACCACTTTGGAAGTGGCTGAGATGATGGAAGTGGCGCACAGTGATCTGCTGAAAAAGATTGAGGGAAGGAAAGATAGAAGGGGCTATATCCAGATAATGACTGAAGGACAAATGTCCGTGAGTGATTTCTTCATCCCTTCATCCTACAAGGATGCCAGCGGGAAAGAAAACAAATGCTACGAGGTGACCCGGATGGGCTGTGATTTCCTGGCCAACAAATCAACCGGGGAAAAAGGCGTAATCTTTACAGCCCGCTATGTGAAGCGGTTCCAGGAGATGGAAAACCAGATCCGGAGGGTATCTCTTACAGAGCACCCGGG
>CAJTGE010000210.1 GCA_910575795.1 Clostridiaceae bacterium | reverse complement strand
TATCTCGGCTTCGTCATTAATACGGATTATGATTATGTCCATCAGGTCATAGTTTTCCCGTGGCACGTTTACCTCTCCTATCACATCCTTTTTCTCGAATCCGTAACTGGTGACAGTTTCAGCATTTTCATCTGACACATCATCCCCCATGCACAGCCATATACTGTACACTTTCAGGAGCTGGCCGTAATCAGTATTTTTGTCGATCTTTAGCAACTGGGAACACAGCCGCCTGGAAGCATAAAATATACCCCTTTTCTCCAGCGGATACCCGGGATGGTACTTGTTTTGAATTTCCAGGTTGATGTAAAGTTTAATCAGTTTCCCCTGTTCTCCTGGATATTCAGCCATGAACATAATATCATAGGTGATATTACCCTCGTTATTGCTCTTGTCCTCTGTCCCAATACTCTCCACCATTTGGTTTGTCGTATTTTTCTGTACACCGACCTTAGAAACTGAAATTTCTCCTGACAGGATATACTTCTCTTCAATGTCTTTGAGGCTGCAGTTCTCGAATTCC
>CAJTGE010000209.1 GCA_910575795.1 Clostridiaceae bacterium | reverse complement strand
CGGAAATGGGTTCCTTTGACCTGTTTTCCTCGCCTAAGAAACTCTATGCTTACTTTGGGATGGATCCCGGTGTAAACGATTCCGGCAAGTTCCATGGGGACAGGGTCCACATGTCCAAGCGGGGCTCCAGCCTTGCTAGGCGTATCCTACATATGGCCGCCATCAACAACCTGAAAGTGGACAAAGCAGCAAAGATGCCCGTAAATCCGGTCATTTACGATTATTACGTCCGTAAATGTGCCGGCAAGAAAAAGATCGTTGCTGTCGGTGCTGTCATGCACAAAATCTGTAACACTATCTTCGCCATGCTCCGGGATAATAAGCCCTTTGAGCTCATCACACCGGAAGAACACTGTCAGCGTTATGCAGCAGAACACCAAGGATCTGTGAGCACCGCTGCCTGATGGGGATCGGAACCCTATTTTAAAAATCCCATAATAATGGGTTTATTAATGTTACCCTTTTTTACATCAGTTGCTTGAAAAAAACTTTTTAAACATTTTTCATTTTACCTATTGACATTTCTTAGCTGGACTTT
>CAJTGE010000208.1 GCA_910575795.1 Clostridiaceae bacterium | reverse complement strand
GAATAATGCCAACGCTGGGATTTTCGTGGGGCTTCTTTACATCCCGGTCTAACGCTTCAAGATAAAACTGCATTTTTCCCAAGTATTCCGGTTTGAAATCATCAATCTTCAACTCAATTGCAACAAGGCATTGTAGTTCCTTATGAAAAAAGATTAAATCCGTATAATAGTCGTTCTTTCCTACTTGAAGATGATATTCTTCTCCCATAAAAATAAAATCCCTGCCAATTTCCAGTAAAAACTTTTTCATGTTCTTCAAAATGGCCTTTTTCAAATCATATTCCCTATAAGGCTCGGGCAGATCTAAAAACTCCAACATATACATGTCCCTGATTATGTTCGCAGGCGCAGCCTGGGATATGGCGGAAGGCGCCTTACCGTCTGATAGCATTAAACGCTCATAATATCCGCTGTCAATCTGCCGTTCCAGTTCTTTTACTTTATACTTTTCCCGAGAGGCCAGCTTCAAATAGAATAATCTCTCTGCATCCGATTTTGTCTTTGACATGATATGCAAATTATTTGACCATGTATTTTCTC
>CAJTGE010000207.1 GCA_910575795.1 Clostridiaceae bacterium | reverse complement strand
ATTCTTCCCCCGCTATAACCTGGCCTATTTAAGGCTGGATGGGAGCTGGAAGCTGGACGGGACACGAAGGCTGAACGGCTATGACAGCTCCGGTTCCCTGGACTTCTATCCGGCAAAGCTGCGGATCAGCCTGGGAGGCGCAGAAGATATACAGACAGAGGAACAACTGCGCTTTGCCGGGGAGGCGGAACCGGACATAAAGGCAGAAAATACCTTCCGGATACAGGGGGGAACCACCGCAGGACCGGATACAGAGCAGCAGCTTCGTGTAAACAGTGCTGTAGAAAAGGACGTATCATCCGGTTCCGGGCTGCGCCTTATTCAGGCAGCGCGGCCGGAGACGGAGATGGAGGGCCGGGTACATGTGCAGGCAGATGCGGCGGAAAAAATGCAGGCCAAACAGCAGTTGCGGGTTCAGTCAGGCGCAGGTATTTCTGTGGAAACGCACAGCTATATGACAAAGCTGAACCGTCTTGACGGGACATGGAAGCTGGATGGCAGCCGGAAACTGGACGGCGGCCGTTATGTTTTATAAAAATGT
>CAJTGE010000206.1 GCA_910575795.1 Clostridiaceae bacterium | reverse complement strand
GAGAAAATACATGGTCAAATAATTTGCATATCATGTCAAAGACAAAATCGGATGCAGAGAGATTATTCTATTTGAAGCTGGCCTCTCGGGAAAAGTATAAAGCAAAAGAACTGGAACGGCAGATTGACAGCGGATATTATGAGCGTTTAATGCTATCAGACGGTAAAGCGCCTTCCGCCATATCCCATGCTGCGCCTGCGAACATAATCAGAGACATGTATATGTTGGAGTTTTTAGATCTGCCCGAGCCTTATAGGGAATATGATTTGAAAAAGGCCATTTTGAAGAACATGAAAAAATTTTTACTGGAAATTGGCAGGGATTTTATTTTTATGGGAGAAGAATATCATCTTCAAGTAGGAAAGAACGACTATTATACGGATTTAATCTTTTTTCATAGGGAGCTACAATGCCTTGTTGCAATTGAGTTGAAAATTGATGATTTCAAACCGGAATACTTGGGAAAAATGCAGTTTTATCTTGAAGCGTTAGACCGGGATGTAAAGAAGCCCCACGAAAATCCCAGCGTTGGCATTATTCTTTG
>CAJTGE010000205.1 GCA_910575795.1 Clostridiaceae bacterium | reverse complement strand
TCCTTTGTGTACGCCCTCACATACCCCGCCACCTCCGGACGCGTCCCCACAAAGGTCATCTCGCCCTTCCAGATATTGATAAGCTGCGGGATCTCGTCCAGGCGGCAGCCCCTAAGCTTCCTTCCCACCCGCGTGATCCTCGCGTCATCCCCGACCGTCACCAGGCTGCCCTTCCTGTCCGCATTCTCTGCCATAGTCCGGAACTTATATATGTAAAACCGCCTCCCATACTGCGTCACCCGCTCCTGGCGGTAAAATGCCGGCCCCTCCGAGTCCAGCTTAACCAAAACAGCCAGAAACAAAAAAAGCGGCGCCAAAAGCGCCAGGAGCACAGACGACGCGGCAAAGTCAAACGTCCGCTTTACGGCCAGCCCCGCCCGGCGGCGGTACAGCGCCTGATAGTACGGGCGCACCTCCTCTGTCCTCATAAATTCCGGAAGCGCCTCCCATTTACAGAGCATCCCGTTCCACTCCCTTCCCTTTTTGTTCCTGCTTCCCGAAGTCAGTAAACAAACGAAACCGGCTGCCCAGGAGCGCCCGGCCGC
>CAJTGE010000204.1 GCA_910575795.1 Clostridiaceae bacterium | reverse complement strand
CCGGGGCGAATTCTTCCCCCGCTATAACCTGGCCTATTTAAGGCTGGATGGGAGCTGGAAGCTGGACGGGACACGAAGGCTGAACGGCTATGACAGCTCCGGTTCCCTGGATTTCTATCCAGTTCAGCTCCGAACAGGGACAGGAGTCCCGGAAGATATACAGACAGAGGAACAACTGCGCTTTGCCGGGGAGACAGAACCGGACATAAAGACAGAAACCTCTCTCCGGATACAGGCAGAGACTCCCGCAGGGCCTGAGGCAGGGGAACGGCTGAAGGTAGACAGCACTGTTGAGACAAACGTGTCATCCGATTCCGGGCTGCATCTTATTCAGACAGCGTGGGCGGATGCGGCGACAGAGAGCGGGGTACAGGTACAGACAGAGGCAGCGGAAAAAATGCAGGCCAAACAGCAGTTGCGGGTTCAGTCAGGCGCAGGTATTTCTGTGGAAACGCACAGCTATATGACAAAGCTGAACCGTCTTGACGGGACATGGAAGCTGGATGGCAGCCGGAAACTGGACGGCGGCCGTTATGTTTTATAAAAATGT
>CAJTGE010000203.1 GCA_910575795.1 Clostridiaceae bacterium | reverse complement strand
GTCAAGGCCGTCAAAGGCGATTACGACGCCCCGAAGGACGCCTACTGGTTCGAGAACAACTTAGGAGAGGCCAGGTGGGAGAAGCCGGAGAACACCTCCGGGCACTATGAGCTGCAGCTTTACCGGGGAAAGAAATCCGTTTACAAGGTTCCGGACACGACGGCGACCAAATACAATTTTTACCCCTACATGACCGAAGCAGGGGAGTATATGTTTAAGATCCGCACTATCCCCGGCACGGATGAGCAGAAGAAGTACGGGGGGAAAAGCGACTGGCTGGAATCGGGCGATCTGGAGATCACGGACCGCTACGTGTCGGACGGCAAGGGCCAGCAGAATAAGGACGGCTCTGTGTCCCAGGGAACCGCGCTCCCCGTGGGCTGGAACCAGAACCCGGAAAACGGGCAGTGGTCCTGGCGCTTCCCGGACGGGAGCCTGCGCCGGGGCGGATGGGAGTATATCAACGGCTACTGGTATTATTTCAACCTGGACGGCGTGATGCTCACAGGCTGGCAGCAGATTGGGGATCAGCGCTATTTCCTTCACGGGGGCGGGGCCATGGCCGTGGGATGGAC
>CAJTGE010000202.1 GCA_910575795.1 Clostridiaceae bacterium | reverse complement strand
GTATCCGCCATGTACCTCCCTTTAAATTCCATCCGCGTCCCGTCAAAATGGTTCGTGCCGGCGCAGAATACCACCGGCTCGAAGCCATACGCCCGGATATACTTTGCAAACCAGTAATGCCGCCCGGAACGGTTATGGAACATATAGGCCGCGTCATGGTTCCATATCCACAGCCTTTTCATGCCCCGCCCCCCATCCGCGATTTACTGTAATCCGTCATCGCTGTGCTCGCCTCCTCGCTGAAGCCCTCCGTGCTCTCCTTCATGAACAGGATCCGCACCGTCTGGAACAGGATCTCAATGTCCAGGCGGAGGCTGTAGTTCTGGATGTAGGTCAGGTCCAGCTTCAGCTTGTCATACGCTGTCGTGTTGTATTTGCCGTATACCTGCGCGTACCCGGTCAGGCCGCCCTTTACCTTGAGCCGGTAGGGGAATTCCGGGATGTCGCGCGAATATTTCTCCACATGCTCCAGCCGCTCCGGCCTGGGCCCCACCAGGCTCATTTCCCCCTTTAAAATGTTGAAAAGCTGGGGGAGCTCGTCGATCCGGCACGCGCGGATGATACGGCCCACCTTTGTGATCC
>CAJTGE010000201.1 GCA_910575795.1 Clostridiaceae bacterium | reverse complement strand
GAGGAGCGGCCTTTCATCTGTTTGACGAATTTATGGATGCCGTACTGCGGATCAACTTCCAACAGGATATGGACGTGATCCGGCATGATCTCCAGCTCAATGATCTCTGCGTAGTGTTCGTCAGCAACCTGCAGGATCAGTTCTTTCAGCCGTGTGTCAACGCCATTGACCAATACTTTCCGCCGGTATTTTGGGCACCAGATGATGTGATATTTACATGAATAACATATATTGTTGTTGGTTTTATGCTTCATAAAAACATTATACAACATTATTTTATATAATGTAACAAAAATCGAACATTCGTTTGTTGTTGCATTATATTATTTCTGCCAGTCGCTTATATCCCCATGGCTGAAGCCATGGGCTTTACGCTCTGTTTGGTAAAGTATTTAATAGTACGTTTTATGGCTGCCGACGAGAAATTGAAAGTCCACATGAGTATTCCTATAATGCAAGAGCGCTTCACGCTATTGTCATCCTCCATTAAAAATATCGCATGGGTACCCCAACTGAATCTTTTGATTCAGTTGGGGAGGAAATGCGCCGAAAACTTTACAGATCCATTAAAGGAATGCCATAAA
>CAJTGE010000200.1 GCA_910575795.1 Clostridiaceae bacterium | reverse complement strand
GCCCCTGGTGGAGGCTTATTTCACATGGGTTCGTGAAAACCTCCCGAAAGTGCCGCAGAAAAGCAAGACGTGGGAAGGTTTCAATTATTCTCTGAATCAGGAGAAATACCTGAAAGTATTCCTGGACGATGGTGAAGTGCCGATGGACAATAACGCTGCGGAGCATTCCATCCGTGGGTTCTGCATTGGCAAGAAAAACTGGGTGATGATCGACACCATTGCCGGTGCAAAGTCCAGCGCTATCATCTACAGCATTGCGGAAACTGCAAAAGCAAACAATCTGAAACCGTATGATTACTTTGAGTATCTGCTTACCGAGATCCCGAAGCATCTGGATGATACAGACCGCAGTTTTCTGGACGATCTGCTCCCCTGGTCGCCAAGCCTGCCGGAGAACTACCGGAAGCCTGGTAAAAATGAAGTGAAATAAAAGACTGGAGCAAATCTGTTTCTATCATACAGGTTTGCTCCAGTCTTGTATAGGTACTCACTATCTACCGGTTCTTTCCAAGCTTTGTTGACTTTAGCTTAAAAAAGTGACAGTTGCTATGCATAAACGATACCTGATTTGCTTTTTGGGCAGCAATATTCTGCTACAATCAGGTTATTTA
>CAJTGE010000199.1 GCA_910575795.1 Clostridiaceae bacterium | reverse complement strand
AGCAGCCACACATTCAAAGAGTGCGTAATAGCTCACTAGCCGAGAGGTCCTGCGCCGAAAATGTCCGGGGCTGAAACACACCGCCGAAGCCTGGGAATGCAGGAATGCATTGGTAGAGGAGCATTCTTAAAGGAACGAAGCGTTACCGAAAGGAGGCGTGGACTTTTAAGAAGAGAGAATGCCGGAATGAGTAGCGAGATGGAGGTGGGAATCCTCCAGGCCGAATATCCAAGGTTTCCAGAGTAAAGCTGATCTGCTCTGGGTAAGTCGGGGCCTAAGGCGAGGTCGGAAGACGTAGCCGATGGACAACAGGTTGAAATTCCTGTACTGCATACAGTTTTTTTTTTTTTTTTTTTTTTTTTTTTTTTTTTTTTTTTGCGAAATACCCGGGGCAAGCGAAGGAGGAGCCGCGCTGGAAAAGCCGCGCGGCAATCCGGAGGCGTGACGCGGACCGAAGAAAAGTAGGGAAGCCGGTGATTCGGGCTGTCAAGAAAAGCCGCTATAGCGCTGTATGCACCCGTACCGTAAACCGACACAGGTGGATGAGGAGAGAATCCTAAGGCCGGCGGGAGAAGCATTGTTAAGGAACTCGGCAAAATGGCCCTGTAACTTCGGGAGAAAG
>CAJTGE010000198.1 GCA_910575795.1 Clostridiaceae bacterium | reverse complement strand
GTAGGGAAAAAAGCAGCATAAGGGATTGTGTATTTTATTCAGTTTTCGAGGTCAGGTAACGGATTGAAAAATAAGTCCGATGAACCTGATTTTTTAGTGTCCAAAATGACTTCAAATGGATGAAGATCAGGGTTTTCGGACAGTCTGGGGGGGGATCCTTTGACAGAATATCAGGATAGTCATTTTTCCAAAGAATTGAAGGAAAGCGATTTGTATATATTAACGGAATTTTTCAAGGTGCTTGGGAACCCTGCACGTATCCGTATCCTGCTCCTTTTAATGGAGCAGGATTTATGTGTTGGTGATTTGGCAGATCAGCTTGGAATTACGCAGTCCGCGGTGTCCCGCCAGCTAAACCTTTTAAAGTCAAATAAGCTGGTGAGGAGGCGGAGAGATGGAAAAATGATCTTTTATACTTTAAAGGGCTGCCAGTCCGCTTTACAGTAACAAAACTGGTAGAAAATGATCGCCTGATGAAAGAGAAACTTACTGTTTCGCCTGAAAAAGAAACATTTCTATTATTGATGAACTCAAACTTCCCACACCGATTGGTGTGCTGAACCTTGAAAAATCAATACTTTAGTCCATAAAAAAGGCACAAACCTGCACTTGATGGTATAATTGAATTA
>CAJTGE010000197.1 GCA_910575795.1 Clostridiaceae bacterium | reverse complement strand
GTAAAATTAGAAGATGAGTTACAGAAAGAAGCCAAAATTGAGGCGATTCGACAGAATAAGTCGTTGACACAGTATGTATCTGATCTTGTGAAAAAGGAACTTGAAACTAAAAAAGAGCAAACACAGAAGCTTTGACCGGCAATGTGTTTACTCAATCAACAAATCCAGAAAGGACTTGTATATTCAGTATAACATTTCTTTTCTGGAAAAACAAGAATTTTTTAGAAAGGAAGATTTTGTTATGTCGGGAAAAGTAGTAAAAGTGAACAATCAGAATGTAGCCATCAAGGATTTCAACGGGCAGAGAGTAGTTACTTTTAAGGATATTGATACCGTACATGAAAGAGCAGATGGAACAGCCAGAAAGAGATTTAATGATAACAAGAATCATTTCGTTGAAGGCGAAGATTTCTTTGTTTTAACCCAGCCGTCCGAAATTCGGACACTTGGTATTGAAAGACCACAAGGTGGTGTTCCGGAAAAAGTAACCCTTGTCACAGAATCCGGCTACCTCATGCTGGTAAAGTCTTTTACTGATGATTTAGCCTGGAATGTTCAGCGCCAGCTTGTGAAATCTTATTTTAAAGCCGTTCAGCAGAATGAGACAAAGCGGAAGGTTCAGTCCGGGCG
>CAJTGE010000196.1 GCA_910575795.1 Clostridiaceae bacterium | reverse complement strand
GCCAGGCTGTGGACGGCATCCGCAATTCTTTCCATGTCGTCCACCCGGTGCTTAAGCGAGCCAATCTCTTTCCCATGCTCCGCAAGGGCAACTTCTATTTCGGTCTGGTTCATAGCGCCTCCTTTCTTTAGAATCAGCATGTATGCGGTTTAAGCATTTGTGAGGAATAACTCTTCGTATGGTACAGCGCCGCCCAGCACTGTTGTATTACCAGAAGTTTTATGTTGAGCTGTTAAATAAATGTAATAATTTCCTGAAACGGATGAAATATCTAAAATCACAACTCCTGCAGTCAACTCTCCCGAATATTTCGTCAGGGATGCAAGAGCTGTAATACCTGCCGTCGTACCGATCCCTATCCGGCCGTAAAAACTCCCGCTCTTAATCTTTGCTTTTATATATTTATAATTTGTCAGGTTAAACGTCTGGTTAAGCCTCGCAAATCCTATTTTATCTCCGAATAAGGATGTATAGATGTACAGTATGCCATTTTTCACATCTGCATCATCAGCTCCAAGTGTCGTTGTCACCCCCGTCGTCTGTAAATTACTCCATGTACCATTTCTAAACAGGTACAGCGGGGATGAAGCGTAGCCCTCATACGTCCCGACAACGCCTCCCACCGTAACGCCTTTTTTGATATTGG
>CAJTGE010000195.1 GCA_910575795.1 Clostridiaceae bacterium | reverse complement strand
TTATTGTCTGTATAATGGGGTTAAAACCCTCGCCTTTAGGCGAAACCTTTAGGTAAACCCCATACCTTCAAGTTTAGATGACATAAAAAATGGAATACTAAACTTGAGGTGAAAATATGGAAAATTACAGGAAATCAGCACATTGCACATATGACATAAAGTATCACTTAGTATGGATAACAAAATATCGGAAACCCATATTGTTAGGGAAAATAGCTGTTAGAACTAGGGAACTAGTCCGAATGGTCTGCCAGAATAATGAAGTGCAGATTTTGGCAGGGCATGTGGGCAGTGACCACATACATCTGCTGGTGTCAGTGCCGCCGCACTTGTCAGCAAGTAAGCTGGTACAATATATAAAAGGCAACACCTCCAGAAAGTTACAGATGGAATATAAGGAACTAAACAAACAATTTTGGGGACAACATTTGTGGGCAAGAGGATATTTTGTGGCAAGCAGTGGAAATGTTACAGATGAAATTATCAGAGAATATATACAAAACCAAGATTTACAGGAAAGAAATAACTCTGATAACTTCGAGGTAGGATCACCGTAGAAAAATAATGATAATCTTGCGGAGAGACAACTTTAGGCTGCTTTAGCAGCAGAGCGAACCTACCGGCTTTAGCCGGTAGTGGTTCAGTT
>CAJTGE010000194.1 GCA_910575795.1 Clostridiaceae bacterium | reverse complement strand
GATATAGGACAGGAGTACAAAAAGCAGATCAAAGAACTGGAACAGCAGGTCCGGCTCCTGAAGGAGCAGGTTGATTTCCTTACCCGTAAACTTTATGGGACAAAATCAGAGAAGACGTCTGCCCTTGAAATAGAGGGACAGATGTCTCTTTTTAATGAGATTGAAACCTGCGCCGATCCGAAGGCGCAGGAGCCGGATCCGGTGGCGGTCGAAAAGCGTCTGCGAAAAAGAAAATATACCGGCCAGCGGGAAAAACTGATAAAAGACATTCCCCGCAGCAAAGTGCTCCACACGATTGATGAGAGAGAACAGATCTGTGAAAGGTGCGGAGGCGCCATGGTAAAAGTCGGTGAGGAGTTTGTCCGTACCGAGGTACAGTTCATCCCTGCCAGCCTCAAGGTGATCGACCATTACCGGGAAACCTATGAATGCAGGGCATGCCGCAAAAACGGAACACCTTATATGGAGAAGTCCCCGGCGCCGTATTCCCCGGTCATGCATTCCCTGGCGTCTGCTTCCACGATCGCATGGCTCATCCATCAGAAGTTTGAGCTGGGCATTCCATTATACCGCCAGGAAAAGGAATGGGAGGCCCTGGGCCTTTCCTTAAGCAGGGCAACGATGTCGAACTGGCTCCTTTGCGTCT
>CAJTGE010000193.1 GCA_910575795.1 Clostridiaceae bacterium | reverse complement strand
AGAAAAGAGCGGTGGCAAGTCCCGCTCTCATTTTTATTCCTTTTCTTTATCTTCCTTTACTGCTAAATCGATCAGTCCATCTGAATGTTTTCTGATCTCCCGATTCAGTTCGTGTACTTCCTCAATGGATGTGCATTTATCTGTTGCTGTGGTTATTAACCATGTTAAAAACCTTACCTGTTTATCTGTCATTATCTCCATTCCTGCCTCTCTTTCCGTATTTCAGATTTACTTGCCCCATCTGATAATATCATTATAAACTAATTTTGGTTTATTGTCAACGGAAAAATTAAATTTTTTTTGGTTTATTTTCTACATACTTTATTATATTTCCCGGTTGCATATCTAATAATTCACAAAGCTGTTCCAATGTCTTTATTCCTATCATTTCCCCTTTTCTCAACTTCTGCATAGCGGATTGACTAAGTATATTTTCCCTTAATATTCTAGTGCTATTATACCCTGATTCCTTCAGCGTTTCTATCACATCTATTTTATATGCCAGCATAAATGAACCTCCTTTCTTCCATTCTAATTTGATATTAAATAAAAGTCAAGAAAAATAATCCAAATAAAGTTTAAAAGTATTTGACATTAAACCAATATTGGTTTATAATAGATTTATCAAAGGAATGGAGGACATGGAAAATGACAA
>CAJTGE010000192.1 GCA_910575795.1 Clostridiaceae bacterium | reverse complement strand
CACCCAAATATCTCCCTGTTTAAACTGCACTCCCATAGCATGAAGCATTGCATTAAACTTCTTTGCTGACATCCCGTAGTCCTTTGCAATGGTAGTTGTGGCAATGAGGTCTTTACATTGGAGGATCATGTCATAATAAGAAGCTTTTGGTTGAAGTTCTTCAATCACCTTTTGTTGTTCCATAACCTGTCCACCAAGAAACTTGCACTGTTCCTTTAAACTATTAACCATCTTATCGGCCATATGCAATGCCCTAGCGAAAACCTGCTCTGGAGAGTTCCATGCCTTTTCTAATTCCAGGAAATACTCCCTGTACTGTCTGCCTTTGTCGGTACGCTGAATCATGCAAATCTGCTTGGCCATGTCTACGGTAATTTGATAGTCTATAATTTCTCTTTTTACTTCTCTTGTACCTTCAATTTGAACCCGCTCATTTTTGAGCATGTTGAAATCCTTTCCAGCTTCAAATCCGTATTCTGTCATTCTTGGGAACCAATCTTTAAATGCTGTCTTGATTCCCAGTCCTTCATGTAAGTCCCTTGCTGATACAGAAGGCTGTTCTGTATCATAATTGATTTTGATTAATTCGTTCAAATAGCCACCTTCCCTGAATTTATATTTTTATCTATGTGTAAACTCTTCCACCTTTCTCTACTCTAAAAAATACTCAAT
>CAJTGE010000191.1 GCA_910575795.1 Clostridiaceae bacterium | reverse complement strand
TGAAAAACAGGTTCCGCCATGGAGGCAGCCCGTTTTCCCCCAAATCCGAAAAATCATAATCCGCCTTCCCGTCGCCCCACATAAAATGGAACATCTGGAAGCGCCCGTTTTCCGTTATCCGCGGCCGGCAGAAGTACAGCCTGATCCTGGGATCTCGCAGTTTTGCTTTTACTGCCTCAAACATACAATTTGAATAATACTCATGCGATACAATTTCAAATTTCTCTGACATATCCTATCCAGGCCCCCTTACGCTCCCTGCCCAGCCTTCTCCTCTGCCTCACCAGCGCTCAGAAAAACCCTGTCTTCCGGGAAGATGTACACATCAACGCCGTTCTCCCCCATACTCTCATCGCACATTTCCTGAAGCTGGCCGCCAAAGTCATTTTCCAGGCCCGAATATTCAGGGCACACAATTACATACCCGTTACACACGGCCATAAACAAAAATCCGGTGTAATCCTCCTCATCATCACCGATGCAATAAACCGTATCCCCCGGTTTTACATTGTCAAATTTACCCATCTTTACTCTCCTTTCCTACGCCGCCCCATACCGCCGTTCCGCATCCCTCACAGTGGCCGTGCTGATTTTTGCATAGCAGGTCAGCGTTGTATTAATATTTTCATGCCCCAGCTTTTTCTGTACCATCTCGGCCGGCGCCCCACGGTTTATCATGTC
>CAJTGE010000190.1 GCA_910575795.1 Clostridiaceae bacterium | reverse complement strand
ATAGACTCTCGGAATCTTTAAGCCTTTATTTATGCGGCTTCTGAGAGTCCTTTTTTATTTTTTCTCCACCTTTTTTTCAAAAAGCACTTGACAAATGCCTAAAAAAATGCGGCGCTTCGCGCCTCTTAATTAACAAGGCATATCCTTTCGGCACTGCCGGAACAGACTTTTTGATTTGGAGGTGTGTTTCTTTGAAACCCATTAACATTGGCGGGCATTCCGCCTATCAGAACCGCGTTCTGACTCAGCTTCGTAAATATTATCCTAACGCTGTAAATTCTTTATCTGATTCCTCCTGGCAGATCCTTGAGAAATTCTGGTCTCTTGATCTGTCGGAAGTGGATACCCTTATGCAGGACCGTTATTCCGTCTTTGGACCTGAACCAAGACTCCCTTCCGATATGCTCCGGGCTCTTCTTGTCTCTGTCGAATTCAAAATAACTTCCTACACCCGATTTGCTGCTGACCTCAAAGAGAATCCTCTTCATGCCATTATTTCCGGCTTTACTGTGGGCAGCGCTCCTGGTGTTGGTACTTTCTATGACTTTCACAAACGACTTTGGATGTCCGATCATAAAAATCTTTCCAATGCCCTTCACCCGCCTAAAGAAAAGCCTCTTAAGCCAAAAGGCAAAGAGCAAAAGGCTTCTCCTGTTGAAAAAGTGACGGTCGGGGATTTATTCCGCAGGTTTG
>CAJTGE010000189.1 GCA_910575795.1 Clostridiaceae bacterium | reverse complement strand
CCACTGTCGTATGCCCCATGCTCTTACTGAGGAATACCAGCCTGTCATGGAACTCAAAGCCCCGTCCCACCCACCGGTTGATGTTTTCCACGGCATAATGGTGCCGGAATTCGTAGGCAGTAGCGTGGGATGCGTTCACCCCGCGCCACAGGAGGTTAAAGTTTTTGGCCACCCACCCCCTGCCCAAATGCGAATTCCGTATGGAAGGGAAGAAATATTCCCTCCCGGGCACAATCTCCCCAATGGCCGTATCGTACCTGCGCATGATTTCCAGCATGGAGTCATGCAGGACAATGTAATGCTGGTCATGCCCCTTGGAGTACTGTATATCCAGGACGCCCCTTTCAAGGTCTGCATTTTCCCTGGGGAGCAGCCTTGCTTCATTCGTGCGGATCCCGCTGCTGTAAAGGAGCCGGAAAAAGACGGGGATGGTCATTTTCCTTATGGCCGTCTCTTTCCGGTTGTTGATGACGGGGATATGGTCGCACTCATGGAAGAAACGGCTGAGCTCTTCCTGTGTAAAGGCATGGGGGATGTAAGTCCGCATTTCCTTACGGGGAATCTGCGGGGGCTGTACAGGGGACAGACCCCGCCCATTCAGGAAACGGACAAAGCTGTCCACCACATAGATCCTTGACCGGCAGGAATTGTTTGCTTCCGTGTGCCGCTGGCGGCACCAGCCGTCAACCATCTCCTGTG
>CAJTGE010000188.1 GCA_910575795.1 Clostridiaceae bacterium | reverse complement strand
CGTATATGTCCGGAATGGGGTTGCGGATGTATTCATGATCTCAGAACCGCTTGCGGGCAGGCGTGAAACGGTTGTCACAGAAACACGGAATGCTGTGGATTTTGCACAAATACTAAAGTATACATCTGATGTCCTGTATCCAAGGACGGAGAAGATCGTCCTTGTAACAGACAACCTGAACATCCATGCAGAATCATCCCTATATAAAGCATTCAAGCCGGAAGAAGCACGCCGTCTGGCTGAACGGTTTGAATGGCATTATACCCCGAAACATGGTAGCTGGCTGGACATGGCAGAAATTGAGATAGGTGTTATGAGCCGCCAGGCGCTTGCAAAACCGCTTCCGGATATGGAGAGCTTTAAGGAACAGGTCCGTATCTGGACAATCAAACGAAATGCAGAGTGTAAAAAAATAAACTGGCAATTTAAAACAACAGATGCAAGAATAAAACTGGCAAAATTATATCCGACAGTGCTCTAAAAACTGTCCGGATAGAACAGGAATGGTTATTTGAAAAATTCCCAATGTTGGTATTGTTACAAATTAATTTTCGACAGAAGTTATGTTTAGAAGGTTGTTTTGTGTCTGTATAGCAGCGGATAATTATATGATGGCAATGAGTAGATGGTATAGATGAAGTTTATTTTTGTCACTATTGGATCGCAAAGGCAAAGGTCGTCTGCCCGGAGCAGTACGACAGC
>CAJTGE010000187.1 GCA_910575795.1 Clostridiaceae bacterium | reverse complement strand
CTTTTTTCTGTCCTGCATATCGGTTTTTCTCATAACTTACAGCCCTTTATATCGAATAAGTGAATATCCCTTTATATCTCATATTCCTTCCCGTCTTGCTTCACGGATCCCCTTCCAGACGGATCCCCATCTGAACCCGCCTTGCGCTCCCAAGAAACGGGATTTCCACCACGACATAGCGTTTGCGCAGCCTCTTTTTCACAATCCGGTCCGTATAGGCCGTAAGCGCCCCGCCCGCCCATAGGATCTCCCCGTCTTCATCCACCTTAACCGGGGAGCGCCGGATGATAAAGTCCTTATCCCCCTGCGCCATCTCCTTAAGGAGCTGTTCCTCCCCGCTCTCCACGGCCTGGAATACGCAGCTTTCATGGTCCGGACCCGCCCCGGCCGCGCCTTTCACACGGGCCCCGCCGCCCGCCCCCAGCAGCTTTGTCAGCCTGGGGACGCGTCTCAGCGCATGGAACAGTTCGCCCGCTGCCCCGGCCTTTTTCGTCTCATCGATTTCCGCAAACACATACGAGGGAAAGAGCGGTTCCACATGGACGCGCAAACGCCCCTCCAGCCGCCAGACGCATTCGCGGCGGATCACGAAGCATTTTTCATAGCAGCTCCCTTCCAGGACCCGGTCGATGGCGTCCGCCGCCTCCTGCTCTTTTCCTGTCATGGTCTGGATAACATACCACATCGAAACGCCCCTTTCCC
>CAJTGE010000186.1 GCA_910575795.1 Clostridiaceae bacterium | reverse complement strand
TCCAGGGCTGCAAGCTGTTCCCCGACTCCAATGATACGCAGAAGTGTCTGCGCTTTTTCCCTTCCGGATGCTTCCATAAACTTTGGCAAATCCAGCGCCAACTGCTCCACAAATTCATTTAAGAGCTGCTGCCCGCCCTTTTTCCCATCCGGGTCCGTTACCTTTAATGAACTGTTTTTACCTTTCCGTTCCACCACAAGGCCATTGTTCATTACAATATGTAGATTCGGGGGGATTACGGACTGTTCGCGCTGCGCTTTTGAAGGGCGGTATTTATCCCCTCCAAGGGCCCAGGCGATCGCATCCAGAATGGATGTCTTCCCCTGGTTGTTATTGCCTCCGATGATTGTGAGGCCGTTCTGTGACGGCTCCAGCTTTACTGCCTTCACCCGTTTAACATTTTCAATCTCCAGCCTGTTTATTTTCATTGCCATGTCTTGACATTCCTCCTTTAAATGCTTTATACTGAGTGCGTGATATATTAATTACTGGATCGGTCCCGTGCCCGCGGGGCAGATCCTTTTCATTTACTGTTCCGGCAGGTATGGGGCCGGGAGAGGCCTCCAGGCCAGGATTTTTCTTTGTACCTTCTGCGTCTCCTCTTCGTCCCAGAACCAGGCGCCGGGATCCGGATCATAAAAGGCTGCGTCACTATGCCGCCCTGATGCGTTTTCATACGTTATAAGGTACAGGCAATTCTTCTGCGGCATCCCTTCCGCTACCGGGATCCATCTCCCG
>CAJTGE010000185.1 GCA_910575795.1 Clostridiaceae bacterium | reverse complement strand
CGGGAGATGGATCCCGGTAGCGGAAGGGATGCCGCAGAAGAATTGCCTGTACCTTATAACGTATGAAAACGCATCAGGGCGGCATAGTGACGCAGCCTTTTATGATCCGGATCCCGGCGCCTGGTTCTGGGACGAAGAGGAGACGCAGAAGGTACAAAGAAAAATCCTGGCCTGGAGGCCTCTCCCGGCCCCATACCAGCCGGAACAGTAAATGAAACGGATCGGTTCCGCGGGCACGGGACCAATCCGGACATTAATATACCACGCACTCAGTATAAAGCATTTAAAGGAGGAATGTCAAGATATGGCAATAAAAATAAACAGGCTGGAGATTGAAAATGTCAAACGGGTGAAGGCAGTAAAGCTGGAGCCGTCCCAGAACGGCCTCACAATCATCGGGGGCAACAACAACCAGGGGAAGACATCCATCCTGGACGCGATCGCTTGGGCCCTTGGAGGGGATAAATACCGCCCTTCAAAAGCGCAGCGCGAGCAGTCTGTGATCCCCCCGAATCTACATATTGTAATGAACAATGGCCTTGTGGTGGAACGGAAAGGCAAAAACAGTTCATTAAAGGTAACGGATCCGGATGGGAAAAAGGGCGGGCAGCAGCTCTTAAATGAATTTGTGGAGCAGTTGGCGCTGGATTTGCCAAAGTTTATGGAAGCATCCGGAAGGGAAAAAGCGCAGACACTTCTGCGTATCATTGGAGTCGGGGAACAGCTTGCAGCCCTGGA
>CAJTGE010000184.1 GCA_910575795.1 Clostridiaceae bacterium | reverse complement strand
ACGGATAACTGGGGTGAAGTCGTAACAAGGTAGCCGTATCGGAAGGTGCGGCTGGATCACCTCCTTTCTAAGGAAGAAGAAGTAAGGGTTTTATATACTGTTGAGTGTTCAAGGCGAAAGCGTAAGAAACTTTAAAGACCAGCCATGAAACACGAAGACTTTCCGGTGTCGATGCGCCCGGGGGAAACACCCGTACCCATCCCGAACACGCAGGTTAAGACCTGGGCGGCCGATGATACTATGCTGGAGACGGCATGGGAAAGCAGGTGGATGCCGGATTTATTCCGGGCTTATAGCTCAGCCGGTTAGAGCGCACGCCTGATAAGCGTGAGGTCGGTGGTTCGAGTCCACTTAAGCCCACTTGCACAGATAAACTGTGCTTCATGTACCTTGAAAACCGCATATTGAAATAAATCTGATAGAAATATCAAGACATCCAAGGTGTTACAGCGACGAAAGAAGCTGTAGCCGAAACCAAAATCAGACGAGAGTCTGAAAACCGAAACCAGGGGATGTAACGCTATACATCCTCAGACCCTTTTTGTATACCCGTATGGAAAGGGGACTGGTTAAGCTGATAAGAGCACAGGGCGGATGCCTTGGCACTAAGAGCCGATGAAAGACGTGATAAGCTGCGATAAGCTTCGGGGAGAGGCAAATACTCATTGATCCGGAGATATCTGAATGGGGAAACCCGCCTGGGAAACCCTCAGGCATCCATACGCCAATTCATAACGTATG
>CAJTGE010000183.1 GCA_910575795.1 Clostridiaceae bacterium | reverse complement strand
GTGCAAAATACTGACAGGAGGGAATACAGAGCATGACTGCGATTAACGAACAGGTAAAGGAACTGAGGGAATATGCGGACAGCATTTTAGATGTATTCGCAGAGGATATAGATGTATTAAGAGGGACATTTGAAGAGGCTGCCGACACTATAGAAGCCCTTTCCGCAAAGCTGGCAGCGGCGCAGTATGGAGATGGGTGGATATATTGTGGCGATGGGAAGAATCTGCCGGAGGAAAAGATAAACCCGGTCACTGGTGACTTTTTTGAATACCAGGTGACATTTCAGAATGAAGATATAACGGATATCCGACATTATAAGTTTGGTGACGGGCATTGGTGGAACTGCGGGGAGAAAATGGATCCATATGTGATTGCATACCTCATACCGCTTTCTGCCTACGCGGAACATAAGGGCCATCGGAAGGTTACACCTGATTCTGCTAATGCCAGGAGCCGTTGGAAAGACAATCTGATGAACCGATTTACACAGGTGCTCTAAAAGCGGGGTTTGTGGAGGAAAATGACAGACAGGGAAGTTATAAAAAGCCTTAATAACGCGTGGATGGCATTAGCAAAGCAATATAAAGCCTATCCTGATGAGGGCGTAAGATGCGGGATGAATCTGCTTGCAAAAGTGATTGGAAAAGTAAGATCTGAGGTTGAAGAG
Organism: Clostridiaceae bacterium; assembly: GCA_910575795.1. GTDB lineage: Bacteria > Bacillota > Clostridia > Lachnospirales > Lachnospiraceae > Otoolea > Otoolea muris. The sequence continues at coordinate 80 of CAJTGE010000183.1, read as the reverse complement.
TCCCACAGGCAAAAGCAGATAACAATGGATGAATGGATTGCCATATTACAGAAAGGAATTTAAAGGAGATATGGAGCGAC
>CAJTGE010000182.1 GCA_910575795.1 Clostridiaceae bacterium | reverse complement strand
GGGTTTTAGTAGCCTGCGAGGAATCGCAGGCAGTCACAAAAGAACTGCGCAGGCTGGGCCATGAGGCTTACTCCTGCGACATAGAGCCCTGTTCAGGCGGGCATCCGGAGTGGCACTTACAGCAGGACGTAACACAGCTTCTGAAAATCAGATGGGATATGGTTATCGCTTTCCCTCCATGTACCGATCTGGCTGTATCCGGGGCAAGGTATTTTGAACAGAAAAGAAAGGATGGACGCCAGCAGAAAAGTATTGAGTTTTTTATGATGTTTGCGAATTGTGGTTGCCCGAAGACAGCAATCGAAAACCCGGTGGGGATTATGTCCGGTATATACCGGAAGCCTGATCAGATCATTCAGCCGTGGCAGTTTGGACACGGAGAGACAAAAAGGACATGCCTGTGGCTGAAAGGCCTGCCGAAGCTGGAATCTGTGGATATTGTCCCGGGCAGGGAACAGAGGGTGTGGAAAATGCCGCCGGGTAAGGACAGGGCAAAAATGCGCAGTAAGACGTATCCCGGCATTGCAAAGGCTATGGCCGAACAGTGGGCGGGTAAGAACATGCAGGCTTAAAAAGGAGGCGCCGGCCAGGGTTTCTCCCGGCCGGCATGGGTATGAAAAAGTTTATGTAAAAGGATTGCCCCTGTTGGATATTACTATACAGGGGAAATGTGATAAAAGATTGTCCGGGAGATAAAGGATTTCTGAAATGCCTTACAAATTCCTGACAGAAAAAGGAAGTGATGGAAATAAGT
>CAJTGE010000181.1 GCA_910575795.1 Clostridiaceae bacterium | reverse complement strand
CGCTTGTATAACAGGAGCCATCCGTCCCCTTCCCATACAATCCCCTTTACGCGGTCTGTGCGTCTCCCGCAAAAAAGATAGAGGGTATCCTTTGTATATGGCCGGTTCCCGGTCTGTGTTTCCACGAGTGCCGCCAGCCGGTCCATGCCGGCGCGCAGATCAGTATAGCCGCAGACAATGTAGACAGCTTTAAAGCAGGTGGCGTCATTAAGCATCCCGCACCACCTCCAGGACTGCCGCAAGCAGCGGCATGGGTGTGGATTCCGTTACGTGGATGGAAAAACCGTTTGCAAAAACAGAAAGCCCCGGCCGTGTATCGGTATCGTCCTGTATTTCCTGATGCAGGAGGCAGGGGGTTACCGGGACGATCTGCTGCTCCGGAGTCTCCGGCGGAAGGTTTTCCAGGCACGCCTGCCTTACACGGCGCAGCCTGTAATAGTAGTTCGCTTTCGTAATGTCGTGGCTGGCACACCAATCAACGACACTCATGCCTGCGGGACGGTTCTGGCACTCCCTGATCTGCTCCGCCCACTCTTTTAAACGGTATTGTACAGCCACTGCTGTTGTTGCTGAACTCATAGACTTACCTCCGTATAGCGGTATCAAAAGTTAAGGCTCAACTTTTAATACCCGTGATAGAAATATAGTCTATTGTCACATAATTTTCCCTCACAGTCGAGGTACGCACTATCTACCGGTTCTTTCCAGTGTTTGTTGAATGCACCATATAGTAACCGCTGCTTTGTTAAAGTAAAAGCATATAGCGATATTATTTTGGGGGCTAAATAACCTGATTGTAGCAGAATATT
>CAJTGE010000180.1 GCA_910575795.1 Clostridiaceae bacterium | reverse complement strand
CCAATCACCTCACCTTCCAATCCGGCTGCCTTTTTTTGTAAGAAAAGAGCCGCCCGAAGGCGGCCCCTTTTATGCCTATTCATTTTTCTGCTGAGCGATAAACTCATTCATCATTTTTGTCAACTGGGCGGCCTGGCTTATCCCTGCTGACTGACATGCGACGGCAAACTGCTCAACCAACTCCCGCTTGAGTTTGTAGGATTTAGAGATCCATCCAGCCTTTTCTTCATACTTCTTTGTCGCAATGGTTTGCGGCTTAGGGTTTCCTATTGGCATTTCCGATCCCTCCATATACAAAACAGAGCGATTCCCAATTTCGCAAACGCCAGCGCGATAAAAAAGATTCCCAGAAATTTCAATGCTTCTGCCATATTGATTTTTTACAGATGAGTGTGTTATAATCTATTTTAGAGAAGGGCTTTCGCCCCTCCCTTTGCTACTCAAGTAGCTTTGAAAGAATCAGCAGGATAATTCCCACTATCAAGTCCGTTAGCATTCCGACCAGCCAAGTCCTGAATTTGCTATCGGGCTTTTTCTTTCGGCTCTCGCCCCTCATCTGTATCTCACCTCCTTATGCTATAATTATAACATAGGGTGCACCTTATGTCAAGCATATTTTTTTATTTCATTTTTTTACGCGAAAAAAGCATCCTGTTAGGATGCTTAAATCTTGATTCTGCTTTTAATTTTTGCTATTTCACTACACGGATAGGAGGAGCCGGACGCCCTGGATTTCATGCGTCCGGCGGTATGAAAAAATGAACCCTTGCACCGCCAACCGTTCGCCTTTGGCTTCGATTGTATTGTAAAACGAACTTTCCGAATAA
>CAJTGE010000179.1 GCA_910575795.1 Clostridiaceae bacterium | reverse complement strand
CCGGTCCGCCCGTTTCCCGCAGAAGAGGAACAGGGAATTGCTGTAAGGATCAAGCCGGAAGCTGTACTGGATGATATCGATCAGACCATCCAGCTGTTTCCTCATATCCGTGTACCCGGTGCGTATATAGATCTTTTCTACCCGGGAGAGGTCGCCTGACATGACCGCACTGCTTTCAGGATGGTTTCCAGCAGGCCGCAGGGAGTATCCTCAAAGAGTTCAACCGTCACAGTACCGATATGGAGCACTGCCGCAGGAGCGGCAGTGAAATCCTGTCTGCCGCGAAGGGATACTTCCGTAAATTCCGCAGCAGCATCCGGCAGCAGCACAGTCTGCTCCATTACCGGCCTGGATCCATTCCTTTTTCGGGGCAGTTCCTCAAGCGCCAGCTTCCGGATCTTTGCGATCCAGTAATAATAGCTTTTTAAAGAGATATCATGCTGTTCGCACCATACCTGATTCGTCAGGCCGGAGGCTCTGCATTGCCGGATCACATCCAGCCAGTATTGAAGTTTTACCTGTTTATCCGGAGTTAAAGCGGAAATGTCCATGGGTATTCTCCTTTATCTGGATTTAGAGTTTTTGGAGTGAACCCTAAAAACTCTAACCCTGATTTTACAGGAGAACGCCATATATTTCACTACACGTTCTTATTTGACGCTTACTATTAAGCAGTGGGAACACTTTTCCGAAAAGGGAGAAGATATTTTCTAAAATTAAGGATTTTCTTCACCAGTTTACAACTTTTTGATTTTTGAAAAATAAAAATACAAACTCAGCCTCTTTGCGGTATAATTTAAGCGCTTAAACTAAAATCCACACGAAAAGAGAT
>CAJTGE010000178.1 GCA_910575795.1 Clostridiaceae bacterium | reverse complement strand
ATTTTTCCCGTCCGGAACATCAAAAAACCTTGTAACTACCGGGTTTATCCAGTATTTACAAGGCTTTCCTCAAAGAGCACGAGACGGGATTCGAACCCGAAGCGGAAGCTTTATTCTATATAGGGTTTAAGGTATCGTGTGATATTTCGTGTGATACTTTGAAATATGCGATACTTAACCGGAACTTTTGTGATGAACATATGGCCTGAAAAATAAAAAGGAAAATGGATTAAAAAATTTAAAATATCTATGTATCATTCGTGATCTGACACAACAACTTGTACATGGTTGGCGAAAGGTTGGCGTTGACTACCAACGCCGGCAGAATATATTTATGATGGAGGTTACGAATGAAAAGAGCATTAACGGAAACGGAAAAGAAAGCTATAGAAATTGCTAAAGATATATACCAGTATCACCTTGGACTGGTCTGGCAGGATATCGAAAATCCCTTTTATGATGACCTGCCATTTCCTGAAAAAGAACTGGCGCGGGCTCTCATACACCTGTATAGCTTTACCTTTGCCAGGATACTGGAAATCCCGTATGAGCCACATGGCTGAAATTTATGGCTGAAACTCTGATACATAGCTGCTGCTATTCGCAGATAGCGGCGGCTATCATTGCTTCATAAAACCGGCAAGTTTTACCGGCACCCTCTATATACAGAAACTTTGCACAGGGAGCGGCATCACTGCCGCTCCTTGTCCTTGGAGATTTGCAAGAGAAAAGAGCGGTGGCAAGTCCCGCTCTCATTTTTATTCCTTTTCTTTATCTTCCTTTACTGCTAAATCGATCAGTCCATCTGAATGTTTTCTGATCTCCCGATTCAGT
>CAJTGE010000177.1 GCA_910575795.1 Clostridiaceae bacterium | reverse complement strand
CAAAATCTCGCTTGGCTAATTTTAACCGTTATTACTGTTTGGTTTTGTTCTGAATGTTTTCTCAAACTTCAAGGCTTAACCATAAGCCTTTTGTCTTAAGAATTTTCAGGGTTTTATATACTGTTCAGTTTTCAAGGTTCTTGTTTGCTGTCGTTCGCAGCAACTTTTATAGTCTATCATAAGTTTTTCTGTTTGTCAACAGTTTTTTCTTATTTTTTTAAGTTGCTTTTTCATTTCTTTTCGACAGCTTTATAATTCTATCATAACTCTCATAATGTGTCAAGCATTATTTTGAATTATTTTTTCTTTCCTGAAGAATCCTGCAACAGTTTGATTCACTAAATTACCAGACATCTCCAAAAAAGGAACGGAGAAAGAGGGATTTGAACCCTCGCGCCGGTTGCCCGACCTACACCCTTAGCAGGGGCGCCTCTTCGGCCTCTTGAGTATTTCTCCGCAGTTCTTAAAAAGATATTTAATTCATCCGCAATGCTTGTTTTATCGCAGATGCAAGGATGATTATACTAAACATGATCTTTGTTGTCAAGCACATTTTTAATTATTTTCCATATTTTTTTGTCTGTGATATTAAAGCTTATTATCAGGGACAATGCAAGCTTATGGTAGTCGTAAAAGAGACGCCGGAATAAAGCACGCCAAATTACTACAGCCTTTCGTAGATACTCCTATACTAAACGCCTGATATTCGCCGTTATTTATACAATGCTGTACTACATCCATTTACAGCCCGCCAATAACATAGCCAGAGCCAGCTTCTATATCCATAAGGAACCCGTAGAAAACCGCCGGTACTTAGCGAGGTCTTTTCGAGCTTAGTACCGCTGCGCTTTTCTCCGAGCGGAAGCGGGGTTCCGT
>CAJTGE010000176.1 GCA_910575795.1 Clostridiaceae bacterium | reverse complement strand
GCGGACGCTGCCGCCGTGAATGCGGCCTTCCAACAGGATCTGGACTACTTTCGCTCCGAATGGTATTATCAGAAGTCCCTTCCGACTGTGGTAACGCCGCAGCTGGCCCCTGATCTGTATGACGGCCTGTTTACCGCCCCGGAGGCGGGGAGCGGCGCCGCAAAAGCGGGCATGACGACCAAACTGGACGGATACTTTTACGACATCTGGTGGGCCGCCTATTACACAAGCCTCCTGGAGCCGGACTGGGAGAAGGAGATCACGAAAGCAAGGGCGGTCGAGGAGCAAAAGGACGGGGAATATCATGCGTACCTGGATCTCTTCGTCAACGACTCGGCAGGCCTCTACCTGGACGGTATTTCGTTTGAACCTTATGGCGACTGGGAAGACCTTGGTATTGACGGGGAGAGCGGCAGGCGGCATTTTAAATCTGCCAGCGGGGAGCTGGACGAAAACGGCTCCATCGGGAAACTTTACTGGCCCGAAGGCAAGATTGGCTCCTTCATGCCCATGGATATGACAAAAGCCAAACTCTATACGTTCGATACTTATAATAAATACGCGGATCCGCCGAGCTTTGAAAGGACGCAGACCCAGTTCGCCGCCTGGTGCGAAGGGGACCTGAACATATATGTAACGATCGGGGATGGAGAAGACACCGGAGAAAGCGACGTAAAGTGCGAGAGGTACGAACATACGGAGCAGTTTACGGCCGCCTATAACGTAAACCTGCTGAAATACGATTCCGAGACAGGGAAGCCCCTGGCGGATTCCCACTGGGACGTCCTGGAGAAATTCGACGAAACCCAGCTTGACAACACAGACTTGAACCGCACGCCGGACGATCCGGGAACCTACGAGTCCGGCCTGGGGAGCCTCAACCAGACGGCCTGGGG
>CAJTGE010000175.1 GCA_910575795.1 Clostridiaceae bacterium | reverse complement strand
GGTGTGGATAGCGGAGAAATTCCAATCGAACCCGGAGATAGCTGGTTCTCCTCGAAATAGCTTTAGGGCTAGCCCCGCGTTAGTTTCACGGAGGTAGAGCACTGAATTTCCTAGGGGGCGTCAAAGCCTACCGAAGAATATCAAACTCCGAATGCCGTAGAAATGATGCGCGGGAGTCAGACCGCACGAGATAAGTTGGGCGGTCAAAAGGGAAAGAGCCCAGACCCGCGGCTAAGGCCCCCAAGTGTGTGTTAAGTGGAAAAGGATGTGGGATTTCAAAGACAGCTAGGATGTTGGCTCAGAAGCAGCCACACATTCAAAGAGTGCGTAATAGCTCACTAGCCGAGAGGTCCTGCGCCGAAAATGTCCGGGGCTGAAACACACCGCCGAAGCCTGGGAATGCAGAAATGCATTGGTAGAGGAGCATTCTTAAAGGAACGAAGCGTTACCGCAAGGAGGCGTGGACTTTTAAGAAGAGAGAATGCCGGAATGAGTAGCGAGATGGAGGTGGGAATCCTCCAGGCCGAATATCCAAGGTTTCCAGAGTAAAGCTGATCTGCTCTGGGTAAGTCGGGGCCTAAGGCGAGGTCGAAAGACGTAGCCGATGGACAACAGGTTGAAATTCCTGTACTGCATACAGTCAGAACTGTGGGGACACAGAACGATAACCGGACCCGGGGACGAAATACCCGGGGCAAGCGAAGAAGGAGCCGGATTGGAAAAACCGTCCGGCAATCCAAAGTCGTGACGCGGACCGAAGAAAAGTAGGGAAGCCGGTGATTCGGGCTGTCAAGAAAAGCCGCTATTGCGCTGTATGCACCCGTACCGTAAACCGACACAGGTGGATGAGGAGAGAATCCTAAGGCCGGCGGGAGAAGCATTGTTAAGGAACTCGGCAAAATGGCCCTG
>CAJTGE010000174.1 GCA_910575795.1 Clostridiaceae bacterium | reverse complement strand
CACGGATAGGAGGAGCCGGACGCCCTGGATTTCATGCGTCCGGCGGTATGAAAAAATGAACCCTTGCACCGCCAACCGTTCGCCTTTGGCTTCGATTGTATTGTAAAACGAACTTTCCGAATAAAACGAATTTTCCGAACTTTATTTTATTCCTTTTTCTTTCAGATACTTATCACGTATCATCAATCGCGGGTAATCCGGATTCCCACGATACCCCATTCGCTTTGCCACCTCCGCCCATCCGCATCCGTCTATGTAATACAGCTTAAACACCTGGCGGGCCACCGCGTCCTCCATATCCTCAATCCATCGCCGGATTTCTTCTGCTTCCTCCTCCTTCCTGTCAAGCAGCCGGCGCTTCCTGTCATAACGCTCACCGTCGAAGCCGACCACAGCCTGCGGCCTCGGAAAGCCGTCCCGGTAATCGAAAATCACGCTGTGCCCCAGGCCGGAATCTGTAGTGTTCATCTCATCCAGCTCCAGGCGCAGGATTTTTATTTCTCTTATAACCTTCTGATACCCTTCCAGCCGCTCCCTTGTCATCTGCACCGGCCCCTCCTCCTTACTTTATGTATCTGCTGTTTCCGTGCTGCCTGTGGTACAGGGCAATCTGCACGTATGTCACAGAATGCCCGCAGTCCAATGTCACCAGATGCTTATATTTTCCTGTCACCCGGCTCTTACGTATAACCGGGCGGACATCCTCCCGCGTGCCACTTTTCCTCTGGACATCCCTTACCCGGAAGACGTCCCCGATCCGGACGTTCCTCCGGCAATGCGCCACTTCCTCCTGCGTAACCGCGCCATTTGCTACCGCACGGAGATATTTTATCTTTTCCAGACTTATTTCCATCACTTCCTTTTTCTGTCAGGAATTTGTAAGGCATTTCAGAAATCCTTTATCTCCCGGACAATCTTTTATCACATTT
>CAJTGE010000173.1 GCA_910575795.1 Clostridiaceae bacterium | reverse complement strand
GTGGGGGCAGATGATCCGGGGGAGTGGTATTTCCTGGACAATATGCCGGGCGGGCCGCTGGAGGGAGCGTGCTGGCACAGTACAGATTACGGAGCTTTGCGGATTTGGGACGTGCAGAGCTGATAAAAGGGGGGCGGCAGGTTTACCACCCCTTATTTTCCTGTTTCGGGGATCTCTGTAACGTTTAGAATCATATAATTTTTATGCCTGTAGCAGTCGAAAAAGTCTTTCCGTACAGCTCCGGGAAGTCATCTGAGTATATATCCATTCCGACCCTGCCGTTTCTCTGGTTCTGGAAGACCACAGCATAACTTTTTATCATATTTTCCCTTCTTCCTCCCAGCGCAACCCCGCGGGGTGGGTTTCAAAAAAGTATCAAAAACAGACCAACCACGACAATGAGCAACCAAACAACTGCTACCACAAGTTTTATAATATTTTTCATATTGATTTTACAGACAGACTATGTTATTTTTTAGGTAGGGGAGGCTTCCCTCCCCGTAACCTATCGGATGCTCTCTATAATCATTTTGACTACAGCTATGAGAGTTCCAATTTCCAAGGCAAGTTGTGTAAGTGCTCGTACCACTTTTATCAGCTTGCCTATTTTCTTGTCCATCTGTAATCCTCCTTTCTTTTCTTATAACTTCTCGGAATCTTCAGCCCTTATTTCATGGGGCTTTCAGAACCTATTTTTCAAAAATCACCCACTTTTTTCTCAAAAACACTTGACAAACCAGTCAAAAAATGCGGCGCTTCGCGCCCTTGATCAATAAGTACATTTTTTGATTGGAGGCGATTTTTAATGTTACCTTGTAACCCCGGCGGTCATGCCGCCTATCAGGATACTTTCGTATCCCAGTTCCTTAAATTTTACCCGGATCCCTTTGTGCTTCCCAAAAGCACTTGGGATTATATCGTGCAGTTCTGGTTTCTCGATCTTTCCAAGACGGATTCTGTCATGCAGGAATGCTATTCTGTTTTTGGCCCGGGACCAA
>CAJTGE010000172.1 GCA_910575795.1 Clostridiaceae bacterium | reverse complement strand
GAACCTGCAGAACAGTTATGAGAAAAAGCTTGGGTTTACAGATGATACCTATACGGCGGCGGTGGATTCTGGAAGCTATACAGGTTTTGTCCGGGACTGCGCGGGGTACGGGCTGGCACAATGGACACACCGGGCGCGGAAGAAAGGGCTTTTGGAGTTTGCACAGGCGGCCGGCAAGTCTGTCGGCGATGCCGCTATGCAGCTTAAATTTGCGCTTTATGAGCTGAAAGCGCACTATAAAGGTGTCCTTATGGCACTGAAAACGGCGACAGATATCCGGGCAGCTTCGGACATTGTATTAACTCAGTATGAGAGGCCGGCCGATCAGTCAGAGGCAGTAAAACAAAAACGCGCAGGCTATGGCCGGGAGATTTACAGGCGTTGTTCCGGAAAAATGGCTGGAGGCGGCATAACAGAAGCGCAGGCAAGGCAGAAATTAGTCTCAGTTGCCACACAATGGTGTGGACGCAAAGAGTCAGACGGCTCGCACCGGGAGATTATAGACATCTACAATGGACATGCTCCCCTCGCCAGGGGATACAGGGTAAAGTACACAGACGCCTGGTGTGCAACTTTTGGATCAGCTGCGGCCATCGCTGCCGGATATACGGATATTATCCCTGTGGAGTGCGGATGCGGGCAGATGATCGAATTATTCCGTAAGATGGGCCGGTGGGTGGAGGATGACGCTTATATTCCGTTGCCGGGGGATTATATCTTCTATGACTGGGACGATGGCGGGGCGGGGGACTGCACTGGCTGGCCGGATCATGTCGGCATCGTGGTATCGGTATCAGTATCAGGGAATAAAATCAGGGTAATTGAGGGAAATAAAAACGATGCCGCTGAGTACAGGGAGATAGCTGTAAACGGGCGGTATATCAGGGGCTACGGCATCCCTGACTATGCATCCAAAGCAACGGCCCCGGAAGCCCCAGGACCTGCAGAAACAGGATGGGAAAAGGATGCACAGGGGAAATACAGGTATAAAGAGGATAACGGCCTGTGGGCGGC
>CAJTGE010000171.1 GCA_910575795.1 Clostridiaceae bacterium | reverse complement strand
GGCGCCGGGATCCGGATCATAAAAGGCTGCGTCACTATGCCGCCCTGATGCGTTTTCATACGTTATAAGGTACAGGCAATTCTTCTGCGGCATCCCTTCCGCTACCGGGATCCATCTCCCGCCCTCTTTGGTTTCTTTAAATTTTTCCATCAGCTAATCCTCAGCCGTTCCTTCTGCGGCTCTAAATGGGCCCATCTTACCTTTTCCTTTGCCAGAAGCGCCCGTATCGCTTCATTATCCGGCTTCGGCGGCTGGGGGATTAAATATTCCTCCGGTATCCCGCTCAGCGGCGCGTCAATCACCAGCCGGTCAAGGCCCCCGTTTAGCTGAATGCTGAAATTAAAAGCGGCTGTCCTGAATTTCAGTTTCCCTGCCGTGCGCATGCTTCTTTCCAAATCTTCCTTAAGCTCCCCCATTCGCCTCTCCAGCATCCGCCGCCTGGCCGCCATCCGCCGTTCCTCTGCCCGTAGGGCTTCCATATCTGCCTTCATTTCCATGATAATCCTGGCATAGCCGTCCGCTTTGTCCTCGATCTCACCCCAGACGGCCTCCATCGTATCGCGGAGAACCTGACTGCCCGCATCCGGGTCATAGCACATCCGCTGCAGGTCTGCGTATTGTTCCGTCAGCTCATACAGCCCTGTCACAAGCCCCACCCCCTCAAGTACAAGGCCGTAATCAGCACGCCCGTCGCAAGCCCGGCCATCAGCGCCGATGCAATGGCAAGCCTGCATATCTTCCATGCTAACTCCCATGCCCGGGCGTTTTCCCGGCGCAGGGCTTCAATCGGGTGCTCCAGCCTGCTGCGTTGCGGCGGGCATTCAATGACTTTAAGGTTGTCCTTCACTTTGTCCCCCTCCTTCTGAATTGTATTCTCTCTGTAGGCCAGAGTGCGTTTTACCTCACCCGGCCATAACATGACATTGCTTCATATTCCCTTTTGGCCTCCTCATAAAGCGACTGCACTTTAAGGATATTGGCCCCGCTTGTCACGAACGGATCCGTCCTCATGTTTGATACGGT
>CAJTGE010000170.1 GCA_910575795.1 Clostridiaceae bacterium | reverse complement strand
ATGGACCTGTTCCGGCCGGGGATTGATACGCGGCTGCTGTTAGAAGAGATTAACGGTTATCTTCTCAGCTGTTACTGGAAGATGTTTTCAACCGGGGAGCTGAACCCGGATTCTCTGGAAAAGGACTTCCTGAAAAGAGTTGGACAGTGGAAAAGGGTATACCTGAAAGAAAGGAATCATTAAGATGGCAGTTTCAAATATAAGAGCAGACTTTCACGCAGAACTGCAAAAGGTTTGGGAGATTGTGACTTCTCTGGAGGATACGGCGTGGCGCAGCGATCTGAGCAGGGTTGAGATTATAGATGATAAGCAGTTCGTGGAATATACAACATCCGGCTGCCAGACCACCTTCACCGTTACAGTGAGGGAAGAATGCCGGCGCTGGGAATTTGATATGGAGAATGATAATATGCATGGGCATTGGACAGGGATTTTCTCCAGCAAAGGCAACGTAACAACGGTTGATTTCACGGAGGATGTTACAGCAAAAAAATGGTTTATGAAACCGTTTATCGGGGCGTATCTGAAAAAGCAGCAGGCTTTATATATAACGGATTTAAGAAAAGCTTTGGAGCATACCTCATAAGTAAAGCGGGAGGAATTATCTTTTCTATTGACTTTTTACAAAAAGGAGAATAGAATGATAGCAAGCACTTGCTTAGGGGTGGGAAGAATGGACGAAACAAGCCAAAAAATCATTGACGCAACCATGTCTCTGATTCGTGATAAAGGGTATGTTGCCACAACGACAAAAGATATCGCACGTTTAGCCGGCGTAAATGAGTGTACGCTGTTCCGTAAATTTCAAAATAAAAAAGATATTGTACTCCATGGGGTATCTCAGGAAAAATGGAGAGCGCATGTTACGCCGGAGCTTTTCCAAAATGTGCAATGGGAGTTAGAGCCGGATTTAGAGATGTTTATGAACGCATATATGGATAAAATCACTCCGGATTTTGTAAATCTGTCCATTGGCTTAAGAGCGCCGCAGCTTTATGAAGAAACGGCCTCTATGATCATGAAAGTACC
>CAJTGE010000169.1 GCA_910575795.1 Clostridiaceae bacterium | reverse complement strand
AACGAATAGCAGTATGACATTTAATCCCCGGATAATTTCAAAGGGATTACGAGTCTGAAATTTTCTGGCCAGCTCGTCAGCCTTTTTCTTGATTGCCATAATAATCAACCCTTTTTATATTTTTTAGGCGTATATTTTTCCTTATTCCTTTTTTTCGCCATTTCCATCCCAATTTGCATAGCGGATAAAATAGAGTCTATCGCTTCCGGGCTGGCCGGTTTTCCGTCAAACATCAGACCTTCCTGGGACATGAGTTGTTCCCGGGTTTGATCCAGAATTTGGGTAATGTCACGCTTGTCTTTTGCTGTAAGAGCGAGTTCTTCCTTTTCAGAATCCTCCTTTCCAGTTGTCAAATAGTCAATAGTCACCCCAAGCAAATCTGCTATTTGCTGAAGCTTATCTATACTGGGCTTATTTTTATTAAATTTATTTATGGAACTCCTGGCAAACCCTAATTCTTGTTCTAGCTTATTTATAGAATACCCTTTGTTTTTAGCGATATCTCTAATTTGTTCATATAATCCCATATAATATACCTCAAAATTTTGCGCAAGAAATACTTGACATACGCAAAATCTTATGTATAATAGAGATATAAGTTACGCAAGATTTTGCGAATTATCAAATTTAAGTTGTATTCTTTTATTAGTTGGTGGTACTTCTGATTTTAGAATATTTTACGCAAAAAGTCAATAGGAAAATCTCAAAATTTTGCGTATTTAAAAAAGGAGGTGATTTTTTGCTTTATGACAAGGTTAAAGCAGTCTGCAAGCAACAGGGAGTGACCATTATGAAGCTTGAATCCGACCTTGGATTTCCCAGAAGCAGCATTTGTAAATGGAATGAAAATGAACCGGGAGTCAACAAGGTTAAGAAAGTCGCTGATTATCTAAAAGTTGATATCAATCAACTGATTTCGTAAAACAGGACGCGGGCTAGAAGGCGTTGCACATTGACAGCGGAATAGGAGGTGAGAAAGCATGGCTTTATCTGTAATGACTCATTTGGGAGATGAAATTGAAAGAGCGAAGGAAGCGCCGCAGGAATACGTACATTTGATGCAAA
>CAJTGE010000168.1 GCA_910575795.1 Clostridiaceae bacterium | reverse complement strand
TTTTACTGATGATTTAGCCTGGAATGTTCAGCGCCAGCTTGTGAAATCTTATTTTAAAGCCGTTCAGCAGAATGAGACAAAGCGGAAGGTTCAGTCCGGGCGCCTTTCCCTGTCTTCCGTAAACATGATGGTAAAAAACGTTATGGGAAGCCTGGAACGTGCAAAGGTAGAACCCGTGTACATAGCGGCGGAGGTAAAACGCCTTTATTCAACATTAGGGTATGAAGTTAAGATCCCGCTGATTACGGATGAATTTATGCCGAAGTTGTATGATTGTACAGAGATTGCAGAGGAGTTGGGGATCCTCTCTTCCAGCGGAAAACCACATAATCAAGCAGTAAGCGCTGTTATCGCGCAACTTAATATTGCTGATAGCGAGATAGTGACGACAGCTTTCAGCCGGAATGGACATGATGATATGACGCTCCAGTATAAACCATCCGTAATTGAGGAAGTCAGGAAGTGGCTGGCTGATAGTAATTACCCGACTAAAATCCCTTATATTGATTCCAAAGGGAACCGGAAAACCTATACGGTAGTTTATCGGGAGGTGGCGTGATGTCTCACAGAGAATTTTGTAAAATGATTGTGCCAATGATAAGAGAGCTTCAGGAAGAGTGCCAGAAGATGACAAGTGAAGAATTTATGGAGTTTCGCCAGGAGTTAATGGGGGCCCGGCTATGGTCAGAAAAAAAACTTGTTAGGAAATTTATGACAGAGGTGCTGGATTTGCTTCAGAGGAATATTTTTCAGAAAACGGATATAAACAGGGCTTTAAGGTAGCAAATATAAAAAATACCATAAATAATAATCAGAACGTCCTTCGGGACGTTCTTTTTATACAAAAATAAAGAAAGGAAGTGGAAAACATGGCAGGAGGGATCTGGACAAGCCAGGACAAAGTACAGCCCGGCGTATACATCAATACCAAATCCCAGGGCAGTGTAAGATCCAATATTGGCGGTAAAGGGACTGTGGCAATCGCAGAGCCGCTCTCCTGGGGCCCGGCAGGCGTGATCCGGGAGATTATACCCGGCGGGGATCTGCGCCCATATATCGGGTATGAC
>CAJTGE010000167.1 GCA_910575795.1 Clostridiaceae bacterium | reverse complement strand
GGCGTAGTGGAGCCTACGGCTAGCTTCGCAGGCGTGCAGAGGGCGCGGATAGCGAGTGCTGTTTACTCGCGAATTAATGCAATGCTGTACTAGAGCGTGTTTGAAAATTCATTCCTGGCATCTGCACGCGCCACTTCGCGGTATATTTGGGCCAAATTCACTTAACGCAGCCCGCTGCGCCGCGTTCATTTGGCCCAAATCTCCCACAAAGCGGCACGCACATCTGGCAGAAAGCATTTTTCAAACACGCTCTAGAGGGTTGGTGGTTATTTTTCTATCTACTATCTTATTTGACGCTTACGTATCAACGGCAACTCTATAATCTGATATGCCTTTTTTATCTCTCAGAGCGATGTATTTTTCCTACACGAAATATTTTTCTTCCTTTCCGAACTTTTCTCTTGATTTTGGTTCGGAAATCAGTTATGATACATTTACCAGATATATTAAAACCAAAAACATATGGCCTGTTTTGATTTCCTAACTTGTTTTTAGAATAACACGGATTTCAGAACTTATTAATGGTTTTTGTAAGGATTTCAAAACTTTTTTTCTTAGGAGTGATATAAATGTACGAAATTTATTGTAAGTTACGAGATTCAAATGGGCTAAAAGATGCCGATATCGTTAGGGAAACCGGAATTACAAAATCCACTTTTTCTGATTGGAAAAGTGGACGAAGCAACCCTAAGCAGGACAAGCTTCAAAAAATTGCTGATTTTTTTGGCGTTACTATAGACTACTTAACAACTGGAAAAGAACCTGCTTATAAAATGGAACCCACTCTTACAGCAAAAGACAAACGTGACATTACCAAAATTCTGGATCAAACCCGGGAACAACTCATGTCCCAGGAAGGTCTGATGTTTGACGGAAAACCGGCCAGCCCGGAAGCGATAGACTCTATTCTATCCGCTATGCAAATTGGAATGGAGATGGCAAAGAAAAAGAATAAGGAAAAATATACTCCGAAAAAATATAAAAAGGGCTGATCATTATGGCAATCAAGAAAAAGGCTGACGAGCTGGCCAGAAAATTTCAGACTCGTAATCCCTTTGAAATTATCCGGGGATTAAATGTCATACTGCTATTCGTTCCGCTGA
>CAJTGE010000166.1 GCA_910575795.1 Clostridiaceae bacterium | reverse complement strand
GGACTGCGCTGGCTGGCCGGATCATGTCGGTATCGTGGTATCGGTATCAGGAGGTAAAAACAGGGTAATTGAGGGTAATAAAAACAATGCTGTTGAGTACAGGGAGATAGCCGTAAACGGGCGATGTATCAGGGGCTACGGCATCCCTGACTATGCATCCAAAGCAACGGTTCCGGATGCTTCAGGGCCCGCTGGAACAGGATGGGAAAAGGATGCACAGGGGCGGTACAGGTATAAAGAGGATAACGGGGCATATGCGGCCAACAAATGGCTGCTTATCAACTGTCACTGGTACCTGTTTGGCAAGGACGGGTATATGCTTACTGGCTGGCAGCGCTGGAATGGCAGCAATATAGTAGGGGCAGATGATCCGGGGGAGTGGTATTTCCTGGATAATACGCCGGGCGGGCCGCTGGAGGGCGCGTGCTGGCACAGTACGGATTATGGGGCCCTGCGTGCATGGGATGTGAAGGAATAGTAAAAAAGGGCGGTAGGTTTTATCCTGCCGCCTGTTCCTTTACATATTGTTCAAATTCTTTTGGTGTTATACAAAGAGTCGCAATAGCAAGACTGTAAACCCATTTCTCTGCCGCTTCTTTGCTTTCTTTTTGGAGTATTTCGAGCATTTTCTTCTGGACTTCCTCTTTTTCGGTCAGTTCTGCCGCCCTATCCCCTAAAATTTTGCATACTTCTTTATCTGTCATATCTCCCTCGCTTTCTCCCTGCATTACCCGGCAGGGACGGGATAAAATTAATCAATCAGCAACAATTTCAATGTAATGTTTCCAGGTTCCGTCTGCCTTCTTACCAAAAGACCCAAATCGCTTTAATTCGCGTTCTCCAAAAGGGCTTTTTATAAGTTCCGCTCCACACATAAAGTGGCGAGAAATAATTTTCCTTTTTGGCGTTGTTTCCCTAATCTCGAAAATATCAGGTGAATCCCATCCAGTCCAGACTTCTAAAACATCTTTTGCCTTCATCTCTTCCCTTCTTTCTCCCTGCGCAACCCTGCCGGGTGGATGATATCTAACAATTTACAACCGCCTGTATCCCTGCAACTATCAGCTCATAAGTGACTCCTTTTAATGACTTTGCCCTGTCTATAAGAGCTTTGTGCA
>CAJTGE010000165.1 GCA_910575795.1 Clostridiaceae bacterium | reverse complement strand
CTGCATTCCCAGGCTTCGGCGGTGTGTTTCAGCCCCGGACATTTTCGGCGCAGGACCTCTCGGCTAGTGAGCTATTACGCACTCTTTGAATGTGTGGCTGCTTCTGAGCCAACATCCTAGCTGTCTTTGAAATCCCACATCCTTTTCCACTTAACACACACTTGGGGGCCTTAGCCGCGGGTCTGGGCTCTTTCCCTTTTGACCGCCCAACTTATCTCGTGCGGTCTGACTCCCGCGCATCATTTCCACGGCATTCGGAGTTTGATATTCTTCGGTAGGCTTTGACGCCCCCTAGGAAATTCAGTGCTCTACCTCCGTGAAACTAACGCGGGGCTAGCCCTAAAGCTATTTCGAGGAGAACCAGCTATCTCCGGGTTCGATTGGAATTTCTCCGCTATCCACACCTCATCGCCACCCTTTTCAACGGATGTGCGTTCGGTCCTCCATTCCCTTTTACGGGAACTTCAACCTGGACATGGATAGGTCACCCGGTTTCGGGTCTGCACATGCTGACTATACGCCCTCTTAAGGCTTGCTTTCGCTTCGGCTCCGGGCCTAATAAGCCCTTAACCTTGCCAGCATCCGCAGCTCGCCGGACCGTTCTACAAAAAGTACGCGGTTGCGCCTTAACGCGCTCCCACAGCTTGTAAACACAGGGTTTCAGGTTCTTTTTCACTCCCCTCCCGGGGTTCTTTTCACCTTTCCTTCACAGTACTATGCGCTATCGGTCACTAAGGAGTATTTAGCCTTGGGGGGTGGTCCCCCCGAATTCCCACAAGGTTCCACGTGTCTCGTGGTACTCTGGATCCTGCCGCTGCCTGTCGTTTTCATGTACGGGGCTTTCACCCTCTCCGGCCGGCCTTCCCAGGGCCGTTCCATTAACGAACCAGCTCGCTTATGCAGTCCTTAACCCCGGGATGCACGCATCCCGGTTTGGGCTCTTCCGCGTTCGCTCGCCGCTACTTACGGAATCGATGTTTCTTTCTCTTCCTCCGCCTACTTAGATGTTTCAGTTCAGCGGGTTCCCTTCCATACGTTATGAATTGGCGTATGGATGCCTGAGGGTTTCCCAGGCGGGTTTCCCCATTCAGATATCTCCGGATCAATGAGTATTTGCCTCTCCCCGAAGCTT
>CAJTGE010000164.1 GCA_910575795.1 Clostridiaceae bacterium | reverse complement strand
GAGATTTCTCGAAACTATTAAAAATTGTTCTGCTTTGATAAAGGTCGTAGAAGACTACATTTTATCAGGTTTTAGAAAATTTCAAAAGTTGTAAACTGGTGTATCATACTACAATAAACTTTTAAACTGTTGTTGGAATTTCTGATTTTTCGCTCTTAAAATACCTTTGATCTAATCCTTTCATATATCTCTTCAAACCTTTCTCCTTCATACCCCTCCGAACTAACAAACATCACTCTCCCCCTCTCTTTCCTCTGCACCACACTCCTCCCCTCCCCAGAAACCCGCACATAAAATCCCTTCCCCCGCTTCCCCTCAATCAGCCCCTCAATCTCCTCAAAATAAATCCTGCAGGACTCATACTCCCCATCCCGAAACGGCTGCACCGCCACAAAACAGTCACTCTGAACCTCCAAAAAGCAGTTCACAAGCGGCATAATCCGCCTCTGAATCTCCCGATACACCACCCAACCTGGATTCTCGGAGTTAACATGACGAGGTTGGTACCTTCACTCCGAGAGCCTCATATATTTTTGCCTGCTTATTGAGAAGTTCTCCAATCCTTAAGGAATGGTTTGCATCTTCAAAGCACTCAATCACATCAAGCTCGTCAAGCAACTGATGCAGAGTGTAGTTTTTATATAAATCTGATTTTTTCATCTTATGGTCAAGATGAGATATCAGAATTAATGCAACAAACTCTGTAAAGATTTTACCATCAAGACCTTTTTCAGATGACACCAGAAGCCTCCGCATATTAAGTCGTTCTTTCAGATTACCAAAGGCTTTTTCTACAACATCTTTCATCCTGTACAGATGCAAGGCTGTAAAGGCATCCATTTTTTCATTGGTAATCAAAGCAAAGTAGCCAAAGTAACGACGCGCCTCTTTGATGGCATCTTCTTTATAATAAACCTGACGTCCCCTCTTGGGGGTTGTCTTTACTTCAAAGAACTGGTCATAGGCCTTTTTATGGCTTTCAACATATTTGCCTTCTGACAGTTCTTTGCAAAGGATGGCAATTCGTTTATCGAATGCCTGCTCATCGTCAGCACCATTTTCAATGCTGTAATAGTAATGGATGTACATCCGGCGTTTATCTTTGATGACATCACCTTTGTACGGACGCTCCTGG
>CAJTGE010000163.1 GCA_910575795.1 Clostridiaceae bacterium | reverse complement strand
CTTTTAAGGCTGTAAAACGCTTCCTCCGGGTTCCCGGTGTCCAGAAAGACATACCCCGGGAACAGCGGCTCCGTAAGCTCTACCCATTCGCCTCCCAGTTTTTTCATGGATTCCCGTTTCATGCAAAAACACTCCCTGCACAGGCGGGAAGGGAGCCGGCTGCGGATCCGCCCTGCCAGCGCTTCTTCCCCGCCTGTCACGGTCCAAATCACATACCACATGAAATTTGTCCTCCTGCCCGCGGCGGCTTTGGTAAACACAGGCAGATGATTTTATTTCCGGGCGATCGGGCAGCGCTCCGCCATCCCTGCGGAACAAGCGTCCCCAAAGCCCTGTCTGCCAAAATGCCTGTTTCCATCCGCCGCACGGTTTTAGAATAGTTTCCCTGCCCCGCACGGACAGCCGCCCCTGCATTTTGTCCCTTATGCAGATACAACCAGCCTGCATGCCTCCGTAGCTGTACAGCCTGTTTTGTATCGTTGTGTCATTGTGTCATTGCGCCATTGTCTGCCGCGGCCGCTGCGCCGCCGCCCCATTGTCCGCCGCAATCGTTGTGGGACGGCCTGAAGCCGCGGTCTTACCGCTGCTGTCCATGGCCCCCGCGCCCGTCAAACGCAACCCCGGCCCACATGACGGCCGTCCTCCTTGCCAGGGGAACCTCCACCCTCGCAAACCGCCGGTGCCAGTCAATGGCGAGGATCCGGGATCCGGCCGCTTTCAGAGGGCCCTTTGTAATACAGTCGCACCCGCGCTCCCTGTCCCGGTATCCGTACGAGAGTCCGAGGACATGCTGTTCCCCGCATAATTGCCGCAGGTGATTCTCTTCCTCCCGGTATACAGGGATCAGATAACCCGGCTCGCCCAGAACCGGCAGGAGCGCGCGGTATTTCTTTATCTCTTCCGATAAAAGCCCCGGCCGGGCGCTCTGTAAAAAGACGTATCCGGGGAACATGTCCCGTTCCACCCGCCTCCACGCCCTGTCCGAACGCCAGAAGCGCTCGCAGCGGAATACAAAAGCATCTTCCAGCGCCTCATGGGATAACTGCCTGCGGCAGGCGTCGAGCATCCGCTCTTCCCGCCCGCGCCGGCATTCCAGCACATACCACATAGAAACCTCCCGGATTTCGTAGAATAACGTAATCTACGAAAG
>CAJTGE010000162.1 GCA_910575795.1 Clostridiaceae bacterium | reverse complement strand
GGTAAATACTGGATCCCCGTTTACAACATTTTGGAAAATGATTGTACGATCGTCCTTGCCCATCCCAAATATGTTAAGGCTATCCGTGGAAAGAAAACTGACAAGAAAGATGCCAAATGGATTGCTGACCTGTTTAAGCATGACCTTGTTGCCGGCAGCTTTATGCCCCCCGCTGACATTCGTCAGCTCCGCGACCTTATGCGTTACCGTTTCAAACTGACCTGCTTTAAATCAAGTGAAAAGAATCGTTTGCAGAACTGTCTCACGGTTTCCAATATCCAGTTGGGAAACGTTGTTTCGGACACCTTCGGCAAATCTGCTCAGGCGATACTGGATAAACTTTTGGAAAATCCCGCAGATACTTCCTTTGACCTTGAACCTCTCGTCTACAAAAGTTTGAAAAAGAAACTCCCTGAACTCCGTGATGCCATTGACGGCTTTATCACACCGGAGCAAGCCGGTAAACTTAAGGTGATCAAAGGTCACTTTGAAGACCTTGAATCCCGGAAGGCAGAGCTTGAAGAACTCATTCTTGCGCTCGCCGCTCCCTGTCAGCAGGAACTTGCCATTCTCCAAACCGCTCCTGGTATCAGCAGTATTTTCACTGCCATCGGAATCATTTCCGAGATCGGTACCAACATGGAGGCTTTTCCTTCGGCGAAACACTTGTGCTCATGGGCTGGTCTTACACCGACCAACAATGAAAGTGCAGGGAAGAAAAAATCTGTCCGGGTCTCCAAAGCAGGATGCTGCATCAAGCCGCTGCTCGTGCAGTGCGCCAATGCTGTTGTTACCAGCAAAAAGCATCCTGAGATTCGCAACCGCTATCTCCGTCTCAAAAAGCGTCGCGGTCACAAGAAAGCAATCATTGCCATAGCAAGGATGCTTCTGACTGCATTATACCACATGTTGAAGAACGGAGAAAACTATAATGCAGAACTTTACCGGAAATCCGACCTGCCGCCTGCAGACCGTGAGATTACGGTAGAGCAGGCAATCATCATAGCAAGGAATCAAGGTTATAAGATCAAGCCAGCTACTGCGTAACCTTAACATTCTCAATATTCAATTTTTAAAGCAGCCACCGAAAGATGGCTTGTTTGTGATGCGATTAAGGGAATGGATACCCTCTACTTCTCATTTTCAATCTT
>CAJTGE010000161.1 GCA_910575795.1 Clostridiaceae bacterium | reverse complement strand
TTTGCCTGATCCACAAACATGTTCAGGATGCCTTCCGGTACCAGGCTTTCCACACTCTCTGCCCCGCCTTCCTCCCCGGGAGGGATGCGCTTTGTGAACTGGGGAAAATCCATATAAAACATATCCGGGCTATAGCTTCCCTGCTCTCCCGGCGTCGGCACATTGGCCGCGGCAGCCCTGGCGGCCATAAACCGGGACGCCATTGGGTTTACATCCTTCCCAGGCCACATAAGCGTCAGCTCCTGTTCTTCTGGCTGCGTTTCTCCGTATCTTTTTCTCTGGTATCTGAATCCGAGCCGCTTTTTGCTGCCGCTTCTTTTGCATCCGGGCGGATATCATTTGCAGCCGCTTTCTCAGCCGCCTCCTGATCTGCCTTCTCAAGCTGCCGATCCCCTGTCCCGGGCGGGATAAAAACCATCCCCGCCCGGATCGCGCGCTGTATCAGCCTGCTGGCCGCCACATCCTCCGGGATATCGCCGATAAAATCTTTTCT
The DNA here is from genome assembly GCA_910575795.1 of Clostridiaceae bacterium. Taxonomy (GTDB): domain Bacteria; phylum Bacillota; class Clostridia; order Lachnospirales; family Lachnospiraceae; genus Otoolea; species Otoolea muris. Next base: position 666 of record CAJTGE010000161.1, on the reverse strand, counting down.
GATTTTATAAAGCGAACCATCCGGACGCCTCACATCATAATTTCGTTTTGATACAATAAACATCCATATCCCCCTTTAGATTCCGTCCATATAAGTCAGCGTCTGGTCGTAGAAGACCTCCACCTCGGATAAGTTGCCCGCGTAGGCCGTATCATAACAGAACTGCTCCGTATTGGGGCTTGTCATGGCCCGGGTCAGGGGCGCCAGCTCATCCATGGCAATATAACGCTCCCTGTTGCAGTAAACGACCATACGGTCCGCGCCGTCATCCCCCGCCCCCTTACACCATCTGGCCGCGCCGATGAATAAGTCGGAGCCGTTATGCTTTGCTACGTTATTCTCAAGCAGGAACGTAAGGATCGTCTTTTCAGCCAGCTCCGTGACTTTGGTGGCAGCGATATAATTATACTGCTCATACGGCATGATGATATGGTTCGGGATTGCGCCGAGATCATACTCTGCGCGCTCCCATCCTGCCAGAATGGCGTTATTTACATCCTGAAGGATCTGATCCGGCGTTTTGTTCCTCCACTCTGTCCCCGGTGTGGCGGCCCCATCAGACGAGGCGTCCATAACGGTGACATCCGGGTTGTTCACAAGCCCCGTGGTGCCATACCTTGCAAAACCGACATATGCATTCTCATCCATGTGCTTGTCATAGGTCAT
>CAJTGE010000160.1 GCA_910575795.1 Clostridiaceae bacterium | reverse complement strand
CCAAAAGCACTTGGGATTATATCGTGCAGTTCTGGTTTCTCGATCTTTCCAAGACGGATTCTGTCATGCAGGAATGCTATTCTGTTTTTGGCCCGGGACCAAGGCTCCCTTCCTGCATGCTGCGCTCCTATCTGCTTGCTTTGAAACTGAAAGTTACTTCCATCACTGTCTGGTGCCGCATGCTTAAGGAAACTCCGCTTTATGCCATCCTCAGCGGTTTCTCTTTCGGGGATACCCCTGGCGTCGGTACTTTTTATGATTTCTTTTCCCGCATCTGGCAGGATGACTCCAACAACCTTTCCCCGAAAGACCGGTTCCCTAAGATAAAGAAAACTCCCAAAGGCAAAAAGAAAGGCGATAAGACTCCCTGCGACTCTTCCAGCATGGCTTCCAGGCTTCTTCCCCTGCTGGAACGCTGGCATTTAAAGCCTGAGAATCCCTTTTCCCTCATTTTCCGGCTTTATCAGCAGCAGTTCCTGGACCAGTCCATCCACAGGGGGTTGGTCAATCCCCGGCACCTGGCTCTTGCCGGTGACGGCACCCCTGTCCGTACTGCCGCACAGCAGCGCAAAAAGCGTATTTGCCATTGTAAGGAGAAAGGCTGTTCTTCCTGTAACTGTAAACGCCATCATTCCCAGCCCGACTGTAACTGGGGATGGGACTCCCACCGGGAATGCTATTTCTTCGGCTACCACCTCTACATGTATGTGGCTTCCGATTCCTGCAATGATCTCCCGGTATTCCCTCTTTTAGAACGTGCCTCCAGGCATGATATGCTTTCCTTTCTCCATTCCTTTTTCACCATGAAAGCATATCTTCCGGAATTCCAGATTGAAAAGCTCCTTCTGGATTCTGCCCATGACGCTTACGCTGTTTATGAATACTGCAGACGGGAAGATATCACACCGTTTATCGACCTCAATCCCGGACATACCGGGCATTTTACCTATAAGGACGATTTCACAATCGATGACGATGGTGTCCCTGTCTGTAAGTTGGGCTTACGCATGCATAAAGATGGATATGAAGCTGCCAAGCACCGCGCAAAATACCGGTGCCCGAGATCAGACCGGAAACGTGGCTGTTTCTGTGAACACCCCTGTTCACCGGCGAAATATGGAAGGACCGTACACATCTTTACCGATGATAATCCAAGGTTATTTAACATACCGCCAAGGGA
>CAJTGE010000159.1 GCA_910575795.1 Clostridiaceae bacterium | reverse complement strand
CAAATTGTGTTTTGTTTTAACTGTCCTTATTATACCACGCAATGCGTGGAAAAGCAATAGTTTTTAATTACTATTTTTAAATTTATTCCTGAAAAAGGCTACGGACAAATTGGAGCATATATTACAACATAAAATGGCGAGCTGGGAATTAAAATGGTAACTTTAACAGGAAATAATTCATTGGTTTTGTTAATTAGAATTAGTGATTTCACTTTTGGTTATATCCATAAAACTCCAGCGATATCAGGAAAAGAAGCAGTCTCTATAGGAAAACAAAACTTAATTTCAAATTCTGCGGTACCATGTGACGTAGGAGATCCAACAAGGCGGTGGAATATATATGTGAATGTTACTAATGGTGAAGTGACATTGAGAAATCAAACATCAGATAGCATAGGAAATGCATATTATAAAGGATGTTTTATTTTGCATCAAACGAAATAGCTCTTGATAAAATGGCGAGGCTGTCCATAATATAAAAGGTTATTGCTATGAAAATACGCCAGATAGCATAAAAATAACAGCGCCTTCTGGATACCATATTTATTTATTATCAATCCAAGGTGGAGACGGAAATACTTATGGCTCATTTATATTACAAGGATATTCTCCGGGAGGCGTTGCGAGAAATCATGTGACTAAATTATCTTCAGGCCCTATTTATGTGTCAATAAGTAATGATATGGATTATGTTGTGTCAGGATATACTCATAATGCAAACATAAATTGGTCTTTGCTTGTTTTGTATGGAGGAAATCCTACTATAACTGTATGAAATGGCGACCTGAGCCAAAGCATTCTTGTTAATTTATCTTCTTCTGGTAGCACTGCGTCCATGCTTGATAAGGTAAAATATCTATGGGATAAATTACCAGCAGGAGTCCCAATTATGGGAAATTTTAGCGGTGCAGGAACCTTTTCATTCTTTGGATACATATATCCAAATCGCAATTATGGAGGTATTATTGTTTTTGGATTTACTGGGCAACTGAATTTGATATATGTTAATAATGGCGTCTTTTATGATAAAAATTTTATGTCAGAACAATCTTCATAAAATGGCGAGGCCAAAATCAGGTTTGCGCCAATTCCTCCAAATTGGAATGAGGTAAATGCAAAAAACTATGGGAAAGGTATTATTTTATCTCCGATATGGTTTAATTCGTCAAGCCCTCAAAAATAT
>CAJTGE010000158.1 GCA_910575795.1 Clostridiaceae bacterium | reverse complement strand
GCCTGATTTTGTGAGATGATTTTTTGTCAGATGTGCACAAATTTATGAGGCGTACGTGGAGCGTACGTTGATTAAATTTGGGTGCATCTGGCGGAAAATCAGCCGCAAAAGCAGGCGCAGAGAGATTCCGAGAGTACATTTTATATAGCCAACTGGTTTTCCAGAATATTCTGCAACCAATGAAATTGCCTTCCCTGATTGTTGATCTCCCAATCTTTTTTGATATTTCTCAATGGTCGCATCCCATCCCTGTTCAATTTCAGCATCCGTAATTGCTTGTGCATCTTTGCACTCCATATTACGAATAGTTATTTGTCCGTTAGAAAAATAAACCATATAAATGCACTCCAAACCGAAATCTAATTAAAACGTCCAAATATTTAATCCCTGCGGTTCAGGTAATTGTTCCCAAATATCTTTTGTCGGCGTTTCCGCCAAAAGACGTTTATGCGCATCATTCAACCATTGAATGTGCGCCTTTATATAATCCGAATGAATTTCCCTGTCTTTATCCATCACCTCTACAACAATTTGGAAATACAAAAATTCCTCGAAACTCGTTGCCCACAAATCGACATCCCCTGTGTCATGTCCATATACCACTATTTTAGGCTCCTGTTCCACATCTTCATATAAAAAACAATATTTATCGCCGGATATTCTATGCGCAAACGGAACAAGCCTGTATAGGGGATTGATGGATTGGCGTTCCGGATAAATTTTCAAGTCAAAGTTCAGACACTCGTACAACTCATCACAGGCACTTGGAAAGTTCTCAAAAGCAAACAGCCAGCAATCGCCCATCCCTTCTCCAAAAAAATCTCCCCGCCATACATAATTCATATCGTTTGCGATTTTATCTTCGATCCATTCCCTGGAGTGCCTTAAGTAATCCATCATCCCACTGCTATTGATCGTATGAAATAATTCCGGAAATTGTATCCCCAAACATATTTCCACATCCCTCAGTTCCATAAATTCACACCTCATAGTATCTTGAAATTTTACACAAAATCATACCCAAGGGCATATCGTAATTCACGCTCTAGAGCGTGTTTGAAAATTCATTCCTGGCATCTGCACGCCCCACTTCGCGGTATATTTGTGCCAAATTCACTTAACGTAGCCCACTACGCCGCGTTCATTTGGCACAAATCTCCCACAAAGTGGCACGCACAGCTACCAGAAAGCAATTTTCAAACACGCTCTA
>CAJTGE010000157.1 GCA_910575795.1 Clostridiaceae bacterium | reverse complement strand
AGCCAGGCTGCCGAATACCTCCCCCAGGTTCTGCATATCCCCCCGGTCGGGCGTTGCAGTGACGCCTAAAAGCTTTGCCTGCCCAAAATGGCTTAAAATCTTTTGGTAACTGTCTGAAATGCAGTGGTGGGCTTCATCAATAATGATCGTCTGGAAATAATCTGACGGGAACCGGGCCAGCCGTTTCTCCCGCATCAGGGTCTGCACAGAGCCCACTGCTACGCGGAACCAGCCTCCCAGGCAGGTTTTCTCCGCCTTCTCCATTGCGCACATAAGCCCGGTTGCCGTACGGATTTTGTCCGCAGCCTGTTCAAGGAGCTCCCCCCTGTGAGCCAGGATCAGGATCCGCTCCCCTTTCCTTACCTGATCCTCCGTTATCTTTGCAAACACGACTGTTTTCCCGCATCCAGTCGGGAGAACCAGGAGCGTCTTCTGTACCCCTTTCTCCCATTCCCCCTCAACGGCTGCCCTGGCTTCCTCCTGGTACGGCCTCAGCTCCATCATCAGAAGCTGCCCGCCGTGAATTTTTTCGGTTCATACGGGAGATATTTTGAAACCCGGTTGTTTTTCTTCGGATTCCCGTTTTTATCTGTATAGCTGTTAATTACCAGCTCTACTTTCCCCTGGGAGCATGGGACCTCATTCCAGTTAGGTTTCAAAGGCACGCCCGTTTTCTTCTGGCCGATGCACAGAAAAAACTGGCTCAGCTTCCACTCCGCCTTTTTGTGAAGGTAAAGGCTGTCAAATACATGGCGTTCCTTTCCTTCCGCGTCCTCAACCACAAGATCCAGGCTTGCCATGTTGCAGGGGCCCATCTTTTCACTGCCTGCAAACCTGCCCCGCTCCATGGAATACACTTTAAACGTGTAAACACCGGGAGGAAGAGGCTCGTAATCCTGCCGTTCCTCGCTGATTTCCTCATCCCAGCCAATCTCCCTGTTATCCAAAGCACTCATCTGTTTCTCCTCCTTTAATTAAAAACCAGGCCGTCGTTCTGTTTCATTTCCCGGACTATTTCAAAAACCTTTTCCCATGCCCCGATCAGGCACCCGTCCACAAAGTCAGCCGGGTAGTCCCGAACCGGCATGTCGGCCGGGAAATATCCTCTGGATGCCACCACGTTCTGGATGTCCCATTCATCCACTTCATTCGCCTCCATTAACTCCTTCAGTTTCTTCGGGATGCGCGGATCAATTCCCTGCCCTGCAGGCGCTTCCTTCATACTCCCTGGCTG
>CAJTGE010000156.1 GCA_910575795.1 Clostridiaceae bacterium | reverse complement strand
CCTTTGCTGAGCTTCATTTCCCAGCGGTCGTATGCCCCCATCTCATCCGGCTGTTCAAATTTGCGCATTTTCGCGTGGGCATTTAAAACGACATGCACGCCCGTTTTCTCCACCAGCTCTGTCAGGAGGTTTAAGAACTTCCCAAATTCCTCCTGCAGGAAGGTATATCCCTTCCCATACCCGAAATCTTCAATCCCTGCCTTCATATATTTTGCGCATATATCCGTCACGCAGAGCTGCTCCGCCCAGTCCGCCGTATCAATTACCAGGGTCTTTAAAAGTTCCGGGTGCGTGATAAAATACTTTACCTGTTCCAGGAGCATGGCCCAGCTCCCTGGCGGCTCGGTCCTTGCCACATCCATGTCCTTTGTGCTGCCTTCCGTATCGATAAACACCGGATCCGGGAAGCGGGAGGCAAACGTGCTTTTCCCGATCCCTTCCGGGCCGTATACAACAACCTTCTTTGCGCCCGCAATCTTCCCTCTTATAATCTTCATTAAAATACACCTGCTTTCCATCCTTTTGCATCGGCCGTCACAGGGGGATGTCCCTGCCCGGCCGCATATCCGTCTTCAATAATGATACTGCACTCTTCCCCTGTGGACACCCTGGTCGCGATTGCCTGAAGCCCTTCCGCCTCCAGCCAGAGTCCGAATTCTTCCAGTGTATCCCTGTCCATCTGCTCCAGCTTGTCCAGGAGCACAAAACCGCATTCAGGGTTCAGTTTGCGGACGATGGCCGTCGCCACTCTGAGCCGGTCCGAGCCGGACATGTTGTCCCAGTGCTGCCCTTTGTAAACCAGTTCCCCGCCCTCTATGGCCAGCTCCGGAAGGGGCAGCTCTGCATTCTCAAGAAGGGCCCTTTTGGCCTGTTTCGTCTCCTCAATCCTGCTGGTCAGCTCCTGGTACTGGCGGCGGTATTCCTGCGCGTCATCCTCTGCGCGTTCCTTATCCAGGTTTGCCCGTACCTTTCGGTTGATCTCCTCAATCTCTGCGATATTTTCCTCCAGTTTAGCTGTGGGACGGTCTTCAAGCCCCTCCGCACATTCCCTTGCAATTTTTAAATCGTCTTCTACATGGGCCTGCCGGTTCAGGAGTTCCTGGATTTGTTCCGTCAGGGCCTGGTATTCCTGTTCCAGTTTATGGCGCTGCTCCCTCTTTCTCTGGTTTTCCCCGTTCTGCAGAAGAATCTCCTGCTGCTGCCGGATCAGTTCAGACGCTGAAACCGGCTGCTCCGGCACATCCGGATAATACGCCTGTTCCTTTGCATACTTTTCTTTCTGATCCGCAATCCTGCCGATGGCCTGCCTTTCGCTCCACTGCTCCTTTTCCTTCTT
>CAJTGE010000155.1 GCA_910575795.1 Clostridiaceae bacterium | reverse complement strand
TAAGCCAGGCTGCCGAATACCTCCCCCAGGTTCTGCATATCCCCCCGGTCGGGCGTTGCAGTGACGCCTAAAAGCTTTGCCTGCCCAAAATGGCTTAAAATCTTCCGGTAACTGTCTGAAATGCAGTGGTGGGCTTCATCAATAATGATCGTCTGGAAATAATCTGACGGGAACCGGGCCAGCCGTTTCTCCCGCATCAGGGTCTGGACAGAGCCCACCGTTACACGGAACCAGCCTCCTAGGCAGGTTTTCTCCGCCTTCTCCATTGCGCATGCCAGCCCAGTCGCCGTGCGGATTTTATCCGCAGCCTGCTCAAGCAGCTCGCCCCTGTGGGCCAGGATCAGGATCCTCTCCCCCTTCCGTACCTGATCCTCCGTCACCTTTGCAAACACGACCGTTTTCCCGCATCCGGTCGGGAGGACCAGGAGCGTTTTCTGTACCCCTTTTTCCCACTCCCCCTCAACGGCTGCCCTGGCTTCCTCCTGATACGGCCTCAGCTCCATCATCAGAAGCTCCCCGCTGTAAATTTTTTCGGTTCATACGGGAGATATTTGGAAACGCGGTTATTTTTCTTCGGGTTCCCGTTTTTATCCGTATAGCTGTTAATTATCAGCTCCACTTTCCCCTGGGAGCACGGAACCTCATTCCAGTTTGGCGTTAAAGGCACGCCTGCTTTCTTCTGGCCAATGCACAGGAAAAACTGGCTCAGCTTCCACTCCGCCTTCTTGTGCAGGTAAAGGCTGTCAAATACATGGCGTTCCTTTCCTTCCGCATCCTCAACCACAAGATCCAGGCTTGCCATATTGCAGGGGCCCATCTTTTCGCTGCCTGCAAACCTGGCCCGCTCCATGGAATGCACTTTAAATGTGTAAACACCAGGAGGAAGGGGCTCGTAATCCTGCCGTTCCTCGCTGATTTCTTCATCCCATCCAATCTCCCTGTTATCCAAAGCACTCATCTGTGTCTCCTCCTTTAATTAAAAACCAGGCCGTCGTTCTGTTTCATTTCCCGTATTATTTCAAAAACCTTATCCCATGCCCCGACCAGGCATCCGTCTACAAAGTCAGCCGGATAGTCCCGGACCGGCATGTCGGCCGGGAAATATCCCCTTGCCGCCACCACGTTCTGGATGTCCCATTCATCCACTTCATTCGCCTCCATTAACTCCTTCAGTTTCTTCGGGATGCGCGGATCAATTCCCTGCCCTGCAGGCGCTTCCTTCATACTCCCTGGCTGAGCCGGTACAGGCTCCGGTTCTTTCTCCGTTTCTTTAGACTCCGCATGGCTTTTGTCTGCATAATCCGGAAGATCCGGCGTCAGTTCCATCCTCTCCTGTACCGGCTTCCCCGAAAAGGCGGCCGGC
>CAJTGE010000154.1 GCA_910575795.1 Clostridiaceae bacterium | reverse complement strand
ATGTGCCAGGCACCGTTTACTTATCTCATACCCATGTCAAATAAATTCATCTGTTCATAGGCCGGCACTTTTACAAAATCATCCGGCAACTGGATCCCGAACTGCTCCGAAACCATTTTAAAAGCCTCTGCGATTTTATGAGGGGCCATCCGTTCCTTCTCCATCCTCTTCCCCATCTCTTTTAAGTAGTTTGCAACTTCCCCCGGGTGCTCTGTCAGGGGAACCTGCCTGATCCTGTTTTCCATCTCCTGGAACCGTTTCACATAGCGGGCCGTAAAGATTACGCCTTTTTCCCCTGTGGATTTGTTGGCCAGGAAATCACAGCCCATCCGGGTCACCTCGTAGCATTTGTTTTCTTTCCCGCTGGCATCCTTGTAGGATGAAGGGATGAAGAAATCACTCACGGACATTTGTCCTTCAGTCATTATCTGGATATAGCCCCTTCTATCTTTCCTTCCCTCAATCTTTTTCAGCAGATCACTGTGCGCCACTTCCATCATCTCAGCCACTTCCAAAGTGGTGATTGTTGTTTTTCTTAATTCGTTCAAATATGTTCCTCCTGATTTTATACCCCGTTGTTAATGTGCAATATCTTCCAAATTCACATCCTTTAGCCCTCAAAATTTATGCAATATTTTTCTTGACGCACCCATTTTCTTTTCAATAAAATAGAATACAATTACATGAAAGGAAATAATATCTATGAGCTACTACACCACTATCGGAAAAACCGTCACTTGCCCTTATTTGCTTATGAAAGTAACTCTCACCGGAAAATATCGTTTCATTGGAGAGTCCTGCCAGTTTTCAAATGCTACGTGTGAAATAGTTGAAAATAGCAAGCTTCCGCCATACGAACAATCGGAAGATACTAAATACTATGTATGTCCTCAAAACGGGGGGTGCGACTTACTTAAAAATTTTGAAAGTGGTATTAATTTAAAGGAGTATGGACTCTCCTCTTAGATTTCCTTCTCTCCAAACAAAATTCAAAAGTAACTGCCTTCTCATTGAGGGCTTGTAATTCAGACGCCAGAGCCCTCAATGTATCTATAGACGGCGTCTCTTTTTCCAATTCCACATGTAAAGATATAATTACGTATTTCTGACGGCTTAAAATCTTTTCCAACTCTGCAATATTTACGATTCTTTCTGAAATAATATAAATCTTCCCCACCCCCTGTCCCGTTGTCAATGTGCAACGCCTTCTAGCCCGCGTCCTTCAAACTGCTCCATCACAGGAAGAATGCTTTTTTGCTTTAGAAAATCATATAAAAACAACCTCCCTTTTTGCGTCCAATACGAATGTTCCTTTGAATGTTGTATTCCTGTCATATCCGCATAATTATGAGTTTTGGTCTTCAGATATCCTTGCCCCTGATGCTTAGCATACA
>CAJTGE010000153.1 GCA_910575795.1 Clostridiaceae bacterium | reverse complement strand
AAAGGGACTGTGGCAATCGCAGAGCCGCTCTCCTGGGGCCCGGCAGGCGTGATCCGGGAGATTATACCCGGCGGGGATCTGCGCCCATATATCGGGTATGACATAACAGACAAAAAGGCGGTATTTCTGCGGGAAATGATGAAGGGGAGCGACACCACCGCCGGCCCCTCCCGGATTTTGCTTTACCGCCCGGCAGGCACAGGGGGCGCAAAAGCAAAGGCGGAAATCGGAGATCTGACGGTCACGGCAAGGTATGAGGGAACCCGGGGAAATGATATCGCGGTGATTGTGCAGGAGGATCCCGACACAGAAGGGCTCTGGGATGTGTCTACGCTCATAGACGGCAGAGTGGCGGATAAGCAGTCCGCGGCTGAGATTTCCGCTCTCCGGGAAAACAACTGGATCATTTTTTCCGGGGGCGGAAGCTTTACGGAAACAGCGGGGGAGGCGCTGGCGGGGGGCGTTGATCCAGCCGTTTCACCGGCTGATTACGCCGGTTTTCTGCAGGCCCTTGAGCCATACCCGTTTGACATCCTGGTATATGACGGGGACGACAGCGCTACGATACAGGCATTCGCCGCTTTTGTAAAACGGATTTCTGAAACAGTGGGGCGGAAATGCCAGGCAGTCATGGCCCATGCGCAGGCGGGCAACAGCGAGTGGGTGATTTCCGTCAATAACGGCGTAAAGCTGTCCGACGGGACCGTCTTAAGCGCCGGACAGGCGGCCTGGTGGCTGGGAGGGGCGGAAGCCGGGGCGAAGTATAACGAATCCCTCACCTATGCGCAGTATCCGGATGCGGTGGAAGCAGCCCCCAAAAGGACGGAAGCAGAGATCACGCAGGCCATCCGGGCCGGGGAAATTGTGTTCATTGACAATTTCAATACGGTTAAGGTCTGTACCGATATCAATACGCTGACCTCTTTCACAGCAGATAAAGGGCAGGAGTATTCCAAAAACCGCGTCATGCGCGTGTTAAACCAGTTCTGCAATGATGTATACCGCCAGTTCAGCCTGTATTATATCGGCAAGACCGACAATAACGACACCGGGCGAAACCTTTTAAAAGGCTGGATTGTCGGGTATTTAAATGAAATGCAGGCCAACGGCGGCATACGCGACTTTGCTCCGGAAGATGTGACGGTACGGCAGGGGGAAGCAGTGGATTCTGTCCTGATTGATGTAGCCCTTCATCCGGTAGACAGCATTGAAAAGATCTATATATCTGTTACGGTATCCGTTAATACCGATACGGAGTAAGGAGGTAAGGCATGAGCTTTTTATTAGAGCGGGATGCGCTGAATGGGAAATCCGGAAGCGGGTTCATGACAATAAACGGGGAAAACCATGAGATGTTCGGCATGAAAAAATTCCAGTCAGACGCCGAATTCCAGGAAGCGGACTTTAAAGTGGT
>CAJTGE010000152.1 GCA_910575795.1 Clostridiaceae bacterium | reverse complement strand
TAAAAGTCAAGAAAAATAATCCAAATAAAGTTTAAAAGTATTTGACATTAAACCAATATTGGTTTATAATAGATTTATCAAAGGAATGGAGGACATGGAAAATGACAAAGGCAGAGAAAGAACTTAAAGCATTAACAATCTTAGCAAAGCAGGCTACCGATAGGAAAAATACAAGACTTTACATCAGCGATACAATTTCCCCTTACATCAGAAAGAGAATTTCAGATCTGATAAGAAAAGAGATTGAACTTCTTATCACCGATAAAGAACTCGGAGTTATCACCGATAAGCAGTTAGAGGAAGAAGCAGGCATTTTGAGAGTAGTTTATAAGAGTTTATAGGAGGCATCTATGGATAAGGATTTATCATTGGAAATTATGCATCACAGGTTTAGCAGTAAAAATATCAGGAAAAGCACTGGACATCTATGTTTGGCATACGGTATGGAACGAAAAGAATATGAAAAATATGTTAAAGACGGTATGCGGCAGGAAGCGGAAATGTTAAAGAAAATGCAATCTTAACCCACACCGCCCTCCTGGCGGGGTTGCGCCGGGAGAAAGAAGGGAAGATATGGAAGGATATACAATCAGATGTGGCGGACACAATTATGTAACCCTTGAATGGAATGGAAAATTTATTTTCTGCTTAGACAACGATATGCACTATGCGGAAGAAATAATATACAATACCGAAAAAAGAACAGGAATAAGTTTTCAAGACATTCCAATCAAAGGAAGAAAAGACGATTTTCAAGGATTAAGATTTTTTAACGGCGGCTGGAAACGGGATTTTTGGAATAATTTTCCAAGCAAAAAAGAAATTGAAGGCTATATGAAAACGAAACATGGCATAGTTAGATAACTAAGACAAGTAAGAATCCCGTCCCTGCCGGGTAATGCAGGGAGAAAGCGAGAAGGATATGATAAAAAGTTATGCTGTGGTATTCCAGAACCAGAGAACCGGCAAGGTCGGAATGGACATATTTTCGGATAGCTCTCCCGGAGCTGTACAGAAAGATTTTTTCGACTGCTACAGACATGGAAGTTATAGAATTCTAAGCGTTACAGAAATCCCCGAAATTGGAAAATGAGGAGCGGCAATCCTGCCGCCCTCCTTCTTATCATCCCTGCACGTCCCATACGTGCAGGGCCCCATAATCCGTACTGTGCCAGCACGCGCCCTCCAGCGGCCCGCCGGCCGTGTTGTCCAGAAAATACCAGTCGCCCGGTTCGTCCCCTGACACGACCCGCTCCCCGTTCCAGCGCTGCCAGCCAGTAAGCATGTACCCGTCTTTTCCAAACAGATACCAGTGATGATTGATGAGCAACCATTTATTTGCCGCCCACAGGCCGTTATCCTCTTTATACCTGTATTTCCCCTGTGCATCCTTTTCCCATCCTGTTTCTGCAGGTCCTGGGGCTTCCGGGGCCGTTGCTTTGGATGCATAGTCAGGGATGCCGTAGCCCCTGATA
>CAJTGE010000151.1 GCA_910575795.1 Clostridiaceae bacterium | reverse complement strand
CACCAGTTTACAACTTTTTGATTTTTGAAAAATAAAAATACAAACTCAGCCTCTTTGCGGTATAATTTAAGCGCTTAAACTAAAATCCACACGAAAAGAGATGAGTTTGTATCTACCGCTTATTATACCTTAAAGATTCCATTTTTAATAGACTGTTTTTCTATTTTCAGGATTATTTTTCCACTGCTTCCAGACCTACCGCCAGAAACCTGTTCCTGTTGGTTATCTCCATTTTGACTCTGGATACTTTCCGCTCCGTGCGCTTTGCCCACAGCCATGTGATTTCCAGACTGTCCGATACCTCGCTTAACGCATTTTACTATACACTCAAAACAGATGCCTATGATCACTCCGCCTGGAATGATGTTACAGTATCGAAAGCTGTCCAGACGGTTCCCGACACTTTGGCACATCAGCCAATTTTTCTTTCTATTGATGATACCATGATCGAAAAATACGGTAAGCATTTTGAGCTTTGTTCCAAACTCTATGACCATGCCGCCCATAATGGCTCCAACTACCTCAACGGACACTGTATGGTCAGTCTTCTGCTCTCCTTCCCAGTATACCAGGATGGGAAAATCCTTTATCTTTCTGTCCCGGTGGGTTATCGGCTTTGGGATAAGGAAACGAGCAAGCTTGCTTTGGCTGCCGATCTGGTGGCTCAGGCCATGAAAGTCATGGATTCTGAGCGTCAGGTGATCCTGTTGTGTGACAGTTGGTATCCAAAAGCGGAAGTAGTCGCTCTTGTGGAACAGTTTGATAACCTGGAAATGGTCTGTAATGTCAGGGTGGATACCGCTCTTTACGGGCTTCCGCCCGCTAAAACCGGGAAAAAGGGACGGCCCAGAAAGCGTGGGGACCGGATTCAGTTGGATAAGATTGTCCTTGACAACCCGGAAAGCGGTGACTGGCTAATTGGCATGATGCCGGTTATCACCAATCTCTGGAAAGATAAAGTGGTATATGCCTTAGTTACTGCGCCCAAAAACGGAAAAGGGAGCCGCCGTCTGTTCCTATGCACAGCAGATCCAAGAACCATTTCCTTTGACTGGGAGAACAGTGCTGACAAAACAACCTATTCCTATGGAGCAGAAAATGTCTTTTATCTGCCGCTGGCCTGGTATGGCCTGAGGTGGAACATTGAAGTTTCTTATTATGAAGGGAAAACCTTCTGGTCAATGGAGGAATACCGGATCCGCAGTAAAGAAGGGATCGAACGGCTGGTGAATCTGATCAGCCTGTCCTATAGTGCCATGACCCTGCTTCCTTATAGTGATGAAACCTTTTCTGAATATCAGTCCGCCAGCGCCCAGGAAACCAAATACGAAATTGGTCAGCAAATCCAGTCAGATATAATTTTATGCAGTTTCGGGAGATTTCTCGAAACTATTAAAAATTGTTCTGCTTTGATAAAGGTCGTAGAAGACTACATTTTATCAGGTTTTAGAAAATTTCAAAAGTTGTAAACTGGTG
>CAJTGE010000150.1 GCA_910575795.1 Clostridiaceae bacterium | reverse complement strand
ACGGCATTCGGAGTTTGATATTCTTCGGTAGGCTTTGACGCCCCCTAGGAAATTCAGTGCTCTACCTCCGTGAAACTAACGCGGGGCTAGCCCTAAAGCTATTTCGAGGAGAACCAGCTATCTCCGGGTTCGATTGGAATTTCTCCGCTATCCACACCTCATCGCCACCCTTTTCAACGGATGTGCGTTCGGTCCTCCATTCCCTTTTACGGGAACTTCAACCTGGACATGGATAGGTCACCCGGTTTCGGGTCTGCACATGCTGACTGAGCGCCCTATTAAGGCTTGCTTTCGCTTCGGCTCCGGGCCTAATAAGCCTTTAACCTTGCCAGCATCCGCAGCTCGCCGGACCGTTCTACAAAAAGTACGCGGTTGCGCCTTAACGCGCTCCCACAGCTTGTAAACACAGGGTTTCAGGTTCTTTTTCACTCCCCTCCCGGGGTTCTTTTCACCTTTCCTTCACAGTACTATGCGCTATCGGTCACTAAGGAGTATTTAGCCTTGGGGGGTGGTCCCCCCGAATTCCCACAAGGTTCCACGTGTCTCGTGGTACTCTGGATCCTGCCGCTGCCTGTCGTTTTCATGTACGGGGCTTTCACCCTCTCCGGCCGGCCTTCCCAGGGCCGTTCCATTAACGAACCAGCTCGCTTATGCAGTCCTTAACCCCGGGATGCACGCATCCCGGTTTGGGCTCTTCCGCGTTCGCTCGCCGCTACTTACGGAATCGATGTTTCTTTCTCTTCCTCCGCCTACTTAGATGTTTCAGTTCAGCGGGTTCCCTTCCATACGTTATGAATTGGCGTATAGATGCCTGAGGGTTTCCCAGGCGGGTTTCCCCATTCAGATATCTCCGGATCAATGAGTATTTGCCTCTCCCCGAAGCTTTTCGCAGCTTATCACGTCTTTCATCGGCTCTTAGTGCCAAGGCATCCGCCCTGTGCTCTTATCAGCTTAACCAGTCCCCTTTCCATACGGGTATACAAAAAGGGTCTGAGGATGTATAGCGTTACATCCCCTGGTTTTGGTTTTCAGACTTTCGTCTGATATCGGTTTGGCTACAGCTTCTTTCGTCGCTGTAACACCTTGGATGTCTTGATATTTCTATCAGATTTATTTCAATATGCGGTTTTCAAGGTACATGCTGTGCGCGTCTCACTACTACGAAGCGTCCGTTCCAAAGCCTTCGGCTTTCTCACTCACGGCGTTTCACGCCTATGCATCAATTCTCATGCCTGCTTAGGAAAGTAAACTTTCCACGCAGCCCTGACTCTTGATGCACACGCTTCTTTTCGCCCGCGCAAATGGAGATGGAGAGATTCGAACTCTTGACCCCCTGCTTGCAAGGCAGGTGCTCTCCCAACTGAGCTACACCCCCGTAAGAAAATCCGGCATCCACCTGCTTTCCCATGCCGTCTCCAGCATAGTATCATCGGCCGCCCAGGTCTTAACCTGCGTGTTCGGGATGGGTACGGGTGTTTCCCCTGGGCGCATCGACACCGGAAAGTCTTCGTGTT
>CAJTGE010000149.1:1078-1561 GCA_910575795.1 Clostridiaceae bacterium | reverse complement strand
CATGGCTGGTCTTTAAAGCTTCTTACCCTTTCGCCTTGAACACTCAACAGTATATAAAACCCTTACTTCTTCTTCCTTAGAAAGGAGGTGATCCAGCCGCACCTTCCGATACGGCTACCTTGTTACGACTTCACCCCAGTTATCCGTCCCGCCTTCGGCAGCTCCCTCCTTTTCAGGTTGGGTCACTGACTTCGGGCGTTACTGACTCCCATGGTGTGACGGGCGGTGTGTACAAGACCCGGGAACGTATTCACCGCGGCATTCTGATCCGCGATTACTAGCGATTCCGGCTTCGTGCAGGCGGGTTGCAGCCTGCAGTCCGAACTGAGACGTTATTTTTGAGGTTTGCTCCAGGTCGCCCTTTCGCCTCTCTTTGTTTACGCCATTGTAGCACGTGTGTAGCCCAGATCATAAGGGGCATGATGATTTGACGTCATCCCCACCTTCCTCCAGGTTATCCCTGGCAGTCTCCCAAGAGTGCCC
>CAJTGE010000148.1 GCA_910575795.1 Clostridiaceae bacterium | reverse complement strand
AAAATGGGATTTGCTCCTTGAAAAATCAATACTTTAGCTCACAAAATAGCGCTCAGGCAGCCGCTGAACCGCACTCCAATGCTTTTTGCATGTACTTTGGCAGCCGCTGAATAAAGCTGGCGGTGAATTCCTCCAGCTGCTGTTCTGTGATGTGGAAATATTCCATAACGGTATCCATTAGTGCATCTATGATAATCCTCATGGATTGACTGAACGTGATGTCAGCCAGTTCATCCATGAGGCAGAAAAACAGTTCGCAAATCGTTTTGTCATCCGTATTGCATCGCTGTGTAACTGCAAGCATCATATATCGTGCAAAAACAATGGATACATGAGCGGTCAAAGCATCATAGGAAAGGCTCCGGCACTCCGTTACCAGATGCAGATAGGATTTGCAGGTCTTGAAAAATACCTCAATATCCCAGCGCTTCCCATAAATACGGATGATTTCTTCCTCTGAGAGAGTTGTATCCGTGCTGATGATGGCAAGCCAGTCTTTTTTCTTGCTTTTGTTCCGAACACAGACGATTTTTGCCTCAATTGCCTCGTCACCAACGGTTACGTCAATGGAAAGCAGATATTTGGAGCGGCCTCTGCGTTTTCTGCACTGTTTATAGATTTCTTTGATGTTGTATTTGCCATCTTGATAGCCATATTTGATTTTACTGCTTTTCTTAACCATTGCGATTGTGTCTAATTTACAGCCTGTCTTTAATACAGTAATGGTCTTTGGTGATGAAAACCAACTGTCGAACAGAACATATTTTGCACAAGCCCCAGATGATTGTGCTGCTCTGACCAGGTCAACCATGACTTCTGTTGCTTTTCGTCTGGATTCTTTTCGCCGTTTTCCGGCAAGAGAGCGTCCATCGAAGCTGGCAGGCTTGCAGAGCAGATTTTTGTCGTCGGCTGCCGACAGAAGGCAATGGTTGATCGGAACAAATGAGTTCCCATCGGACCATCCAAGTGTCAGCATACGGTAACCGCTCTTGTACTTCATAGAGCAGTGGTCAAAGACTTTCGCCAGAAGTTCCGTTTTCTTTGAACGGGAACGGTCAAACAGGCTGTCATCAATAATGAAGACATCTTTACGGCGCTCGTCCGTAAGCGGCTTCATAAAAACGTTAATTACCTGGCTAGAAAGCAAAGTTGTGAACCGAGACCAGTTAATCTTTGTGTTATTGAGAAAGCGATAAACGGTATTTTTACAGAACGAACCGTCAAATATACCCGTTTTCCGCTGCATATACATGCTTCGATCGGAGAAAATGAGACAGAACAGGTATCGAAACACTTCGATTACCGGGAGCCCTTTCGTTTTTCCAGCGTTGCATTTGAAAAGAAGCTTTCCGACTTGGAATTTGTTCATAAAATTTGTGACAGAGCTAGAAATCTCATTTCCGTTTTCAGCATTATATGGTATACTTGACATGGCATAAATCTCCTTGCTGTGTGATTGTTATTCGTAATTCAATTATACCATCAAGTGCAGGTTTGTGCCTTTTTTATGGACTAAAGTATTGATTTTTCAAGGTTCAGCACACCAATCGGTGTGGGAAGTTTGAGT
>CAJTGE010000147.1 GCA_910575795.1 Clostridiaceae bacterium | reverse complement strand
AAAAAAAGCAGAAAGGATAAAAAAGATGGCGGAAAACAAGGGAGTAATCACAGTAGTCGGCCGCAGAAAAATCTGTATGGCCCATTCCGGCGACGCCTCCCTCCCGGCGATCGTAAAGATGGCCTGGGGAGACGGCGGCGTGGATGAAAACGGGATCCCGAAGCTGGCAACCGGAAACGAAATAGGGCTCTATAATGAGCTGTTAAAAAAGGACATCGAATCGCACGTATACGCAAATGAGGAGAAGACAACCTGCCGCTATACGGCCACCCTGGAGAGAGGGGAGCTGGCCGGGAAGGAAATCTCGGAAATAGGGCTGTTTGACGAAGACGGGGAACTGATTGCGTACCGTTCGTTTATGCGGAAAGGGAAGGATGAAGACATCCCGCAGGTTTATGATATGGATGAAATCTTTTAAGGAGGGCCCGGTATGGCATTTACGATTAAAAACCCGCCGGAATTTACAATGGAAATCCCCCAGTGGGACCGGGACACGCTGGGCGACGGCACAGAAATGACAAAGGTTCCGGAAGCGCTGCTCAACAATGAGGTTTATTTAAAGGCCTTTGCAGAACGCCTGGAGCATGTGACGCCGGTTACACTCCCGGCCTCCGGATGGACGGGGAGCGCGGCCCCGTTTACGCAGGCTGTGGCGGTTCCAGGGGCTGTAGAGGGGATGGAGCCAATGTTAGTGAGCGCCCTGGAGGACGGGGCGTCTGCGGCGGAGCAGAAGGCATACATAAAGGCTTATGGTATTATATGCGGCGGGACGGCGGAGCTGGGGGATGGGACAGCCACGTTTAAGGTATACAAAAAGCCGGCTTCGGATATCACGGTCGGCTTAAAGGGGGTATAAGGGTATGGGCAGGATTTGGCTCCCGGGAGGGGCCGGAGGGGCGGATCTGGATGTGATAACAGCAGGGGCCGGCGATGTCCTCTCCGGAAAGGTGATTGTGGATAAGGAGGGGGAGCCTCTTACCGGGACGCTGGCCCTTACCGGTACGGCGGCCGACAGCCATGTGCTTTCCGGCCAGACCTATTACAATACGGATGCAAAGACAAAGCGGACAGGGAATATGGCAAACCGCGGGGCTGTGAGCCAGGCGCTGAACGCGGGAGGATCCTATACGATTCCCGCCGGATACCACAACGGGGCCGGGAAAGTGACGGCAAACAGCCTTGCCAGCCAGACATCAGCGAACGCGGCTGCAGGGCATATCCTGTCCGGGAAGACCGCCTGGGTGAATGGGGCAAAGGTGACAGGGAATATTGCCAGCCTGGCCGCGCAGACCGTCGCGCCCGGGGCCTCCGCAAAGACCGTTTCATGCTCCGGGAAATATATGACAGGGAATGTTACCGTAAGTGCGGTGTCGAACCTGACGGCGGCCAATATCAAAAAAGGCGTTACGGTGGGAGGCGTTGTCGGGACGTATGAGGGCTACGCTTCATCCCCATTGTACCTGTTTAACAATGGTACATGGAGCAACCTGCAGACGACGGGGGCGACGAAGACACTTGGAGCCAATGATGCAGATGTGAAAAATGGCATACTGTACATCTATACATCCTTATTCGGAGATAAAATAGGATTTGCGAGGCTTAACCAGACGTTTAACCTGACAAATTATAAATATATAAAAGCAAA
>CAJTGE010000146.1 GCA_910575795.1 Clostridiaceae bacterium | reverse complement strand
TTGTTTGCCAATCACCTCACCTTCCAATCCGGCTGCCTTTTTTTGTAAGAAAAGAGCCGCCCGAAGGCGGCCCCTTTTATGCCTATTCATTTTTCTGCTGAGCGATAAATTCATTCATCATTTTTGTCAACTGGGCGGCCTGGCTTATCCCTGCTGACTGACATGCGGCGGCAAAATGCTCAACCAACTCCCGCTTGAGTTTGTAGGACTTGGAGATCCATCCGGCCTTTTCTTCATATTTCTTTGTTGCAATGGTTTGCGGCTTAGGGTTTCCTACTGGCATTTCCGATCCCTCCATCTTCTGTAAACAGAACGCCCGATAAATCCGGCAGTGATTGAGATTACAGCAATAATCGCTATTTTCATAGTTGTGGATGATGACAATTTGTGTTATTCTTATAGGCAGGAAGGGCTTTCGCCCTCCCGCTTGCTATGGCGTCCATAGCTTGTCGATTATCAGTAAGATAATCCCTGTGATTAGTCCTGTCAGGAATTGAACCGCTATTTCAATCCAATTGACAGGACTTTTCTTTTTCTTACGACTTCGACCATGTGTCATCATTCTCTCACCTCCTTATGCTATAATCATAACATAAGGTGCACCATATATCAAGTATTTTTTTATTATTTCATTTTTTTTCGCGAAAAAAAGCATCCTGTTAGGATGCTTAAATCTTGATTCTGCTTTTAATTTTTGTTTTTTTTTTACTGCACGGATAGGAGGAGCCGGACGCCCTGGATTTCATGCGTCCGGCGGTATGAAAAAATGAACCCTTGCACCGCCAACCGTTCGCCTTTGGCTTCGATTGTATTGTAAAACGAACTTTCCGAATAAAACGAATTTTCCGAACTTTATTTTATCCCTTTTTCTTTCAGATACTTATCACGTATCATCAATCGCGGGTAATCCGGATTCCCACGATACCCTATCCGCTTTGCCACCTCTGTCCATCCGCATCCGTCTATGTAATACAGCTTAAACACCTGCCTGACCACAGCATCCTCAATTTCCTCAATCCACTCCCGGACGCCTGCTGCCTCTGCCTCCTTCTTGTCAAGCTGCCGGCGCTTCCTGTCATAGCGCTCACCGTCGAAGCCGACCACAGCCTGCGGCCTCGGATAGCCGTCGCGGTAATCGAAAATCACGCTGTGCCCCAGGCCAGAGTCTGTAGTGTTCATTTCATCCAGCTCCAGGCGCAAAATTTTTATTTCTCTTATAACCTTCTGATACCCTTCCAGCCGCTCCCTTGTCATCTGCACCGGCCCCGCCTCCTTACTTTATATATCTGCCATTCCCGTGTTGCCTGTGATAGAGGGCAATCTGCGCGTATGTTACAGAATGCCCGCAGTCCAACGTAACCAGATGTTTATATTTTCCTGTCACCCGGCTCTTACGTATAACCGGACGGACATCCCCGCGCGTGCCGCTTTCTCTCCGGGCAACCGTTACTCGGAAAGTGTCCCCAATCCGGACGTTCCTTCGGTAATACGCCACTTCCTCCAGCGTAACCGCGCCTTTTGCGAGCGCATGAAGATACTTCACCTTTTCTAAACTTATTTCCATCACTTCCTTTTTCTGTCAGGAATTTGTAAGGCATTTCAGAAATCCTTTATCTCCCGGACAATCTTTTATCACATTTCCCCTGTATAGTAAT
>CAJTGE010000145.1:1371-1738 GCA_910575795.1 Clostridiaceae bacterium | reverse complement strand
CTCCCATTTACAGAGCATCCCGTTCCACTCCCTTCCCTTTTTGTTCCTGCTTCCCGAAGTCAGTAAACAAACGAAACCGGCTGCCCAGGAGCGCCCGGCCGCTCAATGTCAACCTCCTGCCGCCCGGCGCAAACTCCCTACAGCCCGGCATAACATTCCCGGAACGCCTCCGCCGCCCATTTCACCTGCTCATCCGACAGGCAGGTGTGCAGCGGCAGCGTGATTTCATTTTCATATTGGTGAAATGCATTCGGGTAATCCTTTATGTCAAATCCCAGCTTTTTATAAGCGGTATGCATCGGCAGCGGCTTATAATGCACATTCGCCGCCACGCCCTTCTCTGCCAGCGCCTCAATAAGCGCGTTCC
>CAJTGE010000145.1:0-1188 GCA_910575795.1 Clostridiaceae bacterium | reverse complement strand
GGATGTTCCTCCATACAAGCGCGCCGCCCTCGGCGGTTGTGAAGTTTTTAACGGCATGGAAGGAGAAGCTCGTAAAATCCGCCGTCTCCCCGCATCTCTTCCCGGCCCGCTCCGCGCCGAACGCATGGGCCGCATCCTCCAGGACCACGATCCGCCCAAATGCCTCCTGAACCTCATTAGCGGGAGAAAAACATCCCTTTTTTCTCTCCACAATCTCATAAATCCGCTCATAATCGCACATCACGCCGCCGATATCCACGGGGATAATCACCTTGGTCCGCTCTGTGACCGCCTCCTCCAGCTTCGCGTAATCCATCTCATACGAGCCGGGCGCGGTGTCCACCAAGACCACCTCCGCCCCCACATGGCATGCCACGCTGGCGCTTGCCGAGTACGTGTAGGCGCTTGTGATCACCTCATCCCCGGGCCCCACGCCCAGGAAATGCAGCGCCAGTTCCATGCAGGCCGTCCCTGAGTTTAAGCAGACCGCCTTCGGCGCATGGACATAGGCCGCCACCCGCCGTTCGAGCTCCTTCGTCTTCGGTCCGGTGGTGATCCACCCGGAGCGCAGCGCCTCCGTCACCTCTGTCACCTCTGCCTCCGAAATATCCGGAGGCGAAAATGGTACCTTCAACATCCTTTTTCCCCGCTTTCTCTGTCATGTGCTCCTGAACACCCCTGCGCCGTCCCACCTTTGCGGCCGGTTTTGCGGGGTTCCTGGAGCAATTGCCTCCTGCTTCTTTTTTCCTTCTTTCTTTTTTATTTCTTCTTCCTGTTTTCTTCTGCCCTCACCCGTCCTTTTCAAGCCGTATCCCAAACAGGGCTGTTTTTTCTTTCCCCCTTAATGGGATATCCAGGACCGCATAGCGTTTGCGCAGGTTCACCTCCCGAATCCTGTCTTTAAATAACTCCAGCGGCCCTTTAAAGCCGCGGATCTTCCCTCCGGGATCCAGATAAACCCTGGTATTTTTGACCAGGTATCCCGGCGCCTGCCCGCACAGCGCCGCGAGGAACGCCTCCTCCTCACGCTCCAGCGGGATAAAACCCCCCTGGCCTCCGCCTATGAGCACGGCAAAGCCCGGAAGGCTTTTAAGGCTGTAAAACGCTTCCTCCGGGTTCCCGGTGTCCAGAAAGACATACCCCGGGAACAGCGGCTCCGTAAGCTCTACCCATTCGCCTCCCAGTTTT
>CAJTGE010000144.1 GCA_910575795.1 Clostridiaceae bacterium | reverse complement strand
CCTAGTATAATAATGATATAGCCACAAGAGCTATATAGTTAACAAGTTACAAAGTCATATCTGATGAATAACAGAAGGAGAATTCCCCCTCCATCAGAAGTTATTAAAAATATTTATCATGTCTGAGGTTTCCTTAATACGCCAGACAAAATATAGAGGTATAATCACCGAGGCAGGATCATTGACGTTCCCTCCTTGGGAACCAGCAGAGCCTCTGCTGGCGAAACCTCCTGGAAAGTCTGTCAGTCCATTCGGTGGTGATTTATGTTTTGGCTGGTTGGGAAGCCCCAGGCTATACCTGTATAAACCGCTAGGTTGCGTATCCACCCTTTGGAAATGGATACCTGCCAGAAAGGATAAAACCATGCAATACCAAAAAGTACTTAAGATGCTCGAATGCATCCCCTATCTCTCAGTCGGGCTTGATGTCGGGGCAGACTTCACTTGGATGTCCATCATGCTCCCCAATGGCACCCTTGCCGGGAAACCTTTTAAGATCGTCCATTCCGATCCACAGTCCCGGGAGCTTGCCGTCACAAAAATAAAGGAAGCACAAGAGGCGTATTCTCTTAAAAGCCGCTGCTTCCTTGAGTCCACCGGGATCTACCATATCCCGCTCCTGTGCTTCCTTCGCGATAAGGGTCTTGACTGCTCGGTCATTAATCCTATCATTACTAAGAATAGCACAAATATGAACGTAAGGAAACTGCATAATGATAAATTTGATTCAAAAAAAGCTGCCAAAGTCGGACAGGATGCCTCCCTTAAGACTTCCATTGTCCCGGATGACGCAGTCATCGACCTGCGCAACCTCGTGCGTGACTACTATTATTTCAAGGATCTGCAGTCCGCCATCGTGCTGAAGCTTAACGCGGAACTCAAAGTATCATTCCCCGCATACCTGAATGTGTTCAGCAAGGTCACGACACAGACATCCTTAAAGCTTCTGGAAGCTTATCCCCTTGCGGCGGACATGCTTGCCGCCCCAAGGGACGAGCTTGTGGAAAGCATCCGGCAGACAGCACGTTTTGGTGAAAAATATGCCATTTCCAAACATGATGCCATATGCGCTGCCGCAAAGGATGCTGCTATTTTTGGGCGTGCCCTTCCAAGCAACGCCCTCCGGATCCGGCTGTACATAAAAACCTACCGGGAATATCAGGCGCATCTGGACAGTATACTGGAAGAGCTGCATAAAACCGTGGATAACCTGCAGGGTGATCCGGTCTATGACCGTATCTGTCTTCTCCAGTCCCTACAGGGTGTCGGCTTCTTAAGCGCAGTTGTCCTGATCGCCGAAATGGGGTCCTTTGACCTGTTTTCTTCCCCAAAGAAGCTCTATGCCTACTTTGGGCTGGATCCAGGCGTGAATGATTCCGGCAAGTTCCATGGCGACAGGGTCCACATGTCCAAGCGGGGCTCCAGCCTTGCGCGGCGTATCCTGCATATGATCGCCATAAACAATCTGAAAGTGGATAAAGCAGCAAAAGCGCCTGTGAACCCAGTCATTTACGATTATTACATCCGTAAATGTGCCAGCAAGAAAAAGATTGTTGCTGTCGGGGCCGTCATGCACAAAATCTGCAACATTATTTTCGCTATGCTCCGGGATAATAAACCTTTTGAACTCATTACACCGGAAGAACACTGTGAACGTTATGCCGCAGAACACCCGGAATCTGTAAGCATCGTTGCCTGATGAGGTTTTGAATCAAATCTTAAAAATCCTATGGCAATGGGTTTATTAAAGTTACCCTTTTTTACATCAACTGCTTGAAAAAAATTTCTTGAGCATTTTTCATTTTACCTATTGACATTTCTTAGCTGGACTT
>CAJTGE010000143.1 GCA_910575795.1 Clostridiaceae bacterium | reverse complement strand
GCCGTTTCGGGCTCCGGAGGCTGGCTCTGCTCCTGCTGCCGCTTCCGTTCCGGGCCCATTGTGTCATAGGTCCTTCCCGGCAGATGGCCCGCCTGGCGGATGTAATCCTCCAACCCGTCATCCGGTACAAGGACGCCAATGCCGACCATATCTTTTATAAATGCCGAAACCTTTGTGATATCCGCGTCTTCAATATCCCCGTGTGTCATTTTTGGGTACTCTGTGATACCAGCAAAATGCTGCCTGTTTATATCTATCAGGGCCGGGATCCCCTGGCTGTTGAATGTCTCACAGATGATGTCAAGAAAAGCGCCTATAGCGACTGCGAACAGTTGCGTCTTATCGGAGCTTAACGCCCAGCTCCCTGTTTTGTCATGCCCCAGGAATATAAAATCCGCCAGGACCGTCATTGCGATCCTGGTATCATAGCGGTTAATCACCGCATTGGTGTCAAACTGTCGCGCCCCGCCGGAGGTTAAAAGCTCCAGCTTATAGTTGTCCGGGAGGACAATTCCCTCCATCTCATCCCGGCGGATGTTCCTGACAATATCTTCCAGACGCGAAAGCTTCTCGGGATTATCCGGTATGTTCGGGTTCCATATGTCCGATGTTTCGGGCGCATACAGGACGGGGAGCCCGGCCAGATCCCTCTCAATGCCGATCCCCTCAATCTCCTGGATCCGCCGCTTAAAATACCACGGCCTGTAGGCGTTCCTTAAGATGCTCCTGCCCTCCGGGCTGTCCCTGCGGCTCTCCGTCCGGAACAGGAGCGCTTTTTCTACGGGGATCGTGTATATCCCGAAATCCGGGGGCGGCATCTGTGTCATGGCGAGGAGGTTGTCCTCCTGGTCATACTCCCAGCGGTACAGGGTTTCCTGCGCCCTTACCGGCAGCTTTTTCCAGCCGACCAGGCCGTCGCTGTATTTACTCCTGCTGCGTCGGTCGCCTGTGTTTCCCATACGGCGCTTATAAACAATCTCGTGGAAGCTCCAGCCGTAAGTGAGGAAAGAGAGGATTTCGGACACAGTGTCAATCCAGGTGTCCTGCATGTCGTCCATACAGCCCCTTACAAACTCCGCCGCCTCCCTGTCCGCTGCCGTAGCGCCGCCCGGCTCCACATTCCAGGCGCATTGCCGGACCAGCATTTTGACAGCAAAGAGGATCGCGCCCACCACATCGTCATTGTCGGACATTTCCCGGTATACCTCTATCCCGCGCCGCCCACGGAGCTCCGGGAGGAATTCCTCGTACAGCGTCCCTCCGTAGCGGCGCTGGCCTGTGCGGCCGATTTCCCTGTTTTTTGCCATAGGTTTACCACTCCACAATCTCCCAGTCATCCGCAAACAAATCCCTCATTGACGGGATCCAGGGGATATTCCCCAGCCTGTCTGACATGTACAGGTAAGGCGCTGTCATCCCCGCGCCTGTGTACGGGCCGTTAAACAAAGGGTTCTGGCAACGCACATCCCCGTTTTTCCAGTGGGGGCGCCTCATCCCTGTCCCGTCCCCCTTTTTTACCTGTCCGAGTGCTTTCTCAAAAGTCATATGTTTATTTTCCTCCGTCCCGATACCGCTGTCCGCCTGTCCTGGACATACGGGTTTTATTCCCTGATGGCTGCCATTGCCTCATCTATCCTTGTTTTTGCAGTATCAAATATCTGTTTACTGAGTTCTATCCCCGTAAAGTTCCGGTCTGTATTTATACAGGCAACCCCAGTGCTCCCGCTTCCCATGAACAAATCACAGACATAACCGTCTGCCGGAGAAATTGCAATCAGTTTTTCCAACAGGCTAACGGGTTTCTCTGTCTGATGATGTTTTATTCTGGAGGGGACGCTTTTTTC
>CAJTGE010000142.1 GCA_910575795.1 Clostridiaceae bacterium | reverse complement strand
GTAAACGGTAGATAGGTTCTTTCCACTCTTAGTTGAATTTGATGTATTAAAGTCATATAATATAGCCAGACTTTTATGGAAGGACGTGGCTGCCGTATGGATGAATTTATCAAACTACTCAGCAAGGATTATGAATTAGTTCAGTATCGGATAAAAGACAAGGCGTTTATTTTCAATATACAGTCCGGCAAAAAAGAGCTGGTGTGCCCGTTTTGCGGTTCAAAATCCATATGGGTTCATTCAACATATCAGAGAGAAATCCAAGATCTGCCAATTCAGGATAAGCAGGTTATTTTATTAGTAGATACACGAAAAATGTTTTGCAAAAACCCGGACTGCCTACATAAGACTTTCGCCGAAACACATCCTTTTGCCGCGCCAAGGGCAAAAAAGACAGAACGGTTGCTCAAAAACATTATCCATGCTTCAACACAGTTAAGTTCTTTGAATGCATCGAGACTTCTAAAGAGTGAAAATATTACAGCATGCAAAAGCAGTATCTGCAGCCTGCTTAAAAAAAATGCCGTCCATTGTGGATAAGTCTTCAGTAACAAAAGTCTGTGTGGATGATTTTGCACTTAGGAAGGGATGTTCCTATGGGACGGTCATGGTCGGCCTTAAAAGCCACAGGATCATTGACCTGATCCCCTCCAGGGAAACCGCTGACGTTGCCAAATGGCTCGCAACATTTCCAAACATTGAGGTCGTATCCAGGGATGGGGCATCCACTTATGCGTCGGCAGCAACGGATTCCCATCCGGAAGCAGTACAGGTCAGTGACCGGTTCCACCTAATAAAAGGGCTTTCGGAAGCCGTAAACAAATATATCATCAGGGAATTTCCCGCCAGGGTAGAGATTCCGTTGGCTGAAACAATTTCAGATGAGATGGCGGCACTATATAATACTGCAAACAGGCCGCTCCGTATCAGGTTCGCCCATAAGAAACGGAAAGAAGGCCTAACAATATCTGACATTGCACTGTTGCTGCATTCGTCTCCCACAACCATCCGAAAATATCTTGCCATTCCAGAAGAAGAGATTCCAGAGGACACGGCAACCTCCCGGGAAAGGCAGCACCGGCTGGCGCTGCAGCAGAAACAGCAGGAAGTTGATGAAGCCAGGAAATTGGCGCGGGAGGGATATCCGGTCGGACAGGTTGCTGCCATGATGCACCATACATGTAAGACCATACAGAATTACCTGAACCCCAGCTATCGCGTTACAGATGGACATTACAATGCACGGATTCCCGGCAAACTAGCACCCTATGAGAAAGATGTCATAGAACTCCGGAGCCGGGGGCATACATATCCCCAGATCCATAAGATCCTATGTGAAAAAGGGTATACCGGAAGTGTTGCGTCCCTTAGAATGTTCATGCAAAAAGAAAGGTCCCGGATGCGGGAGCAGGAGGAGCAGGACAAACCCCAGTCTGAATTCATTCAGAGGAAATCCCTATGCCAGCTGATTTATAAGAAACTGGAAAATGTCGCAACAATCACTGCTGGCCAGTATAAGCAAGCACTGGAAACGTATCCATTGCTAAGCACCCTTTATTCCCTGGTGAAAGAATTCCACGCTGCAATATTTTCCAAAAAACCCGAGAAATTAGACACATGGATAGAGTCCGCCAAGAGGCAAGATATACCTGAACTGCAGTCATTCGTGGAGGGGATATTGAAAGATTCAACAGCCATCAAAAATGGAATTATCTTTCCTTATAACAATGGTTTGGCAGAGGGAAGCGTGAATAAGATCAAGGTAATAAAACGGATTATGTATGGCAGAAACAGCTTTGACCTGTTAAAAGCCAAAGTACTGTTTCATGAACTATTTCACGTTGAATTCAACTAAGAGTGGAAAGAACCTATCTACCGTTTAC
>CAJTGE010000141.1 GCA_910575795.1 Clostridiaceae bacterium | reverse complement strand
AAAACTGGGAGGCGAATGGGTAGAGCTTACGGAGCCGCTGTTCCCGGGGTATGTCTTTCTGGACACCGGGAACCCGGAGGAAGCGTTTTACAGCCTTAAAAGGCTTCCGGGCTTTGCCGTGCTCATAGGCGGAGGCCAGGGGGGTTTTATCCCGCTGGAGCGTGAGGAGGAGGCGTTCCTCGCGGCGCTGTGCGGGCAGGCGCCGGGATACCTGGTCAAAAATACCAGGGTTTATCTGGATCCCGGAGGGAAGATCCGCGGCTTTAAAGGGCCGCTGGAGTTATTTAAAGACAGGATTCGGGAGGTGAACCTGCGCAAACGCTATGCGGTCCTGGATATCCCATTAAGGGGGAAGGAAAAAACAGCCCTGTTTGGGATACGGCTTGAAAAGGACGGGTGAGGGCAGAAGAAAACAGGAAGAAGAAATAAAAAAGAAAGAAGGAAAAAAGAAGCAGGAGGCAATTGCTCCAGGAACCCCGCAAAACCGGCCGCAAAGGTGGGACGGCGCAGGGGTGTTCAGGAGCACATGACAGAGAAAGCGGGGAAAAAGGATGTTGAAGGTACCATTTTCGCCTCCGGATATTTCGGAGGCAGAGATCCGTGAGGTGACGGAGGCGCTGCGCTCCGGATGGATCACCACCGGACCGAAGACGAAGGAGCTCGAACGGCGGGTGGCGGCCTATGTCCATGCGCCGAAGGCGGTCTGCTTAAACTCAGGGACGGCCTGCATGGAACTGGCGCTGCATTTCCTGGGCGTGGGGCCCGGGGATGAGGTGATCACAAGCGCCTACACGTACTCGGCAAGCGCCAGCGTGGCATGCCATGCGGGGGCGGAGGTGGTCTTGGTGGACACCGCGCCCGGCTCGTATGAGATGGATTACGCGAAGCTGGAGGAGGCGGTCACAGAGCGGACCAAGGTGATTATCCCCGTGGATATCGGCGGCGTGATGTGCGATTATGAGCGGATTTATGAGATTGTGGAGAGAAAAAAGGGATGTTTTTCTCCCGCTAATGAGGTTCAGGAGGCATTTGGGCGGATCGTGGTCCTGGAGGATGCGGCCCATGCGTTCGGCGCGGAGCGGGCCGGGAAGAGATGCGGGGAGACGGCGGATTTTACGAGCTTCTCCTTCCATGCCGTTAAAAACTTCACAACCGCCGAGGGCGGCGCGCTTGTATGGAGGAACATCCCGGGGATGGACAATGAGTGGATCTACCGCCAGTTTATGCTCCTGTCCCTGCACGGGCAGGACAAGGACGCTCTGGCCAAGTCGAAGCCCGGGGCCTGGGAGTATGATATTGTGATGACAGGCTATAAGTGCAACATGACGGACATTATGGCCGGAATCGGGCTGGCGCAGATGGAACGCTATGCGGGGATGCTGAAGCGCAGGAGGGACATCCTGAATGTCTATGAGGCGGAGCTGGGAGGGCTCCCGGTGGAGCTGCTTTCGCATGACGGGACGGACCGTCTGGGGAGGGAGTACCACTCCAGCCGCCATCTGTGCCTGGCGCGGCTTTGCGGGAAGACGGAAGCGTTCCGGAACGCGCTTATTGAGGCGCTGGCAGAGAAGGGCGTGGCGGCGAATGTGCATTATAAGCCGCTGCCGATGCATACCGCTTATAAAAAGCTGGGATTTGACATAAAGGATTACCCGAATGCATTTCACCAGTATGAAAATGAAATCACGCTGCCGCTGCACACCTGCCTGTCGGATGAGCAGGTGAAATGGGCGGCGGAGGCGTTCCGGGAATGTTATGCCGGGCTGTAGGGAGTTTGCGCCGGGCGGCAGGAGGTTGACATTGGGCGGCCGGGCGCTCCTGGGCAGCCGGTTTCGTTTGTTTACTGACTTCGGGAAGCAGGAACAAAAAGGGAAGGGAGTGGAACGGGATGCTCTGTAAATGGGAG
>CAJTGE010000140.1 GCA_910575795.1 Clostridiaceae bacterium | reverse complement strand
AAACGATCCATATCACAATCAGGCCGTATTCAGCCCCTGTATAGAGGTTATTTCAATCTCAATCTTAATTGACAAATTATTCAATCTGGAATATAATATGCTTAACAGGACAGCCGGAAGGTAGCGCACACTACCCATCCCGGCAGATTAATTAACCATTAAGAAATAGTCGTTGACTCCCCCAAGAGTAGGACGGCTATTTCTTATTTTTCATACTCAGAATAGCAACAACAAGCAAAGCGAATGTAAGTAGAATCTGCATTTCTTCATATGTACTCATAATAATCACCACCTTCCGCAAGACTCGGAACGGGTGAGAGCACGTCCCCCGGCTGCCCGGGTAAGCATATTATATTGTCATGGTGCGGATATGAATGTGTATGCTTTAAACACTAACTGATTTTAATATCCCAATACTTATTCATTCTGCGAGCAAAATCATCATCTGATATCTGATTTAATGAAATCGTATAGATATTTCTTTCTTCTTGTTTTTTTGCAGATAATATTTCTATTTCATCTAAAGGAATTCCTGATAAGTATTGTGTAGTTTCATATTTCAAGTTTTCAATCCGATACTTTATTACTGCTTCTGGGACATTGAATATCTCTGCCATCTCGCGCTTAAAAAAATCAATATTAGAATAATTATCTAATAATGGATAACATTCTGCAATCATAGGTAAAAATATCTTATAAGGGACAAAGAATTCAGCAGAACCTTCATTTGCTTGCCATTCAATAAACGGATTTTGATTAACTTGAAGTTTGTCAAAACAGTTAAAAGTTTTTTGTTCTATTTTTCTATGTAGAGCAAGATGTATCATTTCATGGCCACAATCAAAATTTTGTTCTACATGATTTCTATTACTGTTTAGAAGGATGACATCTTCTAAGTCTTCATGTCCTATTATTGCCATTCCTCGCAATCCTTTAGTTTGGAAAGGAATTGACTTGAGCAAAAAATTATTGTGCTGTAATATTTCTATAAGATCAAAACCATAGTGACTTTCATTAATTCCTAAAAATTTTTTTAATCTTGAAATTTCCTTGTATAGTCCTTCTTTACTGTAATACAAAGACATATTTATTTCTTGTCCCCCCGTAACTTTATTATTGTTTCCAAAGCTAATTTTATATCATCTGGATCGATTCCATTGTCCTGAGCTTCTTTTGCATAGGAAAGATATATACCTTGCAAATCGCTATATGGACTTTTCTTTTCTTTAGATTCATTTTCTCCAGATAATAAGTAATCTATAGTTACTCCAAAATAGTCAGCTATTTTTTGTAATGTCTTTGTGGTAGGTGTACTTCTACCTGATTTCCAATTACTTAAAGCAGTTTGTGTAACACCAGCTTCTTTAGATACCTTGTAAGGGGTTATGTTATGTTTTTGTAAAAGTTGTTCAAATATTTCATACATTTTTTGTACTCCTTTCACAAAAGAAAAATACTTTCGCAAAAATAAGCAAAAACACTTGACTACCAACGGAAAAGGTAGTATTATATAATTACGCAAACGAAAGTAAGCGCAAAATATTTTTCAAATTGCGAAATGCTTTCTTTTATAAAATGTGGTGGTTTTGTAATTGAAAGTATATCACAGTACGAAAGTATTTTCAAGAGTTATTTTATAGAAAGGAGGTATAAAGTTGTACAAAAAATTCAAAGATTTATTGGACAAAACAAACAAAACAACTTACCAGATTGCTAAGGAAACTGGAATTAGCCAAACAGCATTTTCAAATTGGAAATCTGGACGGTCAGAACCAAGTCTTGAGAGCCTGAAAAAATTAGCTGATTATTTCGGTAAACCAATTGAGTATTTTTTAGAGTAGAGAAAGGTGGAAGAGTTTACACATAGATAAAAATATAAATTCAGGGAAGGTGGCTATTTGAACGAATTAATCAAAATCAAT
>CAJTGE010000139.1 GCA_910575795.1 Clostridiaceae bacterium | reverse complement strand
CTGAATGCTCCCCATGGCTAAAGCCAGGGGGTTCCCGTGGCCAAAGTTAGGGGTTCCTTATATTCTTTTGGCATCACTCAGTCATATAGGAGAGATATAGCCATGTTTTCAGGATTTACCGCTTATAGGATTTCAGGGCTGGTGCCCTTACTTTCTAAGCGGAAGGCCAGCATCTGTGCCTTTTATAAAATATAGGATTAAAAACCAAAACACTGTTTCATAGATAAGCCGCTCCGCTTCATATCAGCAAGCAGCCGGTACTGCATATCCAAAAATATATCAAAGTTACCAATGCATTTTAGCCTGTCCGGATGGTTATAGGTATCATTACTGTTGCGGATCAGAAAGGCGCTGTACAGATCCCTCTGTACCTCATGCCCTCCGATCATCTTGCTTCTTTGGGATAACGGGGCTTTGTTATAAGTGTCAGCAGCGTGGTCATACTGGCTTGCCTTATAGGATTTTGTATCGACTTTCACAAACGTGCCCCCGTGCCTTGTTGATTTTTGTTCCAGGATGGATAGGAAAAGCGCCGGGNGGGCGCGGTTATTCAGGGATTTCCCGAACCGCTTTTTGCGCTTGTATTTACGGACCTTCTTAGCAGTGCCGTCCTTTTGCTCCACGTCGGAAACTTTGTCCTGGCGCTCCGTCCTTTTAGCCCTCTTCTGGAGCGCCTTATAGGACATATCTTCCACGATGAAATTTACGGAATCCCTGGTGAGGCGGTTAGCCAGCTCTTCATGGGACTGCTTTGTGTATGCTACCTTCTGGCGGTACAGGCTTTTCAGTTTCCGCTGGTCTTTTTTATAAGTGTTGGAATATTTCCACTTTCCCCTGCGGCCTTTCTTTACTGTACCGTCCGGGTTATATTTATCCGGGTTCATAGCCCGCCTGGAGCGGTCCATCTTCTCCTGGAGTTTTATGATCTTTTCCGCGTACTTTTTGCATTCCGGGGCCAGCTCCTC
Source organism: Clostridiaceae bacterium (assembly GCA_910575795.1). GTDB lineage: Bacteria > Bacillota > Clostridia > Lachnospirales > Lachnospiraceae > Otoolea > Otoolea muris. Next base: position 1,015 of record CAJTGE010000139.1, on the reverse strand, counting down.
AAGGAATGCGGAAGTGCCGGACACGCCGGCTATTGTGGAAACACCCGGGTCAATCCCCATAAGGTTATCAGCCGCACCTTCTGCCCGCTTATGCTTCAATGGGGCGTCACCGTCCAGGTACACAACCACATAATAATGCCACCCGTTCGGGAACATCTTCCGCATGATCTCACAATAGGATACCTTATGGTTAAGGCTTTCCGCCGTATAGGCGGCATCATCTTTCTTTGGCGGCCTGCATTTTATGGTGAGGCCGAGCCATTTGATGCTCAGGGTATCCTTGTCGAACTTCACGCCATTAGTGTTGGTCTTGCCTGAAATGGTATCGAAATCCATATATTTTTTAAAGTGGATGTCCTTCCCGCCACCGAACAGAACCTTGTGGGCGCCTGCCCATACCCTGGAGGCTTCCTTCTGTACCTGTTGGGAAGAAAGGCACTTTTTGAACCGCTTCCCGCAGACTTTTAAGTACGCCTGGAAGCCCTTCTCGGACAAACCGAGGCGGCTTCGAATCTCCTTCATCGCGGAAGACATCTGTTTTTCCAGCTTCTTATCTGATGGGGACATCTCCGGTTTTTTCTTGAGCGCGGAATGCTGCTTTTTCAGTTCTTGGTATTCCGCGTTGGCTGCCAGCTTCTTTAAAAGTTTTTTGGCATGCTTTACCATCACGTTATGGATATGGGAAAGCGCACGGAAACGCTTTTCCATAACCTGCCTGTCATATACGGTTGTTTCGAGTTTAAAGCGTATGGTATGCATTCCGGCCCTCCCTGTTTACACGTTCTTCTGGTTCTCGATATACTGTTTGATCACGGCAAGCGGTGCGCCGCCTACGGTCGATACGAAATAGCTGTTCGTCCATAAGGTTGGGAGCCTGCTCCTCAGCCATGGGAACTCCTGCCGCAGGATCCTTGAGGAGCGGCCTTTCATCTGTTTGACGAATTTATGGATGCCGTACTGCGGATCAACTTCCAACAGGATATGGACGTGATCCGGCATGATCTCCAGCTCAATG
>CAJTGE010000138.1 GCA_910575795.1 Clostridiaceae bacterium | reverse complement strand
CAGCCCGATGTGTGCATCCGGGTTTGCCCCTGCGTCCACAAAATCCACCTTGTGGACTTTGAGATTTTTAAGTTTTGTCGCCACGTTACTGATTCCTTTCCTTAAATAAACTGCAAAGTAAGAGACACCCGTTTCCGGATGCCTTTGAAATACCAGCTTTCAATTTTATTTCCTGCGTTTTAATAAAACGTACAAACTTATCCCACAGCAAACCAATGCAACTGTCAAATTAAACGTCGTGATAATTTGTAAAATTTCATTTAACATGACAAAATCCTCCTTATTCCCTTTGAAATGTCAAAGATTATCAGACCCTACTCTGATTGGCTTCAGAAATAATAACCTTTTTCAGAAGCCTGCCCTGGTTTTCAGGGGCGGTACTTTCTTTTTCCTCATCCGCTTCCACCCGCTCCGCCTCCCCCTCAATGGAGAACATGGGATACGTGCCATCTTTGACCTTTTCCCATACCTCCTTATCCAGCACTTTAAAGCCGATCCACCAGCCGACCGGGAGCGTGCCCGCGGGGATGCCCATGGCCTCCATTTTCTCTTCCGTGAATACGGCGCTTTCTATTAAAACGGCCACGCCGCCGCGCTCATGCATCTCCCCGCCTTCGCCGTACAGCCTGACATATTCATATGCCGCCGCCTCCAGTTCTGCCGGCTCGATGATATCCCCCTGCCAGTCCTCGATCACTTCCCCGCCCACACGCATGGAAACGCTCGCCCATCCGAAGGCCAGCATCTTTTCATCGTCGGATTTCATGATTTTAAACCGGCTTTTCAGGACGCTGTCCGCAGGGGCTTCCGGCGCTTCCGCCTGTTTCCCCGGAGCATCCGGTAATCTTTTCTCAACCAGATCCAGAAATTTTCTCATGTCTTTCACTTCCTTCCTGCCGCCGGCGATGCCTCTATGTATTCCACACCGCACCCGCAATTGGGATGCGCCGGGGGTAACAGGCGGTATCCCTCAAACAGGAGCCTCCCGCCGAAATCAAAATTGTCATCCATCCCCACTTCCGTCCCGTCCAGGGATGCGCACACATCGCACACAGCGTCGTCCCCGGAAGTACACCACCGTTTCTTAAGCTCCCCCAGGTATCCTGCCGCCTGCGCCTGCCTTATCCCTTCATCCGCGCCCCGGTTGTATGCAAAAGCAGTCTCTGTCCGGGCAATTACCATGGCCCGCTGCCGGTGCTTCCTCTCCGCATACTTCTGCGCGGCGTCCAGCGCCTTATTCCGGATGCTCTCCGGTTTCATGCGCGGGTGATCCTGTTTCAGTTTCGCCGCTACGCTGTCGTAAAGCCGGGCCGTTGCCTTTGCGTCCTTTACGGTCAGGCCGACGCAGGGGCGGATCAGGCGGGACAGCTCATCCACTGTATGGCTGTCCCTCATCTTCTTCGCCACAAGGGCGGCAACCGCGTCTTTCTGCTGCTGCGTGACATGCGTGACAAACTCTGCGCCGCGTTTGCTGATCCAGTCCATCATTCCCGGCGTCTGCAGGTTAAACTCAAAACCGAGGCCGTCCAGGACCGGCTGCCCCGACGGGCCTGCTGCCGCTGCGCCTGACCATACCTTATACAGCATACCGGATACCAGCACCGAATAATCCTGCATCCACAGGCGGATCGTTTCCCGGTCTATTTCCCCGTCCTTTACCGCCTGCCGGAGCTCCTGGTAAGTAATTGCGTCCTGCTGGTCCTTCCAGAACCCGCAGAGGATTTCAACAGGCTCATCGCAGTTATGTTCCAGGTATTCCTCAAGCCGGCGCAGCACTTCCCGGCTGCCCTCCGGCTTTGCCTTTTTCACCCTGGACGGGGCTATGATCCGGAATGCCATACGCCGCTCCCCCTTCCCAGACGCCTTTTAGCCGCCTCTACCGTTTCCTCCGGTATTTCATCGTCCCCGGCGTCCGGAGAGGCATCCCCAGCCGTTTCGGGCTCCGGAGGCTGGCTCTGCTCCTGCTGCCGCTTCCGTTCCGGGCCCATTGTGTCATAGGTCCTTCCCGGCAGATGGCCCGCCTGGCGGATG
>CAJTGE010000137.1:1063-2060 GCA_910575795.1 Clostridiaceae bacterium | reverse complement strand
GGGGGAGACTGTCCGAAAACTCGGACAGTTATAGAATGAAAAAAGGGTAGATACATCCGGACAAAAACGGATGATTTACAAATATAAACTGCACCTTGAAAACTGAATAAAATACACAAAATATGAAAGAAAACAGAGATTTTTGATGCCATATGTGGTAAAATGAAAGCAGTTCAGAGGATCTTTTCGGAGGTGCTTAATATGCCATATATAAATAAACCAATCGACCGCAGCCAGGTGATGGTCACGACCTTTGATGAGCTGGTGGCGCCAGACAGCATAGCAAGGATCATCAATTATTTCATTGACAATGTAGATCTCGGGGAAATGGGTTTTAAGAACACAACCCCTGCCACCGGGGGCAGGCCATCTTTCCCGCCGTCAAATATGGCGAAGCTGTACCTTTATGGCTACAGGAATAAGATCAGGTCATCGAGAAAACTGGAAAGGGCCTGCGAGGTCAATCTCGAGGCCATGTGGCTGATGGAAGGGCTGACACCGGATCACCGGGTAATAGCCGATTTCCGAAAGGAGAATATTGACTGCATGAAAAAGCTCTATCATGAGTTTACGAAGCGTGTCACAGTGGATATTGAAACCGGCGATGTGTCCATAGACGGGAGTAAGTTCAAGGCATGGAACTCTAAGGATCGGAATTTCACAGTCCATAAGCTGGAGGAACGCATGGAATGGATTGAAGACCATACGGCGGAGTACCTGAGGCTGATTGAGATTGCTGACGCAAATGAGGATGCCGCAGAAGGCGAATTCACCAGGGAAGAGCTTGAAAAGAAAGTGAATGAGCTGCAGGAAAGGCTTGAAAAGTATAAGGGCTACCGCGAGATTATGATAAAGGAAGGGCTGTCACAGATTTCCCTCACGGATGCCGACTGCCGTCTGATGAAAATGAGGAACGGCATGGATACGGCATACAATGTCCAGACGGCAGTGGACACGGAGACCCATATGATGCTGGACTATAACCTGACAAATGCCA
>CAJTGE010000137.1:0-982 GCA_910575795.1 Clostridiaceae bacterium | reverse complement strand
GGCTGGGGATTATGTGGAATGCCTTGAAAAAGGGATTATTCCGAGCGTTATACCTGAGGAAGGAAGGGATGTTTATGAACTGGAGACAGACTATGTGGAGTCAGAGTGTGACCCGGCAAGTATGGAGGCTGAAGAATTAGCGAAGTGTCTGCATGCAGGAATCATTCCGGACGCATACAAGGGAAGCATAGAAGACATGGAGGTTGTGGAGGTTAAGCGTAAGCCGGATGAGGTAAAGAAGACCCCTGAGCCGCAGGAACCAACGAGACCGGGCGAAGAAATGAAGGGGCGGGCCAGAGAGGGATATTTTGTGAGGGACCCGGAAGCTGACTGTGTGTATTGCCCGGGCGGGGCGACACTTTACCGGAAAAGCATAAAGAAAAGCGGCGACACGAGATACTGTAACAAGAAGCTGTGCAGGAAGTGCCCATACAGGGATAAGTGTGTAACAAGTACAAAATATCCGTGGAAAGAGATAGATTTCAGCAAAGACTGCCTTGAGAAGAAGGCAAAATGGTGGGAAGGGAATGGCCCCGCCCCGAATGATGGAGGAGAGAAGCCGGGAGAGGAGGCCAGGGATAAAAAGAAAGAGCCAGGCTTCCACTACGAAAAGAGAAAGGTGGTGAGGTTCAAACTCAGACCGAACCGGGAAAAGATGGATAAACGGAAATGCACGTCAGAACATCCATTTGGGACAATAAAACGGTGGCACGATTCGGGCTACTTTCTGCTGAAAGGGAAGCGGAAAGTGGATGGGGAATTTGCGCTCTTCGGGATGGCATATAACTTATCAAGGGCGGAAAACATGTTTAGTTTTGAAGAATTAATGACAAGGGTAGGGAAAAAAGCAGCATAAGGGATTGTGTATTTTATTCAGTTTTCGAGGTCAGGTAACGGATTGAAAAATAAGTCCGATGAACCTGATTTTTTAGTGTCCAAAATGACTTCAAATGGATGAAGATCAGGGTTTTCGGACAGTCTG
>CAJTGE010000136.1 GCA_910575795.1 Clostridiaceae bacterium | reverse complement strand
TGGATTTCCGCGGTCTGCGCCGCCATCTGCCCGGCCAGGCTGTGGACGGCATCCGCAATTCTTTCCATGTCGTCCACCCGGTGCTTAAGCGAGCCAATCTCTTTCCCATGCTCCGCAAGGGTAACTTCTATTTCCGTCTGGTTCATAGTGCCTCCTTTCTTTAAAATCAGCATGTATGCGGTTTAAGCATTTGTGAGGAATAACTCTTCGTATAGTACAGCACCGCCCAGCACTGTTGTATTACCAGAAGTTTTATGTTGAGCTGTTAAATAAATGTAATAATTTCCTGAAACGGATGAAATATCTAAAATCACAACTCCTGCAGTCAACTCTCCCGAATATTTCGTCAGGGATGCAAGAGCTGTAATACCTGCCGTCGTACCGATCCCTATCCGGCCGTAAAAACTCCCGCTCTTAATCTTTGCTTTTATATATTTATAATTTGTCAGGTTAAACGTCTGGTTAAGCCTCGCAAATCCTATTTTATCTCCGAATAAGGATGTATAGATGTACAGTATGCCATTTTTCACATCTGCATCATCAGCTCCAAGTGTCGTTGTCACCCCCGTCGTCTGTAAATTACTCCATGTACCATTTCTAAACAGGTACAGCGGGGATGAAGCGTAGCCCTCATACGTCCCGACAACGCCTCCCACCGTAACGCCTTTTTTGATATTGGCCGCCGTCAGGTTTGACACCGCGCTCACGGTAACGTTCCCTGTCATATATTTCCCGGAGCACGAAACAGTTTTTGCGGAGGCCCCCGGCGTGACGGTCTGCCCGGCCAGGCTGGCTATGTTCCCCGTCACCTTTGCCCCATTCACCCAGGCGGTCTTCCCGGACAGGATATGCCCTGCAGCCGCGTTCGCTGATGTCTGGCTGGCAAGGCTGTTTGCCGTCACTTTCCCGGCCCCGTTGTGGTATCCGGCGGGAATCGTATAGGATCCTCCCGCGTTCAGCGCCTGGCTCACAGCCCCGCGGTTTGCCATATTCCCTGTCCGCTTTGTCTTTGCATCCGTATTGTAATAGGTCTGGCCGGAAAGCACATGGCTGTCGGCCGCCGTACCGGTAAGGGCCAGCATCCCGGTAAGGGGCTCCCCTTCCTTATCCACAATCACCTTCCCGGAGAGGACATCGCCGGCCCCTGCTGTTATCACGTCCAGATCCGCCCCTCCGGCCCCTCCCGGGAGCCAAATCCTGCCCATACCCTTATACCCCCTTTAAGCCGACCGTGATATCCGAAGCCGGCTTTTTGTATACCTTAAACGTGGCTGTCCCACCCCCCAGCTCCGCCGTCCCGCCGCATATAATACCATAAGCCTTTATGTATGCCTTCTGCTCCGCCGCAGACGCCCCGTCCGCCAGGCCGCTCACTACCATTGGCTCCATGCCGTCCACTGCCCCTGGAACCGCCACGGTCTGCGTAAACGGGGCCGTGGTCCCCGTCCACCCGGATGCCGGGAGCGTAACCGGCGTCACATGTTCCAGGCGTTCTGCAATGGCCTTTAAATACACCTCATTATTAAGCAACGCCTCCGGGACTTTTGCCATTTCTATACCGTCTCCCAGCGAATCCCTGTCCCATTGAGGGATCTCCAAGGTAAATTCCGGGGGATTTTTAATTGTGAATGCCATATTTAAGCCTCCTAAAAGATTTCGTCCATGTCATAGATCTGCGGGATGTCTTCATCCTTCCCTTTCCGCATAAACGAACGGTATGCAATCAGTTCCCCGTCTTCGTCAAACAGCCCCATTTCCGAGATTTCCTTCCCGGCCAGCTCCCCTCTCTCCAGGGCAGCCGTATAGCGGCAGGTTGTCTTCTCCTCATTTGCGTATACGTGCGTTTCGATGTCCTTTTGTAACAGCTCATTATAAAGCCCGATCTCGTTGCCGGTTGCCAGCTTCGGGATCCCGTTTTCATCCACGCCGCCGTCTCCCCAGGCCATCTTTACGATCGCCGGGAGGGAGGCGTCGCCGGAATGGGCCATACAGATTTTTCTGCGGCCGACTACTGTGATTACTCCCTTGTTTTCCGCCATCTTTTTTATCCTTTCTGCTTTTTTT
>CAJTGE010000135.1 GCA_910575795.1 Clostridiaceae bacterium | reverse complement strand
GTCATACCCGATATATGGGCGCAGATCCCCGCCGGGTATAATCTCCCGGATCACGCCTGCCGGGCCCCAGGAGAGCGGCTCTGCGATTGCCACAGTCCCTTTCTCCCCAATGCCGGGCCTTATGCTGCCCTGGGATTTGGTATTGATGTATACGCCGGGCTGTACTTTGTCCTGGCTTGTCCAGATCCCTCCTGCCATGATGATCAACCTCCTTTCAACACACGATCCAGAAGCGCCTTCGCCTCTGGTATGGAATAGGCCGGCCCTGTCAGGATTACTTTTGCAAAATCCCTCTGGTAACCGGCCAGATGCCTGCTTTTTAACAGCTTTTCCGTCTGGTATTTCTTTTCCGGCCTCTTCTTTGCCGGTTCTTTCTTTTCCGGAAGCTTCTTACGGCCTGATGTGGGCATTGTTTTCCTCCATTCTTCCCATCGGGTCTGTTCCCCTGCCGATTAACACGCGCTGTTTTATATGAAATTGATAGTGAAGTTCTCCGTCGTCATTCTGCCACTGGCGTTCATATGTCCGGAGCATAACCTGCTTTCCATCACATGCATACGGGAATAACTCCAGGGCTTCATCCAGGCAGCCTGCGATGCGGAGGAGCTCTGTGTTTCCGTCCACAATGTTGCGCTGCTGTACAAACACGATATCCACGCCCAGATCACGCATATAGCGGCTGCCTGGCTGGCTTTTGATTTCAGACGGCATGAAGAAAATAAAAAAACAGGGATATTCGGTTCCCTGCTGGTTCGGGCTGTAATATACCGGATAATCCGGGTACCTGCCCTGCAATACGCCTGCCAGACTGTCAAGGATGCGTTCCAGCGTAAAAATCACTTAAACGCCTCCTTTACCCGCTTTGAAAGCTCTGTCCGGACCGTTGAACGGTACTTTCCTACCGCCTTCTGTTTCATATATTTTCCCTTCACATAGGACGTCTTTGTACCGACCATGATTCCCATTGTGCCTGCCCAATCGCCATCGAGCCTCTCCAGCTTCCCATTATTAACAATTAAGTCGGGGACAAAGTGCTTATCCACCCTATGTCCATCGTTCACATAAGAAGCATACTGCATGTTGTTGGCAAGCACTGTGCGGAATATAAGCCCGCCGGACAGCGCCCCTCCCATTGGCACAGTCTGACTATCTGTTGTCCAGTGTTGTGCCATATCTCCGCTTCGCATATTTGTCCCAGCGATATCTGCCCCACCATTAGGCGGAGTATTCTCTGTCGCAACTCTGACAGCCTCAATCGTCCCTCCTTCAGCCACATCCGCCATAATCTTGGGGATGTCCTTGCCTGCCTTACGCAGCTCATTAAGACGTTTCGCCATCTGGCTTCCAAAACTTGACATCTTATCCTCCAATAATGTTATCCATAAGCAGCCCGACCTCTTTGTGCTGCAGGCCGGTAAGCGCGCCGCCGACCGGATCATAATACTGTACGGGACTTCCCGCAAAATACCGCTCCGGCTTATTTGCATGCCCCAAATTACCGCCCCGCACGATAAGGAGCTCATCCCCGGCCCGGATATCCACCGATAAATCACAGGACATCTTTTCTGAGGACTGCTTGCGGGCGGCGGTTTTTTCCATAGCCGGGGGCCCTTTTTCCGGACGGTATATCCGGCAGGGGACAGGGGATGGATTTACCTTCTGCCGCTCCTGCCTTGTTAAGTTCCCCTCTTTCACCGGCACGGTCCGGTAAATATCCGCCGTATCCGTATACCATGTGCTGAAGATAGGGTTATTTAAGATCATATGGCGTACATACCTCCCATCCCGACAAGCCTCGCCATCGTAACAAGCTGGGAGCCGTACTGTGTTGCATTCCACGCCCCCCACTTTTGTGTCCCCGCCGTAATCGCGCTGTTATCGTAGCTGATGGACGTATCGCCCATGGTTGCTGATTTTACCGCTCCCGGCTGCGCCGCGCTGCCCGCGGCCTGCCCGGAATTGTCCGAGCCGGGCGCCCAGGTCTTTAAGTAGAGCGCGGCAAAGTGGGCTGTGTAAAGCCCTGCTGCATACCGCCACATGCTCCCCCACCGGGAAGGGAGAACGCTGTCATTTGCCTGATCCACAAACATGTTCAGGATGCCTTCCGGTACCAGGCTTTCCACACTCTCTGCCCCGCCTTCCTCCCCGGGAGGGATGCGCTTTGTGAACTGG
>CAJTGE010000134.1 GCA_910575795.1 Clostridiaceae bacterium | reverse complement strand
TATGATACCCTTTTTTGTGCCTGCGCTGCCATTCTAAAACACCCTCCCTCTGACACGCATCAGAGCAGTATTTTTGCCTTCCGGAAATAACAGTGTACTCTTTTCCACAGATAATGCACTTATCAATACTTCCGATGGGGCGCGCTGTCGGCTTACGCTTATAATGTACTTTTGCCATGTATGCGCAATCCGGACAACGCCTCGCCCGCGGCCCTCCAAAAAACTCCGTATTGCAATCCTGGCAAACCCGTATTCGGATCACAGTATCAGATTTTTTTATTTTTGCACATTCCGGGCAGTAGTAACAATCTGAACCACCAAAGAAAGACCTGCCGCATAACTGACAGGTCTTTTTTGTCCTATGCGCATGCATATTTAACAGCTTCCTCAATCATCTCCCTGATCTGTGCCATCGACATAGGCTCAGAAATATTACCGCATCTAATAATATCTTTGTTATGGTACTGGTTCCATGAATTCTGCCCCAGAGAACAATGATAATCAGTCCATGCCTCCCCAGTTACGCGGTTGTAATTAACCTGAAGATATTCACTGGAACAGTATCCGTCTAAGTTTTTGCTTTCCCCTGCGATTTTCTTAATGCCTTTAATTTTTAATGTATTTGTCATTGATTTATCCTCCTCAAATTGTGTTTTGTTTTAACTGTCCTTATTATACCACGCAATGCGTGGAAAAGCAATAGTTTTTAATTACTATTTTTAAATTTATTCCTGAAAAAGGCTACGGACAAATCGGAGCATATATTACAACATAAAATGGTGATGTCAAAAATTTTAAATGTTATATAATACATTCAACGGCAGGGGCAGATTTTACATCTCTTTTAAATGATTTGTATAGTAAAATTCCAGAATCTTCAAACTTTGAAATAATATTGCTGGTTGGTTCGGTACATCGTGTTTCAGGACTAAAAGCAAATATGCATTTTGGTTATATGGAAAAGCGAACTTATGAAAGTGTAGGAATTAATTATCAATGTCGTAGTTTGGTTAATGGAGTTTGGAATGAATGGGTTTAAAAATAATACATAAAATGGTGAGGCGATGAAAGGCGCGGCTAAAAGCCCTTCGGATCTGAATCAAGCAACCGCTTTAGGTGGATATTATTTTTCCAATACCGAATTTCCTAATCTTCCGGTAAGAAGAGCTGGTTTTCTTTTGGTTTTCGGACAAAGTAGCTCTAGGTTTGCTCAACTTTACGTTACCAATGGAGGAACAGTATATGTAAGAGGGCATTTTGGAAGCGGCTTTACAGAATGGGCATCTATATAAAATGGTGAGGCCAAAATCAGGTTTGCGCCAATTCCTCCAAATTGGAATGAGGTAAATGCAAAAAACTATGGGAAAGGTATTATTTTATCTCCGATATGGTTTAATTCGTCAAGCCCTCAAAAATATATTGGCGCTCCTTTGGGTGCATATACATATGGGATTCTGGTTACTTTTGACATGGAGTCATATAACCCAACTTTTGCATCTTTGCAAATATATTTGCCAGATAAAGCCGATGTTAATGGGATATACGTAAGAGCTGTAATGAATCAAGAGTGGGCAAAGTTTGTTGGAACATCCATTAATTCCGTAGCAGCTTCGCAATAACAAAAAAATAGCAATTTAACCGAGTAACACGGGTTTACTCAGGTAAATAAAATCTCCCATTTCCTCTATCGCTTTGTATCGCAAAGATTTTGCACAAAGGACGGCATCATTGCCGCCCTTTATCGTTGGAAATTTTTTCTTCGATTGCTTGTAAAATAAATGCCCTGACAGACATCCCACGCTTTTCAGCTTCAGCCACAATAACTTTGTCATAGTATTCTTTCTTCACATCAAGCGGGATCCGCTTCAAATTCTCCCTTGCATATTTTATGCTATATTTTTTCTGCTTTTCATCATATGGCATAGTCCACCTCCTTTTATACCATTATATCATACATTCATAATTACGTACATAATACAAAATGCACAATTTACGTACGTACATTTTGTCTATTCTGTATATTGAAAATTACGTACGTATATTATATAATAGACTTATCAAAGGAACGGAGGACATAGGAAATGACAAGAAAAGATTTAGCAAAAAAGAAAATTGACAGATTGGAAAACATGCAGCAAGCGCTGGAAATGATAAATATCCTTAACTACGATGAATGCTTAGCCGTTCTTAACGGTGTACATAGGATGCCATCCGTAATGCACAAAGCTCTTATAGACAGGGCAAAGTCATTAAAAGGAGTCACTTATGAGCTGATAGTTGCAGGGATACAGGCGGTTGTAAATTGTTAGATATCATCCA
>CAJTGE010000133.1 GCA_910575795.1 Clostridiaceae bacterium | reverse complement strand
GGCGTCCATAACGGTGACATCCGGGTTGTTCACAAGCCCCGTGGTGCCATACCTTGCAAAACCGACATATGCATTCTCATCCATGTGCTTGTCATAGGTCATCCTTAACCCGTCGCGGAGCAGGCTGTCGATGTTGCGCCCGGTCATGTTGCCGCGCTGCATGTCGATCCACATCACGCGGGTTCCGGCTGCGATCATATGCGTTTTAAATACTCCTTTGGAAAAGTCTGCCTGTACCATGGGGATGCCATTGGCCCCTCCGGAATGGATGACGCCTTCCCCGGAGCCTCCGGTCACGCCATAGCCCACCTGCATCGCGGACACAACCTCCGCCCATCCGCCGCCGACGCGGATGGGGAGGTCACGGCCGTAGGTAAAGCTTGTAAGGGGCGTACGGACCAGCGTGTCGCGCTTTTCCAGCTCTGAACTCAAAAACGCCTGCCCGGAGGCAATCCCGGCCGCATCCATGTTAAAGACGGCCGCATTCCCGCCCTGCGCAGACCTGGTGGCGGCCTTCCCCAGGTCAAAGGTTCCTACATTTTTAAATGCCATTTATGTTCCCCTCCTTATACGTTCAGGATTGTCAGGATACGCAGCTCCGCCACCCCGTTTGCATCTGCCGCGCCTTTCCACTGGGCATTTGTAAGCGCTATGTTATTGCCTGCGTCAGCCGTTGCCTCAAAGCCTCCCACAACGGCGTTCGGTTTCGCCTGGTCTGCTTTTGTCCGGATATAGACGATGCCTCCGGGCGCAGGCGTTCCTGCCTGGCAGATGACATTGACGCATCCGCGTTTCATTACCGGGATCGCCTCTCCCGGGCGGTATACGCCTTCATTCTGGTTCAGGAAATCAAGCGAGGATTTTACTTCGCGCACGGCGACTCCCCAGAAATTTTCTGCCGTGAAATCCTCCGCCCATGCCATTGCCGTCCCGTTTTCCCCCATCACTACCGGCGCGCCGAAGGGAACCTCCCTGTCTCCCCCAAGCGGCTCGCTGTCTACGGCCATATCAGGCTGCCGCGCATAGCTTCCGGCGTACCCGTGCTGCATTGTTTTGCCGATTACCTGTCCTTTCATGACTGATTCTCCTTCCTTCTGTGCGGGTTTAAGTTGTCATAAAGCGCCTGGATGGCGTCATAGTCCACCGCCCCGCATTTGTCTTCCGCCGCCCTCTGCGCGTTCTTTTTACTGGCCTCAAGGACAGCGGATATATCGTCTTTTGCCTCGCCTGCCGTTACAAAACTTATCAGGGCGTCTGACACGGCCCTGCGCTGTGTTTCATCCCGGATCGCGGCGATGGACGGCCGCATGGCTTTCAGGAAGCGGGCTGCAAGGGCCTTATCCATCCCACAGGTTTTGTCCTGCCCTTCTGCGGGGACTACCCGGGCTTCCTCATCTGATGCGCCTTCCTCTTTTTTATCCCCGTCTCCGGACAGATGCCGGATGGCGGCGTCAATGGAATCGTCCGTTCTACTTTTTTCTGCCTTTTCCTTAGCAGCCAGCTTTGCCAGCACCTTTTCGACTACCGCATCAACAGCAGATTCATCCGCGGCTTCCTTTTTCTCATCCCCCTTTGTCTCTTCCTTTGCGGGAGCGGCTTCCTCCTGCTCCTCGAGCGCGTCGGCCGCGTCCATTGCAAGCTGTTCAATCTCTTCCGGGCTTTTGTCCTTTACGGCCTGCCCAAAGAGGCTGAATATCAGTCCTTTTTTCTTCATGGCTTTCCTTTCCGGCCTTCTGGCCTTTTCTGGTTTCTGTGCTGAATCTAAAATAGCAGCCCGTTTCCCGGCCCTTCCCCGGTCAACGACTGCTATATGATTACCCCTGATATTTTTTTGACTGTATGTACCATCATTATTTGGCACATATTCACATTCATATCCGCAGGAGATCTCCCGCTTGCCGTTTTGGATGGCGTCAATCAGTTCCCTGTCGTGGATATGTAAATCTGCCAGTACGTAGCTTTCCCATTCCCCGGATCCCTGGCGGATGTTCTGGGCATGGCCTTTTTCGTAAGCCGTTACATCATCCGGGCCAATCAGACGCGGGGGATGGTCATTTGTGACTGGTTTTCCCTCAAAGGAAGCCATGGCTGCATCGGAAAAGACCTCCTCCGGGGGTCTGGTGACAGTGATCAGACGGTCAGCATCCGCCCCGGATAGCCCTATCTCTCTCCCCAGGTACTCCTGAGCCCCGATCCGGGCGATGGGGACATTGCGGCAAATCAAAAAGCCCTCGCCAGTTTCTATCTGGTTTGGGCTTATAGCATAGCCGTAGTAAGTTATACCGAAAGTCAGATTATCCCGAATACCTCAAAGAAAGCCAGTAACAGCGGCATTTCTTTGAGAAATATTCGGGATAACTTTTTGTGTCTGTCTAAG
>CAJTGE010000132.1 GCA_910575795.1 Clostridiaceae bacterium | reverse complement strand
CTATGGCTATTGGCGAAAAAATTAAAATTATTCGCAAGGCACGCCAAGTAACACAGAAACAGCTTGGCGTAGTGACTGGATTGGCTGAAATAACAATACGGCAATATGAAGCAAATAAATACGCTCCCAGTGTAGAAAACCTGAGAAAAATAGCATCTGCTCTCGGCGTTAGTTTATCCGAGTTTTTGGAGCCCGGTCAAATATTGCGAGAATACAATCCCGATGATGACACTTGGAACTCTCTTATTATGGATGAACATGGCAATGTCAAACAGTATATTCAAACTCAGGTCACATGTAATACGTTTCATCCCAGCGTTGATCAGCAAGCCCTTCTTCGTTATTTCGATTCATTAAATGCAAAAGGGAAAAAGGAAGCTTTAAAACGAGTTGAAGAGCTTTCACAGCTCCCCCAATATGCCGCTTCTAAAGAGCCTCCTGCCGCCGAGTAGGCGGCTCTTTTCTATTCTCCTTTCAACACACGATCCAGAAGCGCCTTCGCCTCTGGTATGGAATAGGCCGGCCCTGTCAGGATTACTTTTGCAAAATCCCTCTGGTAACCGGCCAGATGCCTGCTTTTTAACAGCTTTTCCGTCTGGTATTTCTTTTCCGGCCTCTTCTTTGCCGGTTCTTTCTTTTCCGGAAGCTTCTTACGGCCTGATGTGGGCATTGTTTTCCTCCATTCTTCCCATCGGGTCTGTTCCCCTGCCGATTAACACGCGCTGTTTTATATGAAATTGATAGTGAAGTTCTCCGTCGTCATTCTGCCACTGGCGTTCATATGTCCGGAGCATAACCTGCTTTCCATCACATGCATACGGGAATAACTCCAGGGCTTCATCCAGGCAGCCTGCGATGCGGAGGAGCTCTGTGTTTCCGTCCACAATGTTGCGCTGCTGTACAAACACGATATCCACGCCCAGATCACGCATATAGTGGCTGCCTGGCTGGCTTTTGATTTCAGACGGCATGAAGAAAATAAAAAAACAGGGATATTCGGTTCCCTGCTGGTTCGGGCTGTAATATACCGGATAATCCGGGTACCTGCCCTGCAATACGCCTGCCAGGCTGTCAAGGATGCGTTCCAGCGTAAAAATCACTTGATGGCCTCCTTCACGCGTTTTGAAAGCTCTGTCCTGACGGTCTGCCGGTATTTGCCGACAGCCTTCTGCTTCATATATTTGCCCTGTACATAGGGCGTCTTTGTGCCGACCATGATACCGCCGCCTCCATCCGGATCCCGCTCTAACAGATTCCCGTTGATGATTAGCCCGGGGACAAAATGTTTATCTACCCTGTGCCCGTCATTTACGTAGGAAGCATACATCATGTTGTTGCCCAGGGCTGTCCTCACGCTTGTCCCTGTGACAACCGGCACAGTCTCGCTGTCTGTCTCCCAGTGCTGAGCCATCTGACCGCTGCGCATATTAGTTCCGGCTATATCTGTCCCGCCATTAGGCGGAGTATTCTCTGCCGCAACTCTGACAGCTTCTATCGTAGCCCCTTCTGCAGCCTCTGCCATAGCTCTCTTAACGTCCCTGCCTGCCTTCCTCAGCTCATTAAGACGTTTCGCCATCTGGCTTCCAAAACTTGACATATCATCCTCCAATAATGTTATCCATAAGCAGCCCGACCTCTTTGTGCTGCAGGCCGGTAAGCGCGCCGCCGACCGGATCATAATACTGTACGGGACTTCCCGCAAAATACCGCTCCGGCTTATTTGCATGCCCCAAATTACCGCCCCGCACGATAAGGAGCTCATCCCCGGCCCGGATATCCACCGATAAATCACAGGACATCTTTTCTGAGGACTGCTTGCGGGCGGCGGTTTTTTCCATAGCCGGGGGCCCTTTTTCCGGACGGTATATCCGGCAGGGGACAGGGGATGGATTTACCTTCTGCCGCTCCTGCCTTGTTAAGTTCCCCTCTTTCACCGGCACGGTCCGGTAAATATCCGCCGTATCTGTATACCATGTGCTGAATACAGGGTTATTTAAGATCATATAGCGTACATACCTCCCATCCCCACAAGCCTGGCCATCGTAACGAGCTGGGAGCCGTACTGTGTCGCATTCCACGACCCCCACTTTTCGGTCCCCGCTGTAACCGCGCTGTTATCATAGCTGATGGACGTATCGCCCATCGTTGCTGATTTTACCGCTCCCGGCTGCGCCGCGCTGCCCGCGGCCTGCCCGGAATTGTCCGAGCCGGGGGACCAGGTCTTTAAGTAGAGAGCGGCAAAGTGGGCCGTATAAAGCCCGGCCGCGTACCGCCACATACTCCCCCACCGGGAAGGGAGTACGCTGTCGTTTGCCTGATCCACAAACATGTTCAGGATGCCTTCCGGTACCAGGCTTTCCACACTCTCTGCCCCGCCTTCCTCCCCGGGAGGGATGCGCTTTGTGAACTGG
>CAJTGE010000131.1 GCA_910575795.1 Clostridiaceae bacterium | reverse complement strand
AAATCTGTTCCTGATGGCAAGCCGGGTGAGCTGAAAGGTTCACGCCCGGTTTAGGGCGGGGGAAAATCCGGAGATAACATCAAAGGATTACCTATCGCTATTTAAGGAGGTCCGGGAGATCACCATGTATGACGAGCTGGAGCTTGACCTGGTCGGGGACAGGAAAACGGCGCTGTTCTTTATCATCAGCGATACGGATGCGACGTTCAATTTCCTTGTCAGCATGGCCTATACGCAGCTGTTCAATCTGCTGTGCGAGCGTGCCGATGACAAGTATGGCGGCAGGCTGCCGGTACATGTGCGGTGCCTGATCGACGAGGCCGCCAATATCGGGCAGATTCCGAACCTGGAAAAGCTGATGGCGACGATCCGTTCCAGGGAGATTTCGGCCTGTCTGGTCCTGCAGGCGCAGAGCCAGTTAAAGGCGCTCTATAAGGACAACATGGACACCATCATCGGGAATTGTGACGCTTCCCTTTTCCTGGGAGGCAAGGAGGAAACCACGCTGAAAAGCTGGAATTCCCTGCTGGGAAAAGAGACCATCGATATGTATAATACCAGCGTCACCAAAGGCAGCCAGGAATCCCACGGACAGAATTTTCAGAAATTGGGAAAGGATTTGATGTCGGTGGACGAACTGGCCGTGATGGACGGAGGGAAATGCCTCCTGCAGATCAGGGGCGTCCGGCCCTTCCTCTCCCGCAAATATGATATTACGAAACACCCGAACTATAAATACCTGTCTGATTATGCCCCTAAAAATGCGTTTGACATTGAAAAATTCCTCTCAACCAGGCTGCCCGTCAGCCCTGGGGAGCTGTACCGCAATTATGAGGTCACGGCGGAGGATTTGGAGGCGCCGGCTGTATGATGATGTAGCTGCCTGTTAAAGTCTCTGGCTTTGGCGGGCTTTTTCTTTTCACCGGAAGGAGGTTCTATTGAGGATTCGCGCCCCTCCCTGACAACTGTATACCTTTCCAGGATGATCCTGGACTATGCCGCCCCTGTGCTTTATGCAGATTTTCTTAAAGCACAGGGGCGTTTTTTCGTTTCCGGCCAGATAACGGCCATACCACAAAACCAATATATTTCAAATTAAAGGAGGACTTTTATATGGCTTTTTTTGCAAGTGCGATTGATACTTTGAAAATTCTGGTGATTGCTTTGGGTGCCGGCCTCGGCGCATGGGGAGTCATCAACCTTCTGGAGGGTTACGGCAATGACAATCCCGGAGCCAAGTCGCAGGGGTAAGCTACGCCCTCCACGGACAAGTAATTGCCGTGCAGCGTATGGTGGAAGTCCATACGGCAACAGGCTGAATTGCTGGAAACCCCTAAAGCCGTGCGTACCAAAACATGGGGATGAAACATGCCCGGATGTGACGGTGGCGAAAGCAGAAAAAAACGCACGGATGGCGCAGGGTGCGAACCTAAACGCCGGGACAATGGGCGATCAGCAGCCAAGCCCCGAACAGGGGAAGGTTCAACGACTATCCTTTGCAGGAGTAGGGCCGAGCGGCCCGAAGCAGCCTGCCCCGCTCCATGCGGGTGAAGATATAGTCTGCGCCCATGTGAAAGCATGGGGTGTCCGCTTCTTTATGAAGTGGGGCCGCACCGGGGCAGCGACCCGGTGTGAACAAAAACGGATGAAACAGCTTATGGCTGGCGGAGGTATTGCGCTGGTGGGTGCCACGCTGATCCCGCTGCTCTCCGGCCTGTTCGGTTAATAGCCGATGGGCAGTCTGTTTGAATGGATAACAGACTGGATTAAAGAGGGCTTGATCGAAGCGATCACAGGACAATACACCAGTATCTTTGAGTCCGTCAACAGCCAGGTCTCGGATGTGGCCTCGCAGGTAGGCCAGACACCGCAGGGGTGGAATGGCGGCGTGTTCAGCATGATCCAGAATCTTTCTGAAACCGTCGTCATTCCCATTGCGGGAATCATCCTGACTTTTGTTCTTGTCTATGAATTGATCCAGATGATCCTCGAAAAGAACAACATGCACGATTTTGATACGTTCAACATCTTCAAGTGGATTTTCAAAACCTTTGTTGCCACATACCTGCTCACCAACTGCTTTACCATCGTCATGGCGGTGTTTGACGTCGCCCAGCATGTGGTGAATCAAAGTTCCGGCGTGATAAACGGGAGCATGGATGTTACCGCCGCGCTGGCCGACCTGGAGACGCAGCTTGAAGCAATGGGGATGTGGGAACTGATCGGCCTGTGGCTGGAGACCAACATTATCAACCTGTGCATGTGGGTGTTGTCCATCGTGATCTTTGTCATTGTGTATGGCCGCATGATTGAAATATATCTCACGGTCAGCCTGGCACCCATACTGTCGGACGGCGAATTGAGGGAGACGCAAATGACGAATTATTTTTCCAACCTTTATCCAATTGACTGCGCAGTGCTGTCTGTGAATGCACAATTCTACCG
>CAJTGE010000130.1 GCA_910575795.1 Clostridiaceae bacterium | reverse complement strand
ATTATGGCAATCAAGAAAAAGGCTGACGAGCTGGCCAGAAAATTTCAGACTCGTAATCCCTTTGAAATTATCCGGGGATTAAATGTCATACTGCTATTCGTTCCGCTGATTGACACCAGGGCCTTTTACCAGTATTTTAAGCGAAACAATATCATTTACATAGATGAAAACCTGCCGCGTCATGAGCAAATGTTTGAGTGTGCGCATGAAATGGGGCACATGTTCCTGCACAAAAAAGCCAACTTCATTTTCATGAACACAAGAACTGGTTTTAATACAAGCCGATTTGAAAAAGAAGCCGATACCTTTGCTATGGATTTACTTGTTGGGGATGACCTGATGGCTGAATATCGGGAATATAGTACAGATCAGCTTTCCAGACTGCTGGGATATGAGCAACGACTCATAGAATTGAGGATGAAAGATATGGGTAAATTAAGATAAGATTTAGCACTCACATTAATAATATAATATGCTTAACCGGGAGCTGGTAGGGGCGTATCGTTGGCCACCTCCATAATGGAAAGGAGCCAATCTGCCATGTATGTTACATATGATAGTCTTTTTACCTTTGTAATTATGCTTTGCGCAGTTATCACGCTAGTTTTAATACATAAAAAATAGCGCCCTCACCCGCAAAGTAGAGGCACTATTTTTTATCGCAACTTGAAAACCGAGGTGGCCAGCCTTACTCTGGCTTACCGGTTCCCCGTTAAGCATATTATATGCCAGTTTGAATGATTTGTCAAATTAAGATTGCCGTACCTGAAATATATAGGTCTGTTATTCCGAAAAAAAACGAAAGGGGGATGGATATCATGTCAGATTTTCTGATGAAACCCAAAATTGACTACGCCTTCAAAGAGATCATGATGGATGAAAAGGCCCGGATCGGCTTCCTGTCCGCTGTCTTAAATCTCAACCCGGCCGATATCCGCAAAACAGAACTGTTAAATACCAGCTTAAGGAAGCTGCACGAGGATGAAAAGCAGGGGATCGTGGATGTGCGGATCCTGATGAACAATAATACTGAAATTGATATCGAGATCCAGTTATCCATACTGAATGTATGGGCAGACCGCGCCCTGTTCTATCCGGCAAAGATGTATACAGACCAGATCAGGCCCGGACAGGATTACACGGTATTTAAAAAATGTGTCAGTATAAGCATCCTGGATTTTGTGCTGTTCCGTGAGGATCCTGAATTCTACTCCTGTTTCCACATCCGGGAAGATTCAAGGCAAACCCTTTACACGGACAAAATGGAATTCCATGTCCTGGAGCTTCCAAAGCTGCCTCCGGAATTAATAGATGGAAGCAGCGATATCCTGTTATGGGCAAAGTTTATTAATTCCGAGAGGAAGGAGGAATTTGACATGCTTGCTACAAAAAATCCATATATCGGCAGCGCATACGAGCACCTGCAGGTGATCAGCCAGGACAGAGAAAAACGGCGTGAATATGAAGCGCGTGAAAAAGCGATACGGGACTATAATCAGGGGATACTTGAAGCTGAACAGCGGGGACGTGAAGAAGGCAGAGCTGAGGGAGAGGCAGAAGCCAAAATACACGGGATCCGAATATTGATTACTGACAACATTCAAGAAAAAGTCCCCAAAGAGAAAACCCTTGCAAAATTACAGAAACACTACAATTTAACAGAAAGCCAGGCAGAAAAATATTATATCGAATTTGCAAAGAAGAACCTGTAATCTTCGTGTCAAATTCCAGTACGGCCAGATGTAACGATAACTAAGCTCGTTTATGATTTATTACAGAATGTAAAAACCGCCCCTGCGCCAACAGGAACGGTTCTTACATAGATTCTATACCTCTGGCAGTGTGCCGGAGATGATACAATCCCAATCACAAAAGAATTGTACCATCTCCCGCGCCTCCTGTCAAAGGTATGGCGTTATTTTTATACAAAAAAATAGGAAAGGATGGTACCAAAATGGCAAAGAAGAAAAAGAACGCCCTCCCATCCGGGAGCATCCGCGTACAGGTATACGATTATACCGACGCGGAAGGGAAGAAACACTACAAAAGCTTTACGGCCCCCACGAAAAAGCAGGCCCAGGCAAGGGCCGCAGACTGGAAGGCAAATAAAAACAAGGCCCAGGTCCCTGACGGGCAGTGGTATGTGAAGCAGCCAAAAACTTATGGCAGTTACCGGGAAATCGAATATCCAGATTTTGTAATAAAGAAGATATCTCATAGCCACTGTGAAGTCCAACACCCAGGTACACTATGTCCGCATATATAGCGGCGATTTTTTCAGCTATATCCATCAAAACTGTACCAATCCCCGGTTCCGGTATTTTTCTAAAACGCCAAAATCAACGATTTCCGGGTAGCCTTTTCCTCCAAATGCTCCCCACGCACTATTGGGATAAATATTTAATGTACTCTCGGAATCTCGCTGCGCCTGATTTTGTGAGATGATTTTTTGTCAGATGTGCACAAATTTATGAGGCGTACGTGGAGCGTACGTTGATTAAATTTGGGTGCATCTGGCGGAAAATCAG
>CAJTGE010000129.1 GCA_910575795.1 Clostridiaceae bacterium | reverse complement strand
TTGGAGGATTACATCCGCCAGGCGGGCCATCTGCCGGGAAGGACCTATGACACAATGGGCCCGGAACGGAAGCGGCAGCAGGAGCAGAGCCAGCCTCCGGAGCCCGAAACGGCCGGGGATGCCCCTCCGGACGCCGGGGACGATGAAATACCGGAGGAAACGGTAGAGGCGGCTAAAAGGCGTCTGGGAAGGGGGAGCGGCGTATGGCATTCCGGATCATAGCCCCGTCCAGGGTGAAAAAGGCAAAGCCGGAGGGCAGCCGGGAAGTGCTGCGCCGGCTTGAGGAATACCTGGAACATAACTGCGATGAGCCTGTTGAAATCCTCTGCGGGTTCTGGAAGGACCAGCAGGACGCAATTACTTACCAGGAGCTCCGGCAGGCGGTAAAGGACGGGGAAATAGACCGGGAAACGATCCGCCTGTGGATGCAGGATTATTCGGTGCTGGTATCCGGTATGCTGTATAAACTGTGGTCAGGCGCAGCGGCGGCAAGCCCATCAGGGCAGCCGGTTATGGATGACATTGAATTTGAATTTAACATGCAGACGCCCGGAATGATGGACTGGATCAGTAAACGCGGCGCGGAGTTTGTTACGCACGTCACGCAGCAGCAGAAAGACGCGGTTGCCGCCCTTGTGGCGAAAAAGATGAGGGACAGCCATACAGTAGATGAGCTGTCCCGCCTGATCCGCCCCTGCGTGGGCCTGACCGTAAAGGACGCAAAGGCAACCGCAAGGCTTTACGACAGCATTGTGGCGAAACTAAAACAGGAGCATCCGCGCATGAAACCGGCAAACATCCGGAAAAAGGCGCTGGACGCCGCGCAGAAGTACGCAGAAAAAAAGCACCGCCACCGGGCCATGGTGATCGCCCGGACGGAGACTGCTTTTGCATACAACCGGGGCGCGGATGAAGGGATAAGACAGGCGCAGGCGGCAGGATACCTGGGGGAGCTTAAGAAACGGTGGTGTACTTCCGGGGACGACGCTGTGTGCGATGTGTGCGCATCCCTGGACGGGACGGAAGTGGGTATGGATGAGGATTTTGATTTCGGGGGGAGGCTCCTGTTTGAGGGATACCGCCTGTTACCCCCGGCGCATCCCAATTGCGGGTGTGGTGTGGAATACATAGAGGCATCGCCAGCGGCAGGAAGGAAGTGAAAGACATGAGAAAATTTCTGGATCTGGTTGAGAAAAGAGTACCGGATGCTCCCGGGAAACAGGCGGAAGCGCCGGAAGCCCCCGCGGATGGCGTTCTGAAAAGCCGGTTTAAGATCATGAAATCCGACGATGAAAAGATGCTGGCCTTCGGATGGGCGAGCGTCTCCATGCGTGTGGACGGGGAAGTGATCGAGGACTGGCAGGGGGATATCATTGAACCGGCAGAACTGGAGGCAGCGGCATATGAATATGTCAGGCTGTACGGTGAGGGCGGGGAGATGCATGAGCGCGGCGGCGTGGCCGTTTTAATAGAAAGCGCCGTATTCACGGAAGAGAAAATGGAGGCCATGGGCATCCCCGCGGGCACGCTCCCGGTCGGCTGGTGGATCGGCTTTAAAGTGCTGGATAAGGAGGTATGGGAAAAAGTCAAAGATGGCACGTATCCCATGTTCTCCATTGAGGGGGAGGCTGAACGGGTGGAAGTGGATGAGGAAAAAGAAAGTACCGCCTCTGAAAACCAGGGCAGGCTTCTGAAAAGGGGATATTGTCCTTTTAGCCATTTGTGACAGTGCCCGGGCAAACGTTTATAAATCACTTACGCAGAATATGTATATGAAAACCATCAAAGGAGGAATGGCTGTATGTTGGTAGAGATTATGAAAGTAAACAAAGAAGATGTAACCGTAGTGACAAGTCTTGATATTGCGGAAACGTTCGGGAAAAGACATGCAGATGTATTGAGAGATATAGAACACTTGCAATGTTCAGAGGAATTTACTCAACGCAATTTTGCGTTGACCGCCTATAAGGACGCAAGCGGAAAATCCAACAAAGAGTATCTGATAACAAGAGATGGTTTTACGATTCTTGTTATGGGGTACACTGGCGAAAAAGCCATGAAATTTAAAGAAGCCTATATAAAGCAGTTTAATGCAATGGAAAAAGCCCTGTTTGACCGGATTAAGGAACGTGAGAAAGGGATTGCAGTCCGGCAGGCCCTTACAAAAGCGCTGCAACAATCCAGCGAAAACGGACGTATGCACGGGCACGCTTATTCCACATATACAAATTTCATCTATAAGTCCATATTTGGAAAAGACGCAAAGCATTTGAGGGAAGAATATGGAATATCCCAAAAGGACGAATTGCGGGATTGTTTCAGCGCAGAAGAATTACAGCAGGTACAGAAAGCGGAAATGCTTGTGGGCAGCCTTGTGGAGTACGGCTGGGGATATGATGAAATCAAAGATTTTATGCTAAATAAACTGATTGACAGGATAGCGGCATAAAGCAGGAGAAAAAACTCCACTTTTTTTACTTAGTGGCTTTCTATTATACCGTAAACGAAGCAGAACGCCTTTCATGGGAGGGGCGTTCTTTTTATACAAAAAAACAGGAAAGGAATCAGTAACGTGGCGACAAAACTTAAAAATCTCAAAGTCCACAAGGTGGATTTTGTGGACGCAGGGGCAAACCCGGATGCACACATCGGGCTGTTTAAAAG
>CAJTGE010000128.1 GCA_910575795.1 Clostridiaceae bacterium | reverse complement strand
CAGAATATTGCTGCCCAAAAAGCAAATCAGGTATCGTTTATGCATAGCAACTGTCACTTTTTTAAGCTAAAGTCAACAAAGCTTGGAAAGAACCTATCTACCGTTTACTATAAAAATCTGTCAGACGAAGAATTTCGCTGGCTCATTCGTATTCTCAAAAAGTCAAAGAAAATGGGAACGCCTATCAGCCAGAGGAAAAAACGGTAAAGAAAAACCGCTGTTGCATGGTTTGTTAGCTTCCATGTAGCAGCGGTTTTTGCTGGGATTATTCAGTTGAATTTTTAGAACGACAAGCTGGGATTTAGCGTTCACTCATATATTGTTTTATTTCATCAGGCGTCAATTTTCGTACTTCTGTGTGTGGATATTCTTTATACTTTCCAGCACTAAACACAGGCATCATTTGCCTGCATTTCTTGTCTTTATTCTTTTTCAAAAATAGATTTAACTCATCATTCCCTGGAAATATTTTATAAGATAATCTTCCTTTATTGTTCTCTATCTCATAAATACCACACGCACTTTTCGTTGTATAGTCCGCTGTTCGCAAATATAGTTTTGCAATTTCCAATGACTTAAAAGGAAAATTCCATCGTTGCAATCCTCTATTTGGGTCATGCTCGATACAAATGCACCGTCCACAAGTTCCACAAATATATTGAGTGTGGTTCTCCAAACAGTCCAGCGGATTTAGTAAAGGCGTTATTCTATTTTCATCAGAGTAACATTCCTCACACACTTTTCTTTTCACTCCTTATAAAATTCAGATTTGTCATAATCATTCTACCATACCGTTATGCATAAATCATCTCATGCAAAATAATTTCTTCTGCCCGATTGTGGATATTATTGCACCGCTGCACCCATTCCATTTGAGAAGTGCGCTTTAATTCCTCTGTCACGCCCTCGGTAGCTTTCATCTGTTCCATGATAGTGTCTAACCGTTCCTGTGCCTGTTCGTTCAGGTCTGCAAGATATGTCCATAGCTCTCCGGTCAATATCAATGTGTTCAATCTGGCTGGGTGGACTTCTCTCAAATATTCCCGGTGCATCCGTCCATACTTTCCGATGGGGCGGTGTTCTTCTGGCAGTTTCAAATCTGGGATGTAGTAATCTCCGACAAGGATATAATCAATTCCGTTTTCTGTTATTCTTGGTTTCAATTCGCTCATGTTCCTTACCTCCTGTGGAAGCAGGCTCGTCTGGTACTAACTCAATCACATCGGTAATCTCACAATTCAGCGTTTCGCAGATACGGGCTAATGTGTCCATGCTGATGTGCTTTCCCTCTTTGCTCATGTTGGCAATCATATTCGTTGTCATACCGGCGGCAAGCCTTAAATCTTCTTTTCTCATATCACGCTCTAACAGTGTATGCCAGAGTGGTTTATAGCTGATGTGCATATTGCTTTCCTGCCTTCCTATCCATACCACCGGGGCGGCTGCCCCGGCAGGAACTTTTCTCTTATTATAGCACCAATCTTGTGAAATCACAATTTATTCTTGTAGCCTGCCGCTGATACCGTCTGGATTGGTTTTTCCTTTCTTTTTGTTCCCTTTAATTAGCCATGAACTGTTTCATGCCTTGACTTTTCGAGCCAGGGTTGTCCGAGCCGTAGCCCTCTAACAGATTGACTACGCCCCATACACCAAGGCCAGCACCGAGGGCGATCACAAGGGTCTGCAAAGTATCAATAGCGGAAGTAAAAAACTGCATAGAGCCTCCTTTTCTCCGGGGTATTCCCGGCCATGAAAAAAGCCGCCATTTCTGGCGGCAGTTACCGACTTCGGGACACTTTGTCCCAAAGCCTATTTATGCAAAGGCATCCGGGTCGTCAATATCGTCATAGTTGAGGATGTCCTCGTCCTCGCCCATGAGCCCATTGTCCTCCACGGACACCTTATACACCTCGCATAGTTCCTCCGGCCCGGGCCGCCTGCGGCGGTTGATAAGCCCGTCGAGGTCAAAGGCGTTTTTGATTTTATCGGCCTCAGCCGTGTATTTATAGTTGGGGTGCTTTTTCAAATCATATTTGGGGGAGAAAAACGGGGGTAGGCCCCGTAACTGCAAAATGCACTTGTCCCCCGGCATAGTTGCCAGTTCCGCTGGGGTCATCAGCTCCCGGCCCAGCCGCTGGTTGTTCTGGCTGTAGCTTTCCGACTGGCCACGGGAACGGCTGTCGGTCTGCATGGAGATAGTGGCCTTTCCCAGCCAGTTCTCGGATATTTCCTTGATCGTGCTGGCCTCCCGGCCCCCGAGGAAGATCACGCTGTCCATATTTCCCAAAATCGTCTCAGCGTGTTTGTCATAAATAGCCTTGCACTGCGCTAACTGCTGGTAAAAGAGGGTCAGCGACACCTCCCGGGAGCGGATGACCGCCACAATCTTTTCAAGCTGGGGAACCTGTCCCGTGTTGGCCGCCTCGTCCCACAGCACCCGCACATGGTAGGGCAGGCGGCCCCCGTGAACATTGTCGGCCCTTTCGCACAGGAGATTGAACATCTGCGAAAAAGCCAGAGCCACAAGGAAGTTATAGGTCTGGGTGGTGTCCGAAATAATAAAGAACACCGCCGTTTTCCGATCCCCGATGCGGTCAAGCTCCAGCTCGTCATAAGACATAATCTCCCGGAGCTGTGGGAATAGCGATAGGTAATCCTTTGATGTTATCTCCGGATTTTCCCCCGCCCTAAACCGGGCGTGAACCTTTCAGCTCACCCGGCTTGCCATCAGGAACAGATTT
>CAJTGE010000127.1 GCA_910575795.1 Clostridiaceae bacterium | reverse complement strand
TGGCAATTCGTTTATCGAATGCCTGCTCATCGTCAGCACCATTTTCAATGCTGTAATAGTAATGGATGTACATCCGGCGTTTATCTTTGATGACATCACCTTTGTACGGACGCTCCTGGGTATACTCCCACTGGGCGCTGACCGTATATCCATAGGTGTTGATGCTTTCGTCAAAATTTACAAACATCCGGATATCGTCATATACCTCATCAAGATGCTTCCTGATGAACTTTAATGACAGCTTTGTTCCTACAAGAAACTTGATGTGGTCTCTGTATAAACCATTAATGTTATCTTCGGAATAGAAACCTCTGTCCATAACAAACTTGGTTTTGCCAAACCCAAGGATGTCCAGATCTTCCAGTAAATGTTTTACAGTTTTTGAATCTGGTATATTTCCTGCAAGCTTACGGTAATAAAATGGTAAGCCAGATTCTTCGCCAAACACCAGCAGGAGGTTCAACTGCGGAAGTTGATCATCTTCCTTGTTTTTGCCATACTGGATCTGAGCAAGCGTTTCAGAGTAACTGGAAATGCTGGTACTGTCATAAGCCCAGTATTCATCTTCAACACGGCGTCTGCCCTGAAGCCGGAAGAGCTTATTTACCTGATCATCTGTTATTGAAGCAAATAATTCACTGCTTCTGGGTGAAGTTATACTTTCACCATAAGGATGCTTATGGGTCAGATGCCATTTTTCAAAACGGTACAAAGGATTATTGTCCTCAAGTATCAGATAAAAGGCCACAGATAAAAGCTGTTTGTATGTTTCGGGAAAACACTGTCTGAGATCTGCTGCAAGTCCAAGCTCATTAGCAAACTCATTCAGAAGATATGTTGCTCCATAATACAGATGTCTGGTTTCGACAAAAGGCTTTGGCCCTGTTTTTGCAGGCTTTCCACTTGCTGATTTAGAACCTTTTTTTGCCCTGCCTCTTGTTGGAACAATGTCACCAGTCTCAGGGTCAATCTTTCCTACACATATGCGTTTTGAACGGGACTGCCGCTTTTCTTTGTCCCAGTAATAAGTTGTGTTATAAGCATATGTAATGCCTGTGCGTTTATCAGTTTGAGTAACTATCGACATACAATCACCTCGTCATGTTTATGTCTCCATCATAAAACATGACGATGAGTTAATCAAGTGCAAAATGGTGGTTTTGTCAATAAAATTCAGGTGGTTCGGCTAAGTGTGGCGAAAATTCATCGTCACGTTTTCGAGAATCCGGGATGGAATATAATGCAATCATAATCACACCGTCACTTCATCACCTGCACAAAAACTTTTTATATCTACACACCACTTTTGAATGTTGGTTTCAATGTTTTGCTTTCCTTCCAAGTGTGCCAAAACATGCCTTTTATTTAATAAATAAACGAAACAAATAACTTCCTGTGCCGTTCTTCGTCGCTCTTCATCACTAAAAAAATTCAAATAATCCATGTCATCCAGACTATTTGTTCTCTCTAGCATATGACTATCGCCATTAAGCACAAGCCTATACATTAGATTCTTAAAATAATCAATGTAATCTTTGTCTCCAATCTGTTGCAAAATCGTATCATCACAGGAAATCTCTGCTATTCCCTTTTTATACACAAATGTTGAGAACGCCTCCATCACTCGTCGCATTAAATTCCCAACAATCAGAGTGTCATTCGCATTCTTACCACAAGCATAATCATATACAGCTTTCAAAATCTCAGAATATTCGTTTCGTTTTGTGTAACTGAATGGAATAATCTCTTTGTTTTTTAATTCACAACAAGCATATGTAACTTTCTTTTGCCCGTTGCTTTCTCGCTTATATTCGATGCAAACCTCTTCTTCAATTTTTTGAAGATCATATAAACACTGAATATCATGTGTCATCACTAGAATTCGGCTTTCTGGATTGGTTTTAATAATATCGGCTACCTTTGCTTTCAGCAGTGACATAATTCCCACTTTGTTTTCAAAATCAAAACTTGATATGGGATCATCAATAACAAGGATTAGTTTTTTTGAATACCCGTCTTTCGCCTCCTGATTCATAATCAGTTCTGTAAAAAAATAGCATAAAGCAATAATATTTCTTTCACCAACAGACACATTGTTAGGCTTTACTACTTTTCCGTGGGCATACAATACATATTTATATCCATTCCTTTCGCTTCGCTCAGGCACAAAACGTAATGAAAATGGTTTCCCTGAGCCTATTTTTTCTTTATAATTCTTCTTGTAGGGAACTCGGTATACTACAAATCACGGGGAGGTGAGTGGGCTGTCCGGCTTGCCGGATGACCGTATATTTATATGTGTAGTCCGCCTTTTCAAGCACAAATAAGTGTGACCTTGAGCACGTAATCTTATCTTTGTATAAACAATCTCGTTTATGGCTTAGGCGTTCAGTCAATGCCGTCTTTCCCTATCATCTTTGTCGAACCTTTAGGTTCTGAAAGGAGTCCCTATGGCTTTAAAAATCGTGTACAAAATCTGTTGTGGCATTGATGTCCACAAAACTTTTGTAGTGGCCTGCATTGCTTCTACTAACAGCAAAGGTGTGACCACCTATGAGAGCCACCGTTTTTCGACCTACACGAAGGGTCTGAAAGATTTGTTACAATGGCTTCTCCACCGGAATTGCATGGATGTCTGTATGGAATCCACCGGTAAATACTGGATCCCCGTTTACAACATTTTGGAAAATGATTGTACGATCGTCCTTGCCCATCCCAAATATGTTAAGGCTATCCGTGGAAAGAAAACTGAC
>CAJTGE010000126.1 GCA_910575795.1 Clostridiaceae bacterium | reverse complement strand
GGCGCCGGGATCCGGATCATAAAAGGCTGCGTCACTATGCCGCCCTGATGCGTTTTCATACGTTATAAGGTACAGGCAATTCTTCTGCGGCATCCCTTCCGCTACCGGGATCCATCTCCCGTCCTCTTTGGTTTCTTTAAATTTTTCCATCAGCTAATCCTCAGCCGTTCCTTCTGCGGCTCTAAATGGGCCCATCTTACCTTTTCCTTAGCCAGGAGGGCCCGTATCGCTTCATTATCCGGCTTCGGCGGCTGGGGGATTAAATATTCCTCCGGTATCCCGCTCAGCGGCGCGTCAATCACCAGCCGGTCCAGGCCCCCGTTTAGCTGGATGCTGAAATTAAAAGCGGCTGTCCCGAATTTCAGCTTCCCTGCCGTGCGCATGCTTCTTTCCAAATCTTCCTTAAGCTCCCCCATTCGCCTCTCCAGCATCCGCCGCCTGGCCGCCATCCGCCGTTCCTCTGCCCGTAGGGCTTCCATATCTGCCTTCATTTCCATGATAATCCTGGCATAGCCGTCCGCTTTGTCCTCGATCTCACCCCAGACGGCCTCCATCGTATCGCGGAGAACCTGACTGCCCGCATCCGGGTCATAGCACATCCGCTGCAGGTCTGCGTATTGTTCCGTCAGCTCATACAGCCCTGTCACAAGCCCCACCCCCTCAAGTACAAGGTCGTAATCAGTACGCCCGTCGCAATCCCGGCAACCAGCGCCAACACAATAGCAAGTTTGCATATGCTCCACACCAGCTCCCACGCCCAGGCGTTTTCCCGGCGCAGGGCTTCGATCGGGTGATCCGGCCGGCTGTGCTGGGGCGGGCATTCAATGACTTTAAGGTTGTCCTTCACTTTGTCCCCCTCCTTCTGAATTGTATTCTCTCTGTAGGCCAGAGTGCGTTTTACCTCCCCCGGCCATAACATGACATTGCTTCATATTCCCTTTTGGCCTCCTCATAAAGCGACTGCACTTTAAGGATATTGGCCCCGCTTGTCACGAACGGATCCGTCCTCATGTTTGATACGGTCTGGGCGGAAATCCCCAGACGCTTTGCCAGGTCTTCATCCGTCCAGTTTTTGTACTGCAAAAGCCCGTACAGCTTAATCCGGAAGTCGATTACTTCCGCGGGCGGCCTTGCTTTTATCCGTGGCATTCGTCCCACCTCCCCTCTTTTCATTTCAGCATTCCCTGTGCTTTCCAATCTGCTTGCCTTTCCTGTTTTCCTGCCCTATACTGTACGTACAGGCTGTTGCCGCAGCCGAGTACAGAAGAAAGGAGACATTATAATGTCAAAAGACGAAATCGCTTTGGAGCTTACCAAACTTTCATATCCTTATGTTATTAAAAATGAAAATGTAAAAGGCAACTATAATGCCAGGGAAATCGTTGCTGATTTGTATAATCACATTTTCACTAACATACCGGATCCAGCACAGAATAAATAGCAACCATCTGTTCTGATAGTTTTGCTAATTCCGTAGGTGTGCAACTTTTTGACTGCTCTGCAAGTAGCTGTAACTGCTTGTGGAGCAGTTCTCTTTCTTCTTGTAAAACAGCGAATAACTTTTTCTCTTCCATTTCCTTCACCCCCTGTCCCGTTGTCAATGTGCCAGGCACCGTTTACTTATCTCATACCCATGTCAAATAAATTCATCTGTTCATAGGCCGGCACTTTTACAAAATCATCCGGCAACTGGATCCCGAACTGCTCCGAAACCATCTTAAAAGCCTCTGCGATTTTATGAGGGGCCATCCGTTCTTTCTCCATCCGCTTTCCCATCTCCTTTAAGTAGTTTGCAACTTCTCCCGGGTGCTCTGTAAGAGATACCCTCCGGATCTGGTTTTCCATCTCCTGGAACCGCTTCACATAGCGGGCTGTAAAGATTACGCCTTTTTCCCCGGTTGATTTGTTGGCCAGGAAATCACAGCCCATCCGGGTCACCTCGTAGCATTTGTTTTCTTTCCCGCTGGCATCCTTATAGGAGGAAGGGATGAAGAAATCACCCAGACCCATTTGGGCCTCAGTCAATATCTGAATATAGCCCTTTCTCTCCTTGTCGCCTTCCAACTTTCTCAAAAGCCTCTTATGCTCTACTCCCATCATCTCCGCCACCTCTAAAGTTGTAATAGTGGCTTTTCTTAATCCGTTCAAATATTTTCCTCCTGATTTTAAACACTGTTGTTAATATTTCCTTGTTATTTCCTGCCGTCCGCCATATACTGTACTTACAGGCTCCTGCCAGAGCCAAGTACAATTAAGAAAGGAATAAACATCATGCAGCGCATTTATGCAAATCTTTTAGGAAACTGGGTTGATATTACGGAAAATGGCACAGTTGAGGATCATCAGAATCCATCAATATACTTTAAAGAGAACCTTCGATATACAGATGGTTCTACAACTGCTGAATGTTTTAAATACGATTACATTAACATCCAGTACCATGGTTCCAACTACCGTATTCATCCATCATGTATCCAAATCGTTGAAAGCTAAAACTCAATTTGGATAGCTTTCTTTAATTCCTCAGCATCTTCTACCACCACTTTTGCAGATGTTGAGGAAAACTTTTTATTAATCGCCATTTCGATGCGCGACCATTCATAATACTTAAGGCCAGCCACAGCTTCGGCGATCATAGCGATTCGCCGTTCTCTATCTTCTATCGTTCTCACCCCCTGTCCCGTTGTCAATGTGCAACGCCTTCTAGCCCGCGTCCTTCAAACTGCTCCATCACAGGAAGAATGCTTTTTTGCTTTAGAAAATCATATAAAAACAACCTCCCTTTTTGC
>CAJTGE010000125.1 GCA_910575795.1 Clostridiaceae bacterium | reverse complement strand
AGTGCAGCGACACGTTGTCGCATATAAACTTTGCGTAGGATTTTCCTGCAAAGAGGTAAAAGTGACGGAAAGGCAACAGCCTTTCTAACTGATATTCCGAGAAGTGGAATGACGGGGTAACGCCCTGAAACGCTTCCCTTGATACTGCGTTGGAAGAAACGGGACGTATTTCCCACAACTGACACAGCACGCTGAAGTCGGCTGTCTGCACCTGCGACTGTCCCTTTTGGGGATAAAGCAAAACCGAGCCAGAGGTGGCCGGGGGTGTTAGGCCGGAGGTCTATAAAGTACCTATGTCCAGAATGCGGCTGACTACCGCTGACAAAAGCCCGAATGTACAGGTCTATAACGGGATATGGTAGAAATGCCATAGCCGTGAAAACGGCGTATGTGGGGGAAAGTAAGATTTGTCGATATGAAATTCCCTATGGTGTTACAGGCATCATCAAGCATACAGGCCTAAAGGGCAGGGTTAAGGGTATTATGCACAGATAGGAATATCGGAACGTGGAAAGCCCCGGATGTGGAGTGGATACGCACGATGAAGCACTGAACGGGAAAATCGTGTCGCCCTTATGGGAGGTGCGGTATAACCGTTCTTAATCCGGGAGGAAAGAGCAGCCATGCTACCTGTGAAGCCGTGAACAAAGTAAGCGGTGGAGGGACGGGCTGTAGTCAGGAACAGAAATAAAATCATAATCAATAAACACGCATAGGTTCGAGTAGGACTAAGAAAGGCGAAAATCCAAACGAAAATGAGGACAAGTAACCGACTATGGCAACAGGAAAGGCACAAAAGAAAGATAAGTTAAGGCACGCCGAGTATTATGACTTTCAGGAAATTCAAGATAAGCTGTACGCCGACAGCAGTAAGGGTAAAGTTTTCAAACATCTGGTTGAAATCATTGCATTGCCCGAAAATATACGGCTGGCATACCGCAACATCAAGAAAAACCATGGGAGCATGACACCCGGCACAGATGGAAAAACAATTACAGAATTAGCAACACTCTCTGATGAACAGCGAATTTCTTCCGTACAGCACAAGTTAGACTGGTACGTTCCGCAAAGTGTCCGGCGGGTAGAGATTCCGAAAGGAAATGACCCAACAAAGAAACGCCCGCTTGGAATACCGACAATTATGGACAGGCTGATACAACAGTGCGTATTGCAGGTCATGGAGCCGATATGTGAGGCTAAATTCCACGACCATAGCTATGGATTCCGCCCTAACAGGAACCAACAGCACGCAATCGCTCAGGTTCATAAGGATATGCAGAGAAGCAATCTCCACTATGTCGTAGATATAGACATCAAGGGGTTCTTCGACAACGTGAACCACGGAAAACTGCTGAAACAGCTCTGGACAATGGGAATCCATGACAAAAAGCTGCTCTGTATCCTATCCGCTATGTTAAAAGCGGAGGTGGCCGGGATTGGATTCCCAGAAGTCGGGACGCCGCAGGGCGGTATTATCTCGCCCCTGCTCTCCAATGTAGTTCTGAATGAATTAGATTGGTGGCTTGCGAGTCAATGGGAAGAAATACCGACAGAGTTCCCGTATAAGGAAACAGTCAATCCGAATGGAAGCGTGAGTAAAAGCCATAAGTTTTCCGCACTGCGGAGGACAAAACTGAAAGAAGTTACCTGCGTCCGATATGCTGATGATTTTAAGATATTTACAAACAGCTATCAAAATGCAGTGAAGCTATTCCACGCAACCAAAAGCTGGCTCCATGAAAGGCTCGCTCTTGAAATCAGCCCTGAAAAATCGAAGGTGATTAACCTGAAAGAGCAGTATTCAGAGTTTCTCGGTTTCAAGCTAAAGGTTATCCCCCGTGGGAAACGGAGCGACGGACGCACCAAATATGTAGTGGAGAGCCATATCAGAGAGAAATCTATCGTGAAAATAAAACCAAACTTAAAACGGCTGATTTACGACATTGAGTTCCCGTCACAAGGCAAGCGTACTGAATATCAGGCGATTTGCCGCTACAACGTTTATGTAATGGGAATCCATGACTACTATCAATTAGCCACAAAGGTCTGCGACGACCTTACGCCATTCGCCTTATCTGTCCACAAGAGCCTGCGGGCAAGACTGAAAGAACGGGTTAAAACTGCAAAACAGGTCAGGAAAAGGAAACTTCCGTGTGAAGTCCCAAAAGTTATCAGGGAACGGTATGGGAAGAGCAAACAGCTCCGATATGTAGCCGGACACGCAGTTGTCCCGGTAGGTTACATACGGCACAAGCCCCCAAAGTCCATGAACCGCAAAATCAATTCTTATACGCCCGAGGGCAGAGCCGAAATCCATAAGAATCTGGACAGAATCGATATGACGGTTCTTCATTACCTGATGAGGAACCCGGTTCTATACCGTACTATCGAATACAACGATAACAGGCTTTCACTATATTCGGCCCAAATGGGAAAATGTGCCGTATCTGGCAAAGTGCTTTCTATTGGCGATATTCATTGCCATCACAAAGTGCCACGGTATTTAGGCGGCAAGGACAACTATCAAAATCTGGTGTTGGTATGTGAAGATGTACATCATCTGATTCATGCCACAAACCCTGATATTATCAGAAAGTATATGGAAATCCTAGGCCTTGACCAAAAGCAGAAAGAAAAACTCAATAAGTTAAGAAGCCTTGTCCACGTTGAGAGTTATTGAGATGAAATAAAATCTGTTCCTGATGGCAAGCCGGGTGAGCTGAAAGGTTCACGCCCGGTTTAGGGCGGGGGAAAATCCGGAGATAACATCAAAGGATTACCTATCGCTATT
>CAJTGE010000124.1 GCA_910575795.1 Clostridiaceae bacterium | reverse complement strand
ATTATGGCAATCAAGAAAAAGGCTGACGAGCTGGCCAGAAAATTTCAGACTCGTAATCCCTTTGAAATTATCCGGGGATTAAATGTCATACTGCTATTCGTTCCGCTGATTGACACCAGAGCCTTTTACCAGTATTTTAAGCGAAACAATATCATTTACATAGATGAAAACCTGCCGCGTCATGAGCAAATGTTTGAGTGTGCGCATGAAATGGGGCACATGTTCCTGCACAAAAAAGCCAACGCCATTTTTATGGACACAAGAACTGGTTTTAATACAAGCCGATTTGAAAAAGAAGCTGACACTTTTGCCATTGATCTTCTAGTGGGGGATGATATACTAGCAGAATATCAGAGCTACGACATAGAACAGTTTTCAAGATTATTAGGGTATGAACAAAGATTGATAAATTTAAGATTAAATTCGCATTAATATTTAAAACACATACGAAAGAGGGGGATTGTATTGGAGAAAAAATGGTATCTACAAACTTGGTTTATTTGCCTGCTATTTTTATTCTGGTTTGCTTATGGTATTCCATTGATTTTAGGTATTGTTTTACTTGCTCTGAAACTAAAACAAGAAAAAGCTTTTTATTCCCAATTTGAGCAGCTAACCACAGAAGTAAACCATATAAAAGAATTATTTGCTCCTGAAATGCAAGAGCTCCATAAATTACAAGAGCTTGTCGATTCTTTGCATGCGGAAGAAATAAGCACTAAATCGGAGCTTGAAAACGCTAAAAAGGCAGCCGAAAAAGATATTCAAAAAAAGAAGGCTGAGAAATATATATTGGAGAAGGACATTATAGATAAGAAAAGTGATATAAATATATTAGAGAGGGAAATTGCAGAAAAGAAAAAGCAGGTTGTCTTGCTCGATGATGAAATCCTCGTACAAGAATTCGGATTATACAAACCTCAATTTGATTTTGCTTCTGCCCTGGATTATAAAGAAGCCCTTGCAGCAATACGTGCCAATCAAAAAGAGCTTATAAAAAATAAACAGGCTGTTACAGGAAATACTAACTGGCAAGTCAATGGAAGTGCCTCCAAGGGGAAGAAAATGGTTTCTGACACGCAAAAGCTTTTACTACGTGCCTTTAATAGTGAGTGTGACGAATTGGTATCGAAAGTTAAATATACTAATTTTGATGCATCTCTTGACAAAATATACAAATCAGCAGAAACTATTTCAAAACTTGGTACTATTATGGATATTGCAATTACTCAGCAATATTTGTCTGCCAAAGTAAAGGAACTGAGATTAGCCTTTGAATATCAAACAAAAAAGCAACAGGAAAAAGAAGCTCAAAAAGCAGCTAGGGCAGAACAGCGTGAACAGGCAAAAATTCAAAAAGAACTTGATGAGCAGAGAGGAAAAATTGAAAAGGAGCAAACACATTATCAAACTGCTTTTGAAAAAATACAATCGCAACTACAGATTCACCCTGATGATCCTGATCTTTTAGATAAAAAGTTACAATTGGAAAATCGCCTTTCCGATATCGACAAGGCATTGACAGATATTGATTATAGGCAAGCCAACATGAAAGCTGGCTACGTATATATTATCTCAAATATTGGTGCGTTTGGTGAAAATGTTTATAAAATCGGTATGACGAGGCGTCTTGACCCTCAAGATCGTGTTGATGAACTTGGAGATGCATCTGTTCCATTTAATTTTGATGTACATGCCATGATCTTTTCAGATGATGCCCCCGCATTGGAAGCTGCTTTACACAGGGCCTTTGAAAATCGAAAGCTTAACATGGTAAATCAGCGTCGCGAATTTTTTAATGTGACGCTGGATGAAATCAAAGAAGTAATTAAGAAGAATTTTGATAAAACTGTAGAGTTTATAGATGTACCAGATGCTGAACAATATCGCATTAGTCTAAAAATGAAAGCAAATATACCAACGAGCATAAACGCCCCTGTGAGCTAATGCAAAATCCACAGGAGCAAACTTTGACAATATAATATGCTTAACCGGGGAACCGTTGGGGTGTTATGTCAGCCGCCGGACGAAAGAAAGGAGGCTGGTGCTATGGTTACATATTCGGATCTAATCCAGTTTGTAATTATGCTTTGCGCTGTTGTAACTGTCGTTATTTACGCAACACGCAAAAAATAGCGCCCCTGCTCTGGTAAAGTAAGGCGCTATTTTTTGCCCTAGATTCCCGGCGGCCAGGTGTACACTGGCCAACGGTTCTCCTGTTAAGCATATTATATGTCAGACTGAATGATTTGTCAAATGTAAAAACCGCCCCTGCGCCAACAGGAACGGTTCTTACATAGATTCTATACCCTGACTGTGCGCCAGAGATGATGCAATCTAACAGTCAAAAAAATTGTACCATCTCCAGCGCCTCCTGTCAAAGGTATGGCGTTATTTTTATACAAAAATTTGGCTGCCTTGCGCAGCCGGACAAACAAGAAAGGAGAATGGTACTAATGGCAAAAGCAAAAAAGCTGCCGTCCGGATCCTGGCGCTGCCTGGTTTACAGCCACACGGAAAAAGTCCGGGACGCAAAAACAGGGGAATGGAAAAACAAACGTGTATATGAATCCTTCACCAGCGATGATCCATCCCCGAAAGGCCGCAGGGAAGCAGAGCTGGCGGCCGCGCAGTTTCAGATGGAGAAATCCCAGGCACCCAAAAAGAAAAAACAGGAATACGGCAATATGACACTGACAGAGGCAATCGACAAATATGTTGAGTCGCGCGAACTCCTGGGACGCTCCCCCACAACGATCCAGGATTACAGATGCATCCAGAAAAACGGGTTCCAGGATCTGCTTGACACCCGTCTTTCCGACATCGATGAAGGGATCCTCCAGGAAGCCGTCTGCATTGAAGCAAAGCGGCCATCCAACGGCAGGCAAAAGCTGAAAAAACCGATTTCCGCCAAACGGCTGAAAAATGAATGGGGCCTGTTAAGCGCTGTCCTGCACAAATACCGCCCGGGGATCAACTAT
>CAJTGE010000123.1:2187-3034 GCA_910575795.1 Clostridiaceae bacterium | reverse complement strand
CGGCCGGCCCCTCCCCCTCCCTGTCCTTCAAAACGGAGAGGACTCCCAGCTTTTCCTGGGATGCCGGATCCAGAACCATCTCCGCCGGCACCTCATCGCCAATATAAAATTTTCTTCCACCAAAGCAGCAGGGCCTTTTCGCAATCAGCTTCACAGTGTCATCCCCCCTCTTTTACACGGCATCCCTGAAGTACATCCCCAGGTCGTCTGCTGTCTTTTTCATATCCGTGGCCATAAGGCCCTCAATAAACTCGGAATGCGTTCCGGGTTCCCCGTCATAATTTAACACAGGCATAAGGTTCCCGTTGCCGAGCATATCCCACGTAAATATGTAGCCGGCCGAAGGCTCATCAATGGAGGGTGTATCTGTAGCGTATGCAAGCAGAAACCCGTTCGGATCGCCGATATAGCCCATGTCCGCTTTCTGCCCCGGCTTTGCCCTGTTCATGATGGAGCGCTGAACCGTAAGCTTCTCTACTTCAAACAACTGGGCCAGGACGTTTTCTGTAACCCTCGCAGGGTTTACTGTGGATCCTCCGTACTTAACCCGCTCCAGCACAGCGGGATGCCTTTTTAAGGAATTATAGACATTTACACCGAGCGCCATCCGGTTCGGCCTGCGGCCCGTGCTCTGCTCCATAACCGTTTTCCTGTCATCCACAAGGGCCACCGGATCCGAGTTCCCGTTGGAGAATTTAATAAACTGACCGTTGGCCGGCGTGGTTGAATCTACTCCTGTTTCCTCCTGCCCCCATACGCCCGGCTTAAAAAAGGCCCGGGCAAACAGCACGTCCTGATGGATATTCGCCTGCCCTGCCATGGTCCTTGTACGCTGCATCCTCGGATC
>CAJTGE010000123.1:0-2130 GCA_910575795.1 Clostridiaceae bacterium | reverse complement strand
GCAGCCCCAGGCCCCTGCCTGCGCGTTAAGTCCGTCTGCCGGATCCGGTCGATGCCCATGATCATCTGGTCCACCACACACGCATAGCTTTCCGTGTGCTCAGACAGCACAGCCGGATCCACCTTCCCGTACGCCGGTTTTTTCTGCCAGTTGTCGCGCAGAAGATCCTCTTTGTCAAAAATATAGTAGTTATCAGAGGATAACGTTACCGGGCAGACCGGGAAAATTGTCTTTGCGAAGGCTTTTTCATCACTCTGGTAATAGGCCAGCGCCATATTTGATAACGCCGTATGCGGCCGGAAGACGCCTTTGGCAATGTCTGCCTGGATGCCTGCTGCTGTTCTTTTAGCCATTTTATGTACCTCCTGTTAATTTTTCTGGTATTTCATGATCTGGATCCGGCAATACTCATCCTTCTGCGCCGCATCCAGGGCCAGACCGATCACATAGTCGCCGGCTGCCGCCGCTGCTGCGATCCCGCCCTCACCTGCCGTTACCTCAGCGCCCTTTGCAATTTCCCCTCCGGAGAGGATATAGCCGATGTCCTTAATCTGGATGTCCACATCTTCGCCTTTAAGGACTTTTCCGGAATGGGCGCCGGATATATCATTCCAGCCGGCCTCAACCAGCGCAACGCCCACGATGGGCTTTGTACCGTCGGATGCGGGAACCACATTGCCGTCCTCATCATAGGCCATGGCACGGTTCCGGCAGTCCTCAATATCGGCCCCGGCTTTCTCCGCGATGGTTGCGCTCTGGTTTATCTGTACCCCGTTAAAATTTCGGTTCGCCATGATGGTTTATCCCTCCTTCTTCTTAAAATCCGGCTTCGTCGTCATACTCCCCAAGGATATCCGGGTTATTTTCCCATGCTTTCGCTATGGCCGCGTTATAGCTTAACGCCGGATCCTTTTCCATGTACCCTTTTGCAATCCCTTCTATCTTTGCTTCTGCGCTGCCCGTCCCGGATCCGCCATGGCCGGATTTGCCAATTTCAGAAAAGATCCCGGATTTTTCCACCATCGTGACGGTCTGATCCAGCATGGCGAGCATGTCGTTATAGGCGGTCCCGCCTGCTGCCTTGAGGCTTTTTAACAGCGGGACAAGCTCCTCTTCTTTTTTACCGATGACTGCATATTTCTTCGCGACTTCAGAAAGCTCCCTGTCCTCGGCCGCCTCCCGAAATTTCTTTAACCCTTCGAGCTCCGCCTTTACCGCAGGATGCAGGCCCTTATAGATGTCATCCGCCGGCGCTCCTGCTTCCGGCTGTACGGGNNNTGCTGCGGGCTGCTGTAAAGATCCTGCCGCGGGCTGTGCGGCCGATTTTGTGACGCCTGCTGCTGCGGGCTCCCCCTGGCCGGCTGCCTGTGTTTCTGCGCCGGAAGAGGGAGAGGCTCCTTCCTCCACGCCGCAGCGCTTCTCGATATCCTCGTAAAAGGCCCGCTCTGCGGGTGTCATCTTACTCTTGTCGATTTTCATTCCCATGGTTGTGTCTCCTTCCTGTTTTGCATTTTCATCCGCAGCCGCGCTTTCCCCGGCCAGCCGCGCCTCTGCTTTCCTGATTGACTCGCCCAGCCGCCCGGCGGCCGCTTTCATGATCTCCAGCTCGTCCCCTGACACATCGCGGCGCTTGCTGACGATATTGGAGGATTTCCTGCATGCCCACTGTTTCACCGATACCTGCATAACGGTCTGGAATTCCTGGAGGCTTTCCAGCATTGCCGCCTCCGCGCCCGCGCTGTCCAAATCTTCGTCATAAAGGATCGAACAGAGGGATGACTGCAAAGCGTAGCACATATCCCATATCTCTTCTGCAATTTTCTGGTTACATACCT
This sequence comes from Clostridiaceae bacterium, assembly GCA_910575795.1. Lineage (GTDB taxonomy): Bacteria > Bacillota > Clostridia > Lachnospirales > Lachnospiraceae > Otoolea > Otoolea muris. The sequence goes on along the minus strand of CAJTGE010000123.1, from coordinate 295 downwards.
GGTTTATTTTCTCGCTGAAGCTTACGGAATCGCCTTTTTGGATCTCCTCCACCGCGCCGTCGATCTCCTCCTGCCCCATGCCGGCGGCCTTTGCGATAAAGGCAACCAGGCGTTTGAGGATGCCGCTGTCCTTTTCGCATCCGGGTTCCTCTGCCGCCCCTACTGCCGGCGCATCCCTGCCCCTGCTTTTAAACAGCCCGATGTGTGCATCCGGGTTTGCCCCTGCGTCCACAAAATCCACCTTGTGGACTTTGAGATTTTTAAGTTTTGTCGCCACGTTACTGATTCCTTTCCT
>CAJTGE010000122.1 GCA_910575795.1 Clostridiaceae bacterium | reverse complement strand
AAGGAGGCGTGGACTTTTAAGAAGAGAGAATGCCGGAATGAGTAGCGAGATGGAGGTGGGAATCCTCCAGGCCGAATATCCAAGGTTTCCAGAGTAAAGCTGATCTGCTCTGGGTAAGTCGGGGCCTAAGGCGAGGTCGGAAGACGTAGCCGATGGACAACAGGTTGAAATTCCTGTACTGCATACAGTCAGAACTGTGGGGACACAGAACGATAACCGGACCCGGGGACGAAATACCCGGGGCAAGCGAAGAAGGAGCCGGATTGGAAAAACCGTCCGGCAATCCAAAGTCGTGACGCGGACCGAAGAAAAGTAGGGAAGCCGGTGATTCGGGCTGTCAAGAAAAGCCGCTATAGCGCTGTATGCACCCGTACCGTAAACCGACACAGGTGGATGAGGAGAGAATCCTAAGGCCGGCGGGAGAAGCATTGTTAAGGAACTCGGCAAAATGGCCCTGTAACTTCGGGAGAAAGGGCGCCACTGAGAAGTGGCCGCAGAGAACAGGCTCAAGCAACTGTTTAGCAAAAACACAGGTCTATGCAAAACCGAAAGGTGAGGTATATGGGCTGACGCCTGCCCGGTGCTGGAAGGTTACGAGGAGAGGTTAGTCTTCGGGCGAAGCTTTGAATTTAAGCCCCAGTAAACGGCGGCCGTAACTATAACGGTCCTAAGGTAGCGAAATTCCTTGTCGGGTAAGTTCCGACCCGCACGAAAGGCGTAATGATTTGAGCGCTGTCTCAACAATGCCCCCGGTGAAATTGAAATACCAGTGAAGATGCTGGTTACCTGCGCCAGGACGGAAAGACCCCATGGAGCTTTACTCCAGCTTGGTACTGGGATCCGGTGCTGCATGTACAGGATAGGTGGGAGACGAAGAAGGCAGGACGCCAGTCTTGCCGGAGTCAATGTTGGGATACCACCCTTGTGGCATTGGGTTTCTAACCATCCGCCGTAATCCGGCGGTGGGACAATGCCAGGCGGGGAGTTTGACTGGGGCGGTCGCCTCCGAAAGGGTATCGGAGGCGCTCAAAGGTTCCTTCAGGATGGTTGGAAACCATCCGAAGAGTGCAAAGGCAGAAGGGAGCCTGACTGCGAGAGCGACGGCTCGGGCAGGTACGAAAGTAGGACTTAGTGATCCGGTGGTATGAAAGTGGGATTGCCATCGCTCAACGGATAAAAGCTACCCTGGGGATAACAGGCTTATCACTCCCAAGAGTTCACATCGACGGAGTGGTTTGGCACCTCGATGTCGGCTCATCGCATCCTGGGGCTGTAGCAGGTCCCAAGGGTTGGGCTGTTCGCCCATTAAAGCGGTACGCGAGCTGGGTTCAGAACGTCGTGAGACAGTTCGGTCCCTATCCGGCGCGGGCGTAGGATATTTGAGAGGAGCTGTCCTTAGTACGAGAGGACCGGGATGGACCGGCCGCTGGTGGATCTGTTAGGCCGTCAGGCCTATGGCAGAGTAGCCAAGCCGGGACGGGATAAACGCTGAAGGCATCTAAGCGTGAAGCCCCCCTCAAGATGAGATATCCCATCGCAAGAGTAAGACCCCTTGAAGACGACGAGGTAGATAGGGCAGAGGTGGAAGTGCAGTAATGTATGGAGCTGACTGTCACTAATCGGTCGAGGGCTTAACCAGGAAGAGGGAAGGTATGGATGGATTTCAATATGTGGTTTTGAGGGTACATGAGAGAGGTGAAGAGGGAAGCGGGGTGTGGCTCAGCTTGGCTAGAGCGCCTGGTTTGGGACCAGGAGGCCGCAGGTTCGAATCCTGTCACCCCGATTAAAAAGCGAATAAGCACGAGTGGCTCAGTGGTGGAGTATCGCCTTGCCAAGGCGAGGGTCGCGGGTTCGAATCCCGTCTCGTGCTCTTTAAAAAGCCTGAATTTACTGGGCTTTTTTTATTTCGTGTTGTATTTCATGTTGCATGATATCCTCAAAGTAGTGGTCTATCATATCGTCTACTTTTTCTCTTTCCTCCGGAAATGTCTGCATGTATATTTTTTTCATCACATTATCTGATTTCCATCCGCCACGCTCCTGGGCATATTTATCTGGTATCCGGAGCAGGGCCATGACCGATGCGTTCAGATGGCGGAGATCATGGAATGTAATATGTTCCATGCCGTGCTCATCCTGCAGGCGGATCCAGCGGTGGTACAACGCGCGGCCGCTGATGGGGACAAGGATATCCCCTTCCACCTTTTCGATCAGGTTCATAATATACGGGGGGATACGGTGCCTCCGGTTCCTGGTGGGATTTTTCCCCTCTGTTTTACGGACGGTTCCATTCCCCACATCCACAACAACCTCCCTGATCGTAATGTAATTGCCGGAAACAGATTTTGATTTGGTAAGCCCCCGTACCTCGGACATGGAAAAGCTGAGCCACATGGCGAGGAGGACGGGGAGTTCTATGTCTGTGCCCTGTATGATATCCAGTATCTTCCGGGCTGGCGGAAGCTCAACCGTGCGCAGCGCCGCTTTCGGCAGCTCGATCATGTCATAGTTGATCCCCGGGCGGTATTTGTGCAGGACAGCGCTTAACAGGCCCCATTCATTTTTCAGCCGTTTGGCGGAAATCGGTTTTTTCAGCTTTTGCCTGCCGTTGGATGGGCGCTTTGCTTCAAGGCAGATGGCCTCTTGGAGGATTCCTTCATCAATGTCGGAAAGCCGGGTGTCAAGCAGATCCTGGAACCCGTTTTTCTGGATGCATCTGTAATCCTGGATCGTTGTGGGGGAGCGTCCCAGGAGCTCCCGCGACTCAACATATTTGTCGATTGCCTCTGTCAGTGTCATATTGCCGTATTCCTGTTTTTTCTTTTTGGGTGCCTGGGATTTTTCCATCTGAAACTGTGCGGCCGCCAGCTCTGCTTCCCTGCGGCCTTTTGGGGATGGATCATCGCTGGTGAAGGATTCATACACACGTTTGTTTTTCCATTCCCCTGTTTTTGTGTCCCGGACTTTTTCAGTGTGGCTGTAAACCAGGCAGCGCCAGGATCCGGACGGCAGCTTTTTTGCTTTTGCCATTAGTACCATTCTCCTTTCTTGTTTGTCCGGCTGCGCAAGGCAGCCAAATTTTTGTATAAAAATAACGCCATACCTTTGACAGGAGGCGCTGGAGATGGTACAATTTTTTTG
>CAJTGE010000121.1 GCA_910575795.1 Clostridiaceae bacterium | reverse complement strand
TCCAGGGAACCGGAGCTGTCATAGCCGTTCAGCCTTCGTGTCCCGTCCAGCTTCCAGCTCCCATCCAGCCTTAAATAGGCCAGGTTATAGCGGGGGAAGAATTCGCCCCGGAAACAAACCGCGTCAATATTATATTGGATCGGGATAGGGAAATGGTTTCTGTACCTGGCTGAAAATATCAGCTCTATGTGCGCAGGCATCATTTTAAATACGGTGTCAAACAGATTCCGGAGCATAATGATATCCTGCTCCAGTATCTGGATCTCTGTCTGGTATGTATCATACCGGCAATCTACAAAGACGTTTTCCTCCCCCACGGTTTCGGCCAGCACTTCTTTCAGTTTCGGAAGCGTGTAGGGAACCAGCAGCTTCCACTGCAGCAATATATTCTTTTTCCGCTCCTCTGCATCCCCGCTGATATAGCGGATTTTAAGCAGGCGTTCATAGCAGGACAGCGTCTGCGGATCCGCTGTCAGAATAAAGTTATTTGCATGGATCCGGGCGATTGCGTCTTCGGCTTTTTCAAGTTCTTGCGCCTCTGTTTCCATAATCGCAGAAAAGTCCTTTACCTCACGGAAATAGTCCGGCAAAACCTTCATTAAATCAATCTGCATGGATGAGCACCTCTCCCAGGACCGGGATCTGCTGCATCTGCGCTGATTCCAAGCACATGATGTCCTCCTCAGCCCCGTTCAGCATGGTATGGCTGACATTCACGATTCCCGGGACGTTCAGGATAGCATAGTTCAGCCTGGCAATGTATACGGGGACCGGATATTCAACGCGGTGGCTTACCAGCCCGCTCCCCCACCCCTTCCTCACGGAAAACAGATACTCCTCTGCCGCCTGCCGGATTTCCCCGCGCACATGTTCAGGGTCAGTCCCGGCCTGTATCTGGACGGTCAGTTCGATGGAGAGCGCCAGCTCTGTTGCTGTCGTTATCGTAACCTTTGCACCGATAGGAGCCATGCCGTACCCATTTTCTGAGACATCCGTCTCCCCGTCTCCGGGCGGGCAAATCTGGTTCTGCACCCGTGAAATTAACGAGTCTGTCGCCGCATTGTAATCAGAGTCTAAAATGCTGCATAATACGGTTCCTCCTCCCTCCCATACCGGATAAATCTGAACAGCTCCCACGCCGTCCATCTGAAGGATCTCGGCCCGGTATGCGGCAATGTTTCCGCCAAACGGGCGGCTGGTAAGGGATTCCATATAACGGTTTCGGAGAGATTCGTCCGTTTCCTCATCCGTACCGGATATCAGGATGTCCGTGAGAACCGCTTTCTTCAACCCTTTTACATGGGTAATCGGTAAAATCGGGCCCGTATACTCATTCCCAATACGCCCCGGAGTTTCACTCTCCATTTCATAACAGTAAAAACCTTCCCCGGCCTCCAGCTCCTTAACCGCTTTATACGTTAATACCTCCCGGCTGTTCATCGCTGAAAAACGGGCCCCGGCCGGGACCGGGGCGTCAAATTCGCCCCTTCTCACTGCCAGCGTGGCGCCTTTCCGCATGATACCGCGTTCCAGTGCCTTGTAATCCAAAGCCTGGCCGACAGCCGTGGAAGCAAACGCATTCTGCTGCAGCTGATCCAAAACCATATATATTCCTTCGATATACCAGGCCGCAGGCCCGATAGCAGTCTGGATCAGGGAACCTTCCCTTTTATCAAGAGAGTTGGATACCCGCCCCAGCATCGCTTTTTCAATCGCTTTGGCAGTGTATCCGGAAAAGTCTATCACAAAATCACCTCCTCCCTGAAAGTCCCAAACACAGTCACCACGTCGAACGAACAGAACAGCACTCCGTTTCCTTCTTCAGAAAAAACAAAGTTTTCGGCCGACAGGATCCGGCTGTCAGCCGAGAATGCTTCCCCGATCCGGCGCGGGATTTCACTGGTTATATAGTCGTATTCCTCGCCCGCCAGCTCCTCCAGCTCGCTGCCAAAATCCGATGAATAAATCTGCCACCGGAACCGCTCATTATGGAGGATAATCTCAACTGCCTGGCGCATTGCGGCAAGCCCGGAATCCATACCGGATACCTGACCCGACGGCCAGTCAATGATAAAGGTGTCTGTGGGCATATCCACAGAACCCACAGAAACAGTAAGGCCGACGCCCTCCGGTAATGTAGCCACCGCCCTGCCTCCTCACGTTATCTTTGAAAGAATAATATACTGGTTCCCATTCTGCACACGCAGCATCAGCACCCGATCGCCGGGTTTCAGCCCTTCCCTCACCGCAACGCTTCCGGATCCCCCCTGGACGTTTACTGTCCTTTCCTTTACGGTATCTGTAAGTATCAGGCCGGCCTCTGGTATTGACTGCATTGTGGTATCAACCTTTACCTTCAGCGGGGACGCCGACTCCACTGTCCCGGTCGCTTTGTCCGTCAGCTTCATGGCTTCTACTGCGTTCTGGATGGTCTGCTGTATCACTTCGATGAAATCAGGCAATGTCCATACCCCCTAACTGTTCAAAGGATTTCACTTCAATGCTCATCGTATGCGCGCCGCCCTCAAAGCGGTGGGTTACTTTTTCGGCAAGGAGCAGCCTGGGCGCCGCCAAATCGCTGACAGCCCCGATCCGGACTGGCACGACAGAGCCTGCGCGGATTTCCGGAACCCCCAGCGCCTCAATTGTTACGGTCTGTAAAACCCGGTTATAATACTTCAGGTACAGGCCGCACATCTCGTCTATCTGCGCTTCGTTTAAGTTTTCGTTTATGACGCTGTAATACTGAAGGACGCCCCACTTTTTTATCGTCTCTGTATCCTCGTGGATATACACATCCGTCCGCCCGCTCTGCTCGTTTTTCCTGGCCAGCTTTATGCGGTTATAGGTATCAGAGTCAATGTCCCGTTTATAGGTGAAATCAATAGCCAGGCTGCCGTCCCCGATGAGCGTCTGCGTCAGCAGATCCCTGGCCTCAACAAGAGTCAGGCTCCCGGCATTGTCGTAAAACACAAAGATCTTTCCTGTCTGTATGATCGTCTGCGATAAGGCGTCAAAAATGATGTCCAGGCAGCTCTCATCTTCTTTAATCAGGCATGGGAAGATGTATCCCGTTTCTGTCAGCGTCCCTACAGTGAGACCGAAGTCCGCGGCGATCTGCTGAATGATCTGGGAGAGGGACATATTCTCAAATACATAGCTCGCATTGGCTTTGAGATACCGGAGCTGGTCGTATGCCGTGTACGTCGTTTCTCCTTCACGGTTCCGTTCAATTGTAAATATATAACCCTTAAACAGCTTCCTGCCTCCCGCCGAACATTCCACGCAGCTTCCCTCCATAAGCCCGACAGGGCCTGATTCCACGCATGTGAAGGTCATCCTGCCCGGCGTATCCATCCGGTTTGTGGTTACTTCCACTTCTTCTGCCACGTC
>CAJTGE010000120.1 GCA_910575795.1 Clostridiaceae bacterium | reverse complement strand
TATAGTTTTTATGGAACAAAAAAAGAGAAAGAACAGCCCCTCCTACAGTTCGTTCTTTCTCTCACATACCAGTGTGCCTGCCGTATACGGGATCGTGTCCCACTCGTGAGGCTCCGGCACCACCGACATATACTATGATAAGAGAAAACTCCCTGTTTTGCAAGCTAATCCGCATAAAAAGTTCATCAAAAGCCCTGTTTGATTCCTTTATGAAGGGGTTCCGCCCGGAATTACAGACCTGTCCCTGCTGTGGGGCCAGGGGGGCCTGCCGCATCCATGCCTATTATGGCCGTTCCCTGGTGGATTTCATAAGTGGTGCCCCTGTCTGCCACAGCCTCTGCATCATGCGCCTCATCTGTACCTGCGGCCATACCCATGCCATCCTCCCGGACTTCATCATCCCCTACTCCGGCTATGGCCTGTTCTTCCTCCTCCGTGTCCTGGCGGAGTATTTCCTGCGTCTGTCTACCGTGGAGAGGCTCTGTGAGCGCTTCTCCATCACCCTTTCTCAGCTGCGCTGCTGGCTGGATCTTTTCCAGACGCAGAAGGAAGAGTGGCTCGGTGCCCTTTCCTCCATGGAGGCTTCCAGCCTTTCCTTCCTGAAAGCCCTGCTCATGCAGGCAGCCTATTCGGATTTCGCTTCCGCCTTTGTCCGCCGTTTTACAAAGTCCTTCCTCCAGTCTCATAAAAATCCGGCGCCTTACTGCCAGCAGGTGTTCGGCCCATGAACTGTTTTCCTGCAACCACACGCCATGAGCATGGCTTTCCTCCCGTTTCTGCCCCATAATGGGGGAAAACCACTTAAGGAGGACATTTCTATGGTCAACAATCCAAAAAACCTTTCGGACGCAGCCGCCATGGCGCAGTTCCGCCTCGCTCTCATCGCGCCGGTCATCCATGGCCTTTATCCGGATGCGTCCAGGAACGCCTATTACCAGAGAGTCACGGAAAAGCCCCTCACCCTGCCTGACGGCTCCGTGTTCCAGTACAGCCCCAAGACCCTCAGCAAATGGGTGTCCCTCTACCAGAACGGCGGCATCGATGCGCTCATGCCACAGGAACGTTCCGACAAAGGCTCCACCCGGGTGCTCCCGGACACGGCCATCGAAGAGATCTACCGCCTCAAGGAAACATTCCCACGGCTGAACTCTACCCAGATCCACCGGCATCTCGTGGAAGAAGCCTTCATCCCCGCCACGGTCAGCGTCTGCGCCGTCCAGCGCTTCGTGAAGAGGCATGACCTGAAATCGGCACGCAACCCGAACATGCGGGACAGGAAGGCATTTGAAGAAGACGCCTTTGGAAAGATGTGGCAGGCCGATACCTGTTACCTGCCTTATATCACGGAGAAAGGCCAGCGCAGGAGGGTATACTGCATCATGATCATCGATGACCACTCCCGCTTCCTGGTGGGCGGCGGGCTCTTCTATAATGATAATGCCTATAACTTCCAAAAAGTATTGAAGGACGCCGTGGCCGCCTACGGGATCCCATCAAAGCTCTATGTCGATAACGGCTGCAGCTACTCGAATGAGCAGCTCTCCCTCATATGCGGCTCCATCGGCACCGTACTTTTACACACAAAGATCCGTGATGGTGCCTCCAAGGCCAAAATAGAACGCCAGTTCAGGACCCTCAAGGAGACCTGGCTCTACACGCTGGATCTGGATTCCATCACCTCGCTGGCGCAGTTTGGCGGGCTCCTTAAGGACTATATGCGCACCTACAATACATCCGTCCATTCCGGCATCGGCGCCACACCCATGGAGCGCTACCAAAAGGCCCGTTCCTCCATCCGCATGCCAAAGTCCAGGGAATGGCTGGAAGAGTGTTTCCTGAACCGTATTACCAGAAAGGTGAACAGGGACTCCACCGTCTCCATCGACAGGGTGTCCTATGACGTCCCCATGCAGTTCATCTCCTCAAAAGTGGAGATTCGTTTCCTGCCGGACGACATGTCCTCCGCCTTCATCCTTTGTGAGGGGGAGCATTACCCCATCCGGCCTACGGATAAGAACGAGAACTGCAGGACGAAACGCAACAACACGCCGTCCATCGATTATTCAAGGATCGGGGGTGAGGGCTGATGTTCCGTTCCTACTATGGGCTTTCCTTCAACCCTTTCGACAAGCAGAACGCCAGGGAAAAGGACCGGTTCCTCTCAAAGGACATCTCGGAGATGACGTCCCGCCTGGACTACTTAAAGGACACAAGAGGCATAGGGCTCTTTACCGCACGCCCCGGCATGGGCAAGTCCTTCGCCCTGCGCTGCTTTGCAAAGAGCCTCAACCCAAACCTCTACCACATGGAGTACATCTGCCTCTCCACCGTCAGCGTCATGGAGTTCTACCGCCAGCTCTGCTCTGTCCTGGGGCTAGAACCGAGGGGCGGCAAGCCCGGCATGTTCCGTGCCGTGCAGGAGCAGATCCTCTACCTTTACAAGGACAAGAAGCAGCCCCTCCTCCTGGCAGTCGATGAGGCGCAATACCTCTCTACCGGCATTCTGGAGGATATCAAGATGCTCATGAACTACGGGTATGACTCCCTGAACTGCTTCACCCTCATCCTCTGCGGGGAGCCCCACCTCAACAGCACCCTGAAGAAGCCCGTCCATGAGGCCCTGCGCCAGCGCATCACCGTGCACTACAACTTTTCCGGCCTCTCAAACTCGGAAGTGGCGCAGTACGTCCTCCACAAGATCGCCTGTGCCGGAGGGGCCGCCTCCATCATCGACCAGGCCGCGCTTTCCGCCGTCCACAGCCACTCCCAGGGGAGCCCCCGCCTGGTGGACAACCTGATGACCGACGCACTGACACTGGGGGCGCAGATGGAGAAGAAGGTCATCGATACGGATGTCATCCTGGCCTCCGTCAGCAGCCAGAATCTCGGATAGGAGGCATGGAACATGAATTATACCTGTATCCTGAAAAACGGCTCCCGCAGGGAGACCTGGATGGGGCAGATCATCCTGCTGAGCACGGGGAACGGATGGTATGAAGCTGAGATCAATGGGCGGGGGACTTACTTCCACATCCTCGCCGGACGGCATAAATATGGGAACTACCTGTGCATCCCTAACCATGATGTAGGGTGCGAGCTCTCCGATTTCTCCGATATCTTTTGGAATGAAGAAAGGATCGGCTCCCTGATGAGGAAGGTAGATGCGGTGACTGTCGCCACCGGCCTGATCCATCTGCCCGCCCTGGCTGCCGGACAGCTGAAGAACTGAATGCTTCATAGGGCTGTGGGTCTCTTGATGGGATCCATGGCCTTTTATATTTCAGGAAGGAATTCATGCGCTGGCAGCGTGCCATATTTTCGGTAGAATTGTGCATTCACAGACAGCACTGCGCAGTCAATTGGATAAAGGTTGGAAAAATAATTCGTCATTTGCGTCTCCCTCAATTCGCCGTCCGACA
>CAJTGE010000119.1 GCA_910575795.1 Clostridiaceae bacterium | reverse complement strand
GTCTAATGCGGAGTAAATTATTATGCGGAGTAAACCGCTGAATTCATTCATTTCGCTGTGATTGTGTCGTATTATACTCTGCATAATAATTCTCCATTCTGTTGTTCTCTTTAAATCATTTCCTTTAACCAATCAAGGAGTTCTTCTCTCTTTTTATCTTTGTATCGGCTTTCTGGAATGATTTTTTCGCTTGCCTTTTCAAGAGCTTCTCTTTTTGCGGCAGAATCAGCTTTCGCATATATTTCTGTTGTTTTGACTGATTCGTGCCCCAAGAAATCACGGATATAAATCAGATTTACATTTGCCTGCACCAAATGCATCGCTTTACTGTGGCGAAAAATATGAGGTGTCACATTTAAGATGGCTATTTCAGGGTGACTAGCCTGAGCCTTTGCCACATATTTCGATATCACATATTCGACTCCGGATCTGGTCAGTTTCTGTTTCATCTTATTCACAAACAGGTACTGATCAGGCACTGTGATACCATAGTTACTTGTATACTTTTCTATCAGCGCTCCCGTATCCGGCATCAATGGCACGATTCTTGCTTTGTTTCCTTTTCCTGTAAGCGTAACAATTGCAGGTTTTGTAAAGCGGATGTCTTTCAGTTTTAAATCTACAAGTTCCTGGACTCTTGCCCCAGAATCATATAAAAGTGAAAGCATGGTAAGATCTCTTTGGCCATTTTTTCTTTTACTGTCAGGCTGTTCAAAAATGATTTTCAATTCATCGACAGTTAGATATTCAACTTCTCTTTTGGCGCATTTCTTAAAGTCTATTCCGAGTATTTCCTGACATTTGGACATGTACCGGGGATCTTCTACCGCGATATATCTCATCAATGCATGAATGACTGTAAGTCTATGATTCCTTGTACTAACAGCACAGCCTTTGTTTTCTTCCAGCCATAACAAATAGACTTCAACCATTTTTCTTGAAATCTGATCCATTGTTAACTTCTCTGGTTTAATCTTTAATTCATCACGGCAGTACCGCAAAAATACAATAAAGGCATCTCTGTATGACCTGATAGTGTTGGGGCTTGCTCCTATCTGCAGAGGAAGGTATCTTGTGAGATAGTCAGTAAGATAATCCGATAAATATTTTTTACTCATCTGCATCCCCTCCCTTGATCATGTCATTGTATAATGGTGTGAGTGCATCAATTATCCGATCATAGGAGTCTGCTGTTAAGCGGAGGTATTTCTCTGTGCAGTTGATATTTCTATGCCCCATGTATTCCTCAAGATATGGTATGGAAACATACATATCAATTCCTTGGGCAGCCATTCCCTCAAGTGCATGAACTGCAAATGTGTGCCTTAAGTCGTGCAGACGGGGAAGCTTTCCGCTTGCCGTACATGGAATACCGGCTTCTTCAAGCAGCTTCTTATACTTCTGAAGTATAGAGTTCGGCCGGTAAGCCTTACCCCATCGGTTTCTGAATAGAATACCGGTATCATTTTCCGAGTATCTGACCGCGTTCATATAGTTCCTTAAGCATGCGAACAGGGACTCCGACATAGGCACTAAACGTGTGTTATTGTATTTTGACTGTCTTACCGTAATCACTTTATCTGTAAAATCTATATCAGATATCTTCAGGGATAAGGCCTCAGATATTCTCAAACCGCAGCAATAGAGCAGTCTGATGAGGAAAGGGTAAACATTGTACATATTAGGCGAACGATAAGCATACGGAAGGCTGTCTGCCGCCTTTAACAGACTGCAAATCTGTTCCCTTGTGAAAATATATGGAACAAATGAACACCTTTCATGCCGATGTTCCGGAAGAACATATGCAGGAACACCAATGCTGTTCAGATATGTTGCAAGCTGCCTTATCAGTGCTTCTCTACGCATTTGAGTCATAGGCTGTTCACCTTCTCTCTTAGCAGCAAATCCAAGAACCAATTCTTTTGTCAGATTTATAGTGTCATCTGCGGCATGCTCATTCAGATATCGGTTCAATTCCCTGATTGCACGGACGATTCTTCCCTCGTATTTATATCCAAGGCTTCGTCTGTATTCTATAAAGGCGATACACGTATCTCCATATGAACCATCGAATCCAGCCATCTCTTTTTCACTCATACCTCGGCACCTCCAATGCGACTTTTCTTAATCCTTCTAAATCGATTTTGATATATATCCCTGTCGTATCTGTATATTTATGCCCTAATACATTTGAGATCACAGGAATAGGGACCTCACTTCTAAGCATGTTGCTTGCTAAAGAAGAACGCATGGAATGCATCCCATGCTTCTGGTCCTCTTTAAAAGTAATTTCTGCACGCTTAAAATATTTTTGCAGCATTTCATGGAAATTTCTGTGTTCAAAGGGTTTCACAGGCGCCCGGTTGCTGACCAATACTTCTCTATAATCACATTCGGGACGTGCGTTTTTTATATAATCGATAAGAGCCATAAGCAATTCATCACTAATGGGTAATGAAACATATTCACCGGTTTTAGACTGTACAAAACCAATAGTTTTCCTTTTCCAATCAATGTCATCCAGAGTAAGCCGGCATATATCGATACACCTCATTCCAAGGGTTGCTGCCAAGAGGAGAATCAGGTAATCTCTTTTCCCATACAACGTTTCGGTATCGATGCTTTGAAGCAGTTTTGTTATACATTCCGGCGTGAAATACGAAGGATATGAATTCTTGGTGTGAATTGAAATAACCGGAAACATCTGAGCTAAATCCTTACTGCACAGTTCCTTTTGGCTCATATAAGCGAGAAGGCTCCTAAGCAAATACTGATAAGCCTCTTTTGTCGTTATAGAGTAGTAGGATCTGCTTGACAAAAATCCATATGCATGCTCGGACCGTATGTCGCTGGTATTTTTTATCCCGATGCTTTCGAAATACTTAAATACTTTTCTCGCAGAAAATTCCTTGCCCTTTAAGGTTGTATCCTTAAGTCCTCTTTCTGTTTCATGTGCAATGTAGCCATCTAAAACACCCTCAAAATATTCAAGTCTCATGTCTTTTGAAAGTCGTTTTTTCTGGCGGATTTCACCGTACAATTGAAATTCGTACAACATCCATATGTGACGCTGGAGATAATTCTCAGCCATTGTCAGATTTTCAAAATCAACCCACTTATGCTTGTGATGTTCTAACAGAAACTGCTTTCCAAGATCAAGTGAAAAATAATCAATCTCCTTCTTTCTGCAGTACTTGATAAAGACTTTATAATAAGCCAAGTATCTTTCCCGGGTACTTTCTTTGTAGCCAATGAGCTTAAGGTGATCCATCAGCCCATTTACTAATTCTTCAATAGTTACCTCGTGTTGCTCCATATAGGAACCCCCTTTCTGTGATTTGTAAGAGGTATTCTATATGGAATATTATGTTGAGTAAACAGAAAGAAAATCATAGGTTTTATTAATGATTTCAGATAGTTAGTCTGCATAATATTTAACTCCGCATTAGATTGT
>CAJTGE010000118.1 GCA_910575795.1 Clostridiaceae bacterium | reverse complement strand
GCTTGTATAACAGGAGCCATCCGTCCCCTTCCCATACAATCCCCTTTACGCGGTCTGTGCGTCTCCCGCAAAAAAGATAGAGGGTATCCTTTGTATATGGCCAGTTCCCGGTCTGTGTTTCCACGAGTGCCGCCAGCCGGTCCATGCCGGCGCGCAGATCAGTATAGCCGCAGACAATGTAGACAGCTTTAAAGCAGGTGGCGTCATTAAGCATCCCGCACCACCTCCAGGACTGCCGCAAGCAGCGGCATGGGTGTGGATTCCGTTACGTGGATGGAAAAACCGTTTGCAAAAACAGAAAGCCCCGGCCGTGTATCGGTATCGTCCTGTATTTCCTGATGCAGGAGGCAGGGGGTTACCGGGACGATCTGCTGCGCCGGAGTCTCCGGCGGAAGGTTTTCCAGGCACGCCTGCCTTACACGGCGCAGCCTGTAATAGTAGTTCGCTTTCGTAATGTCGTGGCTGGCACACCAATCAACGACACTCATGCCTGCGGGACGGTTCTGGCACTCCCTGATCTGCTCCGCCCACTCTTTTAAACGGTATTGTACAGCCACTGCTGTTGTTGCTGAACTCATAGACTTACCTCCGTATAGCGGTATCAAAAGTTAAGGCTCAACTTTTAATACCCGTGATAGAAATATAGTCTATTGTCACATAATTTTCCCTCACAGTCGAGGTACGCACTATCTACCGTTTACTGCAAAAATCCAGATTGTCCGCATAAGACTTTTTCTGAAGGACATCCTTTCGCCGCAGCAAAGTCAGGGAAGACAGACCGCTGGTCAGCAGGATCATCCATACTTCCACACAGTTAAGTTCCTTGAACGCCTCCAGGCTTTTGAAGAGCGAAAAAGTCTTTGTGTGCAAGAGCAGCATCTGCAATGCGCTTAAAAAAATGCCATCCATTGTGGATAAATCCTCTGTGAAAAAAGTCTGTGTAGACGATTTTGCAATCCGAAAAAGGTACACTTATGGAACGGTCATGGTCGATTTGGAAAGCCACCGGATAATCGATCTGATTCCGTCCAGGGAGACCACCGATGTCAGCAAATGGCTGTCAACATTTCCAAACATCCAGATTGTATCCAGGGACGGGGCATCCACATTTAAAATGGCTTTTTCTTTTCTAATTCCCATAATCTGTTAATTACTTGATAACATTTCGCTGAATCTTTTCATATATTCGTTTTTCCCTACACAAAAATAAATAAATGTTTTGCACATCAAGGCTTATGTACTATGGAAAAACATGTATTATTGTGGTATAATTTATTTGGGAGACAGCATTCAAAAAATTTTTAAATTTTTTTGTGGAAAATCCCGGATTATAGCCTATAATCTCGTCAGGACAGAGAGGATATATCAAACCCCGGCGGGGAGAAAGCGGAAAACCTTGTCCGTAGAACTGGCCAATCGACACCAGGCTGGCGATGCCCGCCACTTTTCCATCCCGACAAAAAATATTTCAAAAAAATAAAAGTTTTTTGTGGGAAATCCGGATTTTCGTCCTATAATGCAGTCAGGAACAGAAAAACAAAAACCAAAATTAAATCAAGGAGGATATCATTATGAGAAAACAGAACCTTTTTAAGAGAGCAGCAGTAATGGCGCTGGCGGGAACCCTGGTAATGGGAAGTGCAATGCCTTCGTTTGCGGCAGGATGGCAGTGGCTTGACGAAAACAATGACGGTATAGCGGAATGCTATTATTTTGATGACAACGGCTCTAAGCTTACAGGCACGACAACCCCGGACGGATATACAGTAAATGCAGATGGCGCGTGGGTAGAAAACGGGGCAGTACAGACACAGGCTTCTTCTGCCAGTGGCGCAGGTTCTAATGGTGCCTCTGGTCAGACAGGTGCTGCGGGGTGGTATCATGACGGGACCGGTTGGAGATATCGGATGTCCAATGGATATGATGCAAGTGATCTTTGGGTTTGGAGCGATTTAAATAATGACGGCATATCAGAGCTTTACTATTTTCAGCATTCGGATAGAGGCGGGTATCTGCTGACGAATGGCGTTTCACCGGAAGGCTATACGGTCAACGCGGAAGGCGCACGGATGGTCAATGGGGCAGTGCTGACGCAGCCGGCGGCTCCGGCTTATGCACCTGCCAACACATACAATGCCCAGGGAGTTAGCAATATTGCCCTGGAGATGGTGGAAAATACCAGAGAGCAGAACGCAAAGTTTGGAGAAATAGAAGTTTCAGGAGAGCTTACAAGTCAGTTGCGTATCGTATATGCCAATGGATTCTCCATGCGTTATCCGAATAGGGGTAGTGGGAGTCAAGCAATAAATCCAACGGCATCGAATAATGGAAAAATTTTGTTCCAATATTATGACAGTAGTTTTAAGTCTGCCGATCGCATTGCAGATTATTTGCATAGCAATGGATTTAAAAATGGATATTATGGAGTGTATGCAAATGGAAGTTCATGTCGGATAAATTTAGATAGCGGACATCCGATGGGATGGTCGGAAGATGGATATATCTGGCTTGGGAAAGATTGGAGAAATTATTAGGGTTTTGAAAATTGAGGTAGTATGTCTCTACTCATTCAGAAATCAGACGCGGTGACAAATTTGTTTTTGCCTGCGTCTTTTTCTGTATTAGGCACGCAACAACAAAATCTTGCGAAAAATGGAAAAATTTAGGTTCTGATTGTTCAGATTAGGGGTCTTTCTTCCATGCCATACAGAATATGGAATTTTTTTAAAAATAAAACCTAAAATTGGTTTTCATGCTCCATACTTATAGAAAAGGAAGGAGATTTTATTCATGAAAACAGTTAGAGCATTTTTTCAAAGGAAGAAACGTACCACGGCATTTTTTCTGGCAGGGGCCATTACGGTGACATCCCTTTTGCCTAAAATAGTTAGCGCTTTTAACTTGAATGCTGGCTACTACACCTACCCGGAGTCAACATGTACCTGGGGGAATGATTCAGACGCAATGAAGTATAAGCCAGAGGAATATGAGCCGACTGGCCTTGCCTTTAATCAGTCATTTTACACTTTCGACAAGATGTTCCTGCCGCCCGATGCGGCAGCCGCGATTGGGAACCGTGGATGGCCCCTGGGCGGCCAGTTTTACCTGCAGGCACGACCCGGCTATGAAAATGAGAAATATTCCATGTTCAATGGGCGGCATACCTATTGTTCCGGTTCGCATGAGCCCGCAAGGCCCATTGCCCCCAGTGCTCAGGCATTTGCAACCCAAGAGGAAGGGTTCTGGTTACCGGAAAACCCCTTCATTGAAGCAATCAAAGGAAAAACCAACCCGGATTTTAATTTCCTGATGCTGGCACTCGCCTGCTATTACCCGGGGGAATACCAGGTGCCGCCGGATATTGAGCGGCAATACGAGGATCCCTGGGCGGCTATGGGGCTTGCCAGCCAGCTCATTGCCTGGATGGCTACAGATAGTGATAAGCCTGGTTTTACAGGTGCCCCCCAAGGTGCGGACGCTGCCGCCGTGAATGCGGCCTTCCAACAGGATCTGGACTACTTTCGCTCCGAATGGTATTATCAGAAGTCCCTTCCGACTGTGGTAACGCCGCAG
>CAJTGE010000117.1 GCA_910575795.1 Clostridiaceae bacterium | reverse complement strand
GGTTATACCGAAAGTCAGATTATCCCGAATACCTCAAAGAAAGCCAGTAACAGCGGCATTTCTTTGAGAAATATTCGGGATAACTTTTTAGTCATTTACACGGTCAGCTTTCCTAAATCTCTCGCTTAGGGAGAATAATTCGGGATAATCTTAGGTCCATCATAGACCGTAAAGACGTTTGAGGATTTCCTCATCACTGACGGTATAATTAACAGGCTCCGCTTCAAGGAAAGGATCAGAAGCCATTGCCTCCGTGATTGCTTTCCTTTTCGCTTCTGTATCTGCGTGTGCGTAAATCAGCGTGGTTTCAAGCTGTTTGTGTCCGAGCCATTGCGAGATTAAAGTTAAATCCATGCCGTGTTGGTATAAATGCATGGCCCTCGTATGTCTCCACAAATGAGGGTGGACATTCAGGGGGACATCCGGGCATTTCTCCCTTGCAGATGCGGCGTATTTCTGAATCCGGAGCCTTGCCGTATCATCGCACATGGCGTTACGGATTCCTTTGCGTTCCACATAAAAGAGCCATTCTGATGACATCCATGTTTCGCCCGGATGGAACACCTTCATATAATTCTGCAGATGTTTTACAGTATCTTTCATCAAGGGGACTATCCTGGTTTTCTTCCCTTTCCCATGAAGCGTCACAGTCGGCGTCCTGTCAACTTTAATGTCGCAGATTTTCACATCCAGAACTTCCTGGATACGCGCCCCGGTATCATACAGAAAGATCATCAGGAACTGATCCCGCACTCCGATCTCCGTTCTGGTGTCCGGCTCTGCAAGAAGCATTTTTACTGCTTCTTCCGACATATAATCCACTTTCGCAAACCGGTCATTCTTTTGGATTCCGATAGCTGCCAGCCCGCTTGCAATGCTGATATATTCCGGGCGGCAGGCTGCGGCATAGGAAATAAATGCCCGGATGGCCGCCAGCCTGTTGTTGCGCGTAGCCGGAGCGGCGTTCTTCTCTGCTGAAAGCCAGTCAAGATACGAGTTCACCATTTCATATGTGACCATCCCGGAGGTGACGGACAGTACAGAGATATTTTTTTGCTCGGCTGTATATTTAAGGAACTGGTTCAGGGTTGTCCTGTAAGCCTTTACGGTATTACTGCTCGCTTTCCGTTGGTTCGGCAGGTAGACCAACAGGAAATCACGCAAAAGTGTGAATAACTGCTCGTCTTTTACTTTTCCCATAGTTCCACCCGTGGAATCAGATGATTCATGCCTTCCCAGTCAATCCCTGCCGATTTTATCAGATTTTCCGGGAGAAGATGGATGTAATAGGCCGTTGCTTCCAGATCCCTGTGTCCCATGTATGTCTGCAAGTAAGGCAGACGGGAACCGAGGTCTTTCTTTTCGTCAAGCCACCGGTTCAAAACAGCAGTGGCAAATCGGTGCCGGAGGTCGTATACTCTTACTGAGGGAAGAAGGTCTTTTGGAACGTCCGGTTTCGATAAGGCAAAAAATCTCTTAAACTTTCCCTGCATCCATCCGGCAGAGTAGGGTCCGCCGGATGGCGAGGGGAAGAAAAATTCGCTTTCAGGAAACGCCGAATCACGGACAGCTGCATAGGATTTTGCCAGGGAATTCATCTCATCCGACATGACGATGTTGCGGCTTTTATGCTTCTTCGTTTCAATGATACGCAGTTCCCCGGTATTCAGGTCCACTTCATTTCTCTTAAGGTTCCTGCCCTCATTCGGACGCAGCCCGCAGGTATAAGTCATGCGGAAGTAAGCACTGAGCAGGAGCGGACGAAATGGCTCTTTGGGATATCTGTATGTATCAATCTCCCGGAAAAGCGCAGCCAGTTCATCGTCCCCAAACAGGTACGGAACAAAAACTGTTCCTCCAGCAGTAAACTTATCCGGCAGGATGAAGGCGTTCTTTCCAACGGATTTCAGATAAGTGCCGAATCCCCTAATGAAAGCGGCCCTGCCATGGATCACGCTTCCGGCTTCTCCCGGCTCAGGTTTCAGCCAGTTCAGGACGATGCCTTCTGTCAGCTCGTCTGCTTTTTCGTATTTCATAGAACAGTACCTGTCAAACTGGCGTGCCCTCCCAAGATAAGTGCTCTCTGAATAGCCGAGCGATACTTTCAGGCTGATCAGGTTGTCCAGGTCGTCTGCAAATATGCTGGTAAATCCCCGGTTCATAGCAGCTCCCTCCTTTCCAGCGGGATTCCTCTGAAATCAAGTGCGCACTCTTTCAGGTTCCCGGTGTCGAGCGAAAGGTACTGGCGTGAAGATTTCAGGTCGTCATGTCCGAGGATCTGGGCAATCGTTGTGAGGGGCGTGCCTGTAACGAGCAGCTTCTTGGCAAGACGCCTGCGGAGGCCGTGGAATCCTTTCCCGTCAAATGCATGCCTGGCAATACCGGCTTTCTTCTGGTACTGCTGGAACATACTTCCGATGCAGACCGCATTGGCGATGGCTGTTTTGGGAGCCACGGCCCTCAGGAACACTTCCGGGCAGTCAGAAGCAGGGCGTGCATTCAGGATATAATCCTGTAGGGCAGCTCCGGTCTGTTTTACCAGAGGGACATAGACTGTCCTGCCGGTCTTTTTCTGGCACAGCCGGATCTCTCCCTTCCTCCAGTCGATGTCGGACAGTTTCAGACGGATAAGGTCGCAGGCGCGCAGGCCGGTTGTCGCAGCCGTCAGGATGATGGCGCGGTCCCTTTTTCCCATGTCGCTTTCTGTATCGATCACCGCAAGGATACGGTCCAGCTCTTCATCCGTCACATAGCCCTGTATCGGCATGTCACGGTAGACCTTATAGGAGAACAGGCCGGCACAGTCCGGAGCCGGAACCCCTGTCTCTTTCAGGAAGATATGGAAATATTTAAGATAGAGAAGGATGTTGTGCAGGCTGGATGTCCTGACCTCTTCCGCAGTTTTTAATATAAACTCCCTCACATCATCGACAGAGACAAGTTCTAACGATTCATGGCCGAGGGCTTCAAAGTGATAAAGGTATCTGCGGATCACCCAGACCACATCGTCACGGGTATTCGGACCATACTCCTTATAATCCAGGAAACGGTCGATCAGCCGCTCGTTTTCAGCTTTGAGCAGATATTTTGTTCCGTGTTTCGGCATTTTGAGGTGGATCGTCCCTGTCAGATAAAACTCATTCAGCCGGTTCGCGGCAGAGCGGATATTCCTGTAGTAATAGTCTGAGATTTCATTTCTGGACAGCCGTTCCTTCTGGAACCCTACATATTCACTTGTGATTTCGGGATCGTAGAGGGAGATGCCCTTTTTGCCGTAGTAGATTGCAAAGGCCCTCAGTCCCGGCTGGATGTTTGTCCATATGCTGGATTCACTGTAGCCGAGCCTCCTGGCTTCCGCAACCATCCGGGCAATCATTTCGTTGATGGTTACTTTCTTTTCATTCATGGCAGATGCCTCCTTTGGTATAGTCAGGGAAATCCCTGCTGACACCATTATCAGCAAATGCCTCTATGGACACCATAAAATTATCCCGAATTTTTCGGCTTTTCATATATGGATTCTATTTGACAGCTTAGACAGACACAAAAAGTTATCCCGAATATTTCTCAAAGAAATGCCGCTGTTACTGGCTTTCTTTGAGGTATTCGGGATAATCTGACTTTCGGTATAACT
>CAJTGE010000116.1 GCA_910575795.1 Clostridiaceae bacterium | reverse complement strand
CGGTAGAATTGTGCATTCACAGACAGCACTGCGCAGTCAATTGGATAAAGGTTGGAAAAATAATTCGTCATTTGCGTCTCCCTCAATTCGCCGTCCGACAATAAAATATTTCTTCTTTTCCAAGATTTCCTCCTGCCTGTCTTTGGAAAGCGACCTGAATATCTCGTCATAGTCAAGCTCCGCAAGCGGCGTACCCAAAACAGGCGTTAAGACCTCATGTTCATACCATATCCGCCAGAGTTCCTCAAACAGTTCCATGCTGTCCGAAAATGCCATTGCCGAATCAAAGCCTTCTCCCTCACTGAACCATTGCAGACGGACAAAGCCGAACCTCCCGGCATCCGCCACCATTACATCTGCCAGCTCATACAGTTCCGCAAACGCATCCGCCACTTTCCGGCATTTTGCCCGCTGTTCTTCCGTAATATATTTTTCCGCCATAGCGCACCTCCTAACTCACTTCTGGACAAAAAGTCCAAAAGCTATTGATTCTATTTTAAACAGTAGATTGTGCAAAGGTCAGCGCATAACACGCCTTCCCCATATTTTACAGTGTCAAACAAAAGGCACTGGAACAGCACGTCACGCACACCCGCAAGGCTGACAATGCCCTGTTCTTTTTCTGAAAAGCCTGTGCCGGGAATATCCATGCCTGCCGATGCCGCCCGCCTTGCCGAGATACAGTGCGTATAAAGTCCGAGGATATATTTATCCGACATGGGGAAAACAAAGGTTTCCTGCCCGTAATATGTCACCCTGTATTTCTCCTGTTCCCCGTCCGGCAGCTTAAAGAAACACTGCACTGTTTCCAGATAAGTATGCCCGTCAAAATCCGGCTTTATTTTCTTTCCGTAATGACTGATTGCGGAAAAAATGCAGTTCCGGTCAAATATGGAATAAGTTCGCTGAAAATCCGGCTTCCTGCCCCTGATGTTCATATAAACATTGCTCCCCGTCCCATTTACGGCAAATTTCCCATAATCGCCTGTCCGCAGCAGATAGGACAATACCTCCAGCAGCCTTTCTTTTGACGCAATCTCCTGATAGGGGGAATCGCCAAACTCTATCCCCACAAACTTTAACGGGCAGCTCCCCTTTGCGATCTCCCGTTCCATTGCCCGGTCAATATCCCGCATGGATTCCATTTATCCATCTCCTTCCGCTTTGGACTGGAACAGTCCTTTTTCTTCCCAACCGCCGCCATACATATCATGCTGAACTAACTGCTGGTAATAATGGTTCATGGTATTGGGGGCATTATAGAGGGCAGTCACCATGTATGCCCTGATGTTGGCTATTTTTGTTGTGGTTTCCTTCATACACCCAATGACATACTCCAAATGGGAACTGTCCAGCTTTAAAAACTTAGACTTTACAAGCTCATAAGGGTAATCCTCCCCATTCACCTTTACCGTCCTGCGCTTTACACACACAATCTCGCATATCACCTCATACAGTTCCTCATACAGACCTTTTTCACTCCAATCGCCATATTTCATGTGATGCTCATACTCAATATTTTTCTTAATGATTTTCATGTAGGCGCTGGCTTCATCCATCACATCAATCATACCATTGTCCGGCTTGCCCGGTTCCTGTTTTTCTGCTTTACTATCTGATTGATTGATAGGATTGGTATAACTCAGATCAGTATAATTAGTATTGTTATAATTAGGGTTCGATTCCCGAACTTCCGCAAGTTCGGTTTCCGAATTTCTTGAAGTTTGGTTTCCGAACTCCTGCAAGTTCGGTTTCCGAATCTCTTGAAGTTCGATTTCCGAACTTCTTGAAGTTTGATTATCGAACCTCTTGAAGTTCGGTTTCCGAACTTCTGCGGAATTGTCAGCATTATCAGGGTTTTCCAGCTCTCCGCCCGGTTCTTTCCCGGTATCCAGTGTCGCAAAATTCTTCACATAGATGATGTCCGGCTTGCCCAGTCCCCTCCTTTTCTTCTCAATCAGACCGATTCCCTTTTTGCTGTCAAGCTCCGCAATCACTTTGGCACATTTCTCCCTTGCGCATCCCAAATCCTCCATTATGTTATCCAGGGTGTAATGGATATACACCCTGTTTTCCTCGTCAAGCCAGCCATTCTTGATTGACAATGCCAGCCTGTCAAGCATCAGACCATAAAGGAGCTTTGCATCGCTGGACAACTCTTTAAACCTTGCGTCTTTTATCAGCAGCCTCGGAACCCGGTAAAAAGAAAACTGTTCCGCTTCGATGCCATAATAATAGTCAAATTTTATTGTGCCATCCACGCTGATGCACCTCCCCTCTATTGTCTTTTCTTCCATTCATCCAATAGCTGAATGATGATGCCCTCTATTTCCTCACTGCTGCAGTCCTCCGCAAAATATTCGCTGATCTTGTCCGCTTTCAGTGTTACCTTCCGTTCCTTTGGCTTTTCCTCCGTCAGTATCAGACGCACCATTGCAAGGGTAAGCTCCCCGGTCTTGCCATACTCTTTTATTTTTGCCGACTGCACCATGCTGACGTTACAGCCTTTTTCCTCTATGACTGCCTGCACCCACTGCTGCGCTTCCTCCGCCAGAAAGGAAATGTCAACGCCCTGTGAGAAACCGAGCTTTTTACCGTCCACCATAGCAAGGAGTTCATCAGTCAAACGGGAAAGCCAGATATACCGCTGTACCTTTTTAGCGTTTTCCCCGGCAGCTTCCCCGACCTCATCCAGTGTGTTTCTGCCTGACTTCTTCCCCTGATGCTTCATGGCTTCATATTTCATCTTGTAGGCTCTCGCCTTCTCACTCGGTAAAATATCTTCCCTCTGGATATTGGAATCCACCATGATTATCGTAGCTTCATCATCGGTGTAGTTGCGGACAACCACAGGCATCTCCGTCTTTCCGGCAAGCTCCGAGCCACGTTTGCGGCGGTGTCCGGCTATGATTTCATAGCCTCCACCCGCCCTCGGTCTTGCAATCCCCGGCACAAGCACCCCATACTGGCGGATACTCTCGGTTGTTTCCTCCATCTTCTCATCGTCCTCCACCCGGAACGGGTGGTCTTTGAACGTGTAAAGCTCTGCCAGTGGCGCATTGATAATCTGCTCTATCCCATTTTCCTGTGCGGTATTTCCACCGAACAAATCATCAAAACTTTCCAGAGCAACCTTTGATGCGCTTCTTGGTTTTGCGTTACTGCCCATCTGCAAGCACCTCCTTTGTCAGAGAATCGTAAGCTGACGCCACTTTCCCCTTTGGATCATGCTTGTAGATGCTGACGCCCTCCGCTGAAATCTCCGCCGCCCGGACGGAAATGGGAATGACATTGGCAAATATCCTCACCCGGCTTCCATAGGCTTCCTTCAGCATGGCGCTGATGTCCTTTGCGTAGTTCGTTCGGCTGTCCACCATTGTAAGCAGGATCCCTTCAATCTCCAGCTTCGGGTTAATCTGCCGCTTTACCTTTCCCACCGTCTTAATAAGCTGCTGCAAGCCTTTGACGGGCAGGTATGCCGCCTGTACAGGTATCAGGATACTGTCGGCGCAGGCAAAGGCGTTTATGGTAATCATGCCGAGAGAAGGCATACAATCTAATGCGGAGTTAAATATTATGCAGACTAACTATCTGAAATCATTAATAAAACCTATGATTTTCTTTCTGTTTACTCAACATAATATTCCATATAG
>CAJTGE010000115.1 GCA_910575795.1 Clostridiaceae bacterium | reverse complement strand
ATCCTCGCCATAGTGGGAAACCGTAAACTTCACGTCTTCGGCCTTCTCATAGCCCTCCGGCGGTGTTACCTCGTGGAGCCAATAGCTGTGGTCTGCCTTTAATGTGACATCCCACTCCTGCCAGGTTCCATCCATCGTGAAGCTGTCGATTACAACCTCCGACTTATCTTCACTTAGCACCTGGAAAGTGCCTCCCTGGAGGATATGGTCCGGGTCACCGACTGCGTGCTTCAACAGCCAGATAATCGGTTTCTCATCGTCAGGTTCATCTGGGGTATCCGGAGGTGTTACCACGATGATCTCGCGGTTCCTCATCTCGACAACCTGCGGCCTGCCGTCCTCATTTACGGTAAAGATGATGTCGTAGCTGTAATAATACCCGTCTACGGTCTCCTTCTCGCGTAAGGTGTAGGTCTCGCCTGCCGTGAGCATCTTCTCCAGTTTAAAGGTTCCTGATTCATCCGTAGTCCATTCAGCAACAATCTTGCCGTCCTTGTCGATCACCTGGAGGGTTGCCCCGGCCAGGGACAGTCCGGTCTTGGAGTCTGTCTTCTTAATGGTCACGTTAGTCGGAGCATCTTTCATGGCAACCACGTTATCCGTGATCGGCATGTCTTTCTTCACGCCTTCCGCTATGATATTTCCATTTTCGTCAACAGCGTTGCCGCTTTCATTGATGGTTACTACGGTATCTCTGTCCTTATAGGTGCCGTCCTCCTGGACGGTGATGGTGGTCGTGTACCCGTCCTTGTCATACAGGATGGTCTCGCCCTTGTCGTTGATATAGTGTGCGCTGGTAACGTTGCCGTCCTCGCCTACGGTAAACTCGATGCTCTCGCTGTAGGCATAGCCTTCCGGCGCTTTCTCCTCGTGGTAGATATAGGTCTCACCAGAGGAAAGTTCCCCGGTGATGGTGTGCCTCTCATTTCCGGAAATCCAGGTATCAATCGGTGTCCTGGTGCCGTCCGTTTCCTTCTTATAAAGGATACATTCTGCCCCTGGCACTTCCTTGCCTGCAAAATCCGTCTTGTCGAACAGTACCTGCACCTTCTCATCCCGAATCCGTACCAGGGTAGTCATGCCAGGCTTCGCATAGGGGATCGTGAACATCACGTCATCCGCCAGCTTATAGCCTTCTGGCGCTTCGATCTCATGGAGGTAGTACTCTTTTCCAGTGGAAAGCTGTTTTGTGATATCCACGCCGTTACTGTCTGCCGCGAATACCAGCTTCTCGCCTTTCAGGATAAACCCACCATGCTCTGTGGATGGGATCTCGGTGTTGGAGATCGCTTTGACCGGTTCCTTGCTGGAATCCAGGATAGCGAACTTGCCGCCTTCCAGGGCGTTCCCTGCTTCATCGGCCTTTACGATCCGTACCTTTACCGGCTCATCCTTGATGATCACGGTATTGCCTGTTACCGGAATTTCGGACTGTACCTGCTCCGCCAGGACCGCGCCATCCTCGCCGACTGCGTTCCCGCTTCCGTCAATGGTGACTGTCTCATCCTTATAAGAGTACGTTCCGTCCGCATTTACCTTGATCTCGGTCGGGTATCCGTCCTTGTCATACAGGATAGTGCTGCCGTCCGCATCCACGTAATGGGCGCTTTCCACATTCCCTTCCTCATTGACCGTGAATACCACATCCACGCTGTAGCCATAGCCTTCCGGTGCGTTCTTCTCATGGTAGAGGTAAGTCTTTCCAGAAACCAGCTTGCCTTTGATCGTATGCTCTGCGGTGCTGGATACCCAGGTCTCGATGTGGGTTCTGCTTCCGTCCTGCCCATATTCGTACAGGGCACAGGTTGCTCCTGCCACTTCATTGCCTGCGAAATCCTGCTTCGAGAAGGTGATGCCGTCATTCTTCCGCTTATCAGTCATGACTGCTTCCACACGATCCCCATAGTGCCCGACGGTGAACTTCACGTCCTCTGCCGGCAGGTAGCCCTCAGGAGGCGTTACCTCGTGGAGGTAATAGGTGTGGTCTGCTTTCAGTACGGTGATCCACTGTTTCCAGGTATTCCCGATACCGAATTTGTCATCGCCTGCGTCGATGATATCCGTAACCGCATTGCCGTTTTCGTCCAGGATCTGGAACGTTCCGCCCGGCAGGATGTGTGACGGGTCATTGACGCTGTTCTTCAGTAACCAGATGACCGGATACTCAGGCTCATTCGGTCCTGGCGGGTTCTCCTTCGGCGGCTCTTCCGGTGTCTGGACTGGCGTATGCGCGTCATCCTCTTTATCGGGGATGCCAGGATACTCATCCGGCCCGCCTTCCGTTCCGTCTTTCTTTTCCGCTCTTACTTCATAAGTCCTTGCGGTATTCAGATAGCCGTTTCCATCATCTGTCTCAAGGAATGCCAGCCGCTCCGGCGCTGTCTGGCTTACGGTCGCCTCATAGGTGACTACAGCCTCCTTGCCCGGTTCGATCCGGATCCTTGCGGTATCTGTGCCAACGCCCATTCCGGTCTGGGAAATGTCCTCCCCGTCGATCTTCGTGATCTTCAGATCCTCAAAGTACGTCCTTACCTCATAGGCATATTCATCGGATACATACATCTTGAGAGCCATGTCTCCGGTATTCCTGATATGGACTTCATAGGTTACCTTGTCGCCCCGGTGGAATCCGTACTTTCCGGTATCCTCCTTCTCCGGCGCCAGGGTTGGCCTGCTCTTGTCCATGGTATAGGATGGGTTCTCTCCGTCTTCCTTGGGCTCCTGTACCGGTGTGTTGGCGGTGTCTTCCTTATCGCCCAATTCATCCGGATAGTCCTTCTTGGTGACGGTCTTCTCGGTCACGGTATCGCCCTTGCCGTCCCCGTCCTTATCTTCTCCGCTGTACTCTTTGTAAGTACCGGTTACCCTGGTGGTAGTCGCTGTATTCAGGTATCCAAGGCCGTCATCCGCAGCCGCGTTTGACAGGAACTCTTTGGCCTGTTCCTTGACTTCTGCGGTGTAGGTGACAACCGCATATCCGCCAGGCTGGATCGTGATGTTTGCCACAGATCCTTTGATGCTGTTTAAGCTGCCTTTTGTGCTGGTCTGCCGTCCGGTGTCCCTTGCGAAGAAACGGACTGCTGATACTTCCGGCGTTGTGAAATTGCCGGGCACCTCAAAGGCGTCATCCACGTCCATGGTGAGTGTGATCTCTCCGGTGTTTGCAATAGTCACATCATAATCAACCCGGTCTCCACGGAAGAACCCGTACTGGTCTGTGCCTGATTTCTCCGGCGCCAGGGTCACACGCTCCTTCTCCATGGTGTACTCCGGTTTCGTGCCTTCCGGCTCCGGTGTCGGCTTCGGCAGCTCATCCGGCGGAACCTGGACGATGATCTTCCGGTTCTGCATCTCCACTACCTGCTCTTCGCCGTCACTGTTTACGACAAATTCGATATCGTAGCTGTAGTAGTAGCCATCTACAGTCTCCTGCTCGCGCAAGGTGTAGGTCTCGCCTGCGGTAAGCTGTCCAGTGAGCTTAAATACCCCTGTCTCATCCGTGGTCCATTCCGCCACCAGGTCGGCGGGGTCATACTGTGCGTATGGCTCTTTCTTCTTCCCTTTGTAAATCTGCAGGACTGCCCCTGCAAGGCTTGCTTTGGTCAGCTGGTCGGTCTTCTTGATGATGACCTCGGTAGGCTTATCGTTCATGTCAACCGTAACATCCTCGCCATAGTGGGAAACCGTAAACTTCACGTCTTCGGCCTTCTCATAGCCCTCCGGCGGTGTTACCTCGTGGAGCCAATAGCTGTGGTCTGCCTTTAA
>CAJTGE010000114.1 GCA_910575795.1 Clostridiaceae bacterium | reverse complement strand
CGGAAGCGGGTTCATGACAATAAACGGGGAAAACCATGAGATGTTCGGCATGAAAAAATTCCAGTCAGACGCCGAATTCCAGGAAGCGGACTTTAAAGTGGTTGGTACGACGCTGGTGCAGAAAAAGACCACGGGCGTATCACTGACCGGCACGATGACGATCTATTATGGCTCCCCGTACTTCCTTAAGCTTCTGCAGACGTATCTGAAAACGGGGAAGCTGCCGTACTTTACGATGCAGATCACGAACGACGATCCGGGCTCAAGCGTAGGGACGCAGACCGTGGCCTTTTATAACGTCAAGCTCCAGAAACTCCCCGTAGCCATCCTGGATGCGGATTCCGATTTCCTGGAGATGGAGGTCGCATTTTCATATACGAATATTGAGGTCCTTGACTGGTTTAAGGATCCGAAACAGTTAGGGGGTTGATTATATGGGGGATATTAAAGCTTTTTTACTGCCGCCGGTGATGGAGGAGACAAAAGAGGCGGTCATCACAAAGAGGGCAAAGGGGCCGGACGGAAAACCGGTCCCGTTTGTCCTGCGTGCGATCGATCAGGAGACGAATGACAGGCTTATAAGGCGGGCGCAGCGCACAAGTAAGGTAAACGGCCAGACAGTAAGGGAGCTGGACACCGAAAAGTACGGCAGGCTGCTTATCTCTGCCTGTGTCATAGAGCCTAACTTTAAAGATGCGGAGCTGTGCGCGTATTATAAAACCGTCGATCCGCTGGATGTGCCGGGGAAGATGCTGTCTTCCGGGGAATACGCAAAACTCATGCAGGAGATTAACAGCTTAAACGGGTTTGAGGACATAGACGGGCTGGAGGAAACAGCAAAAAACTAGCCGGGGAGGATACGCTGGATTCATTCCTGTGCCGCTATATGCTGTGCAATCACGGCGTATTCCCCCTGGATGTATTAAAACGGAGCTTGAGTGAACGGCTTCTTATGAATGAACTGATAAAGCGCGAGAGCAGGGAGGTGAAGGATATTGGCCGTCATTAAGGAAGTGTTTGAGCTTGTAGACCGGTTTTCTGCCGGATACAGAAACCTGATTAACATGAGCAGTAAAGCCTGTGATGCGATTACCTCCGTACAAAAGGCAAAAGACTCGCTCAGAAAGTCGCAGAGATCCGCCGGGGATGAGGGCCTGCAGTCAGGTATCCTGGATAAACTGCGCAAAGCGGCTGTCATAACAGGGGGCATAAAGCTCACAAAAGACATTATGGCCGCCGCTGACCAGCAGTCCGCCCTCAATGCCAGGATTGCTATGATGAACGATGGGCTCCAGACCACGGAGGAGCTGCAAAAAAGAATCTACCAGGCGGCCCAGGCTTCCCGCGGTAGTTACAACAATACGGCCGGCATGGTCGGCAAATTTGGGACCCTGGCCCCTGACGCATTTAACAGCTCGCAGGAAATCGTAGACTTTGCAGAGCAAATTAATAAACATCTGACGCTTTCCGGGGCATCCGGGGCAGGGGCGGACGCCGCTGTTTTACAGCTTACGCAAGCCCTGAGCGCAGGGGTGCTGCGCGGCGAGGAATTAAATTCCGTCCTTGAGCAGGCCCCGACCATCGCACAGACCATAGCGGAGTATATGGGAGTCAATATCGGCAAGATGCGGGAGCTTGCCTCTGAGGGTAAGATTACGTCCGACGTGGTGAAAAATGCCCTCTTCTCTGCCGCGGAAGAGACAAACGCCAAATTTGCGGAGATCCCCATGACCTTTGCCCAGCTATGGCAATCCGGCATGAATGCAGTTCAGCAGGCATCAATGCCAGCGCTGCAGGCCATCTCGAAGGGAGCCGCATTTATTTACAACAACTGGGACAAGGTAGCGCCTGTTTTATTGGGTGTGGCTGCGGCTGCCGGGATTGTGGTCGTTGCCCTGGGGGCTCAGGCTGCGGCTGCCTGGATTGCCAAAAAGGCTAATACAGAACTGATGGCCTCACTGCTTGCCAACCCGCTTACATGGGTGGCCTTGGGGATTGGGGTTGTTGTAGCGCTCATCTACAGGTGGATCCAGGCAGTCGGCGGCATGACCGTAGCGTGGCTGATATTTAAGAACTATATCCTGACCGTCTGGGATGAGATTGAACTCAGTTACATGGCCGGGTATTTTGCTGTCCAGGGCTGGATGACTAACATGTACGTAAAAATGTATACCATCGGAGCCAATATTGGGGACGCAATGGGGGATATGAAAGTAAATGTATTGACACACATTGAGGGCATGGTAAACGGTGCGATCAACCTGCTGAACTCCTTTATTAATGCAGTAAATGCGATCCCGGGGGTGGCGATTGGGGCAATCAGCCAGGTAAGCTTTGCCGCGTCAGCGTCAGCTAAAAACGAGGCGTCAAAAGCGGCCAGGGCATCGAATGTGGCGGCGCTGAATGCCGCCGCCGAAAAGGACGCCGCGCAAAGGGAACGTTATTTAAACTCCCTGGAGCGGCAGGCGGAACGTAACCGGATGGAACGCCTTGCGGGGATTGCATCCGCAAAGGCAGCTTCCGATGCTGCAGGGACGCCGTCAGGGACAGGCAGCGAAGGGATACCGGGGTATTCCGGAAAAGGGGCTGGCAACATCGGAAAGGTCGGAAGCGTCGGCAATGTCAAAAACGTAGAGGGCGAAATCAGCCTGGCGGATGAAGATTTGAAGCTGTACCGCGATCTGGCGGAACGCCGCTATATGAACCGGGTGGAGCTGAAAACCATGGCCCCGAATATAAACGTCACGCTCCCGGCAGGCGCATCCGGACAGATGAAGCCGCAGGAGGTGGCGGACTATATTAAAAAGATGCTGATTGAGCAGATGAATTCCCATACCGCCATATCACACACATAAGGAGGCAGGCAGGTGGCAGGATTAAAGAACCGCTGTTCCATTTATATTGTATTCAGCGGGAAGAAGGTAAAGCTCCCGGTTAATCCGGAGGAGATTAAAACAGAGTACCCGACTGACCATAAAACGTATGACGTGATAGGCGTAGGCCAGGTTGCAGTGCCCCAAAAGCCGTCCCTCAAAGCAGTATCCTGGGACGGCTTCTTTCCTGCCAACCGGAGTGAACCCTATGTCAACAGCGGTGCAAAATCCCCGGAATACTATGTGAAATGCTTTGAAAAGGCCCTGAAAAAGAAACAGAAGTGCCGCCTTATCATCTCACGCTCCGGGCTGCATGACACAAATATGAAATGCATTGTGTCGTCCTTTGAAACACAGGATAAAGGCGGGGAGCCCCATGATATCTACTACTCGCTGGAGCTTTTGGAATACCGGCCGTATTCCCCAAAGACCGTGGCGGTCATCACGGATCCTGACACCGGGGAAGACGCCGCGCAGGGGGCGGCCGAGGCTCCGAGGCCGGTGGAAACGCCGGTTTTGCGCGTGGGGGCTTCCGTGATTGTAAACGGGGAATACTGGTACAGCAGCTACGGGGCCGCCCCGCACAAAACAGCGAACAACTTAAGTACAACGGTGACAAGGATCGTATCCGGAAATGCATATCCTGTCCATGTGGGGAATTTTGGGTGGGTCCAGGAGAGCCAGCTACAGATAACGGGGTGACGGAATGGATATATCATTAACGGTACAGTCCACGGCTGCAGGGACAGGCCCTGCCGGGGGGATGCCCCAGACAGTTATATCAGACTATTCGGACGTGGCAGAAGAAGTGGAAGTAACCACAAACCGGATGGATACGCCGGGCAGGATGACCTTCACATGCGTGGAATCAGGCCCTGTCGGGCTTATGGAGGGA
>CAJTGE010000113.1 GCA_910575795.1 Clostridiaceae bacterium | reverse complement strand
CGGAAGCGGGTTCATGACAATAAACGGGGAAAACCATGAGATGTTCGGCATGAAAAAATTCCAGTCAGACGCCGAATTCCAGGAAGCGGACTTTAAAGTGGTCGGTACGACGCTGGTGCAGAAAAAGACCACGGGCGTATCACTGACCGGCACGATGACGATCTATTATGGCTCCCCGTACTTCCTTAAGCTTCTGCAGACGTATCTGAAAACGGGGAAGCTGCCGTACTTTACGATGCAGATCACGAACGACGATCCGGGCTCAAGCGTAGGGACGCAGACCGTGGCCTTTTATAACGTCAAGCTCCAGAAACTCCCCGTAGCCATCCTGGATGCGGATTCCGATTTCCTGGAGATGGAGGTCGCATTTTCAT
This sequence comes from Clostridiaceae bacterium, assembly GCA_910575795.1. Lineage (GTDB taxonomy): Bacteria > Bacillota > Clostridia > Lachnospirales > Lachnospiraceae > Otoolea > Otoolea muris. The sequence continues at coordinate 3,691 of CAJTGE010000113.1, read as the reverse complement.
ATACGAATATTGAGGTCCTTGACTGGTTTAAGGCTCCGAAACAGTTAGGGGGTTGATTATATGGGGGATATTAAAGCTTTTTTACTGCCGCCGGTGATGGAGGAGACAAAAGAGGCAGTCATCACAAAGAGGGCAAAGGGGCCGGACGGAAAACCGGTCCCGTTTGTCCTGCGTGCGATCGATCAGGAGACGAATGACAGGCTTATAAGGCGGGCGCAGCGCACAAGTAAGGTAAACGGCCAGACAGTAAGGGAGCTGGACACCGAAAAGTACGGCAAGCTGCTTATCTCTGCCTGTGTCATAGAGCCTAACTTTAAAGATGCGGAGCTGTGCGCGTATTATAAAACCGTCGATCCGCTGGATGTGCCGGGGAAGATGCTGTCTTCCGGGGAATACGCAAAACTCATGCAGGAGATTAACAGCTTAAACGGGTTTGAGGATATAGACGGGCTGGAGGAAACGGCAAAAAACTAGCCGGGGAGGATACGCTGGATTCGTTCCTGTGCCGCTATATGCTGTGCAATCACGGCGTATTCCCCCTGGATGTATTAAAACGGAGCTTGAGTGAACGGCTTCTTATGAATGAACTGATAAAGCGCGAGAGCAGGGAGGTGAAGGATATTGGCCGTCATTAAGGAAGTGTTTGAGCTTGTAGACCGGTTTTCAGCCGGATACCGAAATATCATAAACATGAGCGGTAAAGCCTCGGATTCTATTAGCGCAATGGGAAATGCGACGCAAACCATGACAGACGCCGCCAGCCAGAGGATCTCTGTTCTCACTCAAAGCTTAAGCGCTCAGGTCAGGGAAACCAGGAGACTTCAAAAGGAATACAGCGTCCTTTCCGGTCAGGCCGGTACGAGTCAGAAGGCGCTCACGAAATTGAGGAACCAGATCTCACAGTCCCAGAAACAGGAATACAGCTATTCTATGGCGATAGCAAAGACCAGACAGGAACTACAAAAAGCGTCTGTTCAGGAAGAGCTGAACAGGGCTGCGATATTAAAGAAAGAGGCAGCGCTAAAGAAAGCGGAGGAATCCCTCAAAAGGACACAAAAAGCCTCTGAATCCGAATCATCCCTTAATAAAATGTGGAGTTCTTTACGGAATGCCGCAGTCATGACAGGGGGGATAAAACTGGTCAAAGACATTATGGCCGCCGCTGACCAGCAGTCCGCCCTCAATGCCAGGATTGCTATGATGAACGATGGGCTCCAGACCACGGAGGAGCTGCAAAAAAGAATCTACCAGGCGGCCCAGGCTTCCCGCGGTAGTTACAACAATACGGCCGGCATGGTCGGCAAATTTGGGACCCTGGCCCCTGACGCGTTTAACAGCTCGCAGGAAATTGTAGACTTTGCAGAGCAAATTAATAAACATCTGACGCTTTCCGGGGCATCCGGGGCAGGGGCGGACGCCGCTGTATTACAGCTTACGCAAGCTCTGAGCGCAGGGGTGCTGCGCGGCGAGGAATTAAATTCCGTCCTTGAGCAGGCCCCGACCATCGCACAGACCATAGCGGAGTATATGGGAGTCAATATCGGCAAGATGCGGGAGCTTGCCTCTGAGGGTAAGATTACGTCCGACGTGGTGAAAAATGCCCTCTTCTCTGCCGCGGAAGAGACAAACGCCAAATTTGCGGAGATCCCCATGACCTTTGGCCAGCTATGGCAATCCGGCATGAATGCAGTTCAGCAGGCATCAATGCCAGCGCTGCAGGCCATCGCAAAGGGAGCCACATTTATTCACGACAACTGGGACAAGGTAGCGCCTGTTTTATTGGGCGTGGCTGCGGCTGCCGGGATTGTGGCCGTTGCCCTGGGGGCTCAGGCTGCGGCTGCCTGGATTGCCAAAAAGGCTAATACAGAACTGATGGCCTCACTGCTTGCCAACCCGCTTACATGGGTGGCCTTGGGGATTGGGGTTGTTGTAGCGCTCATCTACAGGTGGATCCAGGCAGTCGGCGGCATGACCGTAGCGTGGCTGATATTTAAGAACTATATCCTGACCGTCTGGGATGAGATTGAACTCAGTTACATGGCCGGGTATTTTGCTGTCCAGGGCTGGATGACTAACATGTACGTAAAAATGTATACCATCGGAGCCAATATTGGGGACGCAATGGGGGATATGAAAGTAAATGTATTGACACACATTGAGGGCATGGTAAACGGTGCGATCAACCTGCTGAACTCCTTTATTAATGCAGTAAATGCGATCCCGGGGGTGGCGATTGGGGCAATCAGCCAGGTAAGCTTTGCCGCGTCAGCGTCAGCTAAAAACGAGGCGTCAAAAGCGGCCAGGGCATCGAATGTGGCGGCGCTGAATGCCGCAGCCGAAAAGGACGCCGCACAGAGGGAACGTTACCTGAGCTCCCTGGAGCGGCAGGCGGAGCGAAACAGGATGGAACGCCTTGCAGGAATCGCCTCCGCGAAAGCAGCTTCCAACGCCGCAGGGGCGTCATCAGGGGCAGGCAGCGCAGGGATACCGGGATATTCCGGAAAAGGGGCCGGCAACATCGGAAAGGTCGGAAGCGTCGGGAATGTCAAGAACGTAGAGGGAGAAATCAGCCTGGCGGATGAGGATATGAAGCTGTACCGCGATCTGGCGGAACGCCGCTATATGAACCAGGTGGAACTGAAAACCCTGGCGCCGAATATAAATGTCACGCTCCCGGCAGGCGCATCCGGCCAGATGAAGCCGCAGGATGTGGCGGATTATATTAAAAAAATGCTGATCGAGCAGATGAATTCCCATACCGCCCTATCACACACATAAGGAGGCAGGCAAATGGCAGGATTAAAGAAAGGTTGTTCTGTTTATGTCGTATTCAGCGGGAAGAAGGTAAAGCTCCCGGTTAATCCGGAGGAGATTAAAACGGAGTACCCGGCCGAACATAAGACATATGATGTGATAGGCGTCGGCCAGGTTGCAGTGCCCCAAAAGCCGTCCCTCAAAGCAGTATCCTGGGACGGCTTCTTTCCTGCCAACCGGAGTGAACCCTATGTCAACAGCGGCGCAAAATCCCCGGAATACTATGTGAAATGCTTTGAAAAGGCCCTGAAAAAGAAACAGAAGTGCCGCCTTATCATCTCACGCTCCGGGCTGCATGACACAAATATGAAATGCATTGTGTCGTCCTTTGAAACACAGGATAAAGGCGGGGAGCCCCATGATATCTACTACTCGCTGGAGCTTTTGGAATACCGGCCGTATTCCCCAAAGACCGTGGCGGTCATCACGGATCCTGACACCGGGGAAGACGCCGCGCAGGGGGCGGCCGAGGCTCCGAGGCCGGTGGAAACGCCGGTTTTGCGCGTGGGGGCTTCCGTGATTGTAAACGGGGAATACTGGTACAGCAGCTACGGGGCCGCCCCGCACAAAACAGCGAACAACTTAAGTACAACGGTGACAAGGATCGTATCCGGAAATGCATATCCTGTCCATGTGGGGAATTTTGGGTGGGTCCAGGAGAGCCAGCTACAGATAACGGGGTGACGGAATGGATATATCATTAACGGTACAGTCCACGGCTGCAGGGACAGGCCCTGCCGGGGGGATGGCCCAGACAGTTATATCAGACTATTCAGACGTGGCAGAAGAAGTGGAAGTAACCACAAACCGGATGGATACGCCGGGCAGGATGACCTTCACATGCGTGGAATCAGGCCCTGTCGGGCTTATGGAGGGA
>CAJTGE010000112.1 GCA_910575795.1 Clostridiaceae bacterium | reverse complement strand
TGACAAGGGAGCGGCTGGAAGGGTATCAGAAGGTTATAAGAGAAATAAAAATTTTGCGCCTGGAGCTGGATGAAATGAACACTACAGACTCTGGCCTAGGGCACAGCGTGATTTTCGATTACCGGGACGGCTTTCCGAGGCCGCAGGCTGTGGTCGGCTTCGACGGTGAACGTTATGACAGAAAGCGCAGGCAGCTTGACAGGAAGGAGGAGGAAGCGGAAGAGATCCAGCGATGGATTGAGGATATAGAGGACGCGGTGGCCCGCCAGGTATTTAAGCTGTATTACATAGACGGGTGCGGATGGGCGGAGGTGGCAAAGCGGATGGGGTACAGGGGGAATCCGGACTACCCGCGGCGGCACATAAGAGATAAATACCTGGAAAAGTGCGGAATAAAATAAAATTGGCCGGTTTTGCCGGAAATGCCGTTTTATAATATAGTCGAAGCCAAAGGCGTTTGGCTGGCGTTCATCAATCGTACCTGTTTTTAACCTCCTCAGACTTTTTCAGGTACGTAGAAAGGCACTCTGGAAACAGCGTGTCTTTTCTTATTGTTTTTTTTGTGGTAAGATTTAAAGAAAAAGGAGAGGAACGATGGGAAATAAGCTATGTGAAATAATGAGATATGAACAGAAAGAATTACAGATTGGTTTTTCAAAAGCTAGTTTAGAGGGGAGAAGTACCCCTCAAGAAGTAGCCGATAGAAGAGAGGAATTGATAAAAGCATTTTTTAAAAAATATTTTCCATTTCCCAATCGAGTGGTTAAAGGTAATATAATCGATAGTTATGGAGAAGAAAGCGATTCAATAGACTGTATAATTTTAAATCCAGCACACCCTTATACTATAGATTCAAAGAACAGTAAAGCATCTGTAATAATGGCAGATGGGGTGGATTTTGCCATTGAGGTAAAAGGGGAGTTAAATTCTAAAAAGGAGATACAACGCGCTTTAAGGCAAGTGTTTTCTGTTAAAAAATTACAAAGAGTCAAGCAGAATACTTCTGGAAAGGGGAACGAATATTTTAAAAAAATTCCCACTATTATTTATACAAATGGGATCAAAAAAAACCAAAATGATTTTGTTAATGATATTCTTGAATATTATATTCCAAATAAAATATCAAGATTGTATCAATTTGATATGATTGTATCGCCTGATGCGATTATTTATAATTCCTGTCTTGAATTACCATCGCTTTGGGATACACGAGACTGGTTTTTCTTAAAAAGTGGACAAGATACATTAACAGCAATGTTATACTTGATGACTTGTTTTCCTCTTTCAGGTTTAAGAGAGAGTAAGGACATATTAACTTATTATTTAAGGGACTTTTTAATAGGAATGCAAGTAACATCTAAAGAGGGATTATCTAAATTGTTAGTAGATTTGGATAATGGAGAAATAGGAAAATATTGTGAATAATATAAAAAAATGAACAAACACTGAAAGATGGCCCCGTGCCGTCTCTTTTCTTTTTCCAAAAACGAAACGATTGAGAGGTGGTGATGCTTGGCAAGGCCGAGGAGCCCGAACAGGGATAAGGCTTTTCAGCTTTGGCTGGAGAGTGGAAAGAAACGGAAACTGAAGGATATCGCTGCCGAAATCCAGGTTTCGGAGGAGCAGATCCGCAAGTGGAAGAACCAGGATAAGTGGGATAAGGTAACGTTACCGAATAGAAAAAGTAACGTTACCAAAAGGAATAAAGGAGGGCAGCCGGGGAACCGGAACGCCGCAGGTCATGGCGGTACAGGGCCACCAGGGAATAAGAATGCAGTCACTACAGGAGAGTTTGAAGCTCTCCTTTTTGATTGCCTGGATGAAGATGAAAAGAGGCTGGCCGAAGCTGTCCCGGAGGATAAGAGGCAGCTCCTTTTGCAGGAAATACAGCTTATAACGGTCCGGGAGCGGCGGATGCTGAAACGGATTGAAGCGATACGGAATTCGGATGGGGATCAGGGAGACAGCTTCCCGGAAGACGGCATGACTCTAGTAAAGCGCCAGACGGACTTTGATAAAGACTTAAAGGAGTACCGCGGTAAGCTGGGACAGATCCAGGCCATCGAGGAAGCCCTGACCCGTGTGCAGGCCCGCAAACAGAAGATGATTGATTCCCTCCATCGCTTCGGCTATGACGACGCCCGCCTCGAAATCGAAATGAGGAATGCGCAGAGGGCAGAGAAGGAAGCCGGGATAGACGACGGCGGGGATGGAAACGGGGTATGTCTCTATCTCCCTGACAACGGACGTGATACGCCATGATTAAAGTGTTAAAACCACAGAAAGGCCCGCAGGAGGCGTTCCTCGCAACGCCCGCGGACATCGCCATATACGGCGGCGCTGCGGGCGGAGGGAAGTCATATGCGCTCCTCCTGGAGGCGGCAAGGCATACAGGCAACCCGAAATTTGGCGCGGTCATATTCCGGCGGCAGTCCATCCAGATCACGCAGGAGGGCGGCCTGTGGGATACCAGCACGGAGATATACGGGGGCCTGGCTGTCCCCAGGACATCGCCGCGCCGCTTCTGGCGCTTCCGTTCTGGGGCAAAGGTGAATTTTGCGCATATTGACGGCGATAAGGACTTAAACGGGTGGCAGGGCAGCCAGATCGCGCTGATTGGCTACGATGAGCTGACACATTTTACAAAGCACCAGTTTTTCTACATGATGTCACGTAACCGCTCCGCGTGCGGGATAAAGCCTTACATCCGGGCCACCTGTAATCCGGATTCGGACAGTTGGGTAGCTGAGTTTATCGGATGGTGGATTGATCCACAGACCGGATACCCCATACCGGAACGGAGCGGGAAGATCCGCTACATGGCCCGCAAAAACGAGGAAATCGTCTGGGCTGATACCCCGGAAGATCTTGTTTCGCAGGGAATAGACCGCACGGAAATAAAGAGCGTGACGTTTATCGCCTCTACCATCAACGACAATAAGATCCTCCTGGCAAATGATCCTTCCTACCTTGCAAACTTAAAATCCCTTCCGCTGGTTGAGCGGGAACGGCTCCTCAACGGGAACTGGAAGATTAAACCGGCGGCAGGCATGTACTTTAAGCGCATACAGGTCGGGGAGATGCTTACGGCGTTACCCGGGGATGTCATCCTCTGGGCCCGGGGGTGGGATCTCGCAGCCACAGGGGAAGACGAAAACGGCGATCCGGCTTATACGGCGGGCGTCCTCATCGGGAAGCGGAGGAACGGCCGCTACATAGTGGCTGATGTAATTAATAAGCGTCTTACGGCCTCAGAGGTGCGTAAGCTCATCCTCATGACCGCCCAAACAGACAGGGCGGCATACGGCCGCGTGATACAGCGGCTCCCGCAGGATCCGGGGCAGGCGGGGAAAGAACAGGCGCAGAGTTATACCAGGATGCTTTCCGGCTTCCTCGTAAAGGTGATACCGGAGAGCGGGAGCAAGGAGTCCCGGGCCGAGCCGTTCGCGGCACAGTGGCAGGCCGGGAATGTGGATGTCCTGACCGCAGAGTGGAATGAGATGTATTTCAACCAGCTCGAATCATTCCCGGAGGGAAAATTTAAAGACATGGTTGATGCGGGAAGCTCCGGCTTTAATGAGATTGAGAATGGCGCTACGTATTCAGCGCCGCCATCCGAAAACCGGTTAGGCAGGAGCAGTTACTGGAGGTGAAACCAGATAAATGAATGGACGGAAGAGGAAAGATTTGCAGATAACACTTTTTCAGGGGGATTGCCTTGAATTAATGGAACATATGGAAGATGGGCTGTTTGATATGGTCCTGACCGATCCCCCATATTCATCAGGCGGGCTGTATGCCGGGGACAGGCAGAAAAGTACAGCCAGTAAATACACGGATACAACTTATAACGGGGCATCAAGATTCCCGGATTTCAGCGGCGATAACATGGATCAGCGTTCTTTTACGGAATTTATGCGTATGGTCCTGGCTAAAGCAAGGCAGAAAAGCAAAGACGGGGCGGTTATCGCAGTATTCGTTGACTGGCGTAACCTCGCGGCCATGACGGACGCCCTTCAGGCAGCAGGCTGGATTTACCGTGGGATCGTCGTATGGAATAAGGGCAACGCCCGAAATATCCCCGGACGTTTCCGGCAGGACTGTGAATTTATCGTCTGGGGCACCAACGGGCAGAAACCGGTGGACTGGAAACCCGGGGCTGCAGCACTCCAGGGGTTTTACAGCGAAAAAAGCGTCCCCTCCAGAATAAAACATCATCAGACAGAGAAACCCGTTAGCCTGTTGGAAAAACTGATTGCAATTTCTCCGGCAGACGGTTATGTCTGTGATTTGTTCATG
>CAJTGE010000111.1:2516-4524 GCA_910575795.1 Clostridiaceae bacterium | reverse complement strand
GTTATTGTTATTCGGGATTCAAAACGGAGAACTGCCGATTTACGCTGATGTTGGCAGTTCTCCCAGAATAATAATACTTCTGGGATAATGGGACCAGCATCCCGCGATCCGCAGGTCTTCCCGTTCGCCTTCAATGGTGTGGTAGACCTGATATCCGTCCGTGACGCATACGCCGTTGAAGTCTTTCAAAAACTCTCTGGGATGACTGGCATTGCGCGTCTTCTGGTATTCATACAGGACAATCTGACGTTCTGTGTACATCCGTCCGGTGCGGTATACCCACATGTAGCTTTTTGATCCGGCAGGACGGCCGTCTTTGTTCACCAGCACAGGTGTTTCGTCTGCCTGCAGCACATGATAACTGTACAGTTTTTCATGCAGGTAATCATAGAGAACAGCGAGGTATCTGTCTGCGCATTGGATCGTCCAGTTTGCCATGTTCTGCCGGGAGATGTGCAGACCATAACGCTCAAATTCCTGCTCCTGGCGGTAAAGAGGGACGGCATTGACATACTTTGCGTTCATTACTGCCGCCTCAAGAGACGGGGACACAAGGCTTCCCCTTAATAAAGTCTGCGGATGTGGCGCCTTGACGACCTCTTCCGTTTCCTTCCCGGCGTACACTTTTACATGGTGTTCTTCCACCTCAATCTTTGCCGGGGTAAAGCTGTACCTGCGGTATACCTCATCCGGGAGTTGCTTCCAGCCGTCTTTTCCAAATTTATCTTCCAGCTCCCCATCCGTCATGGAATGTTCCACCACAACTACCGGAAGCCCCTCCAGGTCTTCTTCCCGTTTCCCCTGCTTTTTCTTCGGTTTTGTGCGGGAAACGCCTTCCGGCTCTTCCGGTGCGTTTTCCTCTGCAGCTACAGCCTCGGATTCGTTAAAGAATACGACCTTCCCGTCCACTTCCATAAAGGAGATCTGGTCTTCGATTTCATGTTTCTCTGTTGACCGGCCAAACCGATGCCGTTTTAGATCCGCCATCTGCTCCAAAACAAGCTGAAGCGTATGGTCGATATTTTCAAGCTGTTCCTGCTGCGACAGGAACAGCCTGATAAGCGTTTCCCTGCCAAGACTGTTCAGTTGTTCTTCCGTATATTTTAAGGCCATGCTGTTTTCTCCCGGTATCCTGATAACCTTATTATACCATGGATACGGGATTTTTGCGAACCCGGCGTTGCCGGATGTCCGTCATTATGCCTATGGTTGAAACAGCGGATGCTGCCTTTGTATGATGCGGTTTCCAGAACCCTTTTCAGGAAGTCCAGCTAAGAAATGTCAATAGGTAAAATGAAAAATGTTTAAAAAGTTTTTTTCAAGCAACTGATGTAAAAAAGGGTAACATTAATAAACCCATTATTATGGGATTTTTAAAATAGGGTTCCGATCCCCATCAGGCAGCGGTGCTCACAGATCCTTGGTGTTCTGCTGCATAACGCTGACAGTGTTCTTCCGGTGTGATGAGCTCAAAGGGCTTATTATCCCGGAGCATGGCGAAGATAGTGTTACAGATTTTGTGCATGACAGCACCGACAGCAACGATCTTTTTCTTGCCGGCACATTTACGGACGTAATAATCGTAAATGACCGGATTTACGGGCATCTTTGCTGCTTTGTCCACTTTCAGGTTGTTGATGGCGGCCATATGTAGGATACGCCTAGCAAGGCTGGAGCCCCGCTTGGACATGTGGACCCTGTCCCCATGGAACTTGCCGAAATCGTTTACACCGGGCTCCATCCCAAAGTAAGCATAGAGTTTCTTAGGCGAGGAAAACAGGTCAAAGGAACCCATTTCCGCAAGCAGGACGACTGCGCTCAGGAAACCGATGCCCGGCAGGGTCTGGAGAAGGGAGATACGGTTATGGACCGGCGTTCCTTTCAGCATATCGACAGCCTTATGCAGTTCTTCGAGAATGCCGTCCAGATGTTCCTGGTATTCCCGGTAGAGTTTTATATACAGCCGGATCCGGAGGGCGTTACTAGGAAGGGCACGCCCGAAAATAGC
>CAJTGE010000111.1:0-2496 GCA_910575795.1 Clostridiaceae bacterium | reverse complement strand
GCATCCTCTGCTGCAGCGTACAGGGCATCATATTTTGCCAGGGCATACTTTTCACCGAAGCGTGCCGTGGAACGGATCATTTCCACCACCGTTCCCTTTGGCGCGGCAAGAAGATCCTGCGCCAGGGGATATGCGTCCAGAAGCTTTAAGGAAGTCTGGGTGGTGGCCTTGCAGAACACATTCCGGTATGCGGGGAAAGATACTTTCAATTCCGCGGTGAGCTTCAGGACGACTGCGGACTGCAGGTCCTTGAAGTAATAGTAATCCCGTACCAGGTTGCGCAGGTCAATGACCGCATCATCTGGGATGATGGAAGTTTTTAGGGAAGCATCCAGCCCGACCTTGGCAGCCTTTTTTGAATCAAATTTATCATTATGCAGTTTCCTTACGTTCATGTTTGTGCTATTCTTAGTGATGATAGGATTAATGACGGAGCAGTCAAACCCCTTATCGCGAAGGAAGCACAGGAGCGGGATATGGTAGATCCCGGTGGACTCAAGGAAGCAGCGGCTTTCAAGAGAATACGCCTCTTGGGCTTCCTTTATTTTTGCAACGGCAAGCTCCCGGGACTGGGGATCGGAATGAACGATCTTGAAAGGTTTCCCGGTAAGAGTACCGTTAGGGAGCATGATGGACATCCATGAGAAGTCTGCCCCGACATCCAGCCCGACTGAGAGATAGGGGATGTTTTCAAGCAACTTAGGTACTTTTTGGTATTGCATGTTTTTATCCTTTCTGGCAGGCATCCATTTCCAGAAGGCGGATACACAACCTAGCGGCTCATACAGGTATAGCCTGGGGCTTCCCAACCAGCCAAAACATAAATCACCACCGAATGGACGGACAGACTTTCTGGGAGGTTTCGCCAGTAGAGGCCCTGCTGGTTCCCAAGGAGAAAACGTCAATGATCCTGCCTCAGTGATTATACCTCTATATTTTGTCTGGTGCATTAAGGAAACCTCAGACATGGTAAGTAATGCAGCCTATAACTTCTGATGGAGGGGGGAATCCTCCTTCCGTTATATCTATATAGATTTATTAGATTGGACGTTGTAACTGTTAACCAGTAGTCATTTTTGACTACACCATTATTATACTAGGAGATATGAATCATGTTAGATTATGTTGAGTTATTAGGAAATGTAATAACCGCACCAGAAAAAACTTTTGATACAGGAAGTAGTGAAGAATGGAATAAATTTGAAAAAGAAATTGGTATTATTTTTCCTGATGACTATAAAAAAATAATTAGCAAATATGGGACATGTGGTTTGGATAATTTTATTTGGTTTTTAACGCCATTTGACAGCGATAATAATGTAAATTATGTTAAAAGAATGAGGTGGATGCTGGACGCATATAACGTTTCAAAAAGTAAGTTTCCTAATTATTTCCCATATAATACTTATCCAGAAGAAAACGGACTATTGCCGTGGGGATATACTGACAACGGGGATGAATTGTATTGGAAAACAAGTTCATCACCGGATAATTGGGAGATAGTTATTTATGAATCTGCATCACCAGAATATTATAATTATAAAATGTCGTTGGCTGAATTTCTTTATAAACTTATTACTAAACAATTAATATGCGATATTTTGCCAGATGATTTATTTAATGGGAAAGCTAAAATGTATTGCTATTGATGTAAAAAAAGGAATAACATCGGAATGTTCCATCCGGACAGTTTTTAGAGTTTACATTCCTGTCAAATAGTGTTATATTTTATGAAAAAAGGTATTTGGAGGATGCAGGCTATGGCACGCTATATTGTAACTTTAACAGATGATGAGATACAGCAATTGAAAGAATTGATACAGAAAGGCGGGAAAGGCTACCGCATAAAACACGCCCAGATACTCTTAAAACTGGATCAGAAGCCCGGTAATGCAGACTGGACATATGAGCGTATTAAGCAAGCCTACGGAACCAGCAACGGAACGATTGCAGGCATTGCAAAACGCTTTGTCACAGAAGGGATGGAAGCGGCGCTTGATCGGAAAAAGCAGCAGAACAGATATCACAAAGTGACCGGGGATGTGGAGGCCAAAATCTGTACTATCGCCTGCTCGGATGCCCCGGAAGGCCGTTCAGGCTGGACGATGCAGGCAATCGCGGATGAACTGATCCGCCTGGAAGTTGTGGATTACATCACGGACAGCACCGTCTGTGATGTAATGAAAAAAATGAACTTAAACCATGGCTTATAAAGGAGTGGTGCATCCCAAAGGCGGGCGCGGAATTTGTGGCCGCCATGGAAGATGTCCTTGAAGTATATCAGCGTCCGTATGATCCTCTCCGCCCGGTGATCTGCATTGATGAAACAAATAAACAGCTTATAAAAGAAGAACGCACTCCCTGTGAGCCTGGGAAGCCTGGAAAAGTCGATTTCGTATATGTCCGGAATGGGGTTGCGGATGTATTCATGATCTCAGAACCGCTTGCGGGCAGGCGTGAAACGGTTGTCACAGAAACACGGAATGCTGTGGATTT
>CAJTGE010000110.1 GCA_910575795.1 Clostridiaceae bacterium | reverse complement strand
AGGAAGCAACGGCAAAACGGACAGTACAGATGAGGCTGAGAATCAGGGCGAAGAAGAAAGCCTGCCTGAGGAAGACGAAACGGACATTATCGTAACAGCCCAGGGAAAAAGGGTTCAGGGAATCGCTTTTATCGCAGATGCTGAAACCAGCGCCGCCGATGAATCCGAAGGCCAGGGCAAAACAGAAAGCGCGGCTGTCCTTGACAGTACGGAGGCCGCAGGGCAGTACGGAGATACCGGCATATTAATCAGTAATGGATCTTTTTTAGAAATACATTTAAAATGGCTTTTTCTTTTCTAATTCCCATAATCTGTTAATTACTTGATAACATTTCGCTGAATCCTTTCATATATTCGTTTTTCCTACACAAAAATAAATAAATGTTTTGCACATCAAGGCTTATGCACTATGGAAAAATATGTATTATTGTGGTATAATTCATCAGGGAGACAGCATTCAAAAAGATTTTAAATTTTTTGTGGAAAATCCCGGATTATAGCCTATAATCTCGTCAGGACAGAGAGGATATATCAAACCCCGGCGGGGAGAAAGCGGAAAACCTTGTCCGTGGGACCGGCCAATCGACACCAGGCTGGCGATGCCTGGGCACCTTTCCACCCCAGCAAAAAAATATTTCAAAAAAATAAAAGTTTTTTGTGGGAAATCCGGATTTTTGTCCTATAATGTAGTCAGGAACAGGAAAACAAAAACCAAACATTAAATCAAGGAGGAATTTTTTATGAGAAAGCAGAACCTTTTCAAGAGAGCAGCAGTAATGGCGCTGGCAGGAACCCTGGTAATGGGAAGTGCAATGCCTTCGTTTGCGGCAGGATGGCAGTGGCTTGACGAAAACAATGACGGTATAGCGGAATGTTATTATTTTGATGACAACGGCTCTAAGCTTACAGGCACGACAACCCCGGACGGATATACAGTAAATGCAGACGGCGCGTGGGTAGAAAACGGGGCAGTACAGACACAGGCTTCTTCTGCCAGTGGCGCAGGTTCTAATAGTGTCTCCGGTCAGACAGGTGCTGCAGGATGGTATCATGACGGGGCCGGGTGGAAATATAAGAGAATTGACGGACGCGATGGGAGTGACGTCTGGGTGTGGAGTGATATCAATAATGATGGAATATCAGAACTCTATTATTTTCAGCATGCAGATAGAGGCGGGTACCTACTGACGAACGGCGTTTCACCGGAAGGATATACAGTAAATGCGGAAGGTGCACGGATGGTCAATGGAGTAGTATTGACGCAGCCGGCGGCTCCGGCTTATGCACCTGCTAACACATACAATGCCCAGGGAGTTAGCAATATTGCCCTGGAGATGGTGGAAAATACCAGAGAGCAGAACGCAAAGTTTGGAGAAATAGAAGTTTCAGGAGAGCTTACAAGTCAGTTGCGTATCGTATATGCCAATGGATTCTCCATGCGTTATCCGAATAGGGGTAGCGGGAGTCAAGCAATAACTTCAACGTTAGACAATGAAGAAATTTTGTTCCAATATTATAAGAGCAGTCTTTCTTCAGGGGATGCTATTGAGAGCTATTTGTATGGACTGGGATTGGGATTCAAAGGTGGATATGGTGGGACTTATTCATATGGTACCGGATGCTGGATAGGATTAGACGATGGCCATAACATGTCTTGGGACGGTAGCGGGACTATGACGCTTGATCGGGACTATAGAAATTATTAGAGCCTTGAAAATAGGAGTAGGATGTCATTACTCATTCAGAAATCAGACGCAGTGACAAATTTGTTTTGCCTGCGTCTTTTTCTGTATTAGGCACTCAACAACAAAATCTTGCGAAAAATGGAAAAATTTAGGTTCTGATTGTCCAGATTAGGGGTCTTTCTTCCATGCCATACAGAATATGGCAATTTTTTTAAAAATAAAACCTAAAATTGGTTTTCATGCTCCATACTTATAGAAAAGGAAGGAGATTTTATTCATGAAAACAGTTAGATCATTTTTTCACAGGAAGAAACGCGCCACGGCATTTTTTCTGGCAGGGGCCATTACGGTGACATCCCTTCTGCCAAAGATAGTTAGCGCCTTTAACTTGAATGCTGGCTACTACACCTACCCGGAGTCTACATGTACCTGGGGGAATGATTCAGACGCGATGAAGTATAAGCCAGAGGAATATGAACCGACTGGCCTTGCCTTCAATCAGTCATTTTACACTTTCGACAAGATGTTCCTGCCGCCCGATGCGGCAGCCGCGATTGGGAACCGTGGATGGCCCCTGGGCGGACAGTTTTACCTGCAGGCGCGACCCGGCTATGAAAATGAGAAATATGCCATGTTCAATGGGCGACACACCTATTGTTCAGGTTCGCATGAGTCCGCAAGACCTATTGCGGCCAGTGCGCAGGCATATTCAACCAAAAAGGAAGGGTTCCGTCTGCCCATCAATCCGTTTCCCGAAGCAACTATAGGAAAAACCAACCCGGATTTTAATTTCCTGATGCTGGCGCTTGGCTGCTATTACCCGGGGGAGTGCCAGGAGGTACCGCCGGATATTGAGCGGCAATACGAGGATCCCTGGGCGGCTATGGGGCTTGCCAGCCAGCTCATTGTCTGGATGGCTACAGATAGTGATAAACCCGGTTTTACAGGCGCTCCAAAAGGTGCGGACGCTGCCGCCGTGAATGCGGCCTTCCAACAGGATCTGGACTACTTTCGCTCCGAATGGTATTATAAGAAGTCCCTTCCGACTGTGGTAACGCCGCAGCTGGCCCCTGATCTGTATGACGGCCTGTTTACCGCCCCGGAGGCGGGGAGCGGCGCTGCAAAAGCGGGCATGACGACCAAGCTGGACGGATACTTTTACGACATCTGGTGGGCCGCCTATTACACAAGCCTCCTGGAGCCGGACTGGGACAAGGAGATCACGAAAGCAAAGGCCGTCGAAGAGCAGAAGGACGGGGAATACCATGCGTACCTGGATCTCTTTGTAAATGATTCGGCAGGCATCTACCTGGACGGTATTTCGTTTGAACCTTATGGCGACTGGGAATACCTCGGTATTGACGGGGAGAGCGGTAAGCAGCATTTTAAATCTGCCAGCGGGGAGCTGGATGAAAACGGCTCCATCGGGAAACTTTACTGGCCCGAAGGCAAGATTGGCTCCTTCATGCCAATAGATATGACAAAAGCGAAACTCTATACGTTCGATACTTATAATAAATACGCGGATCCGCCGAGCTTTGAAAGGACGCAGACCCAGTTCGCCGCCTGGTGCGAAGGGGACCTGAACATATATGTAACGATTGGGGACGGAGAAGACGCTGGAGAAAGCGACGTAAAGTGCGAACGGTACGAACATACGGAGCAGTTTACCGCCACCTATAACATAAACCTGCTGAAATACGATTCCGAGACCGGGAAGCCCCTGGCGGATTCCCACTGGGACATCCTGGAGAAATTTGACGAAACCCAGCTTGGCAACACAGACTTAGACCGCACGCCGAACGATCCGGGAACCTACAAGCCCGGCCTGGGCAGCCTTAACCAGACGGCCTGGGGGGATGATGAGATCGTGTCTAACTATTCCGGGAATCAGGGCGTTACGCAGTCTGACACCAGCAAATACAACTGGGGCAATGACGGGGGGAGCCAGTTTGAGACGTGGGACGACCCGTACCGTGATCCCTGTAAGCGGGACGACAATGTAACGGGTGAGGACGGCCTTCTCTATGAGATCGACTCTTCCGGGAACAAAAGTGAAACGCCCGCGCATACGGATATCAAAGGCTACACCTACCATAAGGGCTACTGTACCGGGCATCCGGCCCCGGAGATTGAGTACCTTGAATGCGAATGCGAGGAGGAGTGCGACTGTGAGGAAATCAACCAGCAGCTGCATGACGAGGCGTGGGCCGCATGGTATGAGGAAGTAAAAAAATGCGAAAAACTCGTAGAGGAAGGCGGATTCTTCCACTGCATCGAGCCGGGGGACGCCGCAAAGGAAGCGATGGAGGCGGACCGCGATCAGTTTTATAAAGATTTTATTTCCCTGACCTATGAATACAGCGCAAGGGAAATCCAGGCGGCAAAGGGCTATATACGCCACGGCATCCACACGGACGACATCCCGGTCGAGTGGCGCACCGTCACATCCAGCGAGTATAAGGATACCGGGGAGGCGAAAAACCTTAACCATACGGGAGGAGGAGTCCAGGGGACGGATCCGGACAATGAGACAGAGCCGGACGGGGATCATGATGAGGACGGTGAGGAACACTCCGGCAGCTCCTACCGCTACACGCCCGCCATGAAACAGAACCGGATTGCTGCTGCATGGCATGTCCGTTCTGAAAGTTCAGAACCGGAAGGAGAGACCCTTGCAGATACTGAGGAAACTGCCGGTGCATCTGAAGGCAGGGAAACGGGCGGCCAGGAGGAATCAGGAAGCAACGGCAAAACGGACAGTACAGATGAGGCTGAGAATCAGGGCGAAGAAGAAAGCCTGCCTGAGGAAGACGAAACGGACATTATCGTAACAGCCCA
>CAJTGE010000109.1 GCA_910575795.1 Clostridiaceae bacterium | reverse complement strand
AAAGTTAAGGCTCAACTTTTAATACCCGTGATAGAAATATAGTCTATTGTCACATAATTTTCCCTCACAGTCGAGGTACGCACTATCTACCGGTTCTTTCCAAGCTTTGTTGACTTTAGCTTAAAAAAGTGACAGTTGCTATGCATAAACGATACCTGATTTGCTTTTTGGGCAGCAATATTCTGCTACAATCAGGTTATTTAGCCCCCAAAATAATATCGCTATATGCTTTTACTTTAACAAAGCAGCGGTTACTATATGGTGCATTCAACAAACACTGGAAAGAACCTATCTACCGTTTACCTTTATTTTTCTTTATATATGTATAAAAGCGAAGGATATGTACCACTATGCAATGAAAAATTCAATATTGAAAAAAAGGGATAGGATTAGAGATAAGCGGGATATGAAAAAGAGTGAGACTGTGTTTAAGCGGGAAGACAGAGAAACAGAGGGAAATTCATCAGAACATGTTGAGCGCTGCCATAGTAGCTGGTTTAAGGCGGTAGTCTATTTTGTATACCCTAAAATCAAAGATCTGCAAAAATCATCACTTATTCTATTTGGGTTTGTAACAGGAGTGCTTCTATTTGATATTAAAATAGATATGGTAATAATAAATGAATACGGTCAACGTTTATTTTGGACATTTATTATCATGGATGTTCTTTTATATCAGGCAAGGTATCAATGGAATGATATTCGTGGGCTGCGAGAAGATATAGCATTGGGTAAATCGGATCGTCTGCCCGTATATATACTTGGAAAACGGCCTGCTGTTATAGTTTCATTGATTATCTTATTTGCCAAAATATGTATCGCCTTCTTTGTTCTTATGCGTTTTGGTGGAAAAATCAAAATACCTCTTTTTATCTGTATGATATTATTGATTTTAATTTCTGTATTGTATGAAGCAGTACGTACGGGAAGATATAATGAAGGGATCTTTTTTATAGTATGTTTAGGGTATCCACTTCGCATACTTACTGGCCTGTGTGCGGCTTGGCCGGAAATATGTCATAGCAGTTTAAAAATATTAACTCAACCATTTACACATGCATGGACAGGCTTATTGCAGGGATGCAATAGCACTGTATATAAGTGTGATATGCAAACCTCCCAATTACTTATAATTTTTTTACTCATAGCGTTTTTCTTTTATGGGGGGTTCTGCGTCACCATTCCGTGGACATGTGAAGCGTTGCAGCAGCAATATAAGGAAAAAGGAATATTAAAATTGCACTATAGCTTTCTTTTTGAAAAGGTTAAAGACAGAATTGGACAGCCAAAGGCGCAGGGGGAGGACGATTTTTACCACTTAAGGAGAAAGGGAAAATTATTTGATCCATGGAATACATACTATATGTTCGCTATGTTATCAATGTCGGCTGGATTTATATATCTGATATGCGGAAGAAACTTATGGTATGCTTTATTTGAGATATTGCTTATCTTCTTTTCAGCACTATTATGCCTGGCTCCCAAAAAACGTTCCCTGTGCCTTATGCTTACTTCGTTATCACTGTGTATTGTAAAAACAATAGCATGTTTACTTTTTTGCAGCGGGAATATATGGATCATATATATTGGTATATTTCAGGTATTTTTTCTTGTTTCTTATGTTGCTTTGCGGTATTATTTTGATCCGAATTTCCACATGTTAAAACTGTTGTTAAAGATAATAATTGGGAAAGATACATATGATTATCTGAAAGAGGATTGAAGAAATAGATTCAATAGCGCGGAAGTGTAAAATCCAGCATATTTTTAGGGAAAGTTTGTACTGCTATGTGGAAAGATGTCGAAATATGGGAAAAGGTATTGACAAATTGAACAACAGAGTGTAAAATTTCAAGCGTTTGATTGTTCGTAATTTTGAAGATAGATTACAAAGGCACAGAGATGTTTGATGGTCAAAAGGATTGGGCCATCCACCATTGTGATGATGAATTAGAAGAGTCAAACCAGAACCTTTTAATTTAACATAAGGGTAGAATACTTGGATTAAGATACTGTAATCAATAAAGGAGGAAGCTGGTATGTCTGATGAAAGAGTGATATCGCAGGCATATGTGGATCATATTGCAAGTAATTTGAGTACGATCCACAGGGATTTGGAAACGCTTGACTATGAGATAGAAAGGACTAACAATACTGTTGCAATTGTGCACAGCGAAGTTAGCAGTCTAGCGGGTGAATTTCATAGATATGTAGATATGCAGACTCGGTCAAACCGGTTAATACAGGCTGAAACCCGGTTGGTGAAAATTCGGCAGGAGTTAGATAAGAAGTATGGACACTACGATTTAGTCCGCAGACATACAACAGGAATTCTGCAGGCTGACGATTTGGGAATTGTAAGAAGGGATACCATCAGCAACGTAACAGAAGAACTGATGCTTTCAACTCCCGGGTATTGGTTAGCGCCTTGTCTGGTTGCGCTTGCCGCATGGATTAATGATCAGCCTGATTTAGCAGAAAAAGCCTTACGGGAGGGGATAAAGAGAGATGATGAAAAGACATCGCTCTTTTTTGCGTTAATTTGCAGGAGAGCGGATAGAAAGGCGGCTTGTCTGAAGTGGACGCAAAGATATCTGGCCAATCAGGACGAAGAGAAATTGGACAGGAAAGCAGTTATTATAATAGACGCTTTTGCAAGCGGACTGCTTGGAGCAGACACAGAAGGAGTCATCTCCCGGCAGATGGATCAATGGATCGCCAGCCTTGAGGAAAAGCCGGGATTTACAGAGCAGCAGACAAAACAATGGTCTGAGGCAATCTTTTTGAAAAGGAAGCCTGTCGATTCATCATCATATACATACCTTCGCAAGTACAGTAAAACATGGCTTGTTTTGCAGGATATTCTGGAAGGCGCGTATTTGCACGCGGAGATGCTGAGCTATCTGACCGCTATATTCGGACAGCAGGCATCTGCTGCTGGCATAAAAGAGCAGCTTGACGGAATTCTCAATGATTTGGTAACTGATTTTGATGACGAGGAGCTGCCCCTTCGCAGGGAAGAGAAATTTGAGCAGTTCGTAGTTGATTTTGGAGGAGATGAGAATACGGCGCGCCAGCGTATGGCGATAGAGCAGTCGGCGTTTAATACGCATAAGGACTTCACACAGCTCCTGACAGATGCGGCAATGAAGCCGGAAAGTTCCCATGTCAGCATATCAACACAAAAATTTGCCTTCGCACTTTCAAAGGATTGGGTGATAAATGCGTATAATGATGTAACCGCGCAAAACAGAATGAAAATTCCGAATGAGATTGAAATCAATGTCGATACATTCGATGATACGACTATAGATGGACAGAATGAGAGCGAGATGATAAACAGGTTTAATGCGTTGGTAGATAAGGAAAGATCCAATGTGCTGGCTGAATGTGTTTTAAACGGTTTTGATAAATTTTGTTTATACGGAGGCGGGGCGATTGTAGCAATTGGCGCAGGTATGCTGGCTGCAGGCAGCGAATCTTCTGGACTGATAGCGATGATTGCAGGAGCAGGAATGATGATTTATCATTTTTGCAGGAAAGGGAATGTCGAAGAGAAGCGGCAGAATATCGAGAAACAGTTTGAGGAGAAGCGCGATAAGGGCGGGCAGATCATAAGGGCGACTTTGGCTGAAGCAGTAGATTTCCGGGAAGAGTTTGCTGAAAGGGACGCAGAAAGCCAGAAGGTGTTAGACTTCCTTACCCAAATCACTCCTGATCAATATGTCAGGAAAATGGCGGAGTCTAATAGAAGAATAAAAATATAAGGGGGGTTATCATGGACGCAAAATCAAGAGCGGATTTTATTAATTCAGTTGCTGGCGGACAGAAAAAAACATGCCCGAATTGCGGTGCATTGAATGATTCTGATTCTGTGTTTTGCTTTTCCTGCGGTACGAAACTGGAGATTGCAGAAAATGTAAATGCGGATATTGATGAAACCGCGCAGAGCGGGTCGGAGTTACAGTTGGCATCCGCTGTTCCGGCAGAGGAACCTGAGGAAGACAGCGCGTTTGCACAGGGGCTTCCGGACTGGGATATGGTTCCGCCTCAGGTGGTGGTAAGGAGGAAAAAGAAATGATTGCTGTGCCCCATACATATTTTGAGTGGTCGGGTGTTCTGGCGATTTTTAAAGAAAAATCAAATGATGAAGAGGTGCTGCCCGCTATGCAGGCCGGAACGATAGAGTGGCAATCGGGTGTTGCAGAGCGTTTTTCTAAAAAGCTTATTGATGCGGTCAATGCCAGAATGAATACAGCTTCCGATAAGTTCCAAAAAGAAATGTCCCGCGCCGGCGGATCAGAGGGAGCGATTGTCCAGGCTATACTTGCATTAAGAAAAGAAATGATGTTTTTGGCTCAGGCAATGAACTTATCAGCGCTTCCCAGAAATGAGCGTCAACATTATTTAGAGCTTGTTTTGGAGCAGGCGAATGCTATCCAGAAATCGTTGGAAGATTCTGCCAGGAAGGACAGAAGCGGAAAGCTATCCAGTATCGTCAGAAATCATAAGATAAATTCATTCTAAAGTCCAGCTAAGAAATGTCAATAGGTAAAATGAAAAATGTTTAAAAAGTTTTTTTCAAGCAACTGATGTAAAAAAGGGTAACATTAATAAACCCATTATT
>CAJTGE010000108.1 GCA_910575795.1 Clostridiaceae bacterium | reverse complement strand
AAGGACACAGTGATGACCTACAGCGGCAGGATGGCTACCCTGAAAGATTTCAGAGACTGGTTCGACTGTACTGTTGAGTTCGATGACGGGGCTGTACTGCCGCATGCAAATTACGGATGTTTCTGGTTTGGAAACATTAAGCATCCGGATGATGAGGGGCTCCCGATGGCTCCTGAGATTGGGCAGGTGAAGGAGGTGCGAGGCAGGAAGGTGGCTGTTGTGGACATGACTTCCAAATCGAATGTGACATTCATGTTCGAGGATGGCAAGGTTGTGACGGGACGCGCCTACTGTGATCTCAACCGTGGCTACTTCGGAGACATTCGGCTCACCAACAAGGGAGTCGAGAATGGCTGCTATGTCGGCGAGCAGATCGTGAATGAGCGGGGCGAGACAGCGACTATTGTTAAGGTCTATCAAAAAGTGCAGAGTACCACGTCTGACCTACTGGATCAGGCGTGGGTGAATGCGCAGAAATAAGAATCCATAACGGATAACAGTTAATCTTTGTCTTTTTGGTTTTGGATATAAGTCCTTACTGTCTCCGCGGTACGGTCACTGACGCTCCCGATAAAATAACTCAAACTCCAGAAATACGGCTTCCAGTAGTAGTGTCCCAGTTCTTTGGGAAAGAGTTTCCTTACCCTCCTGGATGATGCCGACTTTAAGGCGTTCACGAATTCCCCAAGATTCATGTTTGGCTTCGCGTCAAAAAGGATATGGACGTGGTCAGGCATGAATTTCATGGCCTGAACTTTCAGATCCCTGTCCTTAAAATACCGCGTAAAATACTGTCTCAGTTCCTCCTCAACCGCCCCCTGGATGGCCGGTTTCCGGTATTTCGTGACCAGCACCAGATGATACTGCAGGAGGTAACAGCTGTGCCTGTTCTTATAATATCCATTCGAACTAATGTTCATATTTTCACCCCAAAATGCTTGCAACTGATTAATGAATATGGTATAATTATACCATAGAAAATGACTGTTGGCAAGTATTATAAGGAGGTGCATCTGAATATGTCCTATATGCGTACAACCAAAGTCTGTGTTGATAAGGGACATCCGCTGTACCCCTATGCGGACCGCATTACCACGCTTGCGAACAACCTCTCAAACGCCGCCCTGTTCCTGGAACGCCAGGCGATGACTGCCGTCGGCAAACCCGAGGAGGAATGGACAGACAATGAACGCCAGGCGATGGATGAGATCCGGGACACCCTGCTCCTTCTTGGCAGCAATTGGGAACTCCCAAAGAAAGGAAAGTCCGTGCTTTCTTATTCCTGCCTGGATGATGTTATGAAGACATGCAGCAACCCGGATTATTATGCGGAAGGGCTCCCGCGGCAGAGCGCACAGCATGTCTTGAAACAGACGGCCACTGACATGTTCTCTTTTTATGTGGCCTGTGCGGCATTTAAGGAGAACCCATCCGCCTTTACCGGGATGCCAAAGCTGCCCCATTATAAGCGCAAGGGCGGCCATACAACTGTCCATATCACTAACCAGGACTGTAAGGTCAAGGAAGGCACAGATGGGAAATGGTATGCCAGGTTTCCGTTCTTGAAAGGCACACTGCTTTGCATCGGCGTGCCGGTCCCTGACGCGAAGCTGAAGGATGTGACCATCACACCGGAGAACGGCAGGTATGCGTTCTCCTTTAAGTTTGAAGTGTCCAGGGAACTGCCAGAGCCACAGGGAGCGCCCGGTAGGATCTGCGCCATCGATTTCGGCGTGGAGAACCTGATGGCTGTCACGAACAACTGTGGACTGCCGCTTGTCCTGTATAAAGGCGGCGTGGCAAAATCCGTAAACCAGCAGTACAACAAGCGTGTGGCGGATATCGTCAGCGAGCAGACTCTGGAGACCGGGAAGAAGTTCGTCCCTACAGAAGAATACTATGCTGTCACGAACAGGCGGAATGACCGGATCGATGACTGCCTTAAGAAGTGCGCAAAGCATTTCGTTGCCTGGTGCGTAGAAAACCGTATCGACACCGTGGTGATGGGAGTGAACCGCCTCTGGAAGCAGGAAGTGGAACTTGGGCATAAGAACAACCAGAAGTTCGTGCAGATCCCGTTCTTTAAGCTGCGAGGTATCATCCGGTATCTCTGTGAGTGGAACGGCATCCGGTGCGTGGAGCAAGAGGAAAGCTATACGTCGAAAGCCAGCTTCCTGGATATGGACCCAATCCCGGTATACTGCAGGGAAGACCCGCTCAGGAAACCACTGTTTTCCGGGAAAAGGCGTCCAAACTGGCATCATGGGGTGCATAAGGAGAGCGGGTTCCGTGGGCTGTATACGTCCGCTGACGGGACAGTCATCAACTCCGACCTGAATGGTTCCGCAAACATCCTGCGCAAAGCCTTTCCTGGAGCGTTCCAGCCCGGGCAGACGCCTGATTTCTCGTGCGTGAAGATCATCAGACATCCGGATCTCCTGAAACAAAAAGCCAACCGCACAAAGCAGCTGGCCGGGAGAAAATGGTCATCTGAGGAAAAAGGCCCTGACAAATCCAAATCAAAGAAGAAACGGGAACATCGGAAGCAGAACCTGGGGCTGTTGTCTCCTGCTGTTTAAAATTTAAAAAAGTAATCCCAATGGGATAATAGGGCTTTGTGAATAGCCTTAAGCCATTTATGTTGCTCTTTTGGAAACCACGCCTGATGGCGCTGTTTTCCAAGCGGCTTCAGACGTGGTAATTCATGACCGGAAGAACAAAGGCGGTGCCCGCTATGTGGACATTACCTTCAACCAGGACGGAATGGAGGTCACACTGGAACGGAAGAACTACCGTACCGTGCTTGGCGGGAAGGTATTCTGCCCGACCCAGAAACAGCAGCTGAAGATGGAGGAGATCCCGAGGGAACTCCCAATGTCCATGAAGGGCTAGGACGGGCACAATTACCGACTTGAGGAAGCGGACGGCGGCCTTCTGTCTGTGGTAGTGGCCGGTGTGCTGGTGAAACGCGTGCCATACCAGGACTACCTGGAGGGGAACATTAAGCTCCCGAAGCACTACAAAGAAAAAGCGCAGAAAGTCGGTGAGACAGCCGTGAACAACAGCGGCCAGGACATGAAGATCGTTGTATGGCGTGACACGTCCGATATTGATGTGATGGTGGACGGGGAGCCGGCGACACACCGTACTTATCAGAACTTCCGGTTCGGGAAGGTTACTTCCGACCGTTACAGAAAGGAACAGGAGAAGCGGATCGCCGAGAAAAATGAGCGGAAAGCGAACCTGGGACGCGTGAGCATCAACCAGATGGGCCAGAGGATGGCACTCTGGAAATATTCCAGCGAGAACAGCGTCAGCGTGATCTTCGAGTCCGGAACCGTGGTGAAGACCACCTGGTACGCTTACAGGAATGGGCTTGTGGTCGATCCGGCAGAGGAGAAGAAAGCTGTCGAGGCCATGCAGAAGGCGGAGAGCCGCGATGGCCGGGAAAAGAGTCTGGATGAGAATCTTCCACAGCCATTTCACCACTCCGTCACAGAAGCTGGCAGAAGAGGCCATGGAACAGACGGTAAAGGACGTCTGGGGCCGTGACCGCAAGGAGTTCATCCCGAATGAGGATGAGAGCGACGCGTACAAGCGTGCCTGCGGAGTCAGCAGGAGACTGGACGGCTGTGCGACTTCCCTCCGTATGTACTCCATGACGGCGGCAGAGCCCATCGGCAGGCTTTTGGAGACGCTGTCCAAAGCGGCGATGAACGTTTCCGACAAGCTGCGGAAGAAAGAGGCAGGTATCGACGGAGTGTTTGCTGAGATTAGCCTTCTGGCAAGGACGGTAAGGAAAGGCGCGGAAGACAGTACAGGGAACCTGTACCTGGATGACGCGCTGAGAAATACGGCAGACATCCTGGATGGGATACTGAAGTAAGGTATCTTTTTTAAAGTCCTGGCATTTTTGCCGGGGCTTAAAAAAAGATACCATTGACAGAGGATTTTTAAAAATATATAATAAAAAAGAGGAAGGAAAAGAAAATGGAACAGGAAAGGTTGGAGAAAATCCGGAATATGTGCATGATGAATGACATTTTCATGTCATCAGTCCTGCAGAGCAAGAAGTGTGCAGAAAAAGTCCTGCGCATTATATTGGAAGACCCGGAACTGAAAGTACTTGAGGTACAGACGCAGGAAACGGTCAGTAACCTGTATGGCCGTTCTATCCGGATGGATGTGAAGGCGGTCACCTCAAAAAAACAGATCTGCAACATTGAGGTACAGAGGAAGGATAACGGTGCTGTACCGAAACGGGCGAGGTACAACAGCAGCCTTTTGGATGCCAATACAGCAAAGGCTGGGGACGATTATGAGAAACTGCCCGAGCAGTATGTGATCATGATTACTGAAAACGATACACAGGGCGACGGGCTCCCCATATACCATGCCGAACGTATTATTGTGGAGACGGGGAAACTGCTCGGGGATGGGTCCCATATCATATATGTAAATGGGCAGATCCAGGACGACACAGCTCTTGGGAGGCTCATGCATGACTTCTGGTGCAAAGATCCAAAACAAATGTATTACAAGGAACTCGCTGATGAGAGCTGGAGGCTCAAGTGGACCGAGGAGGGAATTAAAAATATGAACGATATGGTAGAAGAATATATTGAGGAAGG
>CAJTGE010000107.1 GCA_910575795.1 Clostridiaceae bacterium | reverse complement strand
CGGGTTCGAATCCCGTCTCGTGCTCTTTGAGGAAAGCCTTGTAAATACTGGATAAACCCGGTAGTTACAAGGTTTTTTGATGTTCCGGACGGGAAAAATTTAAAATATTTTACCCCCAAATATAAAGCTTTTTTGGGGTATGTATCACACGGATATCACACGAAAATCACAAGTTTTTCATTCCTCCAAAGTGCTCATTAATTTTTCTGTCCTGCTTTGCTTTCTCCAGGTCAATAACATTCCTGTACACGGTTTTCATAACGTTATCGCTGATCCATCCCCCGCGCTGTAATATGTACTGATCCGGTACTCCGATGGCGTGCATGATGGATGCTGAATAGTGCCGGAGATCATGGAAGCGGAACCGGGGAATGTCGAGGCTGGTAATTGCTTTTATAAACCTTCCGGTAATCCGCGATGGGGTGGCTTTAATGATCCTGCCTTCGCGGCCGGAAAGCTTCCGGACAACAAAATCAGGAAATTCGATTTCCCGGTAGCTTCCATAGGTTTTTGGCTGCTTTACATACCATTGCCCGTCCGGCCCCTGAACCATGCTTTTGTTGACGGTTATGATCCGTCCTTTTATGTCCTTGTCCGTCAGGGCGCATATCTCCCCGCGCCGCATCGGGCCGAATGCCGCAAGCAGGACGGCGATCTCCAGTTCCGTCCCTTTGATATGTTCCAGGAGCTTCTTCACGTCTTCGTCAGACGGGCAGTAGAGATCTGGGCGCTTCTTTGCCGGCAGCGTGATTTTGAGATGAAGCTCCGGGGCAAACACATCCAGGGTGGCCGACAGGAGGCCATAGGCATTCCGGACGGTTTTGGGACTTAGTTCTGCAGCCAGATCGCTCACCCACGCCTGTACGATAAGATTGGTTATGCCGGACAGTTTAGTCTGTCCCAGGGTTCCGGTAAAATAATTCCTTCTGGAGCAGTCATATCCCCGCAGGGTGGCCGGGGATAATACAGCCCGCTTTACATCCATGTAGCGCCCTACAGCCTCGTATACGGTCATATCCTCCACAGGGGCCGGGGCTTTGCTTTTATTTGCCTTCCAGTCTGCGGCCATTGCCTGGGCCTGCTTTTTCGTGGGGGCCGTAAAGCTTTTGTAGTGTTTCTTCCCTTCCGCGTCGGTATAATCGTATACCTGGACGCGGATGCTCCCGGATGGGAGGGCGTTCTTTTTCTTCTTTGCCATTTTGGTACCATCCTTCCTGTTTTTTTGTATAAAAATTACGCCATACCTTTGACAGGAGGCGCTGGAGATGGTACAATTCTTTTGTCTTGGTTTTTTTTGTACCATCCCTGGCGCACAGTCAGGGTATAGAATCTATGTAAAAACCGTTCCTGCGCCAACAGGGGCGGTTTTTATTGTTTTATTAATCTACATCTGTTATAATATTTAAGAATTCAAAATAGCATTTATTACAGAAGCTTTATTCCAACCTACCATTATATCGGCATTACTTGAGACTTTGACTGGGATACGTTCCTGCCCCCAAGGTTTTACGCCTATGATATACTTGCCGTATTCGAGTGCGGTATCGATTTCAAAATCGATCCAATCACTATGTGCGACGTACATACCAGCCAAGACAATTACTTTGGATGCAGGGCGGATTTGTTGTTTCAATTCCTCTTTTAATACGGTTTTGCCAGCAGGAGTATCAGGGTCGATTAAAGGAGAATGAGAAGGAACGGAATAATTTTTCCAGATAAATGATCCCTCGTTTTGAGCCTCATTCAGCCACTGAACAACTTTGGAATAATACTCGCTATATTTCCAGGCATGGCTGATAAAAATGTTGTAAGTATCCATTTGTTTTCATCCTTTCTTAAAATAGCGGAGGTGTTTATGGAATCATCAAAAATGAAATTCCAAAAAAAACCTGTTGTTGTTGAAGCTTATCAAACAGATGTAGAAATAACCATAAATACGTTGGAGGGGGATATGCTTGCCTCCCCAGGCGACTGGATCATTACTGGTGTTGACGGGGAACAATATCCGTGCAAGCCGGATATTTTTGAAAAGACCTACACAAAGATTAATTAGTTTTTTTTGGCAACTTTTCCTCTAATGTGTTTATACTTTTCCATTTGTTATTTTCTGACGATATAATATTTTCTATATTGCGAACAAATATGTTTTCAATGGTTTCGGGCTCCGTATTATACGGAGCAGATTTTGTCAAATATAGGTGTTTTTGGTAACGGAGAAGTTCACAGGTTGATCTGTATTCTATCCAGTTTTCATGCCATTTAAAAAGTTTGGTTATAGACTCAATAATTGCAATCACAGATCCAAATAATCCAATTACAAGCGAAATATATATGCAATTATTGGAATATCCAGACATCAGTGGAATCAGGGATGCCAGGATTATTTCTATAGTTTGAAACACTTTGTAAATTTTTTGACAGTGTTGAGATTTTTTATCATACCAATTTATTTGATCATCAACACGTTCTGTTATGTATTCGCTTATGTTCATATGGCACCTGTTTAGTTATTCTTGGTATTTAATATTTCTGTTCTGCGGATATCGGCCGGGTTGAGCTTTAAGACGGCGGACAGGAAACTGTTCATCCATCATGATCTCTTTGAAGGTATAGTCAATTTTGGGTTTCATCAGAAAGTCTGACATGATATCCATCCCTCCTTTCGTTTTATTTGCGAAAAAACAGACGCTATATATTTTCAATGTACAGCAATCTTAATTTGACAAATCATTCAATCTGGAATATAATATGCTTAACAGGAGAACCGTTGGCCAGATCAAGCCTGGCCGCCGGTATTCTACGACAAAAAGTAGCGCCTTAGTTTACCAGACGGAGGGCGCTACTTTTTGCGTGTTGCGTAAATAACAACAGTTACAACAGCGCAAAGCATAATTACAAACTGGATTAGATCCGAATATGTAACCATAGCACCAGCCTCCTTTCTTTCGTCCGGCGGCTGGTATATCGCCCCTCCAGCTCCCTGGGTAAGCATATTATATTTTCAATGTACAGCAATCTTAATTTGACAAATCATTTAATCTGGAATATAATATGCTTAACAGGAAGCCGGTAAGCCAGAGTAAAGCTGGCCACCTCGGTTTTCAAGTTGCGATAAAAAATAGCGTCTCTACTTTCCGAGGGTGAGGGCGCTATTTTTTATGTATCAAAACTAGCGTGATAACTGCGCAAAGCATAATTACAAAGGTAAAAAGACTATCATATGTAACATACATGGCAGATTGGCTCCTTTCCATTATGGAGGTGGCCAACGATACGCCCCTACCGGCTCCCGGTTAAGCATATTATATTGTCACGGTGCGGATATATTATCAATAAGCATTCACATAGGCTTCTAAACGGGCCTGTCTTTCATAGTCCGCTTTCATTTCTTGCCAAAAGCAGTACATATTTTTAAAATTCATTCCAGTTTTTAAGCAGTCATAATATATTTCAACACGTTCTTTTTGACATTTCCAAATTTGTTTGTCTTTTTCAGTAGCATAAAAACAAGTCCGTTTGTTCATAGTATTGATACGTTTACGAGCTGCTGTTTCAGATACTCCAAAAATTTCTGTAATAGCATTAACAGTTACTTTTCCATATGTGTGCGCTATCATAAATAATGTATATTCTGGCATAAATAACTGGGACGCAAAATAGTGCGCTTCCACTTCATCAATATCATCGTCTTTCGTGTGTCCAAGGTATATATGCCCAATTTCATGCGCTAATGTCCAGTTTAAATGTTCGAAACATCTTATAGATGCATTATATAATACTATGTAATAATCATACTCTGGAATGTATAATGTGCAGCCATCATATAATAATTGTTTTTTATTTGATAAAAAATCGCTTAAAGGCCGATGTGTTAATTGGCAATAGTTTTGGAGAGACTCAAAAATAATGTTTTTATCAAACACAAGATTCTGAATGTTCAGTATGAGGTTTGAAACATCTTGTTTATACAAAAGTTTGGTAGCTTCTACAGTACATTTATCAAAATCTGGTCTATTCAATTCCTACTCCTTTTTAATTCCTTTAGCTTTTAGATACATGTCTATAGTCGATTCAAAGTTTTTTAGTATGGCCTCACGATCTTCTTTTGGTGCATCACTAGCTTTTCGGCAAAGCATAAGAAGTTTACGTTCGGTATCATTTTTTGCTTCATATGGATTTTCATGTTTAACTGTATTCTCTGTTCCAGTAGTTAAATAATCAATAGTTACTCCAAAATAGTCAGCTATCTTTTTCATATTTTCTGTTTTTGGTGCACTTCTACCGCGCTTCCAATCACTTAGTGTAGACTGTGTAATACCAGTTTCTTTAGATACTTTATAAGCTGTAACTCCATATCTTTGTAATAATTGTTCAAAAATCTCATACATAACTAGGCACCTTTCATAAATAGATGATAATACTATGAAAAACCGAAAATATATATTGACATTATCGGAAAAGCATAGTATAGTATGAGTATGCAAAGGAAAACACATAAAATACCTGAGCATACTACGGAAATATGTTGCTTCGTCTGGTAAACAAAGCATATCACATTTCCGTAGTAATTGCAAGATTAATTAAAAGGAAAGGTGGTGTAAAATTGTACAAAAAATTTTCCGTTCTTTTGGAGAAAAGTAACAAAACTGCATACCGAGTGGCAAAAGAAACAGGAATAGCGCAGTCTGTATTGTCTGATTGGAAGAATGGCCGTAGCAAGCCAAAGGCGGACAAGCTGGCGGCACTGGCGAAGTATTTCGGAGTACCTATTGAGTATTTTTTAGAGTAGAGAAAGGTGGAAGAGTTTACACATAGATAAAAATATAAATTCAGGGAAGGTGGCTATTTGAACGAATTAATCAAAATCAAT
>CAJTGE010000106.1 GCA_910575795.1 Clostridiaceae bacterium | reverse complement strand
AGTACATGCAAAAAGCATTGGAGTGCGGTTCAGCGGCTGCCTGAGCGCTATTTTGTGAGCTAAAGTATTGATTTTTCAAGGAGCAAATCCCATTTTTAATGTGGGAAGTTTGAGTATCTTATTGTTTCTATTATAACATTTCAGAATGACAGAATATGTCTTTGTGGCTATCTTATTTACATTTTCTCCAATTTTTATACCTCCCAGAAGTTTCCCTTCCATCTTTAGGTTTTGGCGTATTTCTTGGAATCGCCCAAGCACGTCCAAATTTTATCGCACCTTCAATTTTTCCATTGATGCATAAAGTTTGTACCCATCTCGGTGTAACTCCCCAAAGTTCTGCAGTTTCTTTAATTGTCATGTACTCATCCATTTTTACCTCTACTTACAATCTCAAAATACATAATCAATTTTCTTGTTTAACCCTATGAATTTGTATTTTTATCAATAAAATTCACTGATGCAATCACTTAAACGCCACAAGGGCGTTTGCCCCTGCTTCGCAGGAGCGGAGTATTAATTTACACGATGGAAGCATCGGAGAATGTACCCTCCTATGATTCAAGCGCCGTGTTTTTCACTATATGTAGTATATTTGATTTATACTCACCGCAGATTTTGCAGTAATGCCCGCGCTTTTTCATTCCGATTCACCGTCCTCTGTCAGAGCATACAAACGGTGGACCGATCCCATAACGGTGTTCCATTCCAGATCAGCCGCATAGGAAAATTTTCTGCGGTAAGCGGACCAAAGCGCCTGCATCGTATGGCTGTTTTCCACTTCGGATAACACTTCCTTCGCTTCTTTCAAATGCCCCTCCGTCCCGCGCTTGCGGGCGGTAGCAAGGAGCGCGCGGCGGAGAATATCGGAATCCAGCGATCTTCCATGAAGCTGTTCCAGAATGTAGAGGTCATAAAAATCCCTCATGCGGGTGTTTGTTATGGTTCGGGCAATCATTGTTTCCAGCTTTTCCGCAAGTACGGTTTCCAGATTGTACGCCCAAATATCAATGGAGCGTTCCTCCAGCATAAGCCGGAAGCTGTACCGGACTGCCCTCGGCGTAATCACATCCCAGGTAGAAATATCAATTTTCAGCGGCGTCACCACTCCGTCAAAGACAGTGGCCATGCTGACCCGAGTCCCCGGATACTCGGCCTCGTCCATGATTTCCGAAATGCTTTTCATCTGGAACTCCACACCGTCCTCAATGGGGACCGCTATGATGGAGGACATCAGATTTTCAATGTCCTCCACATTCACGCCGACCCCTCTGACGGTTGCGTCTAAATCCATTGTAGACCGGGCATCCAGCCCTACCATTGCGGCAACCAGCATCCCGCCTTTCAAAATAAAGTTATCCCGATACTCAGAAAGGGAAATGCGTTCCAGAAAACGCTCCATCATATAGTTCCGCATCAAAATCTGTGCGTCCGCCGATTTCTCCCTTGCGAGATTGCGGATCAAATCTTTCAGCCGCCTCGCTGTCTTTATCATAATAACACCTCCAAATACTGCCGCAAAATTTTTTCAACCCGGAACAGCCCTGCATACTGCATCAGCCTCCGCAGATTTTTCTCTTTCCTGCGGGCGTACATTTTGAGCGCCCCTTGCAATGTCTGCATCTCTATACTGCTCCGGCAGCGAAGCAGGTCGCAGATGGTCCGCTCCATATCATAAGCCGGAACCGTATGCCCGAAAGGGGTTTGTGCCGTACTCTTTCCGACGCCATGCAATTCCGGTTTTATGGTGTAGACGAAAACCCCGTCCGCTTTCAATCTGGTCGTGCTGTATCCCCGTCTGACGGTAATGGAATAGGGGGAAGGCTCCCGGTCGGTCAGATCATGGAAAAACAGCGCCGTTTCATGGGAAAAAATCCCCTGGCTGCATCGTAAATGGAGCAGGTACATCCCATCGACCCAGGCATCCGGCGATACATAAACCCCATGTGCCGCCTGTTCCAATTCTTTTTCCTTCACATAATTGTAAAAAACGGATTTTGGAATCCCCCGTTTCACCGCCTCTGATGTTTGGAGCATACCGCGCTGTTCCTCTAAAATCGTGTCCAGCTGTTCAAACTGTGTCATGCTGTCACTTCCTTTCGTGCTACTATTATACGTGATTGTAGCACAAAAGTAAATAACGGCAAAAAAGAAAAATCGGAGGAAGGCGCGGCGAAGAACGCCATTCCTCCCTCCGCAGATGGGGCAAGCTGTCCGGTCAGGAGAGCTTGGCAAGCTGGGCCAGTATCTTCTGCACACCGTCCCAAAGCTGTTCCTGCCGCTGGGATATATCCTCCAAATCAGCGTTATAAACCCTCCTGGTTTCATGCACTTTACGGGTCAGCTGGTTCAGGTTGTTGCTGGAATAGCGCATCAGGGACACCAGCTCCTTCAGCTCCGGCAAATCCAGCTTTACCACATAGCCATCCAGCGCCATTTTCCGCAGGTAGGCTTCCCGGTTGACGGTCCCAAGCCGGGACATTTTCTGCTCAATCAGGGCCAGCTCCTCCGGTGAAACCCGGAAATTCACCTGTACCTCCCGTTTCCGCTTTGCCGCGCTCATCGTTCCGGTTCCCGTTTCTTAGGGGCGGCAGGTCTGCGTTCCGGCGGCTCCTGTTTGAGTTTTTCCAGAACGGAGCCTTTCTCCGGGGCTTGAAGGACTTTCCGCGCCTGCTTCAAAAACAGGTCGGTCAGGCCGGGGGTGACCTTATCCACCACCAGGACATAGCTGTGGCGGGGATCGCCGCCATCCTCCGGCATGGGGATTGTTTTCGCCCAGGCTTTGTTGTCGCGGGAGATACGCGCGTCATGCTCTTTTTTCAGCACCGTATTGGCAGGGATGTACTGCATACGCTCCGGCCCGAACTGTTCCAGCACTTCTTTGACAGCGGCCTCGGTATTCAGACGGTTATCTCCATAATGGGCGCTGATGGCCTGCTCAATGGCTTCTTTGCAGGCAAGGTTGGCTTGCAGGGAGGCGCGGTACTGCGCCATCTCCCCATGCTCGGACGCATAGGCGGCGGAGTGGGGATAGACCGGGGCGGCCCTCTGTTCCTCTTTTGCCTTGTGCATCTCATTGGCTCGTTCCTCAATGCTGTCCCGGATCACATCCATATAGCCGGTTTCCAGCTTCTCAAAATGGCGGTACACATCGGCCAGCGGGGAGGGGGAATCCAGAAGCGCCTGGGCTTGGGCGTCTTTCAGCTCCAATACCTCCATCGCTATCACAATGTCCTCCCGGACGGTGTACTCATAGGCATGGTTTAGGACCTCCTCCGGGGACTGGCTTTTCAGCCAATCCCGGAAGGTATCCTGTTCAGCGGCCATTTTCTCATAAAGGGCCGTATTCTTTTCGTTGCTGTTCATATTATCTTGCCTCCTGTTCCTGTTGTTTGGGTTTCTTTTCCATGCTGCGGGGCGGAAGCGGGCGTTTCAGCCCTTCCAGCACCGAGGACCTTGCGCGCTTGGCAATCGCCGCTTCTGGACGGGACTGCCCCTTGCTGTCCATGTTCAGCTCCATATCCAGCTCCACCAGACGGGCGTTTTTGACCCGCAATTCCTCCTCATAGGGGAAAGCTTTGCCCACTTCCTCCTTCGCGGCGGCCTGCTGCTGGTAAAGGTTATCCAGCTGGACTTTGACGCCTTCCAACCTTTAGTAGTAATATTTGTGGTTGTCTGCCATTCGTTCCTCCTTTGGTCTGTTATGTACTCTCGGAATCTCTCTGCGCCTGCTTTTGCGGCTGATTTTCCGCCAGATGCACCCAAATTTAATCAACGTACGCTCCACGTACGCCTCATAAATTTGTGCACATCTGACAAAAAATCATCTCACAAAATCAGGCACAGCAAGATTCCGAGAGTACATTGTTCTGTGGCTTCTGTTACGCTTTAGGATGCCGTTTTGAGGGGTAAAGGATATAAATTACCGTCTACCCGTTGAGGGCGGTCTGAAAAGCCTTGATTTACGGGGGGTTCCAGTTCCTAAAGCGTGACATAGTAGCCTTTGTTTCGTAAGCGTCAAATAAGAACGTATAGTGAAATATATGGCCTTCTCCTGTAAAATCAGGGTTAGAGTTTTTAGGGTTCACTCCAAAAACTCTAAATCCAGATAAAGGAGAATACCCATGGACATTTCCACTTTAACTCCGGATAAACAGGTAAAACTTCAATATTGACTGGATGGTCTGATCGATATCATCCGGTACAGCTTCCGGCTTGATCCTTACAGCAATTCCCTGTTCCTCTTCTGCGGGAAACGGGCGGACCGGATCAAAGCAGTCCACTATGAAGGGGACGGTTTCTGTCTTTTCTATTAGCGCTACGAAAACGGCCGCCTCCAGTGGCCGCGCACAGGCGAAGAAGCCAGACTAATCTCCCATCAGCAACTCCGCTGGCTGCTGGAGGGCCTTTCCCCGGAGCAGCCCAGAGCGGTTCGCAAATGGGATCCCCCAAAGCCCGGTAAACCCGAAAATTCCTTATAAATACTGGAAAATCCTGCTGTTTTATGGTACAATGGTTTCATCAGAACAGGAAGGTTTTCAGCCCATGCCGGATATAGGACAGGAGTACAAAAAGCAGATCAAAGAACTGGAACAGCAGGTCCGGCTCCTGAAGGAGCAGGTTGATTTCCTTACCCGTAAGCCTTACGGAACAAAATCAGAGAAGACGTCTGCCCTTGAGATAGAGGGGCAGATGTCTCTTTTTAATGAACTGGAATCCTGTGCTGATCCGGATGCCCATGAGCCGGATCTGGTAGAAGTCGAAAAACATCTGCGGAAAAGGAAACATGCCGGCCAGCGGGAGGAACTGATAAAAGACATTCCCCGCTGAGGCAGGAACTTCTAAAACAGGGGCATCTGCATATCGATGAGACCCACGTACAGGTGCTGAAGGAACCAGAGCGGAAGAACACTTCGGATTCTTACATGTGGGTGTACTGCAG
>CAJTGE010000105.1 GCA_910575795.1 Clostridiaceae bacterium | reverse complement strand
AAAGTAACATCATTCGTGAAACAGCCCTAATGAGAATCATGTACTAATTGACATTTGGCGTTATATATGGCAATATTTAAATGTGTATTATAAATATTGAATATAATGTACTCTCGGAATCTCTCTGCGCCTGCTTTTGCGGCTGATTTTCCGCCAGATGCACCCAAATTTAATCAACGTACGCTCCACGTACGCCTCATAAATTTGTGCACATCTGACAAAAAATCATCTCACAAAATCAGGCACAGCAAGATTCCGAGAGTACATAATATCATAACCAAGGAGGCGTCGTGAGATAGCCAGCAGTTAGCAAATTAAATATACAGAGCAATCTATATAATTGTAATATTTCAAATAACCTAAATTGTATAGCGCCTTGCCATAAAAATAGCATCGCGATAGGGCATATACCCGTCAGCGCCCATGTTTTTGTACGATCAGAGTATTGGCAAGACCTATCTGAACAAGCTACAACAATAATAAAAGCGTGCTATGGATAGAAAACAGACACCCCCTGTCCATCCTCATATCCATAACACGCTTTTCAATAGCGCTCTGCCTCTCTCCTGTCACCCAAGCCCTATCTCAATGGCTCTCTTGATGGCAACCCGGATCGCCGGGGATATTTCTTATTTATATTGGCTATCTTCTTAATTTTCACCAAACTCCTTTCATCCGAATTCGGCAGCCTAAACGACAATACATCCTCTATTTCCCCCGACAATTTTTTGATTGCTCCTTTTCCAGCTATTAATTCTTCCTCGATCTTTCCTGACTTATATGCTACAAAATAGCAGCCGGTTTTGACAAAAGGCATACAGTATTCTGCCAGCGTAGAAATATTGGCTACCGCACGTGAAACACATAAGTCAAATGTTTCACGTGAAACATTTTCTCTCGCATAGTCCTCTGCTCTTCCATGGACAGCCTTTATTCCCTTTAATTCCAAGCTCAAAATCAATTCTCCCAAAAACTTCACCCGTTTATTTAATGAATCCAAAAGCGTTATCTTCAAATCCGGAAATGCGATTTTAAGCGGAATTCCAGGAAACCCAGCCCCTGTACCGACATCGATCAATGAATAAGAAATCCGCTCTATATCTCCCACCGCTCTTTTCAGAGTCAGGCTGTCAACAAAATGTTTTGTCACTACTTCGCCCATTTCCGTGATAGCCGTCAAATTGATCATTGTATTCCAATGAATCAAATTCTCATAATACTGATAGAACTGATCGATCTGACGATCCGTCAACTCCAGATCGATCTGACACAGTTCCTCCTTCATCCGCATCACAAATTCATCCCTGTTCCCAGCCATCTGTCTGCACCCGACCATCCTTTCATTCACAATAACCATTCAGACAAACTGAACAATTACAGTATCTGCCTGCAACAGATAAAACAGTTATGGCATCTGCCCGCCATTTCTTCTGTTCTGCTCAAGATATACCATTAAAACAGAAATATCTGCCGGTGAAACGCCGGATATCCTTGACGCCTGTCCAATATTCGCCGGTTTAAGCAAATTTAATTTCTGCACCGCCTCCTTGCGCAGGCTCTTTACAAGAGAGTAGTCAAAGTCCGGCTCCAGCTTCTTTCCTTCCATTTTCTTAAACTGTGCGACCTGCTGCGTCTGCCTCCTGATATATCCTTCATACTTAATATTGATATTGATCTGTTCAGCCACCTCCGCCGGAAACTTTGGACGCTCCGGATCAAGAGGTTCCAGCACCGCATAATTCAATTCCGGCCTGCGTATCAATTCAGCCATAGAAGTACCTGTCTTCAAAGGCACGCTTTCATGAAGCTCCAGAAACGTCTGAACCTCTGCGGAAGCTCCCACACGCTTTTTCTCCAGACGCGCCAGCTCCTCCCCTATTACCTGTTCCTTCCACATCACACGCTCAAGCTGCCCGTCACTGACCAGGCCAATATCATGCCCGATTCGGGAGAGCCGAAGATCCGCGTTATCCTGACGCAAAAGCAGGCGGTATTCCGCCCTTGACGTCATCATTCGATACGGCTCATGGCTCTCCTTTGTAACCAGATCATCGATCAAAACGCCGATATACGCCTGCGAACGATCAAAAACAATCGGCTCCTGGCCTTTAATCTTGCGCGCTGCATTCACCCCTGCCATAAAGCCCTGAACCGCGGCCTCTTCATAACCGGAACTCCCATTAAACTGTCCCCCGCTGAATAAACCGTCTATTTCCTTAAATTCCAGCGAAAGCTTAAGCTGTCTGGCGTCAATACAGTCATATTCAATCGCATACGCATTCCTTACAATCTTCACATTCTCCAGCCCGGGAACCGTGCGGTACATCGCGAACTGAACATCCTCCGGCAGCGAACTTGACATTCCTCCCAGATACATTTCATTTGTATAAAGCCCCTCTGGCTCAACAAACACCTGATGCCGATCCTTATCCGGGAATTTCACTACCTTATCCTCAATAGACGGACAGTATCTTGGCCCGGTTCCCTCAATCGCGCCGGAAAACAAAGGCGAACGATCCAGGTTTTTACGAATCACCTCATGCGTCTTCTCATTCGTATAGGTAAGCCAGCAGGAAGCCTGCTCCTTCTGTACCGACTCCGGATCTGTGGAAAAGGAAAAGGGAACAACTCTTTCATCCCCGAACTGCTCTTCCATTTTAGAAAAATCAATGCTCCGCCTGTCTACTCTTGCCGGCGTTCCCGTCTTAAAACGATACATCCGGATCCCCAGCGCCTTTAAAGAATCCGTCAGATGATTAGCTGCCTGCAGGCCGTTCGGCCCAGTCGGATTGCTCACATCCCCATAGATACACCTGGCCCTCAAGTACGTCCCCGTAGCAAGCACCACCGCGCCGCACAAATAGACTGCTCCGGAAAATGTTTTCACTCCCACCACCCGCTTCTCCTCGGTCAATATCTCACATACCTCGGCCTGGCGGATTGTCAAATGATCCGTATTCTCCAGCGTCTTCCGCATCTGCCCCGTATACTCCCGCTTATCCGCCTGCGCGCGCAGGGAGTGAACCGCCGGTCCCTTGGACTGATTCAGCATTTTCGACTGAATAAATGTCTTATCAATATTTTTCCCCATCTCGCCGCCCAGCGCGTCCAGCTCACGGACCAAATGCCCCTTTGAACTGCCCCCGATATTCGGATTACACGGCATCAGCGCAATACTGTCCACGCTGACAGTAAACATCATCGTTTCAAGCCCAAGCCTGGCCGCCGCCAAAGCTGCCTCGCACCCCGCATGCCCGGCCCCAACTACCACAACATCATACTTCTCTGTCCAATCAGGCATTATCCAATCCCTCTTTTCCTAAAACACCGCATCGCCCAATTATTTTCCCATACAAAAGCGGCTGAAAATCTCATTTACCAGATCATCCTCCAACGCCTCGCCGATGATCGTTCCCAGCCTCTCATATGCATCCATCAAATCGATTGAAAAAAAGTCTTCCGGCATCTGATCGGAAATACTCCTCTCAACCAGCTCAAGACTCCGAAAAGCCTCTTCCACAGCCGTCTTATGGCGCAGATTCGTGAGAATTACCTCATCATTCCAGTCAATCTCACCCGCAAAAAAGAGAGCTTCGATCCGATCCTCCAGCTCCTCCAGCCCCTTTTCTTCCTTCACCGAGAGCAAAATCACCTCATGTCCCGTTCGCTCTTTCATCTCCTCCTGCGTCACGATCAAATCCAAATCCGTTTTATTCAGCAGGACAAGCGCCCTTTTCCCTTCCAGGAGGCGGATAATCGTCTGATCGCTCTCATCCAGAGGACGCGCGCCATCCACCACATACAGGATCAAATCCGCCTCCTCAGCAGCCTGTCTCGCCCTCTCCACCCCGATCCGCTCCACAACATCCTCAGTATCGCGGATTCCGGCCGTATCGATCAGACGAAGGCTGATATCGCGAATTCGGATCGATTCCTCCAGCACATCCCGCGTTGTCCCCGGAATTTCGGTCACAATCGCCCGATCCGCCCCGGACAGCGCATTCAGAAGTGACGACTTTCCGGCATTCGGCTTTCCCAAAATAACTGTTTTGATCCCCTCTGTCAGAATCCGGCCGCTGTCAAATGTCTCCATCATCCGCGCCAGCTCCCTCTTCATCCCGCAAACCGTCTCCGAAAGCTGCGCCGCGTAGCCGTCAAGCGAAATATTCTCCGGATCATCCAGCGCAGACTCAATAAAAGCAATCTCATAGAGAAGCTTCTCCCGAAGCTCCTTTACCCTGCGAGACACAGAGCCTCTCAACTGGCTCACTGAATTCTTCAGCGCATACTGATTTTCGGACTGAATCACATCCATCACCGCCTCTGCCTGCGACAGATCGATCCTGCCATTCAAAAACGCGCGCTTCGTAAATTCACCCGGTTCTGCCAGCCTGGCCCCGCAACGTATGGCCGCCTCCAAAATACGCCGCATCACCAGCACGCCCCCATGACAGTCAATCTCAACCGTATCCTCAGCCGTATAACTGTGAGGGGCCCGCATAACAAGCGCCAAAGCCTCGTCAATCATTTCCCCCTGATCCCATATCGTACCATAGTGAACCGTATAAGCCTTTTGCCCGCTTAACCTCTTATCTCCGCTCTTCGCCCGGAATATCTGATCCCCGATGCGCAGAGCCTCATCCCCGCTGATCCGGATAATTCCAATCCCTGAATTTGTAACTGCCGTCGCAATCGCGGCAATCGTATCTGATCCCATCATCTGAAAACCTCAATATAGATATAGTAGCCATACGTAACCGTTCAGAAAACCCTAGTGTACTGTACCGATGATATTCAGGCAAACCTCCATGCCTAAATTTCCATCAGACTGTGTTGTCGGCGGTCAACGATGCCGCCGCATCGCCTCCCTTCTCCGCCTTGCTGATGAAAATTTATCCTGCGGAGTTTCGCCAGATATAATCGGGACAGTACCCTAGAGCGTGTTTGAAAATTGCTTTCTGGTAGCTGTGCGTGCCACTTTGTGGGAGATTTGTGCCAAATGAACGCGGCGCAGTGGGCTGCGTTAAGTGAATTTGGCACAAATATACCGCGAAGTGGGGCGTGCAGATGCCAGGAATG
>CAJTGE010000104.1 GCA_910575795.1 Clostridiaceae bacterium | reverse complement strand
GTGTGGCTGTAAACCAGGCAGCGCCAGGATCCGGACGGCAGCTTTTTTGCTTTTGCCATTAGTACCATTCTCCTTTCTTGTTTGTCCGGCTGCGCAAGGCAGCCAAATTTTTGTATAAAAATAACGCCATACCTTTGACAGGAGGCGCTGGAGATGGTACAATTTTTTTGTGATGTGATTGTATCATCTCTGGCGCACAGTCAGGGTATAGAATCTATGTAAGAACCGTTCCTGTTGGCGCAGGGGCGGTTTTTACATTCTGTAATAAATCATAAACGAGCTTAGTTATCGTTACATCTGGCCGTACTGGAATTTGATACGAAGATTACAGGTTCTTCTTTGCAAATTCGATATAATATTTTTCTGCCTGGCTTTCTGTTAAATTGTAGTGTTTCTGTAATTTTGCAAGGGTTTTCTCTTTGGGGACTTTTTCTTCAATATTGTCAGTGATCAATATTTTGATCCCTTCTGTTCTTGCCTCTGTTCTGCCTTGCGCCCGTCCCCTGTCTTCTCCCCGCTGTTCAGCCTCAAGTATCCCCTGATTATAGTCGCGTATCGCTTTTTCACGCGCTTCATATTCAAGCCGTTTTTCCCTGTCCTGGCTGATCACCTGCAGGTGCTCGTAAGCGCTGCCGATATATGGGTTTTTTGCTGCAAGCATGTCAAATTCCTCCTTCCTTTCGGAATTAATAAACTTTGCCCATAACAGGATATCGCTGGAGCCGTCCTTTAATTCCGGAGGCAGCTTTGGCAACTCCAGAACATGGAATTCCATTTTGTCCGTGTAAAGGGTTTGCCTTGAGTCTTCCCGGATGTGGAAACAGGAGTAGAATTCAGGATCCTCCCTGAAAAGCACGAAATCCAGGATGCTTATGCTGACACATTTTTTAAATACCGTGTAGTCCTGCCCGGGCCTGATCTGGTCTGTATACATCTTTGCGAGATAGAACAGGGCGCGGTCTGCCCATACATTCAATATGGATAGCTGGATCTCGATATCAATTTCAGTATGATTGTTCATCAGGATCCGCACATCCACGATCCCCTGCTTTTCATCCTCGTGCAGCTTCCTCAAGCTGGTATTTAACAGTTCTGTTTTGCGGATATCGGCAGGGTTTAGCTTTAAGACGGCGGACAGGAAGCCGATCCGGGCCTGTTCATCCATCATGATCTCTTTAAAGGCGTAGTCAATTTTGGGTTTCATCAGAAAGTCTGACATGATATCCATCCCCCCTTTCGTTTTATTTGCGGAAAAAACAGACGCTATATATTGTCAATGTACGGCAATCTTAATTTGACAAATAATCAATACTGGAATATAATATGCTTAACAGGACAGCCGGAAGGTAGGTGCGTGCTACCCGTCCCGGCGAGAATTCACTAAAAAATAGCTGTCTCCTCGGCCAAGAGCAGGACGGCTATTTTTTATTTTTCAGATTCAGAATCCCAACGATTAAAAGACCAAAGGTCAGAATAACCATGAATTCCTCATATGTACTCATAATAATCACCCCTTTCCGCAAGACTCGGAACGGGTGAGAACACGTCCCCCGGCTGCCCGGGTAAGCATATTATATTGTCAGTGTGCGTATAAATGTCTGTTGCTATGCCGCGTCATCGGAAAAATCCAAATCGCTGATATTTTCATTTATGATTTCAAACAGCTCATTTTCCTTAATATAGGATGTCCATGCAGATGAGATATCTGAGTTGATTTCCCGTTTCAGGTTATTGTATAAGTTTTCCATGGACATTTTCCACATACCGTAAGCGGCTTTTTGCAGCTTTTCATCATTCCAGCGGCTTTTGGGG
The DNA here is from genome assembly GCA_910575795.1 of Clostridiaceae bacterium. Classification (GTDB taxonomy): domain Bacteria; phylum Bacillota; class Clostridia; order Lachnospirales; family Lachnospiraceae; genus Otoolea; species Otoolea muris. The sequence goes on along the minus strand of CAJTGE010000104.1, from coordinate 3,432 downwards.
GCGCGCTTTGCATTTTTACCGCGCTGGTACTGTAGTGCTTTTGATGTAAAGATGCGGTAGCCTTCCAGATTTTTTTCCATGTATTCTAAAAATTCTTTATATTTCATGCCCTGCCTCCTGTCTTAAATTTCCCTCTAAGTTGATATAGCAGTTTAATCACAGATGATTTCATAAGGCCCTTCAAGCTTCCCGACAACCTTTCCCATACAAACGATATTATTATATTCGGATATTGCCTGCGTCCAGATTGCGTGAGATTAATCCTGTCTCGCCGTATTCTTTAATATAGGCATTGCCGCACATTAAGCTGATATTTTGCAAAAAAATCATGGCTTGCTTTAGTCTTGTTTTGTTTCTATCTGGTATTTATCTGCAATAGATTCTAGGACTTCTTCAAAATCGTCATTTATTGATTCTGCTTGAGATTCAAAATCACCAACAGGGTCAGAAGAAAATGTCTCTGATTTAGCAGATACTAGAGTATCTGTATTATAATCATATAGGTCTACTTTGTTTTCCAAACCTTTCTGAACCCAGTAAGTATGTTGATTATCACTATTTTTAACAGAAACAATATTCCAGGAGTCTGTTATGTCAATATAGAAACAAGCAAATAGAAGATTACATTTTTCTGTTTTTGTATAAACATCAACACTTATTGTTCCGGAAATGTTTTCGTAGTTTTTAAATTCCAATGGAGGAACTGCATCCAACCCAATAGAGACGAATGCCTCAGCAAGAGCATGCGTCAATCCTTCTTTATTTGGTAATTCAATAGGATTATCGATTTCGGCAATATTTCCAGAAGAATTAATGGTACTTTCATCACTTATAGATTCATCTAGTGTATCTTTAACTGTCTCAACCGTTGCTTCTGTGATTGTTTCAGATTCTGTAATGGTAGAATTGATGCTTGAATCTGAGCAACCGCCAGATAACAAAACAACAGCACATAAAGTAGCCAAATAAAATTTTTTCATAAAATGTCCTCGTTTCGTAATTATTTTTCAATCTTAAAGTTTTCTTCTTAATTTCATGACCTTTCCTATAATTTCTTGGTTGAAGAATACCAAAGATTTATGTTTGATATTCCATAAGTCACATCTCCGATATTTAGTTGGCCTATTTTTTCAGAACATAGTCCCCTTCAACCTTCCCGATGACTTTTCCCATGCATATCACCACTCCGTCATCTTCCATAGGACTATATTTGCTATTATGGGAAATCAGACCTTTTTGCCCAATTTCTTTGATGTATATACATCCCTCTTTTTGGAAGATTCCGATTTCTCCCGTGTTAATTTCCGTGACTTTTTGAACGTAGACGATATCTCCGTCAAAATAGGTGGGTTCCATGGAATCTCCGCTAACTCCGATTGTATAATCAGCATTTTTATTGATATCATTCAGTGGGGCTTCCAACGTACCGGCCATGATATCCGTCAATTCTACAGCCTTCCCCGCAGCGGCGTTTTTTCCATAGTAGGCCCAGAGACGCTTGATGAGGGGCATAGTACGGAGTTGCTTTTCCATCTGATCAATTTGCTTGGAGGCATTCAGGAGCTGGCTGGAGCGTTCAACTTCCCAGTCAAGCACGCAGTCAACGTGGGACTGGCTTAGGGGGTCAAGCAAATGGTATTTATCAAGTAAAGATTTATCTTTTGTTGATATAAAAGGTCTATCCTTTTTAAAACCAAATACTTCATCAACAGTAGTTCCAAATATATCACAAAGCGTAAATAGGGTATTGGCATCTGGTTGTGAATAACCGGTTTCCCAATGTCCGATAATGGGTTGCTTTCGGCCTATTTTATTAGCAACTTCTTGCTGAGTCATTCCACAGGAGATTCTTGCGGCTTTAAGTTTTTCTCCTATCTCTTCTTTGGTCATTACCATCACCGTCCTTTCCATTCGATATTATCATAGAAAGTTATTAAAATCAATATAAATATTCAAATTTTTATTAAAAACCTATTGACTAATAAAAATTTGAGTGTTATCATAATGATGTAATCAAAAATTGAATAAATAAGGAGGTGAATACTAATTGAGTTTTGATGTTAGAGATAATATAAAAGTTGCCATTAAAGACAGGTGCTTTGTACAAGCCTCTATAGCGGCCAAAGCTCATATGACCCCTGCTGTTTTATCAATGATACTCGGAAAGAAGAGGCGTTTAGAGGCTAACGAATTGTATGATTTATGTGAAGCTATGGAAATATCACCAACAGAACTTCGGGAACGCTATAAGCCCAGATTGCCAGATAGGAAGGAGGTGGGATGAGCGGTAATGACGCACATTGACAACGGGATAGGAGGTGGGGAATGACCGGACTGCAAACCATAGCAATTGCAGCAGCTACAGCATTTGTTGTTTCTGTAGTCTGCTGCCGGATATCAGCTTCAATAACTTTTAGGATTATTGACAGGTATGTTAAAGATATTGTCAATATGGCCATGGAATCAATCAGGAATGCAAATTTTGGCAAACAATTGTCCGAGAGGAGTTAGCCGGGCAACCTTTTTTTCAATCGAAGGCTTACCATTTGAATATTTTTTTTGTAGAAAAAGGAAACTGGGATGTTGTTTGAACATATCATAGCACCCTTCAGGATTCAAATATATGTCTGGAGGAATCTGGAGCAATCCTAATCTCTCTAAAGAGGATATGGACGTAGAGCAAGATTCTAAACTGACGTCTGGTAGTCCCAGAAACACATTTTCCTGTATTATTGAGTATCCTTCTTTATCAGCAGAAGATACACGATAATTACATATGGGAACACTCTGAATAGGTGCATTTTTAATTATCTTTAGTATTTGTGCATCAAGGACAGACATTTGTTTGATAATCTCCGCGAATGATGGATGTATATCTTGTGAAAAGTCCGAGTTCATGGAATTGCTTATCAAGGCAGTAAACATATCACGGAGTTCCTTTTCCTCAATGCAGTATTTGGAATTTTCTAAAGCCTGCGCAGTTATTTGTAGAGAGGGTTCAATCCGTTTATCGGCTGGGATCTTATCTATCGATGCTGAAATCTCCTGCTTGTAAACGGACAAATTATGGATATATTTGGCACGGCGTTTATCAGCAGCATAAGAGATACCACTAAAAATAAGATACCAAATATCGCCAAGAGTTTTTCCGACATTTGTAGTTAATTCGTCGGTGGTGTTTTTGACAACATGAGTAATGGAGTCTGGTAACTCGAGTTTTAGCATATTAAGTCCTTTCTGTCTTCTGTACTCGGCTGCGGCAACAGCCTGTATATCCAGTATAGGGCAGATGGAAGGAAATAGCAAGGGACATTGACAACGGGATAGGAGGTGAGAAAGCATGGCTTTATCTGTAATGACTCATTTGGGAGATGAAATTGAAAGAGCGAAGGAAGCGCCGCAGGAATACGTACATTTGATGCAAAAAGACGT
>CAJTGE010000103.1 GCA_910575795.1 Clostridiaceae bacterium | reverse complement strand
TCTTTTCTATAAGCGCTACGAAAACGGCCGCCTCCAGTGGCCGCGCACAGGCGAAGAAGCCAGATTAATCTCCCATCAGCAACTCCGCTGGCTGCTGGAGGGCCTTTCCCCGGAGCAGCCCAGAGCGGTTCGGAAATGGGATCCCCAAAAGCCCGGGAAACCCGAAAATTCCTTATAAATACTGGAAAATCCTGCTGTTTTATGGTACAATGGTTTCATCAGAACAGGAAGGTTTTCAGCCCATGCCGGATATAGGACAGGAGTACAAAAAGCAGATCAAAGAACTGGAACAGCAGGTCCGGCTCCTGAAGGGGCAGGTTGATTTCCTTACCCGTAAACTTTATGGGACAAAATCAGAGAAGACGTCTGCCCTTGAAATAGAGGGACAGATGTCTCTTTTTAATGAGATTGAAACCTGCGCCGATCCGAAGGCGCAGGAGCCGGATCCGGTGGCGGCCGAAAAGCATCTGCGCAAAAGAAAATATACCGGCCAGCGGGAAAAACTGATAAAAGACATTCCCCGCAGCAAAGTGCTCCACACGATTGATGAGAGAGAACAAATCTGTGAAAGGTGCGGAGGCGCCATGGTAAAAGCCGGTGAGGAGTTTGTCCGTACCGAGGTACAGTTCATCCCCGCCAGCCTCAAGGTGATCGACCATTACCGGGAAACCTATGAATGCAGGGCATGCCGCAAAAACGGAACACCTTATATGGAGAAGTCCCCGGCGCCGTATTCCCCGGTCATGCATTCCCTGGCGTCTGCTTCCACGATCGCATGGCTCATCCATCAGAAGTTTGAGCTGGGCATTCCATTATACCGCCAGGAAAAGGAATGGGAGGCCCTGGGCCTTTCCTTAAGCAGGGCAACGATGTCGAACCGGCTCCTTTGCGTCTGCCGGGACTGGCTCTCTCATGTGGTCTCTCATTTGAGGCAGGAACTTCTAAAACAGGGGCATCTGCATATCGATGAGACCCACGTACAGGTGCTGAAGGAACCAGAGCGGAAGAACACTTCGGATTCTTACATGTGGGTGTACTGCAGCATCAGGGACCAGGCAAGGCCGGCCCGGTATTTTGAGTACCAGCCGGGGAGGGGCGGAAAATATCCGGAAGCGTTTTTAAAAGGCTATACCGGATATATCCATACGGATGCTTATTCCGGGTACAATGGGGTGAAAGGGGTTACGAGATGCCTGTGCTGCACCCACCTGCGACGCGCTTTCGTGGACGCGCTGCCCAAAGACATCCATGACCCGAAAGCTTCAAAACCCGCAGAGGCAGTCCTGCGGCTGAATAAGCTGTTTGAGATAGAAAAGGAACTGGAGGGCCTTCCCCCGGAACAGAAGAAAAAGGAACGGATCAACCGCGAGAAGCCGCTTCCCGAGGCTTTCTGGTCATGGGCAGAGCTAAACTCTGCCGGGGAACTGCCAAAGTCGAAGCTCCATACAGCTTTCCGGTATGCCCTGAACAACCGGCAGGAATTTTTTAATTATCTTGAAGATGGGAACTGTTCCATTAGTAATTCCCTTGCGGAGAATTGTATCCGCCCCTTTGTGATCGGCCGGAAGAACTGGCTGTTTGCGGGAAGTCCGAAGGGCGCTGCTGCAAGCGCAGGGATCTATACCCTGGTCGAAACAGCGAAAGCCAATGGCCTGGATGCAATGAAATACATCAAATATATCCTGTCAGATATGCCGGGGAGTACATTTCTTGAGAATCCGGAATATCTGGATGACTATCTGCCATGGGATCCCATGGTACAGGAACGGCGCCGATGACCACTGCCCTTTTATTATAGAGGGTTGGTGGTTATTTTTCTATCCACTATCTTATTTGACGCTTACAAAAATTGTGCTGGAGAATGGAATCAAGAAAGTAATAAAAATACAGGATAATTTCTGATAAAAATATGCAAATCTCAGATGACACGGTATTCTATAGGTAGCAGGGGGAACCCCTGACTATTATAGTAGGAGGAAAATTGCTATGCCATCAAAAGAGAAATCACCACTTGAGGGGATGCTGGAAAGCTATGAAACTGCTCTGGCACAGACGGGATACAGCATCACAACAAAGCTGCTGCTGGTAAGACGGGCGGAACTTATGATCCGGCAGCATCTGAACGCAGGCCTAGAATATTTTGATCAGGCCACCATCAATCGCTATATGGGTGAAATTGATGATAAATATTTTAAGGGCAGTATGCAGAAGAAATATTATGAGCGGATCAGGAGGGAGATCGACCGTTTTGTGAGCTATGTCAGCACGGGGAAGATCGATTCGCTGTCAAGCACGCTTCGAGGAGCAAGGCAAAAACTGACGCCAAAGTTTGAACAGACCGCAGAGGAATTTATAGCAGGAGATTTTCATCCCAATACCCGCTGTGATATACGATGGGTAACATACAAATATTTTGCCTGGCTGGAAGGAAAGGGATTCACCGATATGGATGGAGTTGGAGCAATCCATATCCAGAAGTTTCTTCTGGCCTGCTCAGAACAATATCCGCCCAGCACCATCCACAATGTACGGCTGTATCTGAAGAAACTGTATGCTTTTCTCCATGCAACCGGGCGAGTGGATGATAATTATTCTGCGTTGTTTTCATTTGCAGTAAATCGGGAAAAGAAGGTGTTCCCGGTTCTTCCAAAATCAGATATAGCAAAACTGCTGGACACAATCAACCGTTCAACGGTAAAAGGAAAACGTGACTATGCGATCATGCTGTTGGGGACGGTACTTGGCTTGCGGGCCTGTGATATAGTTGCGCTGAAGCTGGCAGATATAAATTGGCTCCGCGGCGAAATCCGCATCGTACAGTCCAAAACGGCCAATCCGGTGATTTTGCCGCTGACCCAGGATGTGGGCGAGGCGTTAAAGGACTACATTCTTAATGGCCGGCCAAGCACGGCAGACAAAGAAATTTTTCTGCGTATCAACGCGCCCCACAAGAGGCTTGCCGCTGCGGTGACAGTAGGAGAGATTTACAGGGACTGCTGTATCGCCGCTGGCCTGCCAGCAAATAAGAGGTTCCACAATCTGCGCCGTGCGCTTGGGACATCTATGGTAACAAACGGGATTTCCGTCTATGATGTCGCCCAGGTATTTGGGGACAAAAATATCAATTCTACAAAGCCTTACCTTGCAGCGGATGCGGAACATCTTAAAATGTGTGCGCTGTCCTTTGCGGGGATTGCACCGGCAGGAGGTGAGGTTCAATGAAGGAATTTTCAAGCGATTTCAGAGAACGGCTCTCCAATTTTCTGGACTACCGTACAGCCCGTGGCTATAAGAGGGAAACCTATCTCCGGCATTTCATAAAATTTGACTGCTGGTGTATAGAAAATCATCCAGGCCAGACACAACTGTCCCGTGAACTTGTTCTCGACTGGATCAATGATGCCACAGTTTCCGGCTATAACACAGCCCAGAGAGTCGCGTCAATGCGGCAGTTTGCAAGATACCTCTGCGCTGTTGGGGAGGAAGCATATATCCTACCGGAGAAATATACTCCACGCAAAAGCAGGGCAGTGGCCTACCTTTTTACCGACATGGAATTGACAGCTCTTTTCAGCGCCATTGACCATCTGCCTCCTACGAAAAAGGAACCATTTCTAAACGAGGTTGCCCCTGCCCTGTACCGCCTGATCTATACCTGCGGCCTGCGCCCCAATGAAGGCCGGGAATTGCTGGCGGAAAATATTAATTTAGAAACCGGCGAGATTCTTATTACTCATACCAAGCGCAACAAAGAACGCTTTGTTGTTATGTCCGATGATATGCTCACGTTTGCCCGCAGATATGAACAGCGGAGGAGGATTTTTTGCTGTGAAAATCCATACTTCTTTCCGTCTGCAAATGGCGGGCCACTGACAACGGAAACGGTGTATTCTGCATTTAATAGAGCGTGGTCCCATGCAGATCTGGCGGGGAAGTATCCTGGAAAAGTCCGCGTGTATGACCTCAGTTATCCAAACTTAAATAAAATCCAAACCTTTCAGAAAAAAGACGTAAACCGCAACAAATACCGTCTGAAAAAGTTTGGATATTATTTTTATCTTTTTCTCTTGATACCGCAAAAATCTACAAGAGAGCCATCAGGATTTTTCCACTTTGCAGATACCTTTCTGTCGTTTTCATCCTCCAGAGTGGCCAGTGCCGTTGCTTTCTCTTCCACAGTGATATCAAGGTAAACCATCGTGGTCTGGAGCTGTTCGTGGCCGAGTAAAAATGAAATCTGTATGATGTTCATCCCATCCTCCAGCCAGTGTGAAGCCTTCGAATGGCGAAGCTGGTGTGCATGGAGCCCTAGCGGCACATCACTGCAGACCTCATGCGCCATCTTGGCATATTTCCTCAACATCTTGCTGATGGCAGGCTGGGCCAGCTTCCCATGGCATCCAGTATTACGGGAATAAAAGACATAAGCTTCCGGATCCGGTGTTTCCCCATGGAACTCTGCCAGGTAACGCTTTAAATGCGCGACGGTCTTGGGCAGCAGGTAAAGGGTGCGGATCTTATTTCCTTTCCCGATAATAACCGCATATGGTTTTTCGTCCGACAGGTGGAGCTGGCTGTTCTTCATCGACAGGAGCCCGTCCAGCCGGGCAGCGGTGCTGTAGAGCAGGATAAGGAATGCCATATCCCGGCGTCCGGCCCTGCTTAATGGGCTGGGGGCATCCAGCAGTGCCTTTACCGCTTCCCTCGTCAGGCCTTCCACTTTCTTTTTCTGGCATTTCCTGCGCGGGATCTGGGCCGCCTCCAGATACAAGTGTAGGTAAGCCACATCCCGGCTGCCCAGGTACTTCAAAAATGTCCTTAAAGATGCCAGCCTGTTGTTGCAGCTCTCCGGGCTGCATCCCCTGGATTCCCGCAGCCAGACAAGCCATTCTTCGATAACCGTATGCCGGAAGCAGTCTGCATTCAGGCTGTCACTGTGTATCTTTTTCTCATTCTCCAGAAAGAACAGGTACAGCACGATCGCATCCCGGCAGGATTTCAGGGTGTTCATGCTGTCTGTTTTCTGTGAAAGGACATAACCGTCCAGAAACCCTGAAATATATCCGGCTATCAGGATGCTTTCCTTATTAGGTTTCTTCATCTGCGGGCACCTCCGGCATCATCCATTCCGAACCGGCTTGTGTCTGTTCCTTTATGATCTCCGAGAGCCCGGGCACAATCGAGTAGTAGTACTTCGTGCTCCCCACTGTCGTATGCCCCATGCTCTTACTGAGGAATACCAGCCTGTCATGGAACTCAAAGCCCCGTCCCACCCACCGGTTGATGTTTTCCACGGCATAATGGT
>CAJTGE010000102.1 GCA_910575795.1 Clostridiaceae bacterium | reverse complement strand
TTCCTTAAGGATTGGAGAACTTCTCAATAAGCAGGCAAAAATATATGAGGCTCTCGGAGTGAAGGTACCAACCTCGTCATGTTAACTCCGAGAATCCAGGTTCCATGGGAATTAAGGACGTGGTCTATATTTAACCAAAGACAGGTGATAAAATGATTTCTATATTAAGGTATTTTTAAGATTATCGGGGAAATACAATTTGAATGTAAGGAGAAATCGTAATGTATCGAAGTAGTCGATACTGACTTTGCCTAAAAATGCACCTAAAACAATTTATGCTTTGCCAAATGTGGATGTAAGAATAGGATAAATATGGTAATTGGCAAATAGGAATATAGGAGGTGTTTTATGGATAAGCGCAAGCGGATGGGAAAGGATAAAGAGGGAGTGATATTTCCGGTTGCTCCGAATCTTTCTGAAATGGGTGATAGTTATTTGCAATTTATAGAAGAAATTAAGAAAGAAATTCAGAAGCAGAGAGTTTCAGTTGTAATGAACGCCAATACAAGCATGATTTGCCTTTACTGGAATATTGGCAGGGCTATTTTGAAAAAACAAGAGGAAGAGGGATGGGGTGCAAAGGTTATTGACCGTATGTCAAAGGATCTGAAAATTGCTTTTCCAGAAATGTCCGGCTTTTCTCCACGTAATATTAAGTATATGCGAAAATTTGCCCAGTGTTGGGGGGATTATGAAATTGTGCAACGGGTCGTTGCACAAATACCATGGCGGACAAATATTACTTTGATGGATAAATTAAAAACACAGGAAGAACGCATATGGTATGCTGGTAAAACGATAGAAAATGGTTGGAGTAAAACGATACTTGAGTTACAGATACAAAGTAAATTAATGGAACGTACTGGAAAAACAGTCAACAATTTCCCTGTGGCACTGCCATCGCTTGATTCTGATATGGCGAATCAAATATTTAAAGATCCTTATTTGTTTGACTTTTTGGGAACCGATATGCCAAGACGTGAGGTGGAAATAGAACAGAAACTAACAGAACATATTCAAAGTTTTCTATTAGAATTAGGACAGGGATTTGCATTTGTTGGGCGGCAGGTTCATTTAGAGGTTGGAGGACAGGATTTTTATTTAGATCTTTTGTTTTATCACTTGAAATTACGTTGCTATGTTGTGATAGAATTAAAAGCCTGTGATTTTGAGCCGGGATTTATCAGTCAGTTAAATATGTATCAGAATATAGTAAATGATATTTTGTGCCATCCTGATGACAAACCGACAATCGGGCTTTTGTTGGTTAAGGGTAAGAATAAAACTGTAGTGGAATATTCTTTATCTGGTTATCAGAACCCGATTGGTGTTGCAGATTGGCAGAATCAGCTCACACAGTCTTTGCCAGAGGAGTTCCAGAGCAGTTTGCCTTCTATTGAAGAAATAGAAAAAGAATTAGAATAATAACAAAATTAACAGCAAAAGTGCAACGACCGTTGCACAAATAGGATAACAGACATGAGGGGGGCAGTGGCTTAAATCAATTCGGTTTAAGCTGCCGATTATTGAAAATGATTTAAGTATAGGTTTGGACAACGGTGAACATGTTGAAACCATTGTCTTGCTTTCCAAGGGCGAGGTCGACTCGAAAAAGATTCGGGTTGAGTTCTCTTTGGAAGATATGGATATGTCGGAGTTCCAAGATGGAGCAACCTATCCGCAGATCAAGGAGTATGTTTTGGAGCATACCGGGTTAAAGGTGTCCAACCTCTATATCTCACAGATCAAACGGAAATGTGGGATTGAAGTAGGCAAAAACTACAATCTGCCGAAGGCTGAGGATTCCAGACAGCCACAATGCCCGCCGGAAAAAGAGAAAGCATTCCGAGAAGCATTCAAATATTTTGGGATGATCTAACATCCAGCAAAATGGAGGTTTCTTATGGATAGATTGATTTCTTGTGAGTTCAACATGGATAATGCCTGTGTGGAACTGAAATTCTTAGATGGCAGTATGATTGCCATTGATACCATCGCCGTGGAGAATGAGGTTGCCGATAATATGTATCAGCGGTCAGAATTGGACTATCTGATCTACAATGATCCGATTGGATATGCAGACTTGATATTGAACGGTGATCCCGAAACCTATTTGAAAACTGTAACTGAATACAAACCGCTTGATAGTTAACCAACACTTTGCCCGTGGGAGAAATTCTGCGGGCAATTTTTTGTATCTTCTCTGTGAACGCTATTGATTTTGATTGTCTAATGTTGTAGACTATATATGAAGTCTAACGGTATAGACAAGGAGGGCGTGAATATGGATTTTCCGAAGATTCACGAAAGTGAATATCGTTTTTGTTTGATTATGTGGGAGCATGAGCCGGTTACTGCTACCCAGCTTGTAAAGCTGTGCCAGGATCAACTCGGATGGAAAAGAACTACGACTTATACCGTTATCAAGCGTCTTGGAGAGCGTGGTGTGCTGAAGAACGACAATGGCACTGTTACTTCTCTCGTTTCCAAAGATGAAGCCCAGGCGTGTGAGATCGATGAACTGGTTGAGAAGAAATTCGAGGGTTCTCTGCCTGCCTTTATCGCTGCTTTTACAAAGCATCAGGCTATGTCCGAAGATGAGCTTGATGAGGTACAGCGCATGATCGACCGCATCAGGAAAGGAGGTTCACAATGAACGAACTCTTTTTGAAAATTATCAACATGAGCATATCGGCAAGCTGGCTTATCCTGGCTGTGCTGATACTCAGGCTTGTTTTGAAGAAAGCTCCCAAATGGGTCAATGTTCTACTTTGGGGTATTGTAGCTGTCAGATTGGTTTGCCCATTCTCTTTTGAGAGTGCATTGAGTCTGATTCCAAGTGCAGAAACCATTCCTCTGGACATTGGAATGGATACTACACCAACCATCAATAGCGGTATAAATGCAATAAACAACGCAGTCAATCCTATTATCGGCCAATCTAACACTCCGATGGCTGGCGCAAGTGCAAATCCGTTGCAGATTACCATTGGTATCTATGAATATATTTGGATTTTCGGCATGATTGCACTGGCATTATATACAGCCATCAGTTACTGGCGTCTGCGCCGTAAGGTGGATACTGCCGTTCGCTACGAGGACAATATTTTCCAAAGTGAGAATGTCGGTTCTCCGTTTGTCTTGGGCATCATCAAGCCGAAAATCTATCTGCCGTTCAAAATGGATGAGCAGGATATGGAACACGTTGTTGCCCATGAACAAGCACACATTCGCCGCAAAGACCATTGGTGGAAACCTCTTGGTTTTCTCCTGCTGACAATTCACTGGTTCAATCCTTTGATGTGGCTGGCTTATGTTCTGCTGTGTCGTGACATCGAGCTTGCCTGTGATGAAAAGGTTATCAAGGAACTCGGAAATGAACAGAGAGCAGATTATACCCAAGCACTTGTGGCTTGCAGCGTAAATCGTCGTATGATTGCCGCCTGTCCTCTTGCCTTTGGTGAGGTAGGTGTAAAGGAGCGTGTGAAATCCGTGATGAATTATAAGAAACCTGCGTTTTGGATTATCATTCTTGCAGTGATTGCCTGTGTAGTTGTTGTGGTCTGCTTTCTGACAAATCCGAAGCAAGACAGTTACACACTGCGAATCGTTGTTCCAGCGGGAAGTCAAGAAGAATTTGTGTATTCGGATGAAGAAGTCAGCACAATCAAGAACTCAATCAAAATATGGTCTGGTGATGGATTGGGTGATACGGAAGTCCTGTTATCTCCGGTCAATGAAACAACAGAAACCGGATATACTGCTACCTATCTTACACATGGAATGCCGGTGGAATTTGATGCTGAAAAAGATACGTGGTTTAAGATTGGTGTAAATATGCAGAACTCCACTGACGAGGACATTATTGTATATGTCGAAGTGGAAAATGTAGAGGTGCGTATTGCTGATGAGGTAAATTCCGTCATAGAGTGGTTTGACTACACAGAGAACCCCTCTGCTATGGATGATGAATCAACTATAAAACTTCCGATATATCCAGATGTTACTTTCAGCTACAACCAGACACAAATAATTGCGTCAAAACCCTTTGACACTTCGGAACTTACTGGCCAAACAATTTTGATTGATGGTATGCCAATATGGAACGCTTATTTTACTGACCTTACTGGGGATGATTTCCCAGAAATCTGTGCAACATACAGCTTTGGTTCTGGAATGATTGATAATCGCATTACCATTTATGACTATGTAAATGGTGTAAGCTATGAACTGTCTGACCGAGGATGTTTCGATTTCGCACTTAGACTGGATAAGCAAGACGGTCATCTGTACGTAGATAAAACAAAGTACAATTCTGAAGAACTGGTAGAAACCGGACGATTGGTTTTCAAGAATAATTGTCTTCAGATTGAAGGCTTTTCTAACGAAGCACATCAGGTGTTCCAAGCTGAAATTCTGGAAATCCATGATGGGTATTATCTTGTGAAACCTGTTGAGGGTAGTTGGGAACTGAGTAGTGCAGACAGAATTGAAGTGCCTATCAGAAATGCTCGGCCGTCACCCGAACCAGAAGTCGGAGATGCAATTGAAATCGAATACTCCGGTGAAATCCTTGAAACTTATCCTGCACGAATTGCGGATGTTTATAGCATCAAAGTTGCAGCAGAAAAGGGTAGACTAAACGGATTTGAACTAAATCTTGCTGGAAATACATCTTTACAAAATAAGATGGTACTTACTGAGGAGGCACCGTATTGGTGTATTTTCGTAAACAATGAAGGTTCTAACAATATTACAGTAGAAATTGGTGGCTATGTCTATGAAGTCGAAGCTGAAACGTATGAACATATCTTTAGGGATGAACTGTGGGATGCTGGCACTTACAGTGCAAGTTTTGCATCTATAAATGGAATGGAAGGAACTGTGACTTGCTAGACTTACAAGTACAGGCTGGAAGTTACCGGACGGTTGAATAACGCCGTTGAGGATACAACCTATGTTATTTTGAGCAACATCGAGAATATTACATTTGAACAGGCTTGGAAGGCCAGCGGACTAAGTAGCAATACCGCAGACTACTTCGATCCCGCCGAAGCCGTGTTCATCAATAGGACACGATGAGTATTGATCCTCGTAATACACTTAAATAATAAGTTGAGTCAAGCGCAACCAATGAAACCGCTGCAATTTCCGTAAAATTGCAGCGGTTATTTTTAGAGTTCAAACGCCACCAATGTTTCCTTTGGTAGCTTCTCATTTTCGCAGTTCAGAAGTAAACGGTAGATAGGTTCTTTCCACTCTTAGTTGAATTTGATGTATTAAAGTCATATAATATAGCCAGACTTTTATGGAAGGACGTGGCTGCCGTATGGAT
>CAJTGE010000101.1 GCA_910575795.1 Clostridiaceae bacterium | reverse complement strand
GGCATGGGATGGTCAAGAGGGAAACGTGCCGCATCCTACAGCACGCTCTTACAGACAGTATTTGAAACCTGAGATTTTAATTTGACGTTTTTGTGCGGGAGACAGGAACTTTAGTTTGCTGGGCTACATTTTATTTCCCGGTGTGAAGATGCTTTCGCTTAGGTGGCAGATATTTTTTACAATTTCGGGGCGTTTTCTGCTAAAATAGACCGTATCAGGGTAAAGGAGTGGTGTGTTTGGGAAACAGGAAGCGCCTGAAAAGGGCAGACAGGACATATAAAGACTTAAAGCAGAAGCAGAAAGCAGGAATAGCAGACGGTATGTTTGAAAAGACCTGTGATTATTACAGGGAGCATGGCAGGATGCCGGAAGGAGAGGACTGTGAAAAAATTGCGGGACAGATTTACCAGAGGGTAAAGGGGATAGCGGAAAAGGCTTCCTTTGATGAAATATACAGCCTGTATCTTTACCGATTGCCACGTTATGAAACGAGGATTGCAGAGAACGGGCTTCCGGAAAAGAAAGAGAAAAAGAAAGAAGATGCCGACAAGCCGAAAGTAAAGCAGATAGGCAGGAGCAAAAAAGTATGCCCGAACTGCGGAAGGAAGATGAAACAGCAGTTTATCGGGTTACAGCACTGCAAATGCGGCATAAGTTGGAAAAAAGACATCGGATATTTTGAGCGTACCGGGGATATGGTTTTCGCTCTGGAACGGAGGAAAGTAGGGAAAAAGACAAAGCAGTGTCCGGTAATCCGGTACAGATAATTAAATACCAGAAACAGCGTGAGGGCAGTTATAGACCGTAAACAGCGGTTTGTAGCTGCCCTTTTTGCGTTTAAGTAACTTTTGGACTTTTTGTCCAGAAGCAGAATGGAGGATGTAATGAAAAAAAGAGAGTTCCAGAAAAAAGCAACAGCGGAGCTATTGAAAAGGCTGGCGGCGGTCTGTGCGGAGTTGGGGGAGAATCCCAACATTACAGTATCGTCAAAGTTCCACAGTTCCTATTTTAAGCTGCGGAATGACTATAACCTGATGCAGATTTCCGTCAAGCAGACAGGGGAGCTTAGTTACCAGCTTACGGATATGCTTGGCAGCACTGGCGGGAAGCGGATTTACTATGAATATCGTGAGAATGATGATTTTACACGCATCATAGAAAAGTTTTGCGGCGATTTTGCAAGGTTTTATAAGGATTTCCTGTTATCCGGCACACTGCATGACTTCTGTGACATAAAGCTGTCATACGGGGAGGACGCAGGCGCAGGACTGGAAGAATACGAATCCTGTATCCGTTCCGGGTGCTTATAGGATAAAAAACAGCTTTTGGACTTTTTGTCCAGAAGTGGGAAGGAGAGCTTATGAAATATTTAATTCGCAGGCTGTACGTCCCACCCTGACGGGCGTACAGCAATAAAAAAAGAAGGATATAGAGCTGAGTGTCTACGCTTATTTGCAGTCCAAAATTGATGAGTATGGGATAAATATAGAGCTTGTTGATGCAGCAGTATCCGGAAGCCGGTGCAGAGGTTTGGAGGAAGCTGCTTCTGACCTTGACGTGGTGGTGGAGTACCGGGGAAGGGAAAGCGAAGATGACCTGTTCAATGCCTTTAACGAGGACGGTTTTACAATCGGCGGCGTTAAGGTAGACATCAATCCCATTACAGAAGGAAAGACCGGGACGCTTGGGGAGTACCTTCCGGGTGTGGAAGCCTATCTTGCGGAAAAACGAGCCGCCCTGCAGGAGAAAGCCGCAGAGCAGGCACAGGAGGAAAAACAGACGGTTGTCACCCTTACAGTGGCGGAGTGCGGGGAGTTTCATAATTTCGGAGAATACCATGAGAATATCGCAGGCGTGGAGGAAGCAATCGCCATTTTCAACCGGATACCGCCGGAGAGGATGAACGGTATCCCAAGCATCGGCATCAATATCCATACAGAGGGGACAGAAAGCTATGAGGACACGCAGATGGATATTGTTTCGGGCAGAGTTGCGGATTTGGAGATTCTGGACTATGTGCCGGATATTACGGACAATCCGAAGGCGGTGGAGGTCATTGCGGAGCTGATCGACAAGCTGCCGGATATAGAGGTCAGGGGTTCTCTGGAGAAGTGGCAGGCGGCTTTCCTTGCTGCGGAGATAGACCAGCTTTCCTACAATTACGACACTGTTCAGTACAATCAGACAGTGGAGGACAGGGAAGCGCAGATAGCGAATATCACAGAGGACATCAGGAACGGGAATACCGGGTATCTGAATGATTTCCTCAATGCGCTCATTTCAGACAGTATCCGGGAAGGCATGACGGATATTTTCGGGAAAGGGACGGAGCTTGATGACAGTGAGGGCGTACAGACCGCAAGGAAGGCGAAGGAGCTGTTAGATAAGCTGGCGGAATACAAGCCGCTTGCAAAGATTGAGGAACTGGAAGAATGTAACTATAACATGATTGATAACGTCCTGAACAATGAGAAGCCAAAAGAAGAAAAGCAAGCAGGCAGAATTTCCATAAAGGAAAAACTGGCGGAGAAAAAAGCGGTCATCGAGCAGAGGGATAAGTCAGATAAGGAAGTCCCTGAAAAGGGAACAGAGAAAAAATCAGAGAGGGAGATATAAGCGATGGATAAATTTACAGTGGAAGAAATCAATTTGATGTGTGTGTTTGAGGGGCAGGACAGGACGGGCATGATTGCCGACATAAAGAATGTGATTCCCCATATACAGGACAGTGACATGGTGGAGCTTGCCGGACAGGTTTTAGGGAAACTGGAAACCATGAGCGATGCGGAATTTACAGAGGTGGCATTGGAAGCGGCGGAGTGATTGACGCAAATCTTTTATAGCATTATTCGACATAACGTGCTATAATTCTCTTAGTCAGATTAGAACGGGTAGGGATAGTCTGCGGTTGTCCTTTCTGGAAACGGAAAGGAGGTCGGTATGAATACGTTAGAAGTGCTTACGTTGGTGCTGGTGATTTTTGCAGCCTTGACATACATAGACAATAAACACAACCGCAAGTAACGGAAAAGGCTATCTTCTACTGCCATAGAGGATAGCCTTGTAATCCGTATTTTTTACGCTTTATAAGTTTCCGATTGTGCAACCGTCGGACACGCTAATATCCTTCGGCTTCTAAGATGATTATAAACCAACACTGCGAATTTTGCAAGAGGGTTTAGGGAATGGGGGTGCTTCGGCACTCCTATTTTTTTTGCAGATTTATAGACTATATTACAGGAATATGGTCTTGTTTACAAGAATTTTTTTAAATTTATATAATAAAGTAGGAAGGAATGGGTGGGATTCCGCCGCAGTCGGCATTGTGCGTAATGTGTATAACTCCCCGTCTTATGGAGCTGTGGGCAACACTGTTTGCAGGATGTGGGAAAGCTGCCCTTTGCTTTTCCACATGCTGTGAATGGTGTTGTCCATAGCTCCATAAGACGGGGAGTTATGCACATTTCCACGATGCTCTTTTGCTTTTAAAGCCTTTTTCAGACAGGGAATTACCGGGAAGGGTTATTATCCCGGTCAGGCTGTTCCTGTGCGCTTTTTGTCGGCTCTGTGCGCCCTAAATACTGGTTCAGGTTCTCCAGTTTCCGGTTCAGCGATTTCAGCTCTTTTTCACAGTTTTTGTATGTGACGGTCAGTTCTTTTTTCTGTGCGGTCAGCTCTTGATACTCCGCTTTCAGCTTGTCAATGTTCAAGCCTTTTAAGGGGATGCCCGCCTGTTCCAGCATACGCCTTGCGCCGCCATAAAGGATGATCTGGCTCTCATGCTTACGGAAATAAGCGTCAGGATTTTTGGACTTCTTATAGGCGATATTATACGCTTTATTTGCCTTGTACTGCTCCGCATATTTGATGATTTCCGCAAGGTCTTTGATGCGATTCTCCAGCTTGCGGACAGTCTGCTTTGCTTCCTTCCCGGTGGCGGCTGTGGTGGCGATTTTCTGTTCCAGTTCTTTTATAGAGCCAGCTTCATTATATGCCTGTGCCGCAATCTTTAAATTCTCTACCGCCGCCCACCTCTGCAGCCCCGGACTGTTCTGAAATTTCTCATCAGAGGTGTCAATCAATCTCTTATTTGCGTAATCCCTTTTCGGGATAACTGCCTTCCGTTCCCGTTTTAGTTCAATCCGTTCTTTGATGCGCTCCTTTGTGTATTCCTTTCCGAGTGACTTGATGCTGCCACGCACAAAACGGTCTTTGCCGAGTGGACGGAAGGAGATAAATTTGAGGGCGTCTTCCCCAAAAGTTTCCCCTTTTATCTCATAGCCTTTTGCCCGCATCAGGAGCAGAAATTCTTCATAGGTGGAGGATGATTTTATGGCGGCGTTGATGTCTTTCCTTATCTGTGTTTTCCATGCGGTGCTGTTCCTGTCCGCCTGCCATTCGTTGTATTTTTTACCACGCTCCCCACCGGGGATAATGACAGAAAGATTATGCTCGTTGCACAGCTCGTCACTTAATTTTCGGATGCGGTAATAGCTCTGCTTGCAATCATGGTATTTGTCATGTTCTATGTTGTCAGCAGCACAGAAAATGATATGGTTATGGACGTGACCTTTATCAATATGTGTGGTGACAACATAAGAAAATTTTCCCTCTAAAACCTTGTCGGCAAGTTCTTTCCCTATCTGGTGCGCTTCATCAAAACTGACCTCACCGGGAGCGAAAGCCTGTATCAGATGATAGGCTTTATTGGGGCTGTTTTCCCGGCAGTGGTCTAAGGTATATTTAAAGTCAATCGCTGCGGTTTCCGGCGCACAGGCATAGGAAGAAATGTAGATGCTTTCATCTGTCTTGTCCGGGTTGCATATGTAGGCTACCGCTTTATCAACGGTTGCTGTGATAGCATGGATTTTTGTGACTGCCATACCTGTTTCATCAACTCCTTTACTTCGTCAATATCTTCCTGATAGACGTGGTTTGTGCTGTTAATCCTCTTTGCAATCTGGTTCAGGTTAGAGCTGATCCGCCCCAACTCCGTATTGTATTCCCGCAAAAAACTGTAATCCACGTCTTAGACATATCCGTATAAAATCAGCTTCCGGATGAAAGCCGATTTGCTTTTCATGCCGGATAGTTTAAACTTCTCGTCAAGGATATACTGCTCTTTATCATCTAAGTGAAATTCATTCCGGTTGGTTCGTGTTCTGTTTGCCATTTTTACATCGTCCTTTCTAAATTTGGGCATAAAAAAACTGCTGTAACTTGTTCGGTTTACAACAGTTATGTTTCGTGTCTGTTCAGTTATTTTTGGATAGAACTATCCATGTGCTATTGTAGCAAATCTGCGGAAGAAGGTCAAGGACTTGCAGAGAAAAAGAGGAAAGAAAAGCAAAGAGGGTTAGGGATACTTCCCTATGGAAATTTCATCATACGGACGGTAGGGAAGTATGGGGAATTTTGCTCATGTGTCCGGACATGAGCAGTGCTTGCTATTCTTGTCCCGAATTCGGGGTAAACTTGGTTATACCGAAAGTCAGATTATCCCGAATACCTCAAAGAAAGCCAGTAACAGCGGCATTTCTTTGAGAAATATTCGGGATAACTTTTTAGTCATTTA
>CAJTGE010000100.1 GCA_910575795.1 Clostridiaceae bacterium | reverse complement strand
GCCTGGGCCCCACCAGGCTCATTTCCCCCTTTAAAATGTTGAAAAGCTGGGGGAGCTCGTCGATCCGGCACGCGCGGATGATACGGCCCACCTTTGTGATCCGCGCGTCCCGCCCCGTGGCCGGGACCGGGGCGCCCTCCCGCTCCGCGTCCACTACCATGCTGCGGAACTTAAGCACCTCAAAGACCCGGCCGTTTAAGGTGGCGCGTTTCTGTTTAAAGAGGGCCGGGCCGCCGTCCTCCAGCTTCACCGCCAGCGCCGTAAGCGCCATAAGCGGGGAAAGGAGCACAACTGCCGCCAGTGAAAACACGATATCCGCCGCCCGCTTCACCACCCGCTGCTCAAAGGTCAGGCCGCTGTTCCTTGACAGCAGGATCGGCGTGTCAAACAAGTGCTGGCTCTCCGCGCTGCGGATTAAGATGTCCGATATCTTGGGGCTCGTATACGTCCGCACCGATGTCTCATAGCAGTATTTAAGTATCCGGTTGCGCGGCGGCGTGGGGATGTCCCCGATCACGACGCCTTCATATTCCCGGATCCGCTCCGCGATGCGTTCCATGCCCTCGGATATATGTATGGTTTCACAGATGACATAGCGGTCTTCACGGCTGTGAAACTTCCGCACCAGCCCCAGGTTTGGGCGGTCGCCGTACACCATCAGCACCCGCCGCGGCGGGTAGGCCCGCAGGTAGCACGCTGTGCTGGCCATGCCCCAGAGGATGGTGAACACGCACTGGGCCGCGGACATGGCCAGCAGCGGGATGAAGGTCTGGAAGCGTTTCGTCAGGAGCGTGATTACCAGGTAGATCACCGCGTCCGCAAACAGCAGGCTTAAGCTTTGGGACCAGATCAGATGGAATGCCTTAAGCGCCCCGATCCGCCATCCGCTGTACATATGGGCAAAGAGGAGGATGAGCAGCGTGTAGAACGCGGCCATCAGCCAGTTGCCCTTCCGCTGGAACGGGCTCTCCATCAGCCCGTTGTAGCAGGCCATCCATGTGCAGTAAAACACCCCGGCCTGCGCCGCTGTGAACAGCAGCGACAGCAGGAACCGGAGCATCCGTTTGTATTGTTCGTATTTTTGCATTTGTATCCACTCCTGCTGCGATTTTGTGACAGTTCTTTACCCGTACAATTCCCTGTAGCACGCCGGGCAGAGCTGGCCTGCGCCTTCTATATAGAAACGCCGCCGGCTGGTTTCTAAGTCCACCGGCACATCCGTTTCCCTCTTACATACCGCGCAGCGCTCGTACCGCAGCTTTTTTCTGTCCTGCATATCGGTTTTTCTCATAACTTACAGCCCTTTATATCGAATAAGTGAATATCCCTTTATATCTCATATTCCTTCCCGTCTTGCTTCACGGATCCCCTTCCAGACGGATCCCCATCTGAACCCGCCTTGCGCTCCCAAGAAACGGGATTTCCACCACGACATAGCGTTTGCGCAGCCTCTTTTTCACAATCCGGTCCGTATAGGCCGTAAGCGCCCCGCCCGCCCATAGGATCTCCCCGTCTTCATCCACCTTAACCGGGGAGCGCCGGATGATAAAGTCCTTATCCCCCTGCGCCATCTCCTTAAGGAGCTGTTCCTCCCCGCTCTCCACGGCCTGGAATACGCAGCTTTCATGGTCCGGACCCGCCCCGGCCGCGCCTTTCACACGGGCCCCGCCGCCCGCCCCTCCTGCGCCTCCCGCGCCTCCCGCGCCGCCCAGCAGCTTTGTCAGCCTGGGGACGCGTCTCAGCGCATGGAACAGTTCGCCCGCTGCCCCGGCCTTTTTCGTCTCATCGATTTCCGCAAACACATACGAGGGAAAGAGCGGTTCCACATGGACGCGCAAACGCCCCTCCAGCCGCCAGACGCATTCGCGGCGGATCACGAAGCATTTTTCATAGCAGCTCCCTTCCAGGACCCGGTCGATGGCGTCCGCCGCCTCCTGCTCTTTTCCTGTCATGGTCTGGATAACATACCACATCGAAACGCCCCTTTCCCGCCCAGGCAGGCTCCGCCATCCGGGAAGCGATTCCGGCCCCCGGGCCTTCTTTCCCTCCCCGGCTCCATGGCTGTTTTGTATACGATTCCTTTCTCATGTCCGAATGTATACAAAATCCATGCCGCCCTGTGTCCCACTCTTCCCCCGCCCATGGCATAAGACCACACACGGGTTACCAAATGTTCTTTTATACAATTTCCGCCTCACCCGGCCCGAACTGTGCGCACCGGACAAAACCGGCCGTCCTGCTCCAGCGTCACGCCGAACAGCACGGGCTGGATCCGGCCAAACAAAGCCGTTTCCACCAGTGCAAACCGCCTGTGCAGGTTCAGTTTGACAATCCGATCCAGATATCGGTTCAGAATTCCATCCGCCCGTATAATCCGGTTATCTCCATCTAAGATAAGCCTGGTCACCCCCATCGGCCGCTCCAGTTCTTCTCCGCATATATCTTTTAAAAATGCCAAATCAGCCGGTTCCACAGGGATGACGGACGGAAACTGTGGAAAATCCCCGGATCGTTTCAGTTCTTCCTCCAGCGCTTTGGGACAGGCTGTCCGGATAAAAAAATACCCCGGAAACAACACCTCCTCCGGAAAATGCAGCGCCCCGCCGGAGCGGAATACCTTTACTTTCCTGAGAACCCGGCACTCCTTAAAGAGGCCGGGCGTTACGGCCCGTTTTATAAGATCCGCGCCCCTTTGTTCCTTTCCCGGAACAGTCTTTAACAAATACCATTGCTCCATCTGATATACCCCTTCTGACGTTACTGCCATCTGCGAATTTCGTAGAATATCTTATTCTACGAAATATGGGGTGTGAAAACTTTTTATAAAATCTGATTATTTTGTCTGGAAAATAAAATTAAGAAATCTATAAAGAAATAAATTGAAATATTTAAACATATCTGATAGAAAATCCCATTGAAATAACGGAAGAAGCGTAGTATAATGGAGAAAAATTTCTTAGATTAAGATATTCTACGAAACCTGACTGATAATATCTGTGTTCGTTTTCCCTGTCCGTTTGTTTCAGAACGATAAATCCTGATTTCCTAAAAATCGATACAAAAAACACATGGTTAAACGATTTTTCCGCCTCTCATATCGATATTTGCGCAAAAACAGAACACCCCGGCTTAAAATCTTCAGTTGAAAACAGCCTGGCAACATGCTATGATAACGTAAGGAAATGTAATGGAATACTAATAAAGAAGTGATGACATGGCTGCTGTGAGCCTTTGAATTGATGATGAGATGAAAAATAACTTGATGAAATATGTGACAAGATGGGAGTCAACACCCCCGCTGCAAGCAACAGGGCATCAAACTTGCAGCGCTGCAGAGCAGCGGGGTATTTGATCCTCGCGGCGGTCGCCAAATGTGCATGCAAGCATGCCCACTTGGCTCGTTGCTCGCGGGAATAAACCTCGCCACTTTTTACGCGAAGGAGCTCTTGTATGGCATTAGCACAGAAAACAACTTATACAGAAGAAGATTATTACAATCTCCCCGAAGATGTCCGGGCAGAGCTGATTGACGGGCAGATCTATTACCAGGCCGCCCCGGGCCTCATCCATCAGACGATTTCCGGGGAACTTCATACGGCTATTAATAACTATATTAAATCTAAAAAGGGAAGCTGCCGTGTCTTTGCCGCCCCGTTTGCCGTTAAGCTGTTTGACAGCGGCAGCACGATTGTGGAGCCTGACATAAGCGTTATCTGTGACCGCGGCAAGCTTACCGACAGGGGCTGCTTTGGCGCCCCTGACTGGATTATAGAGATTATTTCCCCTGGTAATCCAGAACACGACCTCATTTACAAATTAGGCTTATATGCCCGTGCCGGAGTCCGGGAATACTGGATCGCGGATCCGCGGAGTGAAACGATTTTAGTATATTATCTGGAACAAAAAAATTTTGAAATCAGGGCTTACTCTTTTGAGAGCAAAATCAAAGTGAATATTTTTGATGATTTTGAGATCGATTTCCGGGAGTTGGATTTGTGATTCAGGAGCAGGCATCTATGATGATATGTGGATTGACTTTACAGAGCTTAAGTTGTAGCCTGCTGCCAGGTCTCCCGGACGGGTCCGGGAGACCTGGCAGCAGGATATTTGAATTCTGTAGGATTAAATACCATTTTCCAGTTCCTGAAATACACAAATCTTGATTTATTTTTTTGTTAATCCCTATTCACTTTTCATTTTAATTCAAATTCCACAGGCTGCTTATATTCATCCTTATTTGCAGATAATACTCCCTCTGTTCCATTTTACCTCCTGAGAAATACCTCCCCTCTCTTAACCCTGTCCCTCCAGTAATCCAGTAAATCATGCATCGTTGTCTCAAAGCGGATCTCCGGCTCCCAGCCGGTATGCTCCTTAAATTTTGTGCAGTCCGGCACCTGCAGATCCGCATCAATCGGGCGCAGCCGCTCCGGGTCCGTCACAATCTCTATCTCATCCTTCCTCGTGCTGTAGGACAGCAGCGTATTCAGCGTGTCGCCCACCTCGCACGTATACGTCCCGCCGATGTTGTAATACTCCCCCGCCGCCGGATTTACGGTTACAAGCATATAGTACGCCCGGACCGCATCCCGCACATCCGCATAGGTCCGCAGCGATTTTAAATTCCCGGTCAGCACCTTCGGCTCAATCATGCCGGCCTCAATCATGGCGATCTGCTTGGCAAAGGTGCTTTCGTGGAACACGTCCCCCCGCCTCGGCCCCGTGTGGGTGAACATCCGCGTTGTCATCACCGTCATCCCGTACGCCTGTGCATAGTATCTTCCCAGCAGATCCGTCCCCGCCTTGCTGATTGCATAGGGGCTGGCCGGGTGGAACGGGCATTCCTCATGGATCCCGCTCTCCGGCTTCTTCTCCGCCGGGATTTTCCCAAACACCTCTGAGCTCGCGCATACATGGACAACCGGCTTATATCCGGCGCCGCGTTCCATTTCCATGCGGATCGCCTCCAGAAGCCTGCAGGTGCCCAGCACATTCGTGTTCAGCGTGTCCACCGGGGCCGTAAAAGAGGTCAGGGGATAGCTCTGCGCCGCAAGGTGGAACACATAGTCCGGCCTGATGTCATGGATCACCCGCACAAGCGACATCTCGTCATTCAGATCCGCATACTCAAAAAATACCCGTTCCCTGCGGTTGACCCGCTCAAGCAGGTGCGCCACATTATCAAGAGGACTTCTCCAGCGGCAGACGCCGTACACGTCCCAGTCTGTATGCACCAGCAGGTAATCCGCAAGATGCGACCCCACCATTCCTGTAATTCCCGTAATCAGCGCTTTTATCTTCATAGCTTTACCCCTCTCAGTTCTTTTTGTATTTTTTCAGTAAACGCACCTTTTTCTGTGATGTTGTATGGTTCCAAGTACAGGCTCTTCATCTGCGTAATCCGGGGACGGTTTTTAAAAAATTCGTCGCCCGTCATTGTCACTGTGTAGAGGAGCCTGCCGCCCAAAACCCGGTTGATTTCATCCGCGATACGGATCCGGCTCACCAGTTCCGGCCCGGCCGCGTTTAACACAGACGGCTTATACGCATCAAAATGCCGGGCAAACCAGAGCACTATATCCACCACGTCC
>CAJTGE010000099.1 GCA_910575795.1 Clostridiaceae bacterium | reverse complement strand
ATAATTATATGATGGCAATGAGTAGATGGTATAGATGAAGTTTATTTTTGTCACTATTGGATCGCAAAGGCAAAGGTCGTCTGCCCGGAGCAGTACGACAGCAGGCAGGACGGCGGGGCCGGGCTCTGCTACCGCTACGATCCAGAGGGCCGCGTGACAGAGATCACGGGCCCGGATCAGTCGGTTTTAAAAAGGTTCACATATGATTACAGCGGAAACCTGAAAACCATCCTGGAGGGTGGCCAGGTCTACACGGAATATGACTACGACCTGGCCGGGAACCCGGTGGCCGTGTACGCCGGAAGGGAAAAAGCGGCGAAAAAGGCCGCCGCCCAGAGACTGACCTACGACGCCCGGGGCAATATCACAGGAGTCGAGGACGGAAACCATAACCGGACAGAATTTGTGCTCGATGCGTGGGGCAGGATTACAGAGATACACACCCCGGAAGGCGGCGTGGAGCGGTATACATACGATTACGCCGGCAACATCACGGGAGCCGAAGACGCCAACGGGGGGATTGTCACCTACCGGTACAACAGCCTGGGCCAGGTATATGAGATTACCGACCAGGAAGGGAATACGGAATCCTTTTACTGCGATAAGGAAGGGCGGCGGGAGACGCATATTGACCGCAACGGCAATGTGGAGCGGACCCTCTATAACATGGACAACCGCCTGTCCTACCAGCGCGCGGAGGACAAAAAGGGCCGGAACCCGGTGGTGAACCAGTACCTTTACTATCCGGACGGCAGCTTAAAGGAGGCGTCCGGCGGGGGGATTACCTACCGCTACGAGTATACGGAAAACGGCCTGCTAAAGAGCAAAAAGTCATCAGGAGAGATACTGCTGGCTTATGGCTATGACAAAAACCGCAGCCTCTCCAGCCTCACGGATGTGACAGGGAAAACGGTCCGGTACGTATATGATGCCATGGACCGCCTGAAGCGTGTGGAGGATGGGACGCAGGGGACGACGCTGGCGGGGTATGAGTATACGGATTCCGGAAAAGTCCGGGCGCTGGAGTACGGAAACGGCGTACGCAGCGAATACCGCTACGGCGATGACGGGATGCCTTCCGGCCTTGTGACAGTGACGCCGACGGGCGAAGTGGTTTTAAACTATGACTATGCGTATGATGGGAACGGGAACTGCACGAAAAAGAGCGGGGAGCGCTTCCAAAACGAGTATACATATGACCGGATGAACCGCCTGGCCGGGGCTGTATATAACGGGGAATGTGAAAAATACACATATGACCGCGCAGGGAACCGGCTGGGGAAGGAGACGGAAAAAGGAAAGGAATTTTATGCGTATAACGCAAAGAACCAGCTAACCCGGCTGGAAAAAGGCGGGAAGGCGACGGATTACCGCTATGACGCGCAGGGGAACCTGCTGGAAGAGCGCGGGGATGGGAACAAGATTTATGAATATGACGCGCTGAACCGCCTGGGCGGTATCCGTTCCGGAGCCGGTGTGTGGAAGAACCGCTATGACGGGGAATCGCTGCGGTATGAGACGGAGGAGAATGATAAGGTTACCCGTTTCGTATTTGACAGGGGAGAACTGGCGTCGGAGGAAAGCGGCGATGGCGGGATCCGGTATATCCATGGGGATGACCGCGTGCTGTGCTCGGAACGGGAGAACATGGGCATGGGATACCATATCCGGGACGAGGCGGGAAGCACGCTGTTTATCCTGGACAGGGAAAGGAACATCCGGAAATCGTACCGTTATGACGCGTTTGGCCGCGTGCTGGAGGAGCGGGGGGATATAGAAAACCGCCTGACGTATACGGGGCAGATGTATGACGGGGGGACGGGGCAGTATTATTTGCGGGCCAGGTTTTACAACCCTGTGACAGGGAGGTTCCTGCAGGAGGATGTGTACAGGGGAGACGGACTGAACCTGTATGCGTACTGTGCGAATAATCCAGTGAAGTATTATGATCCGAGTGGGTATATGTCGCTGTGCCCCGGGGGGAAGACGTTTCCGGGGAATAGTAATGGGGGGAGTGGGATCCCAGAGAGCTCAAGAAAGTTAAACTCTAAGGGTGTTCCTTACCCAGAAGCAATAGATCCCAGAACAGGTAAAAATATTCCGATGCCTGAAGGTGAATTAAATGTTGTTTCTAAAGATCAACGCGTTGAATGGAATAATATAACCCGAAGTGAGTATATAAAGGAATGGTATGATAGAGGTTTTCAGACTCCTCCAGGAGGATGGAAAGAATATGACATACATCATATTTTGCCACGTGAATATGGAGGGACAAATGTTTTTGAAAATTTAGTACCGATCGAAAGGACATTTCATCAAACACAATTTAACCCATGGTGGATGGGATATTAAATAAGGAGAAATTTATGAAATCAATTGAAACTTTAAAAAAAAGATTGACAGATAATAATACTTTATTTGTACAAAACGAAAGCGGTTTTAGTGGAGAGATGGGGTTTAAGTGGAAGGAACCAGCTACTGCTCTTGAGATAAATGATTTTGAAGAAAAACATAACATAATCCTGCCAGAAGACTTTAAAAAATTTCTTAAAATTTCCAATGGGGCAGTCCTTTTTGAGGATATACAATATGGGCAATGGGGGTGCAAAATTTATGGATTAGATGAAATAACAGATATATCTAATGAAGTAAAGAGTTGGGGATATGAGTTAAAGCCAGAATGGCTTGTCTTTGCTACATGGCTAGGCGATTGTGATATTCTGATTTTTGATCTTAACAAGAGTAGAAATGGAATAAATAATTATATAATAGATGGAGAACAGGGAGAACGAATTGAGGAGTGGACAAATATTAAAGGCAATTTTGAAAAGTGGATAGATAGATTAATTGTTGCGCAAGGAGCAAAATATTGGAGATGGTATTGAATTTTGTCTAATTAATTAAATGGGGCAGATAAGGAAGGGCGACGGGAGACGCATATTGACCGCAACGGCGATGTGGAGCGCACCCTCTATAACATGGACAACCGCCTGTCCTACCAGCGCGCAGAGGGCAAAAAGGGCCGGAACCCGGTGGTGAACCAGTACCTTTACTATCTGGACGGCAGCTTAAAGGAGGCGTCCGGCGGAGGGATTACCTGCCGCTACGAGTATACGGAAAACGGCCTGCTAAAGAGCAAGGCATCATCCGGAAAAATACTGCTGGCTTATGGCTATGACAAAAACCGCAGCCTCTCCAGCCTCACGGATGTGACAGGGAAAACAGTCCGGTATGTATATGATGCCGTGGATCGCCTGAAGCGTGTGGAGGATGGGACGCAGGGGACGGCGCTGGCGGGGTATGAGTATACGGATTCCGGAAGGCTCCGGGCGCTGGAGTACGGAAACGGCGTACGCAGCGAATACCGCTACGGCGATGACGGGATGCCCTCCGGCCTTGTGACAGTGACGCCGACGGGAGAAGTGGTTTTAAACTATGACTATGCGTATGACGGGAACGGGAACTGCACGAAGAAGAGCGGGGAGCGCTTCCAAAACGAGTATACATATGACCGGATGAACCGCCTGGCCGGGGCTGTATATAATGGGGAATGGGAAAAATACACATATGACCGCGCAGGGAACCGCCTGGGCGGCATCCGTTCCGGAGCCGGTGTGCGGAAGAACCGCTATGACGGGGAATCGCTGCGGTATGAGACGGAGGAGAATGATAAGGTTACCCGTTTCGTATTTGACAGGGGAGAACTGGCATCGGAGGAAAGCGGCGCTGGCGGGATCCGGTATATCCATGGGGATGACCGCATGCTGTGCTCAGAACGGGAGAACACGGGCATGGGATATCATATCCGGGACGAGGCGGGAAGCACGCTGTTTATCCTGGACAGGGAGAGGAACATCCGGAAATCATACCGTTATGACGCGTTTGGCCGCGTGCTGGAGGAGCGGGGGGATATAGAAAACCGCCTGACGTATACGGGGCAGATGTATGACGGGGGGACGGGGCAGTATTATTTGCGGGCCAGGTTTTACAACCCTGTGACGGGGAGGTTCCTGCAGGAGGATGTGTACAGGGGAGATGGACTGAACCTGTATGCGTACTGTGCGAATAATCCGGTGAAGTATTATGATCCGAGTGGGTATATGTCGCTGTGCCCTGGTGGGAAGACGTTTCCGGGGAATGGTGATGGGGGGAGAAAAGCAGACTTTTATGTAACACCCAGTGGGGATGTAGTTCCATCTATGGGGTATAGATATATGGATAGTAAATATGCTGAACAGACAATCGATTCAATGAATGCACCTGGATCTTATTTCGGATTTAAAAAGTATAATTCAGCTAGTGCTGCCCAGGATGGTTTCCAAATCGCACCAGAATGGAGTGACTGTAAATTAAGAGGAGAGTTTGACACATTGCAGGTTATTGACGAGATGTATGTACCAAAGGCATATGGTGATAAGGGGCCGGGGTTAGAGCCATTTACCCATTGCTACCCTGAATATGGAAAAGGAGGTCAGCAACAATTTATTTATAAAGGAACAATTAAATTTGACAATGTAGATATCATAGGAGATTAGATATGAATGAAACTGAAGTAATTATGAAGATTGAATATCTGTTGAGGAAATATTTACCAGAAAGGGAAGACTTAACTGAATTAGTAAGAAAAGACACTGATAGCATAAAATATGTTATGGCGCAAATATCCCGATATAAAAAAAAGGAATATGATAATGATGATAGAGATATTATAAAAGAGATTGCTTTTTATTATATTTGATATCAAAATACAAAAATATCGGAATTGAAAAGTGTCAATATGAAGAATTATTTTGCTGTTTCTGAATTGCGTATGGACAAATTTGTTTAGCAACTATTTTCTATTATAGTATGAAGAAATAGATCCTTTGGGAAGGCCAACTGGAATAGAAAAAGTTTATACTGGGATTGAGTACCCGAACAAGGTAATGATGATTTATAAAATTATGAATATGGTATTTATTTCATAATCGCCATCTGACAGTCAGCAGAACAGACAGGCGTAAAGGCCGCCTACGCCTATGGCTGCGTGAGCCAGAAGACAGGCGAACGCTTCCGTATCAGCCCTGACGTAGAACGCATAACCGGACAGAATTTGTGCTCGATGCGTGGGGGAGGATTACAGAGATACACACCTCGGAAGGCGGTTTGGAGCGGTATACATACGAAAAAGATAATTAAACATGATTAAAAGTTTATATTGGGATTGAGTATCTGCGGAGCAGGAGTCGGACTTCTATAATACCCAGTGGGGAGTTATTCTTTCTGCGGGCTATAGGTATGTATCAGAGAATGCGTCATATCTCGATGATATGTCTTAATCCATGCTAAAACCTGCTAATAAAGATGGAACATATTTGTCATTTGATAATTATGATATTGCAAGTCCAGGTGCCATGAAAGTACCGCATGAGGTATCTGTTAAAGTGAGTTTGATACATTACAAATTGTAGATGATATTAATATCACCTATGGTAATTGGGGTAAGGGGCCTTATTTAGAACCTATTACAAATGACCTTTTACAATATTGCCCGTAAGTTAGAAAGAGAATTCCATAATTATGTATACGCCGATGGGAGATGAAAAGAAAAAGTGTATTAATATCGTAAAAGAACTATTAAATAGTAGTGATGATGAATGCAAAAGATATTCTGATGAAATATTTAGGATAGTGTATTCGATTGGAGGCGATTATGCAGAAAAAACTTTAAGATCGATTGCAGAAGCTATAATTAAGAATAATACCTGAATCCGTGAAATTGGTTGTTTTATGAAGCCAATCCTAAATCTGATTGGCTTACTCTTGATAAATTGTCCTTCAAAGACAGTATTTTAATGAATGATGATTGATTTTGGCTCTAAATGACAGTTAGGATTATTGTCTGTATAATGGGGTTAAAACCCTCGCCTTTAGGCGAAACCTTTAGGTAAACCCCATACCTTCAAGTTTAGATGACATAAAAAATGGAATACTAAACTTG
>CAJTGE010000098.1:2987-6430 GCA_910575795.1 Clostridiaceae bacterium | reverse complement strand
TCAGGGAGATGATTGAGGAAGCTGTTAAATATGCATGCGCATAGGACAAAAAAGACCTGTCAGTTATGCGGCAGGTCTTTCTTTGGTGGTTCAGATTGTTACTACTGCCCAGAATGTGCAAAAATAAAAAAATCTGATACTGTGATCCGAATACGGGTTTGCCAGGATTGCAATACGGAGTTTTTTGGAGGTCCGCGGGCGAGGCGTTGTCCGGATTGCGCATACATGGCAAAAGTACATTATAAGCGTAAGCCGACAGCGCGCCCCATCGGAAGTATTGATAAGTGTATTATCTGTGGAAAAGAGTACACTGTTATTTCCGGAAGGCAAAAATACTGCTCTGATGCGTGTCAGAGGGAGGGTGTTTTAGAATGGCAGCGCAGGCACAAAAAAGGGTATCATAAACTATCAGGGCAGGATGCCAGAAAACAGGAACGGAGAAAGCACACGCAGAAAATCTGTGTTTACTGCCTTCGGCCTTTTACAAGCGATACATCCACCAACCTGTGCTCTGATTATTGCAGGGCAGAGCAAAAGAAATTGCTGCAATGTGTAGCAGATATAAAAAGAGGATATAAGAGAAATTTACAGAAATATGAAGATGAAAGAACACGATATAGGAAGGAGTGCCAAAATGACAGATAAATTGTTTTATAAATTATGGAAAGACGCACTTGAGCAGCCGGACAGAGACATGTATATTGGAGAATACGGATTTCCTGAGTGGTTTGATGAAATCAGTGATGATCCGTCTGAAATTACCCGGGTTCTAAAAAGTATCCATGGCGTAGCCCATATGAGCGTCAGGGATATTATACTTGCGTCAGGTCTTACGCAGTCTGCATTCGCCGTTAAATTCTGCATCCCGCTTCGCACAGTGGAAGATTGGGCTACCCAAAAAAGAACATGCGCGGATTATGTCAGGCTTATGTTTGCCAAATCGCTGGGATTACTCTATCAGGCTGCTTTATCAGACACATGAGGGATGTCAGATAGCCGCCACTACCAACAGCGGCGGCTATGGCGTCATTTTTTAGCTACAGATTTTTAGCCCTGTGGCTCATACGGAACCTCCAGCATCCTGGCAAAGGTAAAGCTATACAGGTGTATGAGAGCCCTTGCCAGTTCTCTTTCGTGTGGCATCAGGCTTTCGTAAAAAGGCATTTCAATATCTTGCCAGACCAGCCCGAGGTGATACTGGTAGATATCTTTAGCAATTTCTATAGCTTTCTTTTCCGTTTCCGTCAATGTTCTTTTCATTCGTAACCTCCATATAAATATAAGCTACCAACATTGGTAGACAGCGCGTGTCTTTATAATATGTACAAATTAATTGCATAACCTATAGCATAAGCCGTAACGCATGCTTAAAATATGAATCCGGATTATACCCTTTTTCGTGTTGCATTTCGTGTTGCATAGCTGTATAATCTGTTATAATTTATACACTTATATAGATGCATTATAAATATGTAAAATCGTAAAAAGCATTGATTTACAAGGCTTTTTAAAAGTCCTGTATTTATAAGGGGTTTTTAAAAAGACGGAGCACGGGTTCGAATCCCGTCTCGTGCTCTTTATGGAAAGCCTTGTAAATACTGGATATGCCTGGTAGTTACAAGGTTTTTTGATGTTCCGGACGGGAAAAATTTAAAATATCTTATCCCCAAATATAAAGCTTTTTGGGGGTATGTATCACACGGATATCACACGAAAATCACACGGTTTTCATTCCTCCAAAGTGCTCATTAATTTTTCTGTCCTGCTTTGCTTTCTCTAAGTCAATAACATTCCTGTAGACGGTTTTCATAACGTTATCGCTGATCCATCCCCCGCGCTGTAAAATATACTGATCCGGTACTCCGATGGCGTGCATGATGGATGCTGAATAGTGCCGGAGATCATGGAAGCGGAACCGGGGGATGTCAAGGCCAGTGATTGCTTTTATAAATCTTCCGGTAATCCGCGATGGGGTGGCTTTAATGATTCTGCCTTCGCGACCGGAAAGCTTCCGGACAACAAAATCAGGAAATTCGATTTCCCGGTAGCTTCCATAAGTTTTTGGCTGCTTTACATACCATTGCCCGTCCGGCCCCTGAACCATGCTTTTGTTGACGGTTATGATCCGGCCTTTTATGTCTTTGTCCGTCAGGGCGCATATCTCCCCGCGACGCATCGGGCCGAATGCCGCAAGCAGGACGGCAATCTCCAGTTCTGTCCCCCTGATATGGTCCAGGAGCTTTTTCACGTCGTCGTCAGACGGGCAGTAGAGATCCGGGCGCTTCTTTGCCGGCAGCGTGATTTTGAGATGAAGCTCTGGGGCAAAGACATCCAGGGTGGCCGACAGGAGGCCATAGGCATTCCGGACGGTTTTGGGGCTTAGCTCTGCAGCCAGATCGCTCACCCATGCCTGTACGATAAGATTGGTTATGCCGGACAGTTTAGTCTGTCCCAGGGTTCCGGTAAAATAATTCCTTCTGGAGCAGTCATATCCCCGTAGAGTGGCCGGGGACAATACAGCCCGCTTTACATCCATGTAGCGCCCCACAGCCTCGTATACGGTCATATCCTCCGCAGGGGCAGGGGCTTTCTCCTTGTTTGCCTTCCAGTCGGCGGCCATTGCCTGGGCCTGCTTTTTTGTAGGGGCCGTAAAGCTTTTGTAGTGTTTCTTCCCTTCCGCGTCGGTATAATCATATACCTGGACGCGGATGCTCTCGGATGGGAGCGCGTTCTTTTTCTTTTTTGCCATTTTGGTACCATCCTTTCTATTTTTTTGTATAAAAATAACGCCATACCTTTGACAGGAGGCGCTGGAGATGGTACAATTTTTTTGGATGTTAGATTGTATCATCTCTGACGCACTGTCCACTGTCAGAGGTAAGAATCTATGTAAGAACCGTTCCTGTTGGCGCAGGGGCGGTTTTTACATTTGACAAATCATTCAAACTGGCATATAATATGCTTAACAGGAGAACCGTTGGCCAGATCAAGCCTGGCCGCCGGTATTCTACGACAAAAAGTAGCGCCTTAGTTTACCAGACGGAGGGCGCTACTTTTTGCGTGTTGCGTAAATAACAACAGTTACAACAGCGCAAAGCATAATTACAAACTGGATTAGATCCGAATATGTAACCATAGCACCAGCCTCCTTTCTTTCGTCCGGCGGCTGACATAACACCCCAACGGTTCCCCGGGTAAGCATATTATATTGTCACGGTGCGATGTGGGTTATTCCCATTTCTTAATATGCCTAGAAAATATCCTGTCAACAATTTCTTTGTTGGGAATAACATATCTTTTTGTTATTATGGAAAGTATGATATCATATAATTTTTCTAATGGCTCAAATGTCTGCTCGTTTATAGTGAGAGACTTATCGCCTAATTTGATTGTATCATTATCCATGCTTCCCCATTGTCGGTTGAACCAGAATGTATGGGCAG
>CAJTGE010000098.1:0-2845 GCA_910575795.1 Clostridiaceae bacterium | reverse complement strand
TTGTGATTTAGTAGCGTCTACGGCCGTTTTATTTTCGCCAAGGATTTTTAATAAGCGAATTGATAAATTATAAGCTTTTTCTGCCGAAATTAACATAAAATGGATATCTCCGAAGAAAATATTCATTTGCCGATGCAATGCTTTGTTGTTTTGAGGATAATTTTTTAATTTGTCGCGATTATCCTTGACACGTATATATTGGTTTGTGGTAAGATTAAGGTAATCTTCCAGAAGCATCAGAAGATTGGATACTTCATATCGTATATGGGCATCAGGTTTGCTATCATCGAGAGGTTCGATGTATAGGTGGATATTGTGATAATTTTCAAACATTTTCATATCGATACTCCTGAAAGGATGATTATTTATGGCAAAATATATTTATAACAATCAACATGCGGCTCCGTATGATACTGTTGAAGCAACCTACCAGTTTACGGATGTAGACGGAAACCAGGTGGAGGGATCATATTCATACGATAATCTGCTATCTTTATTTGAAATAATGGGAGACGTTTTGACCGAGGAATTTCACCCTACGGTCAATAAAAATTCGCTATGGATGAATGGCATTGTTGACATCAACAAAACGATCCATATCACAATCAGGCCGTATTCAGCCCCTGTATAGAGGTTATTTCAATCTCAATCTTAATTGACAAATTATTCAATCTGGAATATAATATGCTTAACAGGACAGCCGACAGGTAGGTATGCACTACCAGTCCCGGCAAAAAATCATTACGAAAATAGCCGTTCTAATCTTTGTCAGGGAGCAGAGCGGCTATTTTTTATGTGTATAAGTTAGTATTGCAACGATGAGTAAAGCCACAGATGTAATTAATTGCAATTCTTCATATGTACTCATAAAGCATCTCCTCCTTCCGCAGGACTCGGGACGGATAGAGAGCTGCCGCCTGTTCGGCTGCCCAGGTAAGCATATTATATTGTTAATGTGCCTGCTAAACCTTATCTTAATTTACCCATGCCCTTGAGCTTCAATTCAATTAATTCTTTCGGATATCCGGTGCAGTTACAAAAATAATCTTGAGTATATCCTGCAAATTCCTGAATCATATTGTCTGTAATAAGCAGTTGGGCCGCGAATTGATTCGCTTCACGCTCTATTCCGGATGTAAGGAGCAGAGTCCGGCTTTTGATGAAGGCGCAGTTTTCTGTTCTATGTAAAAGGGCGTGTCCCAGTTCATGGGCGGTAACTACCTGGAAAAAAGGACTGTCCTCTGGAATATTGTCATTAATAAATATCCATCGTTTACGTTTAATCAGTTTATAGTTTCCGGCGATGCTCCCAAGAGGCAGGATGGCAATTTTTATCCCTGCGTATTCAGCAATCCTGTGAGGATCCCGGCTTCCGGTCATACGTTCAAAGTATCTTATCAGTCTTTTGGTTTTACTCTCAATGTTCTCCAAAATGACATCACCTACTTTTTATTTTTGTAAGGATTGTATTTGACTTTGTTTTCCTTTTTTGTTTCCCGAAGGGCGTACTCTATTGCATTCTGGAGGAGATTAACGGATGCGTCGTCTATTTCCATGCCGTTATAATACAAAGGCCCATCGTCGCCCCTTCGGATTTCACCCATGATCCTGTCTAAGTCTCTTGCAATGTCCCGTTCGTCCTTTGCTGTGAGAGCGGGCTCCTCTGTTTTTTTATCACCACCAGATAACAAGTAAGATAAATCAATTTCTAAAAAATTTGCAATCTCTATAGCGCGATCAGAAGGAATAGTTCCTTTTTTTAATTGTCCTATATAGCCATTACCATATCCTAATTCACGTTCAAGCCTAGATATAGGTATCTTTCGCTCTTTGCATATCTTTTTAATTAACTCAACGCTGTTCATTATATACACCTCAAACTTTTATAGAAAACTCTAAAAATATGCTTGACAAATTCGAGACAACTCTATATAATGAACCTATGATTTAGAGAAAAGCCTAAATCATAAAGGCGAATTTTAGAGGAAGTCTCATGTATTAGCTGGACACTTCTATATTAGATTATTCTCTAAAATTTGTCAATATGTTTTATAAAAAAATCTAAAATCGGAGGTGAAAAATTTGCTATTCGACAAAGTGGTTCATTTTTGCAAATCGAAAGGGATCCCTCTGTATGTTTTTGAAAAACAGTGTGGGCTCGGAAATGGAACCATAAAAGGGTGGATATCTGCAAACCCTAGAATTGATAATTTACAGAAAGTGGCGAAACAGATGGGAATCACTGTTGAGGAACTACTGCGAGAGGACGCGGGCTAGGAGGCATTGCACATTGACAACGGGATAGGAGGTGGGGAAGATTTATATTATTTCAGAAAGAATCGTAAATATTGCAGAGTTGGAAAAGATTTTAAGCCGTCAGAAATACGTAATTATATCTTTACATGTGGAATTGGAAAAAGAGACGCCGTCTATAGATACATTAAGGGCTCTGGCGTCTGAATTACAAGCCCTCAATGAGAAGGCAGTTACTTTTGAATTTTGTTTGGAGAGAAGGAAATCTAAGAGGAGAGTCCATACTCCTTTAAATTAATACCACTTTCAAAATTTTTAAGTAAGTCGCACCCCCGTTTTGAGGACATACATAGTATTTAGTATCTTCCGATTGTTCGTATGGCGGAAGCTTGCTATTTTCAACTATTTCACACGTAGCATTTGAAAACTGGCAGGACTCTCCAATGAAACGATATTTTCCGGTGAGAGTTACTTTCATACGCAAATAAGGGCAAGTGACGGTTTTTCTGATAGTGGTGTAGTAGCTCATAGATATTATTTCCTTTCATGTAATTGTATTCTATTTTATTGAAAAGAAAATGGGTGCGTCAAG
>CAJTGE010000097.1 GCA_910575795.1 Clostridiaceae bacterium | reverse complement strand
GGCTATATCTCTCCTATATGACTGAGTGATGCCAAAAGAATATAAGGAACCCCTAACTTTGGCCACGGGAACCCCCTGGCTTTAGCCATGGGGAGCATTCAGGTTTGGGGCAATGCACTCTTGGACTTGGAAGGGGCGTACTTTATCCTGCTGATATGGTTGGTTTGCCGATACCCTGATTTTATTTTGAAGCCTTGGGGTGCCTGTTTTGCGTTTGGGTACCCGTTCAACATACTGGTGTTTGCCATATACGAAACCCGCAGGTTCAACCCAGATCACGCAGAAAGAACGGAGGGCAGGATAGCCGTGTCGGCGGCCCAGACAACGCACGGGAATGGCGTGCTAACGGGCGGCAGGGACGATGAGTACCAAGGAGCCGAGTGGTGGGTATACGACAGCGAAGTTGAGGGGGAATGAAGATGCTTAAGAAAATAGGAGAATTCCTGGAAACGGCGGCGAAACGCACAGGTACAAAGAATAAGCTGTCGTTCGTGTGGGCCAGCATATCCCTTGTTCTGATAATCCCTGCTTATGGCTTCTTCATATTCTACGCAATCGACAAGCCTGCGCTGAACATTTTGGGATTTGCTGTTGACTTTGTGGTGCTGGCAGATCTCCTGGCGTGGATGAAGTACGACGGGAGTTTTCCGAGCTTGAAGAAACCTCCGATGTATTTTCTTCTTATTGTGGAAACACCTGATGAGGAAGATCGCATCCAAAACGGTGTAGACGGCGTGCTCCCAAAAGGCAAAAACGAGGATCACAAGGAAGGAACAAAGGACGAAAGCCAGAAGTTCCTCTCAGGAAAGGAAAGGACATCATGAGGGTATATATCACCAAGCATGCCGAGCAGCGGCTGAAAGAACGGGTCGGCCTTAATAAGAAGGCGCTCCAGCGTGCCGCCGACACGGCGTTTGAGAAAGGCATCCGGCACAATGAGACGATAGGAGACCTGAACAAATGGGTCACATCTAAGTTCTTCCAGAACACGAATGCCAACAACATCCGCCTGTACAATGACAAGGCTTGGATTTTTGCTGGTGACCGCCTGATCACGGTCATCCAGATCCCGGCCAGTCTAAAGAGGAACTTGGAAGAAGCGATTGCCCGCAAAAAGAGCCGGGAATGCCAAGCGGATGCTGGAACGCAGAAAAACACTGGAAAATAAGCATACAGAATACCCATCAGAGACAGGACAAAGAGGAGGGAAAGATATGATCATTTTAAAGAGCGTGCGCCTGGTAAACTGGTACGCATTCAACAACAATACATTCCCGGTCGGCCGGTTCACGCTGATCATGGGCCGGAACGGGAGCGGAAAATCTGTCATCCTGGATGCCATCCGGTACGGGGCGTTTGGGGACACGGTGTTCAATAAGTCCACGGACACGCCGGGCAAGCGTACCTTGCCGACTTACACCAGGGGTTTCATGGACGCAACGTCAAACACTTACATGCGCCCGGTGGAGAAGATGCGCAACGTGACCACCCACATCGCCCTGGAGTACTTAGACGAACTTACGGGGGAGAGCTTTATCCTCGGCACGGTCATTGAGACCGACGCAAAGAACAGCACGAGGACTTTCCGCTATGTGATGGATAACCGGAGCCTGGACTCCGTGGAGCATACCTATACGGAAGGCGGTGTCACCAGGCCGAAGAGCCGGGAGATGCTTAAGAAGGAATACAAGGTGCAGTTTTTAGCCAATGAGGAAGGCATCGAGCGTTTCATGAGGAAGACGGGCATGAACCTCACGAAGCCCCAGACCCAGGCATTCTTAAAGAAGATCCATGGCATCCTGACATACAACCCGAAATCCCGGATCGAACAGTTTATCCGGGAGAGCGTCCTGGAACCCCGGGAGATCCGGTTCGGGCCGCTCATTGAGTCCATGGAAAAGATCGGGGCCTTGAACCAGGAACTTACCCGTATAGGGGAGGAGATTGCAGACCTGGAAACAGTGACGGAGGCATGCGGGCGCTATGAAGGGCTGGCGGATAAGATCCAGAAGGACGACATCCTGTGCGCGTACCGGGATTACCATATGATCGACGGGGAGATCACGGAACTGTCCAGAAAGCAGTCCGCAGCAAGGCGACAGATTACTGAACTTAAGGATACCCTGAAAAAGAAAGGGGAAGAGGAACGGGAGCTGGAGCGCCGGATCCGGCAGGCGAACTTAAGCCTGGATACCATGGACTGCATGGAGCCGATCCGTATGGAATCGGAGCATCTGGAAAATACCAAGGAGAAAGCGATCAGCCTGAAAGAGCAGAAGAAAGCCCTGGAGGAGTTCCAGGCAACCGTAAGTGAGGCGCTTGCCCTGCTGTCTGGAAACCATGTGAAGGTAAAGAGCCAGGATGTCCTGGCTTCCCTGGGGCTTAAGCAGTTTACTTCCATGGAAAAGGGCCAGGCGGTAGAGGAGTTGAGGGAAGCGCTGGAGGGCCTTGCCGACCGCATGGCGGCAGAGTGCGCACGTCTTTCGTCAGAAGCGGAGTCCGCAGCCAGGGAAGCCGCCCAGGCTTCCTCCGTGATCAGCGACTGTGCAAGGAAACAGAACAGCTTCAGCCAGATCCCCCACGCCTATCCGGCGCTGAAGGATGAGATCAATGCGGAGTTTAAAAAGAGGGGGCTTGGAGGGGAAGCGAAGTTTGCCTGTGAGTACGTCTCCGGCTTAAAGGACGAAGGGTGGCGCAACACCCTGGAATCGTTCCTTGGCCAGAGACGGTACACGATCCTGGTGGATCCGGAATACTATGACGCTGCCTTCGCTGTTTTCAGGAAGTCGAAAAACAAAGGAGCGCACCTGTTCAATACAAAGCTCCTCATGAAGAAATCCATCCGGGAGGAGGAAGGCTCCGCCGCAGAGCTTCTGGAGGTGCAGGGGGCGGCAGCGAAGAAATATTTCGCCTATCTGCTGGGCCGGATGAAAGCAGTCCCAACAGAGGATGTACCCCATGAGGAGAATGCGCTCAGTAAAGATGGCTGTGTCTCCGTGTCTATGGATACCTATTACCTGCAGTTTGACCGGATCCGTGGATACCTCCTTGGAAGGGATGCCATGGAACTGAACCGTGCCAGGGCAGAGAAAGACCTGGAAGCCGCCATGGCGAAGCGGGAAAAGCTCCTGCTTGATAAGGATGCGGCGGGGCAGGCGAGGGATGAAGCCAGGCGGTACGCCCGGATCCCCGCAGGCATCAATTATGACGCCAATGTGGAGTACACGGAGGCCGTCGCCCAGGTGCGGGAGTCCATGCAGGCCCTGGAACAGTTAAAACACGCCCAGAAGGATAACAAGGAGTTCTCCCGCATGGAAGAGGAGCGGGAGCGTCTGGACAGTGAGCTTGTAAGGATCCGGGACGAAAAACAGAAGCTGTACACCCAGATTACGTCCGTGGAATCAAAGATCGCCGTATGGGGCGACAAGGCAGACGAAAAACAGGAGAGGCTGGAGGAAGCGGAAGATAAGATGGATTCCTACCGGAGCCTGTTTCCTGCGGAGACGGCATGTGCCACAGAGGAATATGACCGGCTGATGGATGCCGGGAAGAACCCGGCAAGCCTGGTTATGCAGAAAGCTGCCAGGGAGGAGGCGCAGCGGGCCATGGGCGGCGCGGAAGAGGACGTGAAGCAGGCGCAGTACAACTACAATGCACGCTGGGCCATGCAGGAACTGCTCCCTATCGGCACGGGCAGCCATGCAGAATACGCAGCCAGGAAGGACCATATCTGGATGGATGACCTGCAGGGTGTCAAAGAAAAGCTGGCGGTGCAGAAGGAGAAGTATGAGTCCGACTTCCGGACGGAGTTCGTGCTCCGTGTCTATACGGCCTGTGTAGACGCCCAGAGGGAGATCGCCCGCATGAACCACAAGCTGGCAAAGCTGAACTTCAAGGAACAGTACCAGTTCGAGGTGGCTTTCCGGGATGACGGGAGTGACTTATCCAAGATTATCGCCTATGCCCGGTATGTGTCGGAATCCGCTTCCGGGCAGGTGGACGGGCAGCTGTCCTTGGCCTATACGGAGGGGCAGGTGGAGGAGATGGAACGGGATATCCGGCGGATCGTCGGGGAACTGGTGGAGTCCGGCTCAGAGGACGCCATCGCCCGGATCTCGGATTACCGGAACTACATGGCCTACGACATCCTGATCAACAACGCCGTGTTCCATAACGCAAGGCTCTCCCGGCAGACATCCTATGAGTCCGGGGCGGAAGTCCAGATCCCGTATATGCTGATCTTACTGTCTGCCCTACTCATGTCCTATGACGCGAGGGAGAACTGCACGAAGCTGGTGTTCATTGATGAGCCGTTCGCCAAGATGGATCCGGGCAATGTCAAGCTGATGCTGGATTTCATGAAGGAACACCACCTGCAGATGATCTTCTGTGCACCGGATAAGGTGGACCTGATCGGGAATGAGTGTGAGGTCGTGCTGCCTGTGCTGAAAGTACGGCCTGATGTCATGAAGATCGGGAGCATCCGGTTCCATGACTGGGAGAGGAAGGCCAGCTGACAGCAGGGATGGCAGGGGTGATGGGGCCGCAAAAAAAAACTGTGGCCCCACAAAAAAACTTTGTGGAATTTCCGGTATCTTGTCCTATAATCTGCGCAAGAGAAAGGAGAAAAGTATGAGGATGATGCAGGATGGGGTTGAAGTGTGTTGTTTGCCGGATAACGCATACTGTTCGGCAGATGTTGGGCTGCAAAGCCCGTTAGATCTTTGCGAATGTCCGATTGGGAACGAGGAATGCTGCGGGGATTGCTGGCATTACCGGGAAGACGATGAGCGGAAGTATCTGGTTCTATGACTTGGAGAAAAAAACGTAAAAAAATATCCAGAATAAGGCATTTAAGAATGGGAATTGTGAGTCAGCGGAACAGCTGGCTTGGAGCAAGGGAAGCACAGAGCGTTTCGGATAAGCTGCAGCCGGCCATCACGCAGCTCACATTGCATTTCCCGGACTGCGCCGCACAGGTATCATCCATGCTGACAGCGCCTGCGAAGGCAGCAGCTCCGTCAGAAAAGGAGATCAGGGAGGCATGCCTGAAAGAGGTCAGGAAAGCAGGACTGGCCGGAATCCCGCATGAAAGGCATGTGTGCATTGCAGATGCCATGTGCAAAGCAGTCCTGGCAGGAAAGATACAGTGCCAGCCCGTACTCAATCAGCGGCTTGGAACCGCAATCGGGAAGGCAAAAAGGGAAAAGGCGATGCCAAAGCTCAAGCCAGCCACCGCAAGGGTGGCTAAGAAATTCTGGCATTAAGATGTTTGAGGAGAAAGGGTTTCCAGCATTTGCCTAGGTGTCCCATTCCCTGATAAAGAAAAAGATAAGGAGAAGAATCCCATGAAGGAGCTGACTATATATTCCCTGCGGGCGGTACCGCAGGATGTGAAGCCAAATGATGTTATAACAGATGATAAGATGGACGGCCTGGGTATATCAGAAACGCACGCAGAAAAAAGCACCGTCTCTGTGGACGGCATATATCGGGTTCCGCTCACACTGACAAGCATCTATGCTGGGATGGATGACGTCAAGGAATGGCTGCTGTCATCGGGAAAATTTTCTGAAAGCGAGTTTGGATGCTGGTCTCTCCAATGGGAGTATGGAGGCGGCCGTGTTGCAAAGTTCGGGGACAGAACCGTGCGGATCCCGGTGGAAGTCATGAAAACCCTCAAAAAAGAACACAGCTGGGATGCCGTGTGCGAGAAGGTGGGGCGCACAGAAAGCTATGAGCTCCCATATGGGCAAGACGGGTACCGTGTATTGGAGCCATGGGAGGGGCAGATCATTAACAGAGATTCTTTGAGAGAGATCATAGCAGTGTGGATGGATGACCTTAATGCGATTGACTCAGAAGACGGCGTGCAGGGTGTGTTTCCGCTGGCAGAAATCCTTGTTTGGGAATTTAACAGGGCAAGGGAAGAAGGAGGCGTGATATATTTTTCGATCGACTGAAAAACTGCCGGACGAATAGGACGGAATCTAGGCCAAGGAGGAGCCGTCCCGTCCAGACGGCATTTCCAAGGGCCTCATAGCAGAATATTGCTGTGGGGCTCTTTTTTTGTCCTGAAAATCGCTATCCGCAGAAACGTAAACGTAAAAATATAAGCCATACTTCCTGTGAAAGTAGCTGGAAATGCCGAGACGCAGATCCCAGGGCGTTTGCCCTGCCCAGCCATTCCCATACTTTCCATGAAACATCAAAATAAGGAATATGAGGAGGAAAACGTCAATTACCCCACCTGATCCAGTGGGTCAGATGGGGCTTGCAAAAAAAGAGAAAGATGAAGTTTTGTTTTTTTCTTTTTGCAAGCCCGGTTGATTACCCTTAGCTTCGGCTACGTTACCAGTTAATAATACAGGCACCAGGGGATACTCCACACGTCCCCCGCACTGCGGCATGGTGTTAAACATCCCTGAGGGAAAGGGGAAGTGCATTA
Organism: Clostridiaceae bacterium; assembly: GCA_910575795.1. Taxonomy (GTDB): domain Bacteria; phylum Bacillota; class Clostridia; order Lachnospirales; family Lachnospiraceae; genus Otoolea; species Otoolea muris. Next base: position 83 of record CAJTGE010000097.1, on the reverse strand, counting down.
TGCATGACAGCTTATCGTATAAGCCGTCTAAAACATCTGGGAACATTGGGTATGTGGACCACGGAACGGAATGCGCCATGGGG
>CAJTGE010000096.1 GCA_910575795.1 Clostridiaceae bacterium | reverse complement strand
TTCTGATGGAGGGGGAATTCTCCTTCTGTTATTCATCAGATATGACTTTGTAACTTGTTAACTATATAGCTCTTGTGGCTATATCATTATTATACTAGGAGGTAAGAAAATGGATACAGCGGTAACAAAAACAAATCCGCTTGGTACGGAACGGATCGGAAAGCTGATCCTGACGTTTGCGGTTCCAAGCATCATTTCCATGGTGGTCAACGCCTTGTACAACATTGTTGACCAGATCTTTATCGGTCAGGGGGTCGGGTATCTTGGCAATGGCGCCACCAATGTGGTCATGCCCATAACGGTGATTGCGATCGCTTTAAGCCTGCTGATCGGCGACGGCGCCGCGGCATACCTGAGCCTGAAGCTTGGCGAGGGAGATGAAAAATCAGCGGCCGGGGGCGTGGGCTGCTCCATATCGGTCATGGTGATCGCAGGGGCGATCCTCTGTATTCTGTTCCAGTTGTTTCTGGAGCCTCTGTGCGTCCTGTTCGGCGCGACGGAAGACATCCTGCCTTACGCCATGGATTACGGACGGATCATTTCCTATGGGATCCTGTTCTCTTCCATTGATTCCGGAATGGCGGGCATGATCCGCGCGGACGGCAGCCCCAAATACAGCATGGCAGGACTTCTTTTGGGATGTATCACCAATATCATTCTTGACCCGATCTTCATCTTTGTGTTCCATTGGGGCGTAAAGGGGGCAGCCTGGGCAACGATTGCCGGACAGATACTGAACGCGTTCCTGTATCTCGCCTATATCTGGAAATTCAAGAGCATCAAACTGGATAAGGAATGTTTCCGTATTTCCGGAAAGGTTATGGCGAAGGTCAGCAGCCTGGGCATATCCAGCTTTATCACGCAGATCGCCATCGTCCTGGTCATGGCGGTGACAAATAACATACTGGTCTCCTATGGCGCAGAGTCAAAATATGGCGCAGAGATCCCGCTGACGACCATCGGCATCACCATGAAGGTGAACCAGATCGTCTCTGCCGTCCTGCTCGGACTGGCGACCGGGGCGCAGCCCATCTTTGGCTACAATTACGGAAGCGGGAAGAAAGACAGGGTAAAGCAGGCATACCGCATTATCCTGACCGTATCTACCATGGTTTTGGTCCTGGCATTTCTGGTATTCCAGTTCGCGCCTATGAGCATTGTCCGGCTGTTTGGTTCCGAGTCGGAACTGTACAATGAGTTCGCGGTGAAATGCTTCCGCATCTTCCTTCTGGCGTGTCCGATCAACGGGCTGCAGATGGCAACCGGAGTTTTCTTTCAGGCAATCGGAAAACCGACACAGGCAGCCGTCCTGTCCCTGTCCCGCCAGATCGTTTATCTGCTCCCGGCGACCTTATTGCTGCCGCTGGTATTAGGGGTGGAAGGGGCATTGTGGGCAGGCCCGCTGGCAGATCTGCTTGCGTTTATCACAACTCTGATTATGTTGAAACTATATTGGAAAAAGATTTAAGGAGGCAGCCATCTATGTAGGAAAAAATTGTTACGATCAGCAGGCAGTGCGGAAGCGGCGGGCACAGCATTGGGAGCGAACTGGCCAAAAGGCTGGATGTGCCGTTCTATGACAGGGAGATCATTGAAATGGCGGCAAAGGAAAGCGGATTCCACAAGGAATTTGTTGAGGAAAAAGGGGAGCATATGAACAGCAGCCTGCTTTTTAATATCGCCCGTTACGCGTCATATGGGGGAAGAGGGCGCTATGAGGAGTATCAGCCGCTGCAGGATCAGATTTATTTCGCGCAGGTAAAGGTCATTAGGGAACTTGCGGGTAAAGGCCCCTGTGTCATAGTGGGCAGGTGCGCGGACTATATCCTGCGGGACAGGAAGGATGTGCTGAACATCTTCATCCATGCGGATATGGCGTTTAAAAAGAAGCGCTGTATGGATAGGGGGCAGTTTTCGGACGAAAACGCGGATGAAAGGATCCGCAGGAGGGATAAGCTGCGGGCAGACCATTACCGGTACTACACAGACCAGAAATGGGGAGATTCCTTAAACTACCATTTATGTCTGGACAGCGGCATATTCGGTATTGAGAGATGCGTCTCCATGATCGAAGACGCCTGTAAAGGGATGCGTAACAGTTCAAGGCTTATCTGAACTGTTACCGGGTTTATTGTAATGGCGGTCAATGTTATGATTTCTTCTTATTTGTACTCTACGGAACGTTCTCTGCAGGCTGCAGGTATCAGTGTTTTGCGGAGTATAATTGTAAACTTGGCAGTAATTCTGATTTTGCCATATATATTTGGTGAAAGCGTAATTTGGTTTTCGTCACTTATTTATGAAACAATCGTATTGATTGTTGCAGTAGCGCTATTAAAATATTCAGAGCGAAACGGTATTCGCTTCTATAAGTAAAGCAGGAGGTGGAATAAAAGGATCATTACAATTAGCCGTGAGTTTGGAAGATCAGAACTATGCGATTTCTTTTGATAATGTTTATAAAATTTGTATCAATTTGGACACGCAATATGGCTTGCGTACCACAATTTGATACAATGCACCCAAACATGACTTTGGGTGCATTTTTTAACGATAGGGATTATTTCTGATACAATACAATATTTTGCGGTAACTCTATTCCTGTCCTATTTGAAAGCAGACAGAGAAAGATGCATGCAGAAGAAAATTCCTGTCGTAAAAGAGTACTAATATTTGAAATTAGCTTTAAGCTATTTTTTGCGGTATTCTTTAGGCAGGACTTTAAAATAGGTTTTAAATGCCGCAGTAAATTTGCTTTGGCTGTCATAGCCGACAGCGCGTGCAATCTCCGCAATGCTTTTATCGGTTTCTTTTAGCATTTTTGCGGCCTGCTCCATGCGGTGCTCTTTGATGTGGGCGGCAATCGAAGTTCCGTAAATAGACTTGAAGGCGTTTTTTAAAGTGGTTGGGTTGATCAGATATTTTCTGGATAGTTCTTCTATCGTAATTCGCTGCTCCATATGCCAGGTCAGCTGGTCGTGGATTTCCCGGATAATGCGAATCTGCTCGGTTTTGTATTCGGATAACTGCTGGCTGGAGGTAAGTTCTGTTTTGCTAAGATAAAGAAGCAGCTCCAAAGTCTTTATTTTCTGATAAGGCAGCTTCAGGCTTTCCGGCTGGTTAAAAAATGCAGAAAAAATACGCTCTGTCTGTTCATTTCCGGCAAGAAAAACAGGAGAGTCATTCCTGCAAAATTTTTCAGGTAATATAGTTTCAAAGATATTGCTGCCTTTTAACAGTTCAGGCGGATGCTCGGAAACTTCCTGTAAATCAATGTAGATGGAAAGCCCCTGGTATATACCGCTTGGAAAGGTAAACATAGAATCCGTACAGGCTTTCATGGTATGAAGGGAAAAGTCACCTGGATTCAGATAAATGCGGTTTCCGCTTTTCATTTCCCACACAATCTGTCCGGCTTTGCAGTGGTTGATTTGAATGATGTGCGGCATAGCTTTATGGTGTACGGAAAAAGAATTAGCCGAAAATGTCAGATAACATAATTCTATACCAGGATAAAGTGAGATAACTGTGCCTGCAGTCTTTTGCTGAATGTTCTCCGCATCATTCTTTATTTGTATCAATTCATCATTCATAAGACAGACCTCACAATTCAGGGCAGGTGATTTCCATAACCTGCTCAATCATCTGGTGCAGCAGGCGTCCCTGCTCCGTATCTGCGGCACGGTAGTAAACTTCTTTTCCCTCACGGCGGCAGACAATCAGGCCGCTGTTCTTCAATGGCCGGAGGTGGTGGGACACAGCCGGACTTGACATATCTAACATGGCCGAAATATTCAGAACGCACTCTTCCCTATGGCAGAGAAGCCAGAAAATGCGGATTCTGGTGGTATCACCAAGCTGCTTGAAAACTTCGGCTACCGTTTGAAAATAATCCACATGATTTAATTGTTTCTGTATCAGCTCCGTTTGCTGCCCATCTCCATGCCGGTGCGGTAATTTTGCAGGTTCCATATTGTTTTTCCTTTCTTTTTCGTTTGCATTTCGCCCAAATGGAAATACTTTTCGCCCATTTGGGAGGGAATGCCTGAGAGGTATTGACCGGTGCCTTTTTGTGTATTATACTGCAGCCATGATAATTAAACAAGTACTTAATCATTAAAATTGAAAAACAGAAAATAGCAAGGAGGACTTTTCCAATGAAAAAGACTTACAAGATCGAGGTAGACTGTGCCAACTGCGCCAATCTGATGGAGGATGCGGCTCGCAAGACCGCCGGCGTACAGAGCGCAACTGTCAATTTTATGACACAGAAAATGATCGTGGAATTTGACGAAGGGCAGGAGCCGAAAGACATTATGAAGAACGTGCTGGATGCCTGCAAGAAAGTGGAGCCGGACTGCGAGATTTTCCTGTAAGCCAGAGCTGCCCATGAAAAGATGACACCCTGAAAATGCCCGGCTGCGGTTTTGGGGTGTCTTTTTATCAGAAATAATTAAACACTTAAGCATATTTTGAAAGGAGATTTTACCATGCAGGAATTAGTGATCAGCATATTGCTGACAGTTGTTATTATAATGGCTGCTGTTCTTCTTATTTTTGTCGGCGGCCGCAAAGATGGCATGACAAGAAAGCAACGGGTTATGATGGTTCGGATTTTAATCAGCGCCGGAATCTTACTGGCGCTCCAGTTTATTTCCGCAGAGATGTTTGATACGGTTGACGAATATGTATTCCCGTCCGCGGGAAAATGGCTTCGTTTTGGGTGCTATCTGGTTGACTATCTGATTATCGGATATGACATTCTGAAGAAAGCTGCAAAGGGCATTAAAAACCGTCAGGTATTTGACGAGAGCTTTCTCATGGCAGTGGCTACGATTGGGGCAATGGCGCTGGCCGTTTATGAGAATGGCGAGTATCTGGAAGCGATTGCCGTTATGCTGTTTTATCAGATTGGCGAGTGGTTCCAGGGCTATGCGGTTGGTAAGAGCCGCCGCAATATCAGCAACCTGATGGATATTCGCCCCGATTATGCCAATGTAGAGAAAAACGGGAAATTGGAGCAGGCAGACCCGGACGAAGTAGGGATTGGCAGTGTGATTGTTGTACAGCCGGGAGAAAAAGTGCCGATTGACGGAATTATCGCCTGGGGCGCTTCCAGCCTGAATACCAGCGCATTGACCGGGGAAAGCCTGCCCAGGGAGGCAAAGGTCGGTGATGAAGTAATCAGCGGATGTATCAGCATGACGGGTGTGCTGAAGATACAGACAACAAAAGAGTTTGGGGAATCCACCGTTTCAAAGATTTTGGATTTGGTGGAAAATGCAAGTTCCCGAAAATCCAAATCAGAGGATTTTATCTCGAAGTTTGCAAGAATCTATACCCCGGCTGTCTGCTATGCGGCGTTGGCGCTGGCATTCCTCCCCTCTGTTGTGCGTTTGCTTTTTATGGGGCTGTCAGCAGATTGGGGTGTATGGATTTACCGGGCGTTGACATTCCTTGTTATTAGCTGCCCTTGTGCGCTTGTAATCAGTATTCCTTTAAGTTTTTTTGCGGGAATCGGCGGGGCAAGCAAGGAGGGCGTGTTGGTAAAAGGTTCCAACTATCTGGAAATCCTGTCCCAGACCAGGTATGTTGTTTTTGACAAAACCGGAACCATGACAAAAGGCGTCTTTGAGGTAAACGGGATTCATCATTCTACCATTGAGAATGAAAAGCTGCTGGAGTATGCGGCTCTTGCAGAGAGCGCCTCTTCCCACCCCATCAGCAAGAGCTTACAGCGGGCATATGGGAAAGAAATTGACAGAAGCCGTGTATCGGATATACAGGAAATCAGCGGAAATGGCGTAACTGCAAAGGTAGACGGTATGGAGGTTGCAGCCGGAAATGACAAACTGATGAAACACCTGAATATTCCTTATCAGGACTGCCACCAGACCGGAACGATTATACACATGGCAATCAACGGGAAATATGCAGGGCATATTGTAATTTCCGATATTATTAAACCTCATTCCAAGGCGGCGATTGCGGAATTAAAGAAAGCAGGCGTTGATAAGACTGTCATGCTGACGGGAGATGCAAAGAAAGTGGCAAATCAGGTTGCTTCCTCTCTTGGAATTGACGAGGTTTACAGCGAACTTCTGCCGGCAGATAAGGTTGAAAAAGTGGAAGAACTTCTGCGGGTGAAGCTGGGCAAGGCAAAGCTGGCCTTTGTGGGCGACGGTATCAATGACGCCCCGGTTCTTTCCAGAGCTGATATTGGTATCGCTATGGGGGCAATGGGTTCGGATGCGGCAATTGAAGCGGCTGACATTGTTCTGATGGATGATGATCCGATCAAGATAGCAAAGGCAATCAAGATTTCAAGGAAATGTCTGCGGATTGTTTACCAGAATATTTCGATGGCGCTTGTAGTGAAATTTGCCTGCCTTGCATTAGGGGCTGTGGGAATCGCAAATATGTATCTGGCTATTTTTGCGGATGTAGGTGTTATGATTCTTGCGGTGCTGAATGCGATCCGTTGCCTGTTTGTGAAAAAACTGTAAGTAGGGGGAGACTGTCCGAAAACTCGGACAGTTATAGAATGAAAAAAGGGTAGATACATCCGGACAAAAACGGATGATTTACAAATATAAACTGCACCTTGAAAACTGAATAAAATACACA
>CAJTGE010000095.1 GCA_910575795.1 Clostridiaceae bacterium | reverse complement strand
TTTATCGCTCAGCAGAAAAATGAATAGGCATAAAAGGGGCCGCCTTCGGGCGGCTCTTTTCTTACAAAAAAAGGCAGCCGGATTGGAAGGTGAGGTGATTGGCAAACAATGAAAACTTAATCCCTTTTAACAGACGAAGCGTGGATGAAGCAAGAGAGTTTGGGCGGCGCGGAGGGAAGGCTTCCGGGGAAGCCAGGAGGAAAAAAGCCGATTTCCGCCGGACCCTAAACCTGCTTCTGACAACAGAGATCAACAGCGAAGAATGGACGCCCCTCTTAAATGCCCTTGGCCTTGAGAGCACGCTGGAAACGGCCCTGAACATGGCGATGATTAAAGAGGGCCTTGCGGGAAACGTAAAGGCGTATGAAGCGGTTGCAAGGTATTCCGGGCAGAGCGCGCAGACGGATGCAGACCAGGAGGAGCAAAAGCTCCGGATGGATGCAGCCCGCGCCCGCTATGGGCAGCCGGATGAGGAAGAGGAGCCGGACGATGGGTTCCTGGAGGCGTTGAAAGGCCAGGACGACTGGGAAGAGCCAGATGAAGAAGAGACAGCCAATATTTAAATTCAAACCGTTTTCAAAGAAACAGCGCCAGGTAATGAACTGGTGGATGGACAACACGCCTGTACACGCCTGTAACGGCATAATCGCAGACGGGGCGATCCGTTCAGGTAAAACCGTCTCCATGTCGCTGGGGTTTATCTTCTGGGCAATGGAGACGTTTGAGGAACAAAACTTTATCATGGCCGGAAAAACAATCAGCTCCTTTAAGAGGAATGTCCTGCAGAACTTAAAGCTGATGCTGACCAGCCGGGGCTACCGCTGGGTCCATCACCTGTCAGGCGATACGCCGAACATGCTTGAGGTGACCAGGAAAGGCAGGACCAATTACTTTTATATCTTCGGCGGCAAAGACGAAGCGTCGCAGGATCTGGTTCAGGGCATCACAGCGGCAGGAGCTTTCTTTGATGAGGCGGCGCTCATGCCGGAGAGCTTTGTCAACCAGGCCACGGGCCGCTGTTCTGTCGCGGGAAGTAAGTGGTGGTTTAACTGCAACCCGGCCGGCCCCATGCATTGGTTTAAGACGGGATGGATTGATAAGGGAAAAGAAAAGAGACTTGTCTATCTGCATTTTACAATGGATGACAATCTAAGCCTGAATACTGAGATTAAAGCGCGCTACAGGAGTATGTACGCCGGCGTGTTTTTTCTCCGCTATATTAAGGGCCTCTGGGCCGTGGCGGAAGGGCTTATCTATACCATGTGTACGGATGAAAACTATTATACGGATGAAGAACGCCCCATAGCATTAAAGTCAATTGCGCAGAAATACATAACGGTAGACTATGGAACGACAAACCCCTGCGTGTTTCTGGAGATATGGGACGATGGGGAGACGGTCTGGGTTGATCGGGAATACCGGTGGGACAGCCGTTCTGAGGAGGCCAGGCGTACCGGGACCCCGCAAAAGACAGACGCCCAGTATGCGGATGACATGGCAGAATTCATGGGAACCCGGCCGGAGGATCAGTGTACGGTTGTCGTGGATCCGTCTGCCGCATCGTTTATTACGGAGCTGCGGGGCCGTGGGTTCTATGTAAAGGCCGCGGATAATGAGGTATTGGACGGGATACGCGTGACAGCCACATTATTTGCCCAGAGGAATCTCATGATAAATAAATCCTGCGCGGGGCTGAGGTCAGAGCTGCAATCGTATGTGTGGGACGAGAAAGCCGCAGAGCGCGGGGAGGAGAAACCGGTGAAGCAGTTAGACCACGGCCCGGATTGCCTGCGCTATTACTGTTTTACAATATTGCCGAAATGGAGGACAGGAATCACATGAAATATTTTGTGTGTTTTTGCTATGAAAATGAAAGGGAAGGAAGGATTGAGTTTGGGAATGCCGGCATCGAGTTGGAGAAAGCGGTAACAGACTATGAAGATATCAGGGAAATAGAACGGCGGCTGGAAAACCAATGCGGCGTGTCCGGCCATCCGATCATTATGAATTATAAGCCTTTAGATGGAACGGAGTTTGAATACGCAAGAGTCGGGGATGCAGAGTCCGTAAGAGCAACAGGGAAGGGCATGATATTCACGCCCAGTATTAACATCTCTGTCAGTGGGGAGAATGTAATGACTTCGGAAGAGATTGCAGAGAACCTCAAAAAGATGCTTATCAGTCAGATGAAAGAATATTCCGGGAGTAACGCATGAGCAGAAAACGCACTGCCCGCCGTACCGGGGCGGACACAAAACAGACAGGGAAGGCGTCCAGCGAAACGATGGACGCTTTTTCTAACCCCGCGGCCCGCATTGGCCACGGGACGATGGATCTTTTAAACGCCACCGAATACCCCATGACACGGCTTACCGGGAATTACCAGCTCCTTACAAGCCTGTACCGGGATAACTGGATTGTCCAGAACATTATTGCCACGATCCCCAATGACATGATCCGGAAATGGTACGAAATCCGCTCCGGGATCTCTCCGGAATATACGGAGCAGATGGGCCGCCTGGAGCGCCGGACGCAGATACGCAAAAAGATACTTCTGGGGATGTACTGGGGACGGCTTTACGGGGGCGCGGCGGGCATACTGCTGATAAAGGGGCAGAATGATTTGAGCCGGCCCTTAGACCTGGATACGGTAATGCCCGGGAGCTTCCTCGGCATGCAGATCCTGGACCGCTGGAACGGCGTTTACCCGGAAGGGGAACTTGTAACCGACCCGGGGGATCCGGATTTTGGCCTGCCGGCGTATTACACGATCCGCGATGATGAGACAGGGCGCATGGCAGCCCGTGTGCATCACAGCCGGGTAATCCGCTTCATCGGGCGGGAGCTGCCGTGGATGGAACAGGTGACGGAGCTTTACTGGGGAGAATCCGAGATTGAAGCGGTTTACAGCGAGGTAGTCCGCAGGGACAACGTAGCGGGGAATATTGCAGCCCTGACATTCAGGGCGAATATCAATTACATGGAAACAGAAGGGCTTGACCAGCTCCTTGGGACAGCCAACACAGAAATGCAGCGCAGGTTCTGGAACCTGATGGCGGCGCAGTCCGTCATGGAAAGCAACTTCGGGACGCGCGTGATCAACAAGGGGGACGCCATCCATAATACGCAGTACACCTTTACCGGGCTCCCGGATGTATATGACCGGGTTATGATGGATGTGGCCGGGGCAGCGCGCACGCCTGTGACAAAACTGTTCGGGCGTTCCCCGGCCGGCCTTAACGCGACAGGGGAGTCGGACATGCAGAATTATTATGATTACATCGACGGGCTCAGGGAGACAGAGCTGCGCGGCATCCTCGAACGCCTTCTTCCGGTGATGGCATTGTCAGCGTGGGGCGAGATACCGGCCGGCCTTGATATCGACTTCCCGCCCATGTGGACGCCGGATGCACGGGAGATCGCAGAGATCGCGGAGCGGAAGACGAACGCTGTCCTGGCGGCTTACCAAAATGATCTGGTTGATTCTGCCACAGCTCAGCAGGAACTCCAGGCCATGGCGGATGAAACGGGAATGTTCAGCAAAATATTGGATGAAAGCATAGAGGCAGGCAGGGGCAAAACGTATACGTCCAGCCGCATGATGGCGGATCCGCTGGCGGGGCTGGAATTTACGCAGGCACCGGATCATGACGACGGGGAGGATATCTGAGCATGGGCGCAGGGATAAAACGAATCCGCCCCCCAAAGACAAGAGATGTTGCCGCCTTTATGCGGATGCTGTTTCTCAGGACAGAACAGGAGCTTATAAACGAGATAAACCGCAAGCGGAGGGCAGGGCTTGTGGAGTATGCGGAGGCGGCGTCCTTAGAGCGCGTACAGCAGATTTTACAGGGCATGGTAGACGAATCATGGGACTATGTGCCGAAGATGGTTGAAACCATCTTTTATCACTCCGATAAGGACGCCGCCGGCTACCGCAACGCCAGAGTGCTCACCGCGGCCCAGACAGACATTGTGCAGCAGTTAAGCAATAACCTGCTCGGCGAGCTTACAGAAGCGTCTGAAACAGCGTTTAAAAGCGTGCAGAAGCTGTATACGATCGCGCGTCTGGAGGCGGATCCATTCCGGGAGGCAGCGCTTAAAGAAGTATTAAGCCAGGAAGCCGCAGGGGGCGGATGGAATAAGGCAGCCACAAAAATGGCCCGGGAGATGCAGAACAGGGGCATTACCGCGTTCGTCGATAAGGCGGGGAGGCACTGGAGCCTGCAAAGTTACGGAAACATGGCCGTGCGGACGACCGCCAGGCAGGCGCAGGTTGCGGCGGTGCTTACCGCGGATGATTATGATTTGTGGCAGATTGTAAAGATCGGGAGTGCATGCCCGGTGTGCGCCCCGTTGGAGGGCAGGGTATATTCAAAGAGCGGGACAAACCCGGATTATCCGCCCCTTTCCCTTGCATTTGGGAAAATCGACCCCGGCGGGCCGGATGGCCTGGCCAATACATACCTGAACATTCACCCGAACTGTCTTCATGCCATTGTAAAATACACGACGATTGGAAAAACGGAGAAGCAGATCCAGAAAGATAAGGACTTTTCCAGCCCGGAGAAGAATCCGCTGAACCGTGATCTCAGGACGAAGAAACAGATAGCAGCTTACCGGGAGAAAGAGCGGGCAAGGCAGAGGCTTTTAAGAGACAGGCGGAAAAAATCTATTGAAAAGGCAAGCAGTTCTGGTATAATTAAATTAACGGATAGCGAACAGTATGCCCTGAACAGATATCTTAGCAGTGAATCTTATACATTAAATGATAAACTGAGGCGGGAGCTAAAACTATCGGAGGAAGAAATTAAATGGATGAACGATCTGGATTCGGCGCTTGATAAAATGCCTGAGTATCATGGGACAATATATCGATCCGTTTCAGATTTTGGGCTTGGTGATGTGGATGCTTTTATTCGTTCTCACGCTGTTGGTACCCCTAAATTATTTGATTCATTTTTATCGTGTTCCGGATCTGTATATGACGAAAGTTTTCCTATCCAATATGTTATAAAATCGAAACACGGAAAAGATATCAGATCATATAGTATGGAGCAGGAAATTCTGTTTAAACGTAAAAGCCTGTTTTTGATAACAAAGGTTGATGGAAGTACAATTTATATGGAGGAGTTGTAATGGAAAAAGAATTGTATTCTGATCGCAGGTGGTGGGATAATCCTATGCCAAAATCAAGCATGTGCGCTGAATGCAAATACTGGCGGGGTTTCTTAAAATGCGACAAATACGAAACAAAAGTGCCAAGGGAAATCCTTGACAAGTCGTTCCCAGGTACTGAGAATTTTGATGAAAATTATTGTCCATACCGGGCATCCTGACGGATGCCTGGTATTTTTATACTCATTTTCACGGAAAGGAAAAGAACAAAATACTTCTTTAGACAGAAAAAGGCGTTTTGCTCCACGCCAAATCCCTGAGCACAGATAATGCAGGGGAAGTATATAATTTGGCACATTTATTACAGTTAATCATGAATTTCATGATTGGATTAAATTATACTTGACTTTTGTCATGGCAAAATATATAATTATGTCATGGCGAAAGTGAGGTGATGGAATGTCGCCAAAAACAGGAAGACCGATAGAGGGTCAAGCTCGTAAGGACATCAAACTTCAAATCAGGGTAGACAGGCCAACATTGGATTCTATAGATGATTTGGCAAAAAAATTAGGAACTACCAGAACAGGAGTTATGATGAAGGGGATTGAACTTGTTCGGAATTCATTAGACAAATAAAGAGTAGCCGTCTACCCGCAAAAGTAATAACGACTACTCAAACCGAGGGAATCCCTCTATGAAATATTGTATCATGGTTTGGGATTCCTTACAATCTAAAAATGAAAGTAAGGAGTAGAAATGCGAAATTTACAAGTAATCGAAATTAAAGGACAACGAGTTTTAACCACGCGTCAACTTGCGACTGCGTACGAAACGGAAGTTAAGGTTATACAAAATAATTTCCAGAGAAATAAAGATAGATATACTGCTGGGAAGCATTATATTTACATGGACAGAGATGAACTGAGAGAGGTCAAAGCGACATACCCTCAATTTGATGGTGAGTTAATTAGAACCTCAAGAGCAAATTTCTGGACAGAAAAAGGCGCTCTGCTCCACGCCAAATCCCTGAACACAGACAAAGCGTGGGAAGTATATGATTACTTAGTGGATTTTTATTTCAGGGCAAAGGAGAAGCCAACGCCGGAAAAAACGGCACTCGTACCTGTTGCCGATACGACTGAGCCGTCAAAAGCCCATCCCCAGACAGTTTTAACAAAAGGCGGCTTTGATATCGCCCCGGCGTTCCGGGAGCTTATATCCTTGCTTCCCGTAGAGGCTTTAGACGAGATGGAAAAATGTTTCAGAAACGAGAAAAGCATGGCTATAAAATTAGTGGCAACAAGTATATTAGCAGAAAAAATGAAAAGGCAACTGGTATAACGAGGTAATCAGAGCGTCTTCCATATGGAGGTCGCTCTTTTTATATAAAAGAATTTGATTAAGGAGAAAGGCAATGCTTGCTATTCTTGTCCCGAATTCGGGGTAATACCGGTTATACCGAAAGTCAGATTATCCCGAATACCTCAAAGAAAGCCAGTAACAGCGGCATTTCTTTGAGAAATATTCGGGATAACTTTTTAGTCATTTACACGGTCAGCTT
>CAJTGE010000094.1:5671-6753 GCA_910575795.1 Clostridiaceae bacterium | reverse complement strand
AAGATTTTAAGCCATTTTGGGCAGGCAAAGCTTTTAGGCGTCACTGCAACGCCCGACCGGGGGGATATGCAGAACCTGGGGGAGGTATTCGGCAGCCTGGCTTATGAGTATACGCTGCCGAAAGCCATCAAAGAAGGGTATTTATCCCCTATAAAAGCCCTGACCATCCCGTTAAAGCTGGATCTGTCGGGTGTTTCCATCCAGTCCGGGGACTTGAAGGCCGGGGATGTTGCAACAGCGCTGGATCCGTATCTGTACCAGATCGCGGACGAGATGAAGAAATACTGTACAGACCGGAAAACCGTTGTATTCCTGCCCCTGGTAAAAACAAGCCGGAAATTCCGGGACATCCTGACAGAACGGGGATTTAAAGCGGCTGAGGTCAACGGGGAGAGCAGGGACCGCGCAGAGATTCTGGAGGCATTTGACAAAGGGGAATACAACGTCCTGTGCAATTCCATGCTCCTGACCGAAGGCTGGGACTGCCCGTCCGTGGATTGCATTGTCGTGCTGCGCCCGACCCGGGTGCGCAGCCTGTACAGCCAGATGGTCGGCAGGGGGACAAGGCTGCACCCGGGAAAGGAATATCTCCTCCTCCTCGATTTTCTGTGGCATACGGAACGGCATGAGCTCTGCCACCCGGCTGACATCATCTGCACCAAAAAAGAAGTCGCACAGAGGATGACAGCGGATCTGGAACAGGCGGCAGGCTGCCCGGTGGATATTGAGCAGGCTGAAAAGAAGGCTTCGGAAGAGGTAATCGCCGAGCGGGAGGAATCCCTGGCTAAACAGCTTGAGGAAATGCGCCATAAGAAAAAGAAGCTGGTGGATCCCATCCAGTTTGAAATGAGCATCCAGGCAGAGGAACTGGCCGGGTATGTCCCGGCATTTGGCTGGGAAATGGCTCCCCCTACAGAAAAGCAGAAAGCTTCCCTGGAAAAGCTCGGGATCCTGCCGGATGGGATAGACAGCGCCGGGAAGGCGGCGAAACTGTTAGACCGCCTGAACATGAGGAAAATGGAGGGCCTTTCCACACCAAAGCAGATCCGCTGCCTGGAGAGGTACGGGTTCCGGCATGTGGG
>CAJTGE010000094.1:0-5499 GCA_910575795.1 Clostridiaceae bacterium | reverse complement strand
ACATGGAGCTTCCATGCGGCAAAAAATATGATAGACCGGATTGCCGCAGCCGGCTGGAACAGCATACCGCAGGGGATCGACCCCAGGGGCTATGCGCCGGAGAAATAAGGAGCAGTGAATGATGGAGCAGAAGCAGTATAACCTTTTGGAGATACTTGAAAAGACAGATCCGGCGCTCTTAGACTACCAGGATTGGCTGAATGTCGGCATGGCCCTTGAGTATGAAGGCTACAGCGTCAGGATATGGGATGAATGGAGCCGGCGCGACGCAAGCCGCTACCATGCAGGGGAATGTGAACGGAAATGGGCCGGTTTTGGAGGCCGCTCACAGTCCCCTGTAACAGGCGGCACGATCGTACAGCTTGCCAGGATACAGGGATGGACTCCGCCTGCGTCTCTGGATGGGGGGCTGGGCTGGGATGATCCTATTTCATGGGAGGGAGGCAGTACGGGCCGTTGCAGGCCCGGGATTAAGGAGCCGGGTGACAACTGGGATCCGGCCGCTGATTTAATCGCTTATCTGGAGACGCTGTTTGATTCGACGGACAATGTGGGGTATGTTACTGCCTGCTTCGAAAGGGATGGAAAATATTCACCAAACCGGGGGAACTGTGACCGGACGGCCGGGAAACTGATTGAGGAGCTCTCCCATTACAAGGGCGGCATCGGCGAGGTATTCGGGGATTATAACCCGAAAGTCGGGGCCTGGATCCGGTTTAACCCTTTAGACGGAAAAGGTTGTAAGGACGAGAATGTAACGGACTTCCGCTATGCCCTGGTAGAATCCGACAGCATGGGGATTGATGAGCAGTATGAGGTGATACAGAGGCTGGAGCTCCCAGTGGCGTGCCTGGTGCATTCCGGGAAAAAGAGCCTGCATGCCATTGTCCATATCGACGCCGGGAACCATGCGGAGTACCGGCAGCGCGTGGATTTCCTGTATGATATCTGCAGGAAAAGCGGGTTTAACATTGACAAACAGAACGGGAACCCGTCCAGGCTTTCCCGGATGCCGGGAGTGCTGCGGGACGGGAGGAAGCAGTTCCTGGTCGGCACGCATATAGGCCGGGAGAGCTTTAAAGACTGGAAGGAATGGATTGAAAGCGTCCGTGACGATCTCCCGGATCCAGAAAGCCTGGAGGCGGTCTGGGACTGCCTGCCGGAGCTGTCCCCGCCCCTGATCGACGGGGTGCTGCGCCAGGGGCATAAGATGCTGATAGCGGGGCCGTCCAAGGCCGGAAAATCCTTTGCCCTGATAGAATTATGCATCGCCATCGCCGAGGGCCGGGAATGGCTGTCCTGGCAATGTACAAAGGGAAAAGTAATGTACGTCAACCTGGAGCTTGACCGGGCAAGCTGCCTGCACCGTTTTAAAGACGTATACCAGGCGCAGGGGCTGCCCCCGGAGAACCTGGGGAATATTGATATCTGGAACCTGCGCGGGAAGTCCCGGCCGATGGATAAGCTTGCGCCGATGCTGATCCGCAGGGCGGCGAAAAAGAATTATATTGCCATCATTATCGACCCGATTTACAAGGTGATCACCGGTGACGAAAACAGCGCGGATCAGATGGCGAATTTCTGCAACCAGTTTGACCGGGTATGCACAGAGCTGGGGGTGGCGGTCATTTATTGTCATCACCACAGCAAAGGCAGCCAAAGCGGGAAAAAATCCATGGATCGGGCGTCCGGTTCCGGCGTGTTTGCAAGGGATCCGGATGCAATGCTGGACATGATTGAGCTGGAACTGTCTGAGGACGTTTTAAAGCAGGAAGAAAACAAAGCGGTCTGCGCCGCCTGCCGGGAGTATCTTGATGCGCATTTTAAGTGGGAGGACGACCTTTCCCAGGATGATTTATGCAGCAGCTACCAAATGCTTAACTACTGTGAAAACAGGCTGAATACAGCCCAGTTTGACGCGCTGCAGACAGAGGTGGGAGCGGTCCGGGAGAGGGCGCGGGCCCTGACGGCATGGAGGATTGAAGGGACGCTGCGGGAATTCCCGAAATTCGGCGCGGTAAATATGTGGTTCGATTACCCAAAGCACCGGGTAGACGACGTGGGCGTCCTAGGGGACATCCAGCCGGAGGCGGAGCAGCCCTCCTGGAAAAAGAATTTTAAGAAAAAGAAGACGCCGGAGGCGGCTAAAAAGGAGCGCATGGACAGCCTGGAGGAGCAGTTTGAATCACTGAAAAGCTTTAACCATGATGGGAAAGTGACATTAAAAGAGCTGGCTGAAAGCATGGGGACAACGGAGAAAACTGTGCGGAACCGGATTAAAGAGCACGGAGGGTTCTGGGTTGACGACGGGAATGTGGGGAAAAAGTAGAGGAAAAACCGGAAGGGAAACTATTTCCCTTAAGAGGGAAAAATCGGAAAGGAAACATTTCCCCCCGGAAGGAAAAACACGGTAATTTTCCTATTTCCCTCCAGAGGGAAAAACCCGAACAATACCGTAATTTTCCCTGAGAGGGAAAAACCCGGAAAACGCCGTGATTTTCCGAGGGAAGGAAACGCTATATATATTTTATATACTTTTTCCGTTTTCCCTGACGGTCAAAGGGGGAAAGAAAGAAGGCGTAAGCTCCCGCCTTCCTTCTTCCTTCCCCTGTCCTTTGACAAAATGATTTTTTCTCTTTGAGACAGTTTATCAATTTAGTGAGGTGAAGCAAATGAAAAAGTTGGATTACAGCTTCCTGGAATGCGCCAGGACGATGCCTCCGCTCAGGCATTCCATTCCCGGGGAGGAATATGACATCAGCCGGAGCGAGGCGGCGGCATGGATCGCGACCCGGCCGGACGTTATCCAGAAAATATTTAACATGGCCCAGAACAACAAGGTAATCCGGTACGATCCCGGGACAGGAAAATGGCAGGGGGTGGACTACCGTGGCAATTGATTTCTTTATGCCAATGGAGCCGCCGACCGCCACCCATCAGGAAAAACAGGTCCATATAATCCGGGGAAAGCCTGTATTTTATGAGCCGCAGGAAGTAAAAACGGCGAGACAGAAACTCCGCGCCCACCTGGCAGGGCACACGCCTCCAGAGCCGTATGAAGGGGCGGTAAGGCTGACAACCTGGTGGTGTTTCCCGGTAAAAGGCGGGCACAGGGACGGGGAATATAAAACGAGCCGGCCGGATACGGATAACCTGGTAAAGCTGTTAAAAGATGTCATGACAGAGCTACATTTCTGGAGAGACGATGCCCAGGTGGCCAGCGAGGTGGTTGAAAAATACTGGGCAGACATCCCTGGTATTTACGTGAAGGTACAGAGCTTATGACGGATCGGTACATACAGTCTGGGTTTGACGAGGTATACAATGGCTTTTGGAGGGAATACCGGAACCACATGCCGGAGGCGGATGATTCAGAGGGCTGGGGCAGGTGCCACGATCATTCGCTGGCATTGCAGGAAAAATATCCGTTTCTCAGCGAAGCGATAGTCAGACTGGAAATTGAGCTGGATGAACGGATGAGGGCCAAGATGCAGAAGACAGAAAAACGGTGATATGCACCTTCAGATAAACGGGAAGATTGAACAAAGACAGGGGGAAAATGAAGGGAACGGAGGACAGGCATCTTGCCCAGCTTAAGAATCTGCTCGCTGAATGCCGGCATATGGCAGCGTATGGGGAGGAGATCTGGGCGCGGGATGCGGAGGCGCTGGAATGGGCCATAGGGCAGCTTGATCGGGAGGAGGCCGGGGAGGGATGAAGACATTGCTGCAATACCCCGGCGGGAAAAAACGGCTCGCCTCCTGGATCGTGTCCCAGATGCCGGAGCATCACAGCTATCTGGAACCGTATTTCGGCGGCGGGGCGGTCCTGTTTGAAAAGCCTGCGGCGCCCATTGAAACCATAAATGACCTGGACGGGGATGTGGTGAATTTCTTCCGGGTGATCCGGGATGAAGAAAGCCGAAAAAAGCTCGTGGACTGGCTGCGGCATACACCCTATGCCCGGGAGGCGTATGAGGAGAGTTTTAAGCGGCCGCCGCGGGATGCGGTTGAGCGGGCGGGATATTTTGCGGTGCGGTCCATGCAGAGCCACGGGTTCCGGCTGAACGAAAACTGCGGGTGGAAAAAGGATGTCCACGGCCGGGAAGCGGCCTATGCGCTCCATAACTGGAACCGGCTTCCGGAATCACTCGGAGAGACAGCCGCCCGGCTTAAGCAGGTGCAGATCGAGAACCGGCCGGCGCTGGAGCTGATAAAGGCATTTAACCACGAAAATGTGCTGATATACGCGGATCCGCCCTATGTGCTTTCTACCCGCAGCCGGAAGCAGTACCGGCATGAGATGACGGATGAGGAACACAGGGAACTCCTGGAGGAGCTGTGCCGCAGCCAGGCGATGATAATGCTGTCAGGCTATGACTGCGAGCTGTACAGCGAGTATCTGAGCGGATGGAGGAAAGTACAGACGATGGCGAGGACGCAGAGCGGCGACAGGAGGGTGGAAACATTGTGGATGAATTTTGAGCAGACGGAGCGGCAGATGAGCATGAAGGTCTGAGGAGGAACAGAATGAAACTGGATGAACTATATAACCAGTCCCTGAAGGAGGCGCTGGAGAAAATGGAGCTTGTGGAAATGAAGGTCCATACAGACGATGGGGGCGGCATAAAAGCCATAGAGCTTAAATATACATGCGGGAACCAAAAACAGGAGCCGGAACAGAAGCCGAAAAGAGCTTTATATCCCTATTTTTGACAGGAATGTAGATTGGCGTCAGGAAGGAGATAAGGATGGGTAAATTTGGCTACATGAAACCGGGGGATACGGTTTATTGTATCAGCGGGGATGAGGATACAGGGGAGGATTGCAGCGGCTATTTATTCATGGCCTGTGTAATGGATATGTGATTGTATGTCCGGAATATTCGGGCCTGGAAAATGACTTTGCCGGCCAGCTTCAGGAGATGTGTATTGAGAGTATGGAGGAAAACGGTATTGATGTATACATTTTTCCGGAGGATAAGGTCTGCGTGAGCGCTGACGATGCAGCAAAACAGTTGAGGCAGTAAGGATGAGGCTATTGTTTGTTGCCAGCATAAAATATATTTTAATTGTTATTTTATGGCAGGCATTGGAGCTGATATTTTACGGGGTTGTACAGCACAGGATCGTTGACGATATTATAGGGATTATTCTTTTTTGGTACATTTATCAGTGTGAAAGCAGGGGGTTACAAAGAAAATGACAGACACGGAAGTCGTGGAAAGCCTTCATAATGCATGGGTGGCATTAGCAAAGCAATATAATAATTATCATGATGAGGGCGTAAGGTGTGGGATGAACCTGCTTGCAAAAGTGATTGGAAAAGTAAGATCTGAGGTTGAAGAGTCCCACAGGCAAAAGCAGATAACAATGGATGAATGGATTGCCATATTACAGAAAGGAATTTAAAGGAGATATGGAGCGACTGACAATAAGCGGAACGAAAGAAGCAAAGCCCGATGTCACAATCAGAGAGGTGCTTAATAAACTGGCTGAAT
>CAJTGE010000093.1 GCA_910575795.1 Clostridiaceae bacterium | reverse complement strand
CTGCTTGCAAAAGTGATTGGAAAAGTAAGATCTGAGGTTGAAGAGTCCCACAGGCAAAAGCAGATAACAATGGATGAATGGATTGCCATATTACAGAAAGGAATTTAAAGGAGATATGGAGCGACTGACAATAAGCGGAACGAAAGAAGCAAAGCCCGATGTCACAATCAGAGAGGCGCTTAATAAACTGGCTGAATACGAAGACTTAGAGGAGCAGGGGAAACTGCTGGAACTGCCTTGTGCGGTGGGGGATACAATCTACACCATTTATTCTGATGAAGATAGTTCATTCATAGAAGAACCAAAAGTAGTGGAAGTATCAACCTATAGAGTATGGATTGACAGTGCATATTTTGATTATGACGATTTCGGAAAGACCGTTTTCCTCGCCAGAGAAGAAGCCAAAGCCGCATTGGAAGAATTGGAGAGGTGAAGAAAAGTAAATGAGCGATAAAGAGAAGATGTTTGTTGATTATATTTTAAATAAAATGCATTGGTGTCCGTTTGAAGATAGATCCGGCGTGGACTTTGAAAAAGAATGTGTCGGGTTTGGCGAAGATGGATGTGGAAATTGCATTTACAGAAATGCAGATAAATTAAACTGCAAGTAGTTTTTATGGGCGGTGTAACATGGATAAGCTAACTCCAAAGCAGAAAGCAAAGGTGATGATATGACAAAGTTTAATAACGAAATCATTACAGATGATGAAGTAATAAGGGAAAAAGCTAAAAAAGAGTGCGGAATGTACTTGCAAGCGTGTTTATCAGCAGGAGAACTCGAAAATTTGAAAGAGGACTGGAAAGAAGCTGGAGGGGTTAAAGTTATTCCATGGTGGAAGTTTTCTTTTGATAATATTAAAGTTTCGTACAATCAGAAAGCGGCAGATTGAGGTGATAGAAAGTGGCGCACGCTGGCGGCAGACCTCCAAAGTATAAAAACGTGGAGGAAATAGAAGAAAAAATTGAACAATATTTTGCAATCTGCGAGGGTGAGCCACTTCTTGATGATGAAGGAAATCAGGTAATCAATAAATATGGCTACCCTTGCTGGATAAAAGCACCAAAACCGCCAACTGTGACGGGATTAGCGCTGGCGTTGGGATTTACGACAAGATTTTCTTTGCTGAATTATCAAGGAAAGAAAGAGTTTATGAACACGATTACGCGCGCGAAGACCAGAATTGAGGAATACGCCGAGAGCCGCCTATTTGACCGGGACGGCTCCAACGGCGCACAATTCAGCCTGCAGAACAACTTTAAAGGATGGAATATCGACAACGAGCAGAAGCTTGAAATCGAACTCCTGAAGCTGGAAAGCCAGGTCAAGGACAGCCAGCCGGAGGAAGAAGCAGAGGATAATTTCATGGACGCTCTGAACGGAACGGCGGCGGAAGTATGGGAGGAAAGTGAGGTAGGGGAAAATGAGAGTTCTGGTAGCCTGTGAGGAAAGTCAAGCTGTAACAATAGAGTTACGGAAATTAGGGCATGAAGCGTATTCCTGCGATATTGAGGAATGTTCCGGCGGTCACCCCGAATGGCATTTACAGCAGGACGTGACACAGCTTTTGAAAATGAAATGGGATATGATTATTGCGTTCCCCCCATGTACATATCTTTCTAATGCCGGAGCGAAGCATTTATGGAAAGACCATGTATTGAATGAAGAACGGTATATGAAAGGGCTTGAAGCAAAGAAATTTTTCTTACAATTTCTCAATGCGGACTGTCCAAAGATTGCGGTAGAAAATCCAGTATCAAGTAAAATATTTGGTATGCCGCCACATACGCAGGAAATACAGCCTTACCAATTTGGACACCCAGTACAGAAGAAAACACGTTTATGGTTGCGTGGACTGCCGGAGTTGAAACCGACAAATGAGGTTGATTATAAATGCAACTGCCATGAAGCAGGAACATGGTTTATGAAAGGTGGAAAGGACAGACAGAAAAACCGGGCAAAGACATTTCCTGGAGTTGCCAAAGCAATGGCGGAACAGTGGGCGGGTAAGAACATGCAGGCTTAAAAAGGAGACGCCGGCCAGGTTTTCTCCCGGCCGGCACAGGTCTGAAAAAGTTTATGTAAAAGGATTGTCCCTGTTGAAGATTACTATACAGGGGAAATGTGATAAAAGATTGTCCGGGAGATAAACGATTTATGAAATGTCTTACGGATTCCTGACAGAAAAAGGAAGTGATTGAAATAAGCCTGGAAAAGATAAAGTACCTCCGTGCGGTCGCAAATGGCGCGGTTACGCAGGAGGAAGTGGCGCATTGCCGGAGGAACGTCCGGATCGGGGACGCCTTCCGTGTGATGGCTGTCCGGAGGGGAAGCGGCGCACGTGAGGATGTCCGCCCGGTTATACGTCAGTGCCGGGTGACAGGAAAATATAAGCATCTGGTAACATTGGACTGCGGGCATTCTGTGACATACGTGCAGATTGCCCTGTACCACAGGCAGCACGGAAACAGCAGATACATAAAGTAAGGAGGCGGGGCCGGTGCAGATGACAAGGGAGCGGCTGGAAGGGTATCAGAAGGTTATAAGAGAAATAAAAATTTTGCGCCTGGAGCTGGATGAAATGAACACTACAGACTCTGGCCTAGGGCACAGCGTGATTTTCGATTACCGCGACGGCTATCCGAGGCCGCAGGCTGTGGTCGGCTTCGACGGTGAGCGCTATGACAGGAAGCGCCGGCAGCTTGACAGGAAGGAGGTAGAGGCAGCAGGCGTCCGGGGATGGATTGAAGATATAGAGGATGCCGTGATCAGGCAGGTGTTTAAGCTGTATTACATAGATGGATGCGGATGGGCGGAGGTGGCAAAGCGGATGGGGTACAGGGGGAATCCGGACTACCCACGGAAAATGATTCGGGATAAGTATTTTAAAGAAAAAAATATAAAATAATCCGTTTTATCCGCGAAATCCGTTTTATAATACAATCGAAGCCAAAGGCGTTTAGTCAGCGTTTATCAAGCGCACCTGTTTTTATTCTCCTCCAACTTTTTCGGGTACGCGAAGGGGCACTCTGGAGACAGGGTGTCTTTTCTTATCGTTTTTTTGGTGGTAAGATATAAAAAATAAGGGAGGAGACAAAATAAATGGATAAAAAAAATTTAATTGATTTTTTGAAGAATCAGAGTATGCCATTAACATTACAGGAAATCTGTAATAATTACGGAGATTTAAAAGAGGTTGAAGTTAGAAAATTTTTATCAGAGTTAGAAGATGAAAAAGAGGTCGCGCGATACCATGGCGAATGTGGGGATACTTATTTCTATGTGCTGAGGCAAGGAATGGTTGTTGAGAAGCAGGATAATTTAGAAACTTATTTGAATCTCAACAAAGCGCAGTTAAGAGACATGATTAGCGTTGCGACAAAGCATGCAGAAAAAGCTATGGAGGCAACCAAAGGAATATATGCCGAAATTATTGGAATCATGAGTTTATTTGTTGCCGTATTTTCTCTTATAACAATAAATGCCAGCATTATTCCAGCGATTATCGGGAAGGCAACATGTGAAATCATAGTGATTTGTATAACAGTTAATATCAGCACAATAGTTTCGATTATAGCTCTGGTATTAGCTGTTCGCTTCTGGTTGATCAAACCTTTACAGAAAAGTGGAGCAAAAAAGTAGACGCTGAGGGGTGGCCGCGCGCCGCCTCTCAATTTTTTCCAAAAAACAAACACGAACGATTGAGAGGTGGTGATGCTTGCCCAGACCGAGGAGCCCGAACAGGGATAAGGCTTTCCAGCTTTGGCTGGAGAGTAATAAAAAGAAGCAGTTAAAGGACATCGCGGCCGAGCTGCAGGTGTCAGAGACACAGGTCAGGAAATGGAAAAACCAGGATAAATGGGATAAAGTAACGTTACCAAAAACGAAAGGTAACGTTACTAATCATAAAGGCGGGCAGCCGGGGAATAAGAACGCGGCCGGCAATAAAGGCGGGGCGGCTCCACAGGGAAATAAAAACGCAGTCACCACAGGAGAGTTTGAAGCTCTCCTTTTTGATTGCCTTGACGCGGAAGAAAAGCGGCTCATCGAAGCTGTGCCGGCTGACAAGGGCCGGCTTCTCCTGCAGGAAATACAGCTATATACCGTCCGGGAACGGCGGATGCTAAAGCGGATCGAAGATTTAAAGGAATCGGTTGGGGAGCTGCCCGGTGAGGGGCCTGTGGAGGGTATGACGCTGGTAAGCCGCTCATACGGCACAGAGAAAGGCAAAGAAACCGATTTAAAAGAATACCAGGGGAAGCTGGGACAGATCCAGGCTATTGAGGAAGCATTGACACGTGTGCAGGCCCGCAAACAGAAAGCAATTGATTCCCTCCACCGCTATGGCTATGACGACGCCCGCCTCGAAATCGAGCTGAGGAACGCGCAGAGGGCAGAGAAGGAAGCCGGGATGGACGACAGCGGGGATGGGAACGGGGTATGTCTCTATCTCCCTGACAACGGACGTGATACGCCATGATTAAAGTGTTAAAACCACAGGAAGGCCCGCAGGAGGCGTTCCTCGCGACGCCTGCGGACATCGCCATATACGGCGGCGCTGCTGGCGGGGGAAAGTCGTATGCGCTCCTCTTAGAGGCGGCAAGGCATACAGGCAACCCGAAATTTGGCGCGGTCATATTCCGGCGCCAGTCCATCCAGATCACGCAGGAGGGCGGCCTGTGGGATACCAGCGCGGAGATATACGGGGGCCTGGCTGTCCCCAGGACATCGCCGCGCCGGTTCTGGCGCTTCCGTTCCGGGGCAAAAGTCAATTTTGCGCATATTGACGGCGATAAGGACTTAAACGGGTGGCAGGGCAGCCAGATCGCGCTGATTGGCTACGATGAGCTGACACATTTTACAAAGCACCAGTTTTTCTATATGATGTCGCGTAACCGCTCCGCCTGTGGGATAAAGCCCTACATCAGGGCCACCTGTAACCCCGACTCTGACAGTTGGGTGGCTGAGTTTATTGGATGGTGGATTGATCCGCAGACCGGTTACCCCATACCGGAACGGAGCGGGAAAATCCGCTACATGGCCCGCAAAAACGAGGAAATCGTCTGGGCTGATACCCCGGAAGATCTTGTTTCGCAGGGGATAGACCGCACAGAAATAAAGAGCGTTACGTTTATCGCCTCTACCATCAACGACAATAAGATCCTCCTGGCAAATGATCCGTCCTACCTTGCAAACTTAAAATCCCTTCCGCTGGTCGAACGAGAACGGCTCCTCAAAGGGAACTGGAAGATAAAGCCGGCCGCAGGCATGTACTTTAAGCGCATACAGGTCGGGGAGATGCTTACGGCGTTACCCGGGGATGTCATCCTCTGGGCCCGGGGGTGGGATCTCGCAGCCACAGGGGAAGACGAAAACGGCGATCCGGCTTATACGGCGGGCGTCCTCATTGGGAAGCGGCGGAACGGCCGCTACATAGTAGCTGATGTGATTAACAAGCGCCTTACGGCCTCAGAGGTGCGTAAGCTCATCCTCATGACCGCCCAGACAGACCGGGCGGCATACGGCCGTGTGATACAACGGCTCCCGCAGGATCCGGGGCAGGCGGGGAAAGAGCAGGCGCAGAGTTATACCCGGATGCTTTCCGGCTTCCTCGTAAAGGTGATACCGGAGAGCGGGAGCAAGGAATCCCGGGCCGAGCCGTTCGCGGCCCAGTGGCAGGCCGGGAATGTGGATGTCCTTGTTGCAGAGTGGAATGAGATGTATTTCAACCAGCTCGAATCCTTCCCGGAAGCGAAATTTAAAGACATGGTGGATGCGGGCAGCTCCGGCTTTAATGAGATCGAGAACGGGGCCTCATACTCAGCGCCGCCATCCGAAAACCGGTTGGGCAGGAGCAGCTATTGGAGGTGAAACCAGATAAACGGATACGAGAAAATTGAAAGAAAAGAGAGATGTAAAACACAGGGTAGTGATTGAGTCGAATGGAATCAACCAAACCAGCATGAGCATTGACGGGATCGATGTATCGGATATAGTTACTGAAATCAGATTTGTACATAAGGGTGCTGCGCCTCCGGCGCTTACAATGGAAATAAGGGGGTGTGATGTAACAGTGAAAACCCCACAGGTTCCACGTCTGCCGGAGGTATTGGACGGTTTTTATATACCGGTTGACTAAAGCAAGAGCAATTACTGGAGGTGAAACCAGATAAATGAGTGAACGGAAGAGGAAAAATTTGCAGATAACACTTTTTCAGGGCGACTGCCTTGAGTTAATGGAACATATGGATGACGGGCTGTTTGATATGGTCTTAACGGATCCCCCGTATTCATCAGGCGGGCTGTATGCTGGGGATAGGAAGAAAAAGACAGGCGTCAAGTACACTGATAAAGGCTATAATGGGGCCTTCCGGTTTTCAGATTTCAGCGGCGATAACATGGATCAGCGTTCTTTTACGGAATTTATGCGTATGGTCCTGGCTAAAGCAAGGCAGAAAAGCAAAGACGGGGCGGTTATCGCAGTATTCGTTGACTGGCGTAACCTCGCGGCCATGACGGACGCCCTTCAGGCAGCAGGCTGGATTTACCGTGGGATCGTCGTATGGAATAAGGGGAACGCCCGGAATATCCCCGGACGTTTCCGGCAGGACTGTGAATTTATCGTCTGGGGCACCAACGGGCAGAAACCGGTGGACTGGAAACCCGGGGCCGCAGCACTCCAGGGGTTTTACAGTGAAAAAAGCGTCCCCTCCAGAATAAAACATCATCAGACAGAGAAACCCGTTAGCCTGTTGGAAAAACTGATTGCAATTTCTCCGGCAGACGGTTATGTCTGTGATTT
>CAJTGE010000092.1 GCA_910575795.1 Clostridiaceae bacterium | reverse complement strand
AGGGTAATCAACCGGGCTTGCAAAAAGAAAAAAAACTTCATCTTTCTCTTTTTTTTTGCAAGCCCCATCTGACCCACTGGATCAGGTGGGGTAATTGACATTCAGCCATCCCAATTTCTGGATCGTCGATTTCAGCTTCGCGCCCAAGCTGTATAGTTAGGTTGCGGATCTGTTCCTGCAGCTCATGCAAAGCTGCCTCCTGTTCTCTTACGGTCTGCCGGAGTTCTTCATTCTCACGCATCAGCCCTTCGCATTCCCGATTTAACTGGGCCGTTTCGTTCGCCCTGGTTACAGCTGTTTCGATGTACGAAAATACTTCTCCCATGCTTAGATTTGTATTTTGCGTCTTCTGCAATAACGCCTGCTGAGAGGCAATGTATTGCCTGAGCTCCGAAAATCCGTTTTCTGTGCGGGAATCCAGGCGTGTTAGTATCTTATCTGTTAGGGCATCGTGCCTCAAAAGCACTGTCTTGCTTTCTGTAGTGGTTTCCTGTATCTCCTTAGTATGACGGCTTTCCCTGTATAGGAAAAATATTGCGCCAACTACCCCAACAATAATTGACCCTACCGCCGCCCACAATATAGTTGGATCTGTAACCCGGAAATTCATTATATTCCCTCCTGTGTATGTTATTTTAACGCTGGAAAAAAATAATATCCCGGCGATGTAAAATATTATAATGCTTAGATAAAACATAATCAACAGCCTTTCTTATCTCATTATTCTCCTATTTTTTTAAGAAAAAGCAGGTATTTCAGGAAAAGGCAGATGGTCTCCCTCCTGTCGGAGCGGTGTAAGACCACCTGCCTTTCCTAGTATTGCTTCTTGTTTCCTTATTTGTACGGATACTCGTCCAGAAGGTTCGCCTCATACCTCACGGCATCCACCTTGGCGTACATATCCCCGTCCGCATAGTACGTCGCCCGGTCACTGTACACCTCAATGGCTACAGGCTTACTCCTCACATAGCCTTCCGGCGGCTTGATCTCCGCTATGACGTACACGCCCGCGCCGATGGGCTGGCTGGTCTTAAAGTACCCGACGTTCTGCCCGCCGTATTCCAGCTTGCTCTGGGTCTCCGGATCATCCATCTTAGAATCTGCCCGTGTCGTCCATACAGTCATCTGCCCTGTCCGGTCCCCAAAACCGTCATACAGGCTGATACGCTCGGACTCGATACATACCGGCGTACCCTTCGGCACAACGCCGCTGCACAGCTCCCCGGGACCCGCCATGGACTCGTTGATCGGCGTCTGGTCCCGTCTCTTATAAGGCGTGATTTCCTTCGCCTTCATGGCTTCCAGGAACTCCTTCGTCCCGGTGATCACCGTATCCTGCAGGTAGAACTTCGCGTCACCCGGTTTGAACTGGAAGAGGAACTTCGCCCTCTCGTCCGGATCCTCAATGAGCTTGGCGTCCTCCTCGATCTCCGCGAAGGAATTGTACCGGGAAGCCGCGTATAAAGCGAAGATCGCGTCATCATGCACGATATACTCGCCTGTCTCGGAATCCGTCTTGTTGATCCTCAGCATCGTGGTGTAGAAACGGTTCCGTTCGTTCACATCCGCGTATCCGGAGAATTCTTCCGCACTGTACACGTGGCTGTCTGCCGGGGCCGTCATGGTCCACGGTACCAGGATCTGTGAGTACTTCCCGTCATAGGCGGTCAGCTCCCCGGTGGTCGATTTCACCCCATTGTGCCACGACATTCCGGAGGCGTTGTTGTCATCCACGGCGCCGTCCTTGAAAAGCACCAGGTCTGCGGTCCCGTCGTCCTCGGCGATGGAGCCGTAGAAGAAACGCTTCCTCAGAGATTCCCCGTCGTAGCTGCTGCCGTTGGCCGTTGCAGCCCCGTTCCCATTCTCCGTCACGTCCGTGTCGAACCCGTGGTAGCGGCTGTCATCGTTGCCGCCGTTCTCCTTCTGGATCTCGGCGATGCCTTCCCCGCCCCGGTGGTCCGTCTCATAGTAGTCCTTCAGCGGGTCATGTTCTTCCTGGGTGATGTCCCAGCCGCCGTACTCATAGGCTCCGTTTGGCGCTGCTATCGAAGCCTGCAGCCGGTCGATATCCAGGCCGTACTTGTAGACCTCGAAATCGCCTTGGTAGCCATGGGCACGGATCACGAACTCCCGGTCATCCTGGCTGGCTGTGTTATCGCTGTTCTCCTCGCCGAACCGGATCAGGTAGTTCTCTTCCTTCGCCTGGTCGGTCAGGGCCATTCCCGTGTCAAAGTTGTAATGCGTGTTGTAGTTATCGGTCGTATTGTTGCTCTCCGGCCCGTCATAGACAGAGGGAACGATGACTTCCTTGGGCTTCTCGATATCGAAGCTCCGGTTCTTCCAGTCATTGACATCCTTATCCCTTCTCTGGGGCGGCTGCTCCACGATAACGTACACGCCGTAGGGCAGGTAGCTGGAGATGTTGTAGTAACGGTCATCCTGTCTCTCATCTACGGAAAGGGTCGTGTAATCCTTATCCGCTCCGCCTCCGGCAGCGCTGTCCCACTCGACGCTGTAAATAGTATCCAGGTCGTACCAGTAGAAGGGCCGCAGGTAGTTGTATGCCTTGGCGATAGCTTCGAACAATGCCAGGTCGTAAACAGCTTCATCATAGCCGATCTTCCCGTCCGGCTTGGCGATGTTCTCACCCAGGCCGTTGTCGATCATCAGCTTGGCTGCCTCATCCTCTAAGTACCACTTCACGGCGAACTGCCTTACTGCATCGGACGCTTCAGCGTTTGCCCTTGCGTAATCGGAGGTATTGACCACGACTTCCGTGTTTACCCCATTGTTCACTGCCGGGTACTGCTCATAACCCGAACGGTCTCCGAACACATGCTCACGGATCCAG
The DNA here is from genome assembly GCA_910575795.1 of Clostridiaceae bacterium. Taxonomy (GTDB): domain Bacteria; phylum Bacillota; class Clostridia; order Lachnospirales; family Lachnospiraceae; genus Otoolea; species Otoolea muris. The sequence goes on along the minus strand of CAJTGE010000092.1, from coordinate 3,972 downwards.
CGGAATGGCTTAAAGGAAGTATCCCGGTCGCCGCCGGCCGTCCCGTCCTTATCCGCGCCGTCCGTATTCTCCAGGGTGTGGTCTAAGTCAGTGTCGTCCTTCTGGTATTTCTCATAGAAGGTCTCGAACCAGTGCTGCCCCGGGTAGTTGGACATGGAGTTCCCGGTAAAGCTGGAGTGCATGTCATCGTCCCAGATGTCAGTGTTGGCTGCCTGAATAGCGTCGAAGAACTTCTCGTAGTTGTATGCTTCCACATTGATCAGCTCCGTGCCGTCCTCGATCTGCTGCCTGCGAGTTTCCAGTAAACGTGTATAACCATGGTTCTGCTCATCCTGCAGGTAGTCGCTGCGGTTGCGGTCACGCAGGATCCCGTCATAGCTGTACAGGGACGCGTTGGCCGCTACCGCATCGCCTTCCTTGCGGATCTCCCGCTCGGAGGTGGTGTAGCCCTCGATTTCACCTGCATTATCTCTGTGCCCGTCCTGCGGATCCAGGTAGGTATCCCACAGGTTGTTTGCCCTGGCCGAAGTGGTCATGGATTCTGTCCGGTGCGTCACGTCCGTGTAGATCTTCTGGACGTTGGAGGAGGCAAGGACCCCGTCTTCCTCAGAGATCTTATCTTTCTCCGGGAAATCCACGGCCTTTCCATCATAAGCGGTATCGTATTTCCAGGTGAAGGTATCATAGTTGCCGTCCCCGTTGGTGTCCTCATACCGGGGCGTCATGGTGTTGCCGTTCCGGTCCATCCAGACGATGTGCCCGTCTTCGTCCCGGTACAGGCGCTCCAGGTTGGATTTTAAGTACGCCTTGAAGCGGAAGCCGCCGATGCTCTCCGGCTCCTCCTCCGCGGAATCCCCTTTTAAGAGGCTGCCCAGCCAGTCCTTCGCTGTCTCATACCAGCCGCCGTCGCGCTCCGCGGAAATGTTGTCTGAATGGAAGGCCGCATACGTATCATGGGCGTAGTCGATGGACTTTGTTTCCTCGGTGGACCTTACACGGCTGCAGAAGCCGCACGCGTCGGTCCCGTCCTGGTTTTCATACCCGCAGTTTAAGCAGTACCAGACGGTCTTCGTCTCCGCCAGTGTCTGGATATCCTTTTCAATCCGCACTTTCTGGCGGATAGGCCGCTCGTATACCCTGGCTGGGGCTGCAATAGTCCCGCCGTCCTGCCGGACTTCTTTGTCACCCGGGTACATCAGGAGGACGGTTTCTATATAGGAATCCGCCGTTCCGGACGGGAAACGGATCCCGATGACGCCGTGCTGCTCCGCATACTGGCCTGCCGTGTATTTTGCCCCGTCAATGTCCAGGACGTCGTCCCGGTACGTGATCCGGAACTGCGCGGTCCCATCCTCCAGGGCGTCCAGCATTTCCTGGCTCATGGTGAACGTATAGGTCCCCGCCCCTTTCCGGGTCTCCCGGTAGGAATCACAGGCGATTTCCGTGTTGGTTACTTTCTGTACCAGTGTAGGCGATTTCTCCACAATCGTGGTGACAAGCTTCGTGGCCTCCGTGCCGTCCGACCGCAGGAGTGGTTCCCCCGCCGCATAGGCCCAGAAGGTTTTGTCCTGCCTGGGCCGGAATGTTACCTGGCTTTCCAGGCTGGACCCTGCGTATTCCGGGCTCCCCTGGGCCGTCTCATTCGGCACGACGGCGGATGTCACAAAGCCGGTTTCGCTGCGCATGACCGAATCGCAGTTATCCGCGGGATAAACCCGGTAGACAAACCCTTTCATGCCATCCCCGGAACCGGTCCGGTAGGTAATGTCCGTTTTTACATATATGCTGTCGTTGGCCTCGTTGTACAGGGACTCATTGGCCTTCGCGTCCCTGCAGCAGCATGCGATGGCCGCGTACAGCTTCCCGCCGGACTCGTAGACGCCTAGCATCTGCATGGCGTTAAAGACCTGGTAGAAGTCGTCTGTAAACAGCTGCGCATTGACGGCTTCCGCTACCGCCTCCGCGGTGAATGCTTCAATCTCAACCGAAGCCCAAGGGGCACCGTCAGTCACTTTCCGGAACCCGCTCTTTAAAAACATCCGGTTCACGTCGCCGATCACGTCGCTGCCGGCCGTGATCCGGGAGGGGTCCAGGCATGCGTTTTCGATCCGCATGGAATTATCCGGCTTCACGCCCTGTTTCCCATAGGAAATGGTCTTTACGTTGTTGACCGTAAAGGTCCGGCCGTTATATTCCACCGTATCGCCGATCGCAGCCTCCCACGTGCGGCTGCCTATCGTAACCAGCTCCCCTTCTGTGGCATACACCGGCTCCTCAGTCTGCACCTGCTCCTGATGCGTCACGCTGTCGTCCCATACGGACTGCGTGGAGGTGAGGTGGAACACTGCGCCTTCCGGAATGTTTGACGCTTCCACAATATACCCGTTCCGGGTCCCTTCGCTCGTGATCGTAAAGGTCGTTCCGCCGTTTACACGGTCATAGGACAGGGCGGAGGAGGCCGCTGTGCCGCTGGGGAAACTGTCCCCTCCGGCCCCGAACGCGTCCCGGTTTGTCATAAGGGCGCTGTCTTTGCCGTATACGGATAGCTCGTACCCTTCGGACCTGGAAAGTTCCTTAATATAGTAGGAGCTCCCGTCCTTCCCCAGGATGAGCGGGCGGCCGATCCAGCAGTTCCCGTTGTTCTCCTCATTGTTTAAAACCGGGTAATGCCCTGCCGTCTCATCCTCCCGCCAGACGTCGGTCTTATTGTTGGTAACGTGGTTGTTATACAGCAGGCCGGAATCATACTGCTGGTTTGTGGAGAGCCTGTAGTGGAAGGTCCTGTCTCCGTCCCGGGTTTCATCGAGATCCGCCCCGTCCCCGGCCGTGATTTCGGAGCCGTCCGGGTTGTGGCCGATAAAACGTTCCATGTCCTGCTCTTTTGCCGCGGAAGCGCTTCTCTCCATATGGAGATTCTCCGGCGCTTCCCCGTACCAGTCCGTATGTTCAACAGCGCCCGTTTTGTAGTTGTAGACAGAGCCGGGAGCCTCCGTGATTACCATAAATGACCCGTCCCCGTTCCGGTCCGTCGTGGCAATGGCGACCAGGTCATCCTGTCTGAATACCACGCCGGTATCCCCATCGCCGTCCCCGTCCGTATCCGGATGGATAATATCCTGGGCGGCGAACAGGCCGTAAACCGCCCCTTCCAGCGTCCCGTCCCCGTTCTCTGCGCCGTAGTCCCCAAACGTGTCGCCCGTATTGTCATGCAGGTCAAAATCGCGCTTATTGAAATGGATCTCGCCCTCTGTCCGGTGGTCATAAAGTATGAACGTCCAGTCAACCACTGTGCCGTCCGGCGGGGCTATCTGGTCCGCTTTGGATTTTAAGAAGGTGATGGAACTGCGCAGGCCGCCTCCGCCTTTGCCCCCTTCCCCACCGTCATCGTCATCGTCGGAAACGGCAGCGGCCCTGCGTCCTTTGCTCTCATATCCGGTGCCCACCCGCTCAGCCGGGGTTTTTGGGGCCGCGTCAGAAGAGGTTGCGGGGGCGTACCGGATCCCGCCTTCCGGCAGGAGATCGTAGTCCTGGTACACTCCTTCTTCCTCGTTATTTAGCAGTCCTTCCGGTTCCTGGGCTGCGGGCTCTTTTTTCCCGCCCGGCAGGATACGGGACAGCCAGCCGGACAAGCCGGTCTTTTCCCTGCGGCCATTGCCGGCATCCGTTCCGCTCCCGTTCCCGTCTTTACCTGCATCTCCGGCCTGCTCTGCGGCCTCTGTACTGTCAGCGGTAGCCAGATCTTCTGTTTCTCCCTGGCCTTCGGTTTCATCGGCAGTGCTGGTTTCGGCATCTTCCGCTTTGGCCGTACTTTCCGTTTTACCGGCATTCTCATCCTCTGCAATAAAAGCGATTCCCTGAACCCTTTTTCCTTGGGCTGTTACGATAATGTCCGTTTCGTCTTCCTCAGGCAGGCTTTCTTCTTCGCCCTGATTCTCAGCCTCATCTGTACTGTCCGTTTTGCCGTTGCTTCCT
>CAJTGE010000091.1 GCA_910575795.1 Clostridiaceae bacterium | reverse complement strand
GCCAAATGAACGCGGCGCAGTGGGCTGCGTTAAGTGAATTTGGCACAAATATACCGCGAAGTGGGGCGTGCAGATGCCAGGAATGAATTTTCAAACACGCTCTAGTATAATCCAATTTAATTAACTTTACATTATTATTATTTCAAATACTCCAATATTTCATAGGATTCTGTATAGTTAATAATATAAACTTATTTAAATCGTCTTATACTAGTACAGCATTGCCTAAATTTCAGTGAATAAATCACTCGCTGTCAGCGCCCTCTGCACGTCTGCGAAGCCAGACGTAGACACCGCTGCGCCGTCGCTTCGCAGACGCACAGATGACACGAATATCAAGCGCTTTTTACTTGCGAATTAATGCAACTCTGTACTAAATAATTTATCCCTGTAGAGCAGAATATGCAATCTATTGTTTTGTTCTGGCTAATTCTATTGCTTCTTTCCCGGATAAATGTTCAATATCTAATTCTATCATACACAAAGGCTTCCATTCTCTGCTAATTGCAGTATTTCGATTTGTTTCTGTATCAGTTGGATAGTATTTTACTGCCAATCGTTCTATTGCGTTTTTCATTTCTATTTCATCTTCCATAACATGAATTTTGCCAAAAGCAATTACGCTTCTGAAATAAGTTGTGTATTCCTCCGGCACGATATGGTCTTGGTCGATTACGCAAAAAGACGCTTTACTGCATTTCTTGATTGCGTCTATTTTATGCCCGCTTTTTGCACCATGAAAAAACAACTTAGAATTGTAATATACATAACTGATTGGAACTGCATACGGGTAATCATTATCTCCTAATAAAGCTAATACACCGGCTGTTCCTTTTTCTAAGATTTCAATACATTTTTTTTCGGATAATATTTGTTTTTTTCTACGCATTTCTCTAAACATTTTTTAACCTCTTTCTGATTTAATATATAATGCAATGCCTGCTAAAGCGACAAAACACTCTGTAACTGGAAAAGAGAGCCATACGCCAGTCATTTTTAATATAAAAGACAGGAAAAATGCCATAGGGATTATCATTAACAATCCTCTTGACAATGAAATGATTTGTGCAGGCAAGGCTTTTTCTGTTGACGTAAAATATGCAGATATAATGATATTAAACCCAACAAATGGAATAGCAGTAAAATACAATTTTAACCCTGCTGCTGCGATTTCCTGTAACTGCATATTCTGTTCACTGTTAAATATGCTTACTATTGGACTGGCTGCAAGTAAAAAAAACAGGTAAATGCCAAATGATATAACTAACATGGTTTTTAAGGCATATTTCAAAATCTGTTTCTGACTTTCATGCTCTCCATATCCGTATACTCTGCTTAATATGGGCTGTGCTCCCTGTGCTATCCCAGTATAAATTGAAATAACCACAAGTGATAAATTTGCAACTACACCATAAGCTGCTACACCGATATTTCCCTGCAAGTGTAGGATAATCGTATTAAAAACTATTATTACAATTCCCGAAGCCATTTCAGTGATAAAGGACGGAACACCTAATGAAATAATATTTCCTGTCAATCGAAAGGAAGGCTTTATCCGCACGAAATGAAACTGGTTTTGTTTTGTAAGCCAATGCTTAGATAAAACAATGAGACTAATAACAGGTGCTAATCCTGTTGCCAATACTGCACCGAATATCCCCATTTTAAGAGGAAAAATAAATATATAATCTAAAATAATATTTGAGAAACTTCCAGTCAACATACCAATCATAGACAATTTAGGATTTCCGTCATTTCTTACAAAACAGATTAGTGTATCATTTGCCATAAATGCCGGGGCAAAAAGTAAAATAACCTGTAAATATGTTTTTGTCATATGATAGACATTTTTATCAGCGCCTAATAATCTTGTCAGTTGACTGGAAAAGAGAATACCTGTCAGCATAAACATGACAGCCAATGCAGACATAATATATATTGTGCTTGAAAAAGATTTATCTGCATTTTTATATTCTTTTTGCCCTCTGTAAATGGAATATTTTGTTGCACCTCCCATTCCAAACATCAGACCGCTTCCATGAACAAAGCTATATATCGGAATAGCTAAATTAAGTGCGGTCAGACCATTTGCACCTAAACCGTTTGAAATGAAAAAGGTATCAGCGAGTATATAACATGATAAGCCGATTATGCCGCATATATTTAATATTACATATTGCGAAAATTCTTTCAGTAGCGTTTTGGTTTTCATAGAGATCTCCTTAAAATACAAAAACGTCAGAACTCTCTATCTTCTCTGACCTAACGATAGAAAGTCTGACGCATAATCTCTTTACCCGGTGGCAAAAAGCAACGTTGTTTCCGGTACACTATTATATACCAAAACAAATTGAAAAGCAATACCTAAAATTTGACTTTGAGTTTTCTTTCTGTAAAATTGTAACAGTTCAGATAGGTCTGCGCACCTGCTGCGCTGACCGTACGAAAACGCGGCGGCAGCAGGCATCTGCCCCATCGCGAAGAGATTTTCATTGGCAGATGCCGTAACAGTTCAGGTTATCTGAACTGTTACGTAAAATTCATTTTACAGAATTCCACGCCGGGAGTACCGCTTCCCTTGCTGCCCTTGATTGTCCGATATACCAGCATTCCCTGCTGGTTTTCGCTTTTCCTTATCAGCGTGACATCAGCCTGCAACAGCCTTATCATTCACGTCCCGGTTTACCACGTTCCAACAATCCTATCGTTGGATACTTTTAGGCGCTTCCTCTAAGCCCGTGCCCAATCCAAAGAATCTTACCGTCTGTAATGGTATGTGGACGTTTCAAAGCGTTACCCTGTCATTCCACCCGTCAGATTGTCAGTTTTCCTAAGATTTCAGGCTGTTTAGCCTTTCGACTTAGTGCGTAACCTTTTCAGTTACGAACGTGTCGCACGATTGTCGTTGCCGTAGCCCTCCAGTAAGTTGATGACGCCCCATGCGCCGAGGCCGGAGCCCAGAGCAATCATCAGAATTTTCAGGATATCAATCGCACATGCCAAAAAAGCCATAAAGAAAGTCCTCCTTTAATTTAAGAAATATTGGTTTTGTGGTATGGCCGTATCTGGCGGAAACGAAAAAACGCCCCTGTGCTTCAGGAAAATCTGCATAAAGCACAGGGGCGGCATAGTCCAGGATCGTTCTGGAAAGGTATACAGTTGTCAGGGAGGGGCGCGAATCCTCAATAGAACCTCTTTCCGGTGAAAAGAAAAAGCCCGTCAAAGCCAGAGACTTTAACAGGCAGCTACATCATCATACAGCCGGCGCTTCCAAATCCTCCGCCGTGACCTCATAATTGCGGGAGAGGAGAGGCCGGACGCCCCTGATCTGCGGGAGGAATTTCCCACCGTCCATCACAGCCGGTTCGTCCACCGGCATCAAATCTTTGCCACATTGTCAAGTGAAGACTTCATTCTTTTTGTTTGTCATACAAGGAATCTTGTAAATGTTCTATAAATATGCTAAACTGAACACAACAACAAATGGGTAGTTGTACTGGGGGAAATTAAATCTTTTAGATAATAAATAATAATGGGTAAAAAGATTTAATATATAAGATGATTATGATTCAAAAAATAGAAAATTTATTGCTGTCGCGTTTAGTTTCTTTCAAGTTCTTATTTTGTTTGAATACAGAACAGACAGGAAGAATAAATAACATATGTGCTTGTGCAAGTGGGAAATAACCTGGGTGGTGTGGATTGTATATTGTTTTTATCGGATTTTTGTTGAATATATCTATAATAAATATTAGCAATCTGCAGAAACGTAAGAAACGGAGGAAAAAATGGTCGATTATTCACAATTTGAAGCGAGTGTAAAATCCGGCATCCATGCAGATGTGAGCCGGATACGGCAGAAAGATGAGATAATAAAAGCCGTCGTCAAAAAGAGGAGAAGCTCCGCGATAACCTGCGTGTGCCTCCTGTGCATGGCAGGAATTTCTTTGTTTAAAAGCTGGATTCCCGCCGTTATCTGTCTCCTTCTTGCATTGTTTTTCCTATGGCGGGCCGTCGGAAAATTTTCTGACGAATATTTACGGGAAATGTACGAGGAGGGGCTTTTGGTTCCCGGCATGATCGTGAAAACGGACCCCCTCACCATCATGGCGATCGCAAACATGACCGCGCGGGATGGTGCGGCAACCGTCAATGGGTGCTACTGTCTGGAGGTGAAGGAGCTTGACGGGGCGCAAAAAATTCTATTTGAAAAAATCCCCTGCTCCTGTTTTTTCTGCTATGAGGGCGGCGATTACCATTCTTCCTTCCAGCCCCATCCTCTCTATTGGGGAACGGCAGATCAGCAGTCTATTCAAGAGGCGCTAAGACAGGTGGAGGAGGACAACAAAGAAAATGCCAGAGACGAATGGGAGGTGATCAAGGAGGTTGCGCGGCAGTTCCCTGATCTGGGAAACGGAAACTTAATTTTGCTGGATGAAAATTATGTTCCCTTCGGGAAAAAGAACTACATGGACAGCAACCATAAGCCCCTCAACGAGGAAGCTGACCCAAAGTAATATGTTCCATATTAAGGAAATGCGGATGAAAGCGTTTTCTTAAATATTGAAAGAAAAAGCGTTTGCAATAAGAGACTTGATTAGGGATACAAATGAAACAGAGAATCCGGAACTTATGACAGGGTTTTTAACAGCGCGGGCAAATCAAAATCGGAATTGTTTAGGTAGGCGAAAAAATGGAGAATTGGAGAGAACTTTTGAAAGATAAACCTGTGAAATACTGGATTCGGACTGAAATTGAAGAAATAATAAAGGATAAATCAGTTGACAGAGAACGGTTTTATGAATATTCAGCAAAAAGGACTATAATGAATCCCGTTGTAACAGATTACACTTTGAAAAGGAGACTAGTTAAAGTGAAAAAATTGTGTTTATTAGTATTTATGACCACTATATTGTGTTTAACCGCTTGCGGAACAGATAAAAAGGATGAAGCATTGGAAAGCAGTAGTTCTATTCTTCAAACTGAAACAACAACAGACATAAAAAAGAATCCGGAAGAAACGTCAGGCGAAATGGAAACAACCAGTTCTGCGGAGAATGAACAGGAATCACTTCCCAAAACAGAAACAACCTTTGAACTTACGGAACAGGGAAAGAATTTTCTGACACAAATGTGTAAAAAATTGAATGACTTCAATTCCCAAACAGCAAAGGACGAAACATTTTGGCGAGATTTCCTATTTTATTCTTATACTGGCGCATCTGAGGGTGCAGAAACAGAAACAGTACCTCGTGATGATTTTGATGAAACAGTTGTTAAAATTAGTTTACAAGAAGCAGAAGCCTATGCAAAACTGGTGTTTGGCGTTGACCTGCCAGATATAAAGCCTTCTTTTGAAGATATGGAACAAGGACAAACCTCTTTCTATTATCAGAACGGTTACTATTACATTGGTGTTTCCGATTATCCTGATTACCAATATACATTTGCCGATTATGAGGAATCTGGTGATTCTATTACAGTAAGATATACGATTGATTTTGAGGGCGAAAGCAATGTTGGTACAGTATGTTTTGGCATCGTGCCAAAAGATAATGAAAACGGTTTTATCATTACTTCTAAAAGCACTGAATTTTAATGGGCAAATAAAACAAAACAGGGCGGCGGGGCAGGTTTTGACTATCTCGCCGCTTTATCTGTTATCGTTCCATATCCTGCGTCTTGCGGGGGTGCTGTTCCTGCCGCAAGATACTGTAAACGTTCTTTCTGATTTTCTCGGCTTCTTTCACTTTTTCGGCTTTGGTCTTTGCCACGGGTCAATCGCTCCTTTCATGTTTGGTATGGATTAGGCGTTTGCGAAACGCCAGAACCCGCATAAATGAGGGATTCTTTTTGTTACAAGATAAAACGATTCCTCACTGGTTTATGGTAAAATTGAGATGTCAAGTAACAATCAGCCATTCACCGGAAAGGAGTTGTATCTATATGATACCGTAATGGCACTATTCAGCACCCATCATGCACGCCATCGGGGACGCCGGATCAGTACATATTACAGCGCGGGGGATGGATCAGTGATAACGTTATGAAAACCGTGTGATTTTCGTGTGATATCCGTGTGATACATACCCCACAAAAAGCTTTATATTTGGGGATAAGATATTTTAAATTTTTCCCCTCCGGAACATCAAAAAACCTTGTAACTACGGGATATATCCAGTAGTTACAAGGCTTTCCTTAAAGAGCACGAGACGGGATTCGAACCCGTGCTCCGTCTTTTTAAAAACCCCTTATAAATACAGGACTTTTAAAAAGCCTTGTAAATCAATGCTTTTTACGATTTTACATATTTATAATGCATCTATATAAGTGTATAAATTATAACAGATTATACAGCTATGCAACACGAAATGCAACACGAAAAAGGGTATAATCCGGATTCATATTTTAAGCATGCGTTACGGCTTATGCTATAGGTTATGCAATTAATTTGTACATATTATAAAGACACGCGCTGTCTACCAATGTTGGTAGCTTATATTTATATGGAGGTTACAAATGAGAAGAACATTAACGGAAACGGAAAAGAAAGCTATAGAAATTGCTAAAGATATTTATCAGTATCACCTTGGAATGGTCTGGCAGGATATCGAAAATCCCTTTTACGAAGACCTGATGCCTTACGAAAGAGAACTGGCAAGGGCTCTCATACACCTGTATAGCTTTACCTTTGCCAGGATGCTGGAAGTTCCGTATGAGCCACAGGGTTAAAATCTGTAGTTAAAAAGATGCATAGCCGCCACTGTTGGTAGTGGCGGCTATCTAATATCCGTCATGTGTCTGATAAAGCGGCCTGATAGAGCAATCCCAACGATTTGGCAAACATAAGCCTGATATAATCCGCGCATGTTCTTTTTTGGGTAGCCCAATCTTCCACCGTACGAAGCGGGATGCAGAATTTAACGGCGAATGCAGACTGCGTAAGACCTGACGCAAGTATAATATCCCTGACGCTCATATGGGCTACGCCATGGATACTTTTTAGAACCCGGGTAATTTCAGACGGATCATCACTGATTTCATCAAACCACTCAGGAAATCCGTATTCTCC
>CAJTGE010000090.1 GCA_910575795.1 Clostridiaceae bacterium | reverse complement strand
TTCAGAAAGATAGATGGGGAGTGGTATTATTTCCATGAAGACGGCCATATGGCAAGGGACGAGTTTGTACACTATGAGAACCACACCTATTATTTTGATAAAAAAGGACACATGCAGGACGATGATGATGTATTTCAGAAGAAGGATGAAACGTATTATATAAATGATTTCAAATTTACAGATACGGGAAGCAAAAGAAGAGAAAATGAGGCATTGGCAGAGGAGATGATGTTTTACCACCAGCAGTACCATAAATGTATAGAGGAAAATCCTTATGTTACGCAAGGTTCGATACTTGCCTGCACAAAGGGGACAAACTTAACACGCCTGGATGCGCGTACCGCAGTGGATATCAGGGATGTTGTTACAGGATTGCCTGTGCTGGGGTGTGATGCCTGTAAAGCGGATGAAAACATATATTCCTTTTATGGATGCCGTGCTTCAGACCTTTCAGATACGCCAGCGAGGCCGGTCATAGCCGGCGGTTATAAAAATGTATTCCTAATGTTGGGAATGTGGACACAACCTCATCAGACTTTGATTATTTGGAACCGTGTCAGCGGGGATCACACGGAAGCATTGATATTCGATTCTGTTATTTATGCAGGTTTGGAGGAATGATCGGCATTATGGAGATACCGGAGGAGGAGATGGGGCCGGAAGGGATATATGACTTAAATGGTATGAATGTTGATCAAAAAGCCCTTAAAATTATGGAAAAAAAATATAGGGAGAATGAACATATAAAAGAGATGGTTGACGGCAATGGCTTAAGTATTTTTGCAATGGAGGGGTTAGGGGAGAACAGTGGTAAAGGCATTCCGGAGCTGTTCCCAAATGGAAGATACGGGGCGGAGCTGGTTGTTACAAAAGGAAACGTCGTACAATTCGTGACGCGCCATGCAAGCACGCTTCCGTCCACTTTAGAGCTTGAGGAGCGGGACGCAGGAATTGCCATAGTAAAGGAAGGGGTATATTTTATTTTTTCAAAAAGGCATCAGCAGAGATATGCCGCCTTTGCGGTGGCTGTTGAGGATCTGTCGGGCTATACTTCCATGCCGGTGATACGAAAAAAGATCGGTGAGCCCTGGGTTTATGATAGCACAGCGAGTGGAATTAATATTCATACCGCCCCTAATGACACAGGGCCTCTATACTCAGAAGGCTGCCAGATGATCCGGTCGAAAGATTATATTGATTTCTTATTTGCGACAGGTTTGACCAGGAGGGATGACAGATATGCCAATTTTTTAAGAGGAATATCGATTGATGAATCGCTTTTGTTTCGTGGAGAAAATCTTTATCCGACAGGAAGACAGACACGAATGAAGGATGAAGACGGAGATGAATATAACAGGATTAAATATGGCATGAAAGGTCCGGACGGAGAGTACGCCTGGTATATAGAGCTTTTGGAAGAAATTGGGTGCGACTTTGATGAAAATAATTTAATAACAGGATATTATGTTTTAGACAGGACATACATGCCGGGCAGTCAGAAAGAAAAATTTTATTTGTAGGGTTCACTAAGGTGGCAGGAAGGTTATAAACGTATTATACGAGGAGAATAAAAAATGAGATATAAGAAAATTTTCATTTTGCTGACATTGGCACTGACATCATGCAGCCATCCGGGACAGGGCGTCCCGGACGGGAGCATCGCCCGGCAGACGGATGAACAATGGGACAGTTCAGAAGTATGTCAGGAAGAGGAGGGAACGCAGGAAGCCAGCCAGGAGACGGATGCGGAAGGAAGCGAGGGACAGGCGGTACAAAGCGATTTGCAGAGAATCATTGATGCTGAATATGCCCGCCGGGAATTCAGCGAGATCCCGGCAGGCGATTTTACAGATATGCAGTACCTGTTTTTAATACAGGAGGAGGTGGGGCGTTTTGATGATGCGGGAACGCCATGGCATGAATATGCCCTGCTCGGGGGTTCATACGATACGTATGAAAAAGGAGTCAACTGTTATGAAGATGTAAACCGTCAGTTTGAAAAATATCAGTGTACAATACATTTTGACGAGTTTAAGGAACAGAATGGGGAAGGATTTATGAAAGAATACTGGAGGAGGCATATCGTGGCATTTTCACCGGAAGCGGACCGGATACTGTTAGTGACTTATATTAATCCGCCATATGGAATGACGGCATTATATGATATCTACGATAACGGCAGTATAAGCATCCCCTTATACTGGAATTCATATGTGTATCCCCTGACTCTGTTTTTTAGGAATATTAACTATACCAAGGCTCTTAAGTATGCAACATTGAGCCATGTAGTCAATATAGGAGAGATATATCCTTTTTATAACAGCCCCGGGCTGTTTAATTATGAGTACTCGTTACAGGAAAAAACGCCGCATTATATTTCACGTGTTACAAACACGGATGATACCCTGTATTATAAAGCAGATATTGATTCAAATGGAAACAAATGTATAGGCATTTATTGCGTCGCTGACAACAGGCTGGTTTATCAGTCAGAGGCAGTTGAATGGTATCCGAAGACAGTTGATATTTTGGATGATAAGCTGATTGTCAGCTTTGACGTGCATGGTTACAGGTATTTTGAAATCAATATGGAAACGAATCAGGTGGAATATTTGTTTACAGCATCAAGAATAGGAAGCGCATCTCCGGATGGGAAATACCTGGCATGCCCCTTCAGAGACGATGAGTATAGAGGTTATCGTATTTATTCGTTAGAAACAAAGGAGATCGCTTTTATCAGAAGTTACAGGACAGATACAGAGTTATCGGAATATTCGAACAACAATATTGTGCTTTGCTGGGTAAATAAAGATAAAATAGAAGAATTAAAGTAAGCAGCAGGGATGTATATAGAAAAACAAAAGGAAGAGGAGAGATTTAAGTTCCTGCCATTTTCGCTTAAGAAAATGGCGGGAGCTGCGCCTCATATCGGAGCGGATGTGGATGGGAGGCAGAAATGAAGAATAACAGGAGTAGCTGCTTTTGGTTGTTCGCTTTACTTATGCTGATGTCAGGAGGATGCTCAAAAAAACTGGAAAACCCTGAGATAAGGAAAGTAAACTTCCAGGCAGCGGATCATGGAAAAATGATTCCTGAGCTGTCTGATTTAATCAGGGCAAGGCTAAAAGGGATCCGGATGAAAGGGCTTCTGATTTATAATAACAGTGACGATAAAGATGGTTCTGGAATTGAAAAATCAATTGGGGAAACAGAAACAAACATTTATAATGACATTATGAATCAGTACATAGATGCAGTTGATAAAGAGTTTCCCCCGCAGGAAAGAGTGAAATATAAGCGGGAAGAACGCTGGAGCCTGTTGGGAGATGAAGTGGACATGTATTTAATAATAAACGCGCATGAATTTGAGAGCTATAAGGTGTATTATGCATTATATGACGTAGACGGCAACGGAATCCCCGAATTATTTATCGGGGGTCCATGGGGAGAAGATGCACCGCCTATGATTTATGATTTTTTTACGTTTGACGGGAAACAGGCGATCAGCCCGTTCAGGGAGGCTGGTTATGTGGGGCTTCAGTTTGGTTATAGGGTAAACCTTGATTTTTATTCTAACGGGATTTTTGAGGTGGACTGGAGTAATGGAGCAAGGAATTATGGAAGGGATTTCTACAGGCTATCATCGGATGGGTATAATGTATATCCTGTTGAAAGTGTATCAATTAAAGTACCATATGATTTAATTATGAGATTTTACCATGATGCCGAGTCAAAAGATGAGATATCAGAAAAGGAATATGATGCAATATTACAAAAACAAAGGGCTGCTGGCAGATTGGATTTAAGCTGGTCTGAAATAGTAAAGGAATGATACGCAACCTGAATTGCAGATGACAGGAAGTGCCGGATAAGGGAGAGACAAACGGATGCAGAAGTCATGAGCCTGCGCATATCAATATCACCCTGAAAGCAGCGCTGGTTACGCTTACGCCCGTTTCGCAGGAAAATGTGCGCCTGACGCCAAACTTTAACAAGCATCTTCGGAAGATCATTTTCGGCATAGGCGCAGGCTGGGATATGGCAAATCTGGATCCTTCCATGATAAAAATTATGGGCGCCTTTGCGGCGGTAAACCAGGTGATCTTCCCGGAAACACCGGGAGACGGAGCAGGGCAGACGCCCGCCCTGGACTTCCGGCTCGCGAGCAGGCATGCAGCGCGCCAGGTGGGCATGCTTGTATACACATTTGGCGACCGCCGCGAGCGTCACATACTCCGCTGCTCTGCAGCGTTGCAAACTTGATGCCCCGTTGCTTGCAACTGGGTTGTTGACTTGTATATAAACTTATATTAAGAAGGGTGAAATATGAGATATGTTATTATAACATTGATTAGTTTATTATTAAGCTTTAACTATGCTCAATGTGAAGACCTAAAAGAGACGGCGCGCATGAAAGAAGCAGCCAGCGAACCGGATGCAGATGACAGTGTGTTCGCAGATGTGGAGGAGCCGGCATACACTGAAACGGTTATCGGAGAGACAACGATGAACGGGCTCATAATCAAAGACTGCAGTATAACGGCCGATTACAGGCCGAATCCGACCGGGCACAGAATTCCCTATTTATCTGCATCGATCCGATATCCGCAGGTATCAGGAATGGAAGATAAGTCTATTGAGAAAAAAGTAAATAAATTATTGATAAACGCTGCAACCCAGTCGCTCGATAACAGAAATGCAGATCAGACGCTGAGGCTGTTTAATGATATCGTAAATCATGGATTAAATACTTTTTGGAGCGGTGACAATGAATATAATATGGTTTATGTTGGGGATAAGAGTATCAGCGTGGGTTATGAGGGAATGGTATATTTCGGGGGAGCTCATCCATCATCTTTTCATGATTATATTACTATTAATCTGCTCAGCGGCGAGATGGTCCCGTTCACTGATTACTTTTCAAAAGAGGATGTAATAAAGGCGATCCGCTCTTTAAAATTTGAGATGCTTGAAGGACAGTACAGCCCGGGAGGATATAAAGGTGACGAACCCAGGATAACAGAGGGATTTGTTACAGCGATAAAAGAATTAGAGGAAAGGTCAGACAGCTATATGGGAAATATATATAATTTTGCGATAGACGATAGTTTTGCTTATATACGCTTTCCATTTGATGATTCATTGAATAGATATGTTATTTTAAAGTTCGGCCTGGATGCATTGAAATAGTGTTCTGCTATGCGGGAACAAAGATAGTTCAACATGAACAGATATGTGCAGAAGTTTTACATATACAGACAAAGGAGGCAGTACGGGATATGAATTATATCGTAATAAATCTGATTTGCTTACTTTTAAGCTTTAGCAGCATATATCCGGATATGGGAGAGAAAGCATACACGGAAACTGTTACAGGAGAAACAACAATAAACGGCCTGAAAATTGAAGAACATACAATTACCGCTTATTACCGGGGCGAGGAGGAACTGGTTAAAAGGCCGTATTTAAACGCAACAATCCGTTTCCCACAGATATTGGGCATGAAGGATATATCTGTCCAGAGAAAAATAAATCAGGGACTGAAAGATGCTGTCACGCAGTCATTGAATCAGGAAAATTCGGGTAAGACCTTTAAGCTGTTTCATGATATAGTGTATGACAGATATCCCTTCTTCTGGTACAGTGAAAATGAATACAAAATTCTTTCGGCAGAAAATGAAAGTATAGGAATTAATTACGATGGGACGATCTATTTTGGCCGTACGGATTATCTGCAGTTCAGCGATTATATTACGTTCAGCCTGATAGATGGGGAACGGATTCCGTTTACAGAGCGTTTTTCCAGAGAGAAAGTGATTCAGGCTATCGAAGGATTGAAGTACGATTGGATTAAAGGAGAATACATACGCAGATATAAAGGCAGTTTTGAAAGGTATGAAGCGGAAGAAGTAGAAAAATTGTCATCGACTGTGAGAGAATTGGAGGATACAGCCGATGAGGAGGGAAACTATTTTGGAACCGCCTGTTATTTTGCTGTGGACAGGCAATATGCTTATATCAATTTATATTTTGATTACATAGGTGAATATGCAGTTTTGAAATTTGATCTGGACGATTTAAGATAAAAATGAGTGGGGTGAAATGGAATAATACGGGCCGGAGGCAGAAGGAAGCGAAGGACAGGCGGTATACAGCAATTTGCAGAGAATATGAGGTTTTACCATGATGCCATCAATAATTATAACAGGGAGAATACATATCATGAGGCAATTAAATGTTTTCAGTAAAATATTCATAGCGAGTATGGTTTTATTTCTGCTTTCAGGATGCAAAGCAGCCCGATCTACGGATGGAACAGATAGTATTCAGACGGAAGATATTACGATTGACGAGGAGACAGAAGCGGAATCTGAATACAATTACAGCATTGCTGTGGTCAATACATCTGCGCTTTTAAACTGGCCTCTACCGTGGAAAGACGAGTTTTCATATAATATTATTCAAATTGAAAATATGCCGGATGAATTTTCTTCAATCCAAGATACAATTAATGATAATTTGAAAGAAGCGATGACCTCCTGGGTGCGGGGACAGGTCACAGGTGCTGAGGATGTGAGATTAACAGTTACCTGTCATTCGGAACGCTATCTTTCAGCTTATAATGAATTTGTGTATATAAGCAGGCGTACGGACAGGTTCAATGATTATGTTACAATTGATATGTCGAGCGGCCAGCGTGTCTTCCTGAAGGATCTGGTTGAAATTAATGAAGAATTTGCAGAGTTTCTTCGGAATAATCAGGATATAATAAAGGAAGGCCCCAATTCTTTCTGGCAATTTCCGCCGGATTTAAAGAAACGGTATACTACATCAGAGCTGTTGGAAGAACTAAATAAGTGCTCCTATACACAGGAGGAAGTAATACAGGAGGGTTATTACCCGGTGGAGGGGTCGATAGGCTCTCTTTTGTTTAGAAATTCATTTTTTGTACGTGAAGGGATGCTTGTGATTACATTATATCAGGGCGGTGATGAGCGGTTTGTAACTTTGGATGTGGATGATATAGAGGATTTCCTGAAGGTAGATAAGTGGTAGCTTTGGGATTGAGGGGGGGTGTTTATTACACATGAAAGATTGAAGAAAGAAGGGAAGATATGAAACAAAATTTAGGAAGGAAGAAACGATAATATATTATGAAATATTATATCGGTTACACTCACGCCTGTTTCGCAGGAAAATGTGCGCCTGACGCCAAACTTTAACAAACATCTCCTGAAGATCATTTTCAGCATACCGGCCGTCTGGGATCCGGCAAATTTGGATCCGGCCATGATGAAAATCATGGGCGCCCTCGCGGCGGTAAACCAGGTGATCTTCCCGGAAACACCGGGAGACGGGGCAGGGCAGACGCCCGCCCTGGACTTCCTGCTCGCGGGCAGGCATGCAGGCAGCGGCGGGGAGCTGGCGGTTGTGACGGCGTTTGGGAAGAAAAGCAGGGATGAAAAGAAGAAAAATGGAAAATGGAAAAAGGATTGGGGAAAGAAGTATTACTACGATTCGGACGGGGATATGGTGAAGGGGGAATTCAGAAAGATAGATGGGGAGTGGTATTATTTCCATGAAGACGGCCATATGGCAAGGGACGAGTTTGTACACTATGAGAACCACACCTATTATTTTGATAAA
>CAJTGE010000089.1 GCA_910575795.1 Clostridiaceae bacterium | reverse complement strand
CAAACCTGCGGAATAAATCCCCGACCGTCACTTTTTCAACAGGAGAAGCCTTTTGCTCTTTGCCTTTTGGCTTAAGAGGCTTTTCTTTAGGCGGGTGAAGGGTATTGGAAAGATTTTTATGATCGGACATCCAAAGTCGTTTGTGAAAGTCATAGAAAGTACCAACACCAGGAGCGCTGCCCACAGTAAAGCCGGAAATAATGGCATGAAGAGGATTCTCTTTGAGGTCAGCAGCAAATCGGGTGTAGGAAGTTATTTTGAATTCGACAGAAACAAGAAGAGCCCGGAGCATATCGGAAGGGAGTCTTGGTTCAGGTCCAAAGACGGAATAACGGTCCTGCATAAGGGTATCCACTTCCGACAGATCAAGAGACCAGAATTTCTCAAGGATCTGCCAGGAGGAATCAGATAAAGAATTTACAGCGTTAGGATAATATTTACGAAGCTGAGTCAGAACGCGGTTCTGATAGGCGGAATGCCCGCCAATGTTAATGGGTTTCAAAGAAACACACCTCCAAATCAAAAAGTCTGTTCCGGCAGTGCCGAAAGGATATGCCTTGTTAATTAAGAGGCGCGAAGCGCCGCATTTTTTTAGGCATTTGTCAAGTGCTTTTTGAAAAAAAGGTGGAGAAAAAATAAAAAAGGACTCTCAGAAGCCGCATAAATAAAGGCTTAAAGATTCCGAGAGTCTATCAGATAGAAAAGGAGAAAATGTATCATGAAAAAATTTGTCACACTTATTGCGATTGTATCACTTATGCTTACTGCTATGACAGGATGTGGGAAAACAGTCAGTGGATCGGTATCTACGGACGGTTCAACTTCTATGGAAAAAGTCATTGGCGCTTTGGGAGAAGCCTTTGAGGGAAACAATTCCGGCGTAACCTTTACATATAATCCTACCGGCTCCGGTTCTGGAGTTACAGCGGTTGCAGAGGGACGTTGTGATATTGGTCTTTCCAGCCGTAACTTAAAGGATGAAGAAAAGGCACAGGGGTTGACTGAAACGATACTGGCTCTTGATGGCATTGCTATTATTGTAAATCCTGATAATCCGGTAAATGACCTTGACCTTGAAACGATTGGCAGAATTTATAGGGGTGAAATAACGAATTGGAAGGACATAGGCGGTAATGATTTGGAAATTGTACTGATTGGTCGTGAAGCGGGAAGTGGTACAAGAGATGGCTTTGAATCCATTACAGATACGGAAGATGTCTGCAAATACCGTCAGGAACTTACATCTACCGGGGATGTGATAACAACGGTGGCGGGCAATCCTGCGGCAATCGGTTATGCTTCCCTTGCGTCTGTAAAGGAAACTGTAAAAGCACTTTCTGTCGGCGGCATTATGCCTACGGAGGAAACAGTCAAAGATGGCAGTTATGTAGTGCAGCGCCCTTTTGTATTAGTTACAAGGAGCAATACAGAGCTTTCGGAGGCTGCACAGAAATTTTTTGACTATATTACATCATCTGAAGCAAATGAGATTATCTCATCTGCGGGTGCTGTGCCGGTAAACTAAAGGCTTTGAAAGGTGGAGTCAAATGAAGAACAGAAAACGGCTTATGGAGAATGCCATACATGGCATTTTCCTGGTACTTGGTCTGATTACGGTTGGCTGTGTGCTTTTAATTACTGTTTATCTTGTCATATCCGGTATTCCTGCTATCCGTAAAATAGGTGTTTTAAAATTCCTTTTTGGGAAAAAGTGGGCTTCTACGGCAGCACAGCCGCAATATGGCATTTTGCCTTTTATCCTCACAAGTATCTACGGTACGGCTGGTGCAATCGTGCTCGGAGTGCCGGTTGGCTTTCTGGCAGCAGTTTACCTCTCTAAAATTGCGCCGCCAAAAGTAAAAACTGTTATAGAAACGGCGGTCAGTCTGCTGGCGGGCATTCCGTCAGTGGTTTATGGACTTGTAGGAATGATGGTGCTTGTTCCGGGGATACGGACCCTCTTTCATATTCCGGACGGGGCAAGTCTGTTTGCTGCCATTATAGTGCTTGCCATTATGATTTTACCATCAATTATCAAAGTATCGCTTACGGCGTTAGAAGCAGTTCCAAAGGAATATGAGGATGCTTCCCTTGCACTTGGAGCAACGCCGGTTGAAACATATTTCTGTGTATCTGTTCCGGCAGCAAAAAGCGGTATCGCAGCGGCTGTCGTGTTAGGAGTTGGCAGGGCTATCGGAGAGGCAATGGCTATTATGATGGTGGCAGGGAACGCACCTAATATGCCGGGGATGTTTCAAAGTGTACGTTTCCTTACAACCGCCGTGGCAAGTGAAATGTCCTATGCGGCTGACGGGAGTTTACAAAAACAGGCATTGTTTTCCATTGCGTTGGTGCTGTTCCTCTTTATCATGCTGATAAATGCCGTGTTGAATTTCTTTTTGAAACATAGTAAGGAGTAAATGAAAATGCAAAAACAATCTATTTCAACTAAAAGGAAAACATACATTACCGTCATGCGTGTGCTGATGGGAATTTCCGTGAGCGTTACCTGTGCATTGGTATTATTTTTAATCGGCTATGTATTGTGGAAAGGACTGCCGAATGTATCATGGGAACTGCTTACTACAAAACCGAGTTATCTGTCGAACCGCATAGGGATTCTGCCGGATATTCTCAATACGGTCTATATTGTGCTGGCAACTTTGGTATTGGTTCTTCCTCTTGGGGTAGGTGCTGCAATTTATCTGACGGAATATGCCAAAAATAAAAATCTGGTAGAAATGATTGAATACACTGCTGAAACATTATCGGGGATTCCGTCTATTATTTATGGTCTTGTGGGGATGCTGTTTTTCTGTCAGTTTTTTGGTATGAAAACTTCCCTCTTAGCAGGGGCATTTACACTGGTAATCATGAATCTGCCCACGGTCATGCGTACCACTCAGGAGAGCCTGAAAACGGTGCCGCAAAGTTACCGTGAAGGTGCTTTCGGACTTGGGGCTGGAAAATGGCGTGTGATTTATACCGTTGTACTTCCCGGCTGTATTGAAGGTGTCATAACGGGCTGTATCCTGTCTGTCGGGCGTATTCTTGGGGAATCGGCGGCACTTCTTTTTACGGCTGGTTTTGCCCACGCTCTGAATGGAATCTTTGAGGGGCTTGGCAGTGCAGGGGCAACACTGACAGTTGCATTATATGTCTATGCAAAGGAAAACGGAGAATTTGGAATTGCTTTTGCTATTGCCGCTATCCTGATGATTTTGACCATGTTCATCAATTTGTCGGCGGCATTGGTGGGCAGATATTTCCAAAGAAGGAGAATTGTATGAGTAATGTTATGACAGTGAAAGACCTGTGTCTTTGGTATGGCAGTGCGCAGGCTTTGAAAGATATAAATATTGAAATTGAGGAACGGAGCATTACAGCTCTGATTGGTCCCTCCGGGTGTGGAAAATCTACTTTTCTTAAATCTTTAAATCGAATGAATGACCTTATTACTGGTGTAAGGATTACGGGAGAAGTGTGTTATAGGAATTATAATATTTTTGATGCAGATATTGATGTCAATGAGCTTCGCCGCAGCATTGGCATGGTCTTTCAAAAGCCTAATCCGTTTCCGATGAGTATTTATGATAATATTGCTTATGGACCAAGGACACATGGCATAAAAAATAAAGCAAAACTGGACGATATCGTAGAACACTCCCTGCGTGGAGCTGCAATCTGGGAGGAAGTAAAGGACAGGCTGAAAAAATCGGCATTAGGATTGTCGGGAGGTCAGCAGCAGCGGCTCTGCATTGCCCGTGCATTAGCGGTTGAACCGGATGTGCTTCTGATGGATGAGCCCACAAGCGCCCTTGATCCGATTTCCACATCTAAAATTGAGGAACTTGCAATGGAACTGAAAGATAAGTATACTATTATCATCGTTACGCACAATATGCAGCAGGCTGTACGGATTTCCGATAATACTGCATTCTTTCTCCTCGGTAGTTTAATTGAATATGGAAATACGGAAAAGATGTTTGAGCAGCCAAAAGACAAGCGGACAGAGGATTATATTACGGGGAGGTTTGGATAATGAGAAGTCGTTTTGATGAACAGCTTGCTACGCTTAATAATGAGCTTACGAGGATGGGGGCAATGTGTGAGGAAGCGATTGCAATTGCTTCAAGGGCGCTCTCTGCGGGCGATGTGAAGCTGACAGATAAGGTTATATCCCTTGACGGGGAAATTAACCATATGGAGCGCACAATAGAAACGCTGTGCCTGAAACTGTTGTTACAGCAACAGCCGGTGGCAGGGGATTTGCGGCAGATTTCCGCAGCCCTTAAAATGATTACCGATATGGAGCGTATTGGAACGCAGGCGGCGGACATTGCAGAAATTATTACATTTCTTGACGGGCGGACAGGCGGGGAATGTGAACATATCCGTTTTATGGCTGATGCGGTGAGCCAAATGGTCACAGAAAGCATTGATGCCTTTGTAAAGCAGGATGTTGCGCTGGCTGATGCGGCGATTGACCGTGACGATGTGGTTGACGATTTATTCCTGCAGGTCAAATCATCATTGATTGAACTGATAGCAGAAAAGCCGACAAATGGAGGATACGCATTAGATTTACTGATGATTGCCAAATACTTTGAACGTATTGGGGATCATGCGGTAAATATTGCAGAGTGGGTGGCTTTTTCTGTAACAGGAAAACACAAAGGAGCAGAAAATTTATGAAAATATGGTGCGTAGAGGACGATGAAAGTATCAGGGATATTGAGGTATACACGCTTAATTCTACAGATTTTGAAGCAACAGGCTTTTCGTGATGCGCTGGCCACGGATAAGCCGGATTTGATTATCCTTGATATTATGCTGCCCGGAGAGGACGGCGTGGAATTGTTGAAATTTCTGAAAGACAGTCCCGACACTTGCAGGATTCCCGTTATCATGGCAACGGCTAAGGGCATGGAGTACGATAAAATTCAGAGCCTTGATTTAGGTGCGGACGATTATCTTGTAAAGCCTTTTGGAATGATGGAAATGGTTTCCCGTGTGAAAGCTGTACTTCGCCGATGCAATCCCACAGAAGTGGAACATCTTTTGAAGGCAGGCGGCCTTGTTGTCAATTTAGACGAGCATACTGTTACCGTTGACAGAGAAAGGATACAGCTTACTTTAAAAGAGTTTGAACTTCTCCGTCTGTTCCTCTCTCATCCGGGAATTGCATTTACCCGTGACCAGCTTTTTAATGATGTATGGGGTGCGGATTATATCAGTGAAACAAGGACGGTTGATATGCATATCCGTACATTGCGTGTGAAGCTGGGGGATTATGGGAAAATGATTGAAACAGTGCGTGGCGTTGGATATAGATTAGAGGTGCAGGCATGACAAAGAAAATTTTTAAGTCTATTATGATTGTGGCGGCGGCTGTCCTGATGGCGAGCCTTGTTATCATCATGGGGTGTCTTTACCGTTATTTCAGTGATGTTCAGGGGAAACAGTTAGAAGATGAGTTGTCTTTGGCAGCCGCAGCCGTTGAGAAGAACGGGCAGGAATATCTTGAGGAATTACAATCAAATCAGTACCGTCTGACATGGGTTGCCGGGAACGGCGATGTGATATATGATACACAGTCCGACGAGGAAAGTATGGAAAACCATGCGGACAGGGAGGAAATCAGGCAGGCATTACAGAACAGCGAAGGAAAAAGCCTGCGCTATTCCACGACACTCCTGGAAAAAACGCTTTACTGTGCCAGAAGGCTTAACGATGGTTCTGTCCTTAGAATTTCGGTTAGCAGTGCTACTGTTTGGTTGCTTGTATTGGGAATGATACAGCCGATTTTAATTGTGCTTGCCGTGGCCCTTGTGTTGTCGGGAGTGTTGGCAAGCCGGATTTCCAAACATATCATGGAGCCATTAAACAGCCTTGATTTGGAAAAACCGCTGGAAAATGATACCTATGAAGAATTAGCGCCCTTATTAAACCGTATCAATAAACAGCATAGGCAGATAGATGTACAGTTGTCGGAACTTCAGAGAAAGAATGATGAGTTTACACAGATTACGCAGGGCATGACGGAAGGACTTGTGCTTTTAAATGAAAAAAACATCATTCTGAACATCAATCCCGCAGCATTGAAAATGTTCCATACAAAAAAATCCTGCATAGGTAAAGATTTTCTGACAGTGGAGCGGAACCATGATGTGAGCCATGCTATACAGGACGCATTTTCAAACGGACACAGCGAAATCCGCATAGAACGTGAGGGAAAAGAGTATCAGCTCCATGTCAACCGCATTGAATCTAATGGTACTGTAATCGGGGCGGTTGTCCTTGCCTTTGATATAACAGAAGAAGCTTTCGCAGAAAGGAACAGGCGGGAGTTTACTGCCAATGTATCACATGAACTGAAAACGCCGCTGCAATCAATCATGGGAAGTGCGGAGTTAATGGAGAATGGTCTTGTAAAACCGGAGGATATGGCACGTTTTGTAGGGCATATCCGCACAGAGGCAGGGCGGCTTGTAACATTGATTGATGATATTATCCGTTTATCCCAATTAGACGAGGGGTGCGATATGCCTTTTGAAAATGTTGACTTATATGAGGTTGCAACGGATGTGGCTGCGGGGCTGGCGGATATAGCAGCGATAAAGGATATTGAAATTGCTGTGACAGGGGAAACAGTCAGGATAAAAAGTGTCCGGCGGTTATTGACGGAAATTATATTTAATCTTTGCGATAATGCTGTCAAATATAATAAAGATGGCGGTATGGTGGAGGTTTCTGTAAGCAGGGAGGAAAATCAGGCTGTGATCTCTGTAAAGGATTCAGGAATTGGCATTCCGGCGGAACATCAGGCAAGGATATTTGAGAGGTTTTACAGAGTGGATAAGAGCCGTTCTAAAGAGTCGGGTGGAACGGGGCTGGGACTTTCTATTGTAAAACACGCCGTACAGTATTTGAATGGTCAGATTGACTTACAGAGCAGCCCTGGAGAAGGAACAATCATACAGATTTTTTTGCAAGAGGATAAAAATGATGTGATGCAGATTTCCTAAAAAATTCAAATTTTACATAAATTATACAAAACATAGCTTTTAGATTTTACAAAGAAGTCATAAGATTAGTTTTATATATTCAATACAAACGCTAATGGTGGTTGATAATGCAATCTTTATGACATAAATATGTAATTCATAAATTAGGGAATAGTGGTTTTATTTGAGTATAAAACGCTGTTCTCTTTTTTTGTAAAAGATGGCAGAGAGGGACAGGTCATGTTTAGAAAAAAACAAAAACTGTATATATGCAAAAAACGAAAAATACGGAATGGTTATACACATCAAGGTGTACTGCGTAAGCGTCAAATAAGAACGTGTAGTGAAATATATGGCGTTCTCCTGTAAAATCAGGGTTAGAGTTTTTAGGGTTCACTCCAAAAACTCTAAATCTAGTATAATACGATTTAAATAACCTTACAAAACCATTTTCTAAAAACTTTGTAAATAATATGGATTTTAAAATAATAATGTAAAGAAATTAACGGCAATGCAGAGCCTCCGGCCTGACGAATCAGGTATGGTGCGAACAGCATGATATCTCTTTAAAAAGCTATTATTACTGGATCGCAAAGATTCGGAAGCTGGCGCTTGAGGAACTGCCCCGAAAAAGGAATGGATCCAGGCCGGTAATGGAGCAGACTGTGCTGCTGCCGGATGCTGCTGCGGAATTTACGGAAGTATCCCTTC
>CAJTGE010000088.1 GCA_910575795.1 Clostridiaceae bacterium | reverse complement strand
GGCGTCCATAACGGTGACATCCGGGTTGTTCACAAGCCCCGTGGTGCCATACCTTGCAAAACCGACATATGCATTCTCATCCATGTGCTTGTCATAGGTCATTCTTAAACCATCCCGGAGCAGGCTGTCGATGTTGCGCCCGGTCATGTTGCCGCGCTGCATGTCGATCCACATCACGC
Organism: Clostridiaceae bacterium; assembly: GCA_910575795.1. Lineage (GTDB taxonomy): Bacteria > Bacillota > Clostridia > Lachnospirales > Lachnospiraceae > Otoolea > Otoolea muris. Next base: position 7,847 of record CAJTGE010000088.1, on the reverse strand, counting down.
GGGTTCCGGCTGCGATCATATGCGTTTTAAATACTCCTTTGGAAAAGTCTGCCTGTACCATGGGGATGCCATTGGCCCCTCCGGAATGGATGACGCCTTCCCCGGAGCCTCCGGTCACGCCATAGCCCACCTGCATCGCGGACACAACCTCCGCCCATCCGCCGCCGACGCGGATGGGGAGGTCACGGCCGTAGGTAAAGCTTGTAAGGGGCGTACGAACCAGCGTGTCGCGCTTTTCCAGCTCTGAACTCAAAAACGCCTGCCCGGAGGCAATCCCGGCCGCATCCATGTTAAAGACGGCCGCATTCCCGCCCTGCGCAGACCTGGTGGCGGCCTTCCCCAGGTCAAAGGTTCCTACATTTTTAAATGCCATTTATGTTCCCCTCCTTATACGTTCAGGATTGTCAGGATACGCAGCTCCGCCACCCCGTTTGCATCTGCCGCGCCTTTCCACTGGGCATTTGTAAGCGCTATGTTATTGCCTGCGTCAGCCGTTGCCTCAAAGCCTCCCACAACGGCGTTCGGTTTCGCCTGGTCTGCTTTTGTCCGGATATAGACGATGCCTCCGGGCGCAGGCGTTCCTGCCTGGCAGATGACATTGACGCATCCGCGTTTCATTACCGGGATCGCCTCCCCCGGACGGTATACGCCTTCATTCTGGTTCAGGAAATCAAGCGAGGATTTTACTTCGCGCACGGCGACTCCCCAGAAATTTTCTGCCGTGAAATCCTCCGCCCATGCCATTGCCGTCCCGTTTTCCCCCATCACTACCGGCGCGCCGAAGGGAACCTCCCTGTCTCCCCCAAGCGGCTCGCTGTCTACGGCCATATCAGGCTGCCGCGCATAGCTTCCGGCGTACCCGTGCTGCATTGTTTTGCCAATTATCTGACCTCTCATGACGGATTCTCCTTCCTTCTGTGCGGATTCAAGTTATCATAAAGCGTCTGGATTGCATCGTAATCCATCGCCCCGCATTTGTCTTCCGCCGCCCTCTGCGCGTTCTTTTTACTGGTTTCAAGGACAGCAACTATGTCGTCTTTTGCCTCCCCTGCGGTTACAAGGCTTATCAGGGCGTCCGATACCGCCTTACGCTGCGCCTCGTCCCGGATGGCGGCAACAGACGGCCTCATGGCTTTCAGGATCCCGGCCGCAATGGCCCTGTCCATCCCATAGGCTTTGTCCTGCCCTTCTGCGGGGACTACCCGGGCTTCCTCATCTGATGCGCCTTCCTCTTTTTTATCCCCGTCTCCGGACAGATGCCGGATGGCGGCGTCAATGGAATCGTCCGTTTTACTTTTCTCTGCCTTTTCCTTAGCAGCCAGCTTTGCCAGTACCTTTTCGACTACCGCATCAACGGCGGATTCATCCGCGGCTTCCTTTTTCTCATCTCCCTTCGTCTCCTCCTTTGCCGGGGCCGCCTCCTCCTGCTCTTCAAGCGCGTCGGCCGCGTCCATTGCAAGCTGTTCAATCTCTTCCGGGCTTTTGTCCTTTACGGCCTGCCCGAAGAGGCTGAATATCAGTCCTTTTTTCTTCATGGCTTTCCTTTCCGGCCTTCTGGCCTTTTGTGGTTTCTGTGCTGAATCTAAAATAGCAGCCCGTTTCCCGGCCCTTCCCCGGTCAACGACTGCTACATGGTTGCCCCTTATATTTTTCTGGCTGTATGTGCCGTCCCCGTTTGGCTCATAATCGCACTCATAGCCGCAGGAGATCTCCCGCTTGCCGTTTTGGACGGCGTCGATGAGATCTCTTGCCTGGATGTGCAGATCCGCGAGCACGTAGTCCGCCCATTCCCCGGATCCCCTGCGCACCATCTCCGCATGCCCTCTGCCGTAAGCCGTTACATCATCCGGGCCAATCAGACGCGGGGGATGGTCATTTGTGACTGGTTTTCCCTCAAAGGAAGCCATGGCCGCATCGGAAAAGACCTCCTCCGGGGGCCTTGTGACAGTGATCAGACGGTCAGCATCCGCCCCGGATAGCCCTATCTCCCTCCCCAGGTACTCCTGAACCCCGATCCGGGCAATCGGGACATTGCGGCAAATCAAAAAGCCCTCGCCAGTTTCTATCTGGTTTGGGCTTATGGCGTAGCCGTAGTAAGCAAGCATATTTTATTTCCTTTCCTGAAAGCACCTTATAATCCCGGAACGATCTCTTTCAGTGTTTTTAAAAAATTTTTTGCTTTTGCCATAGAGGAATTATTCTGTAAGAAATCAATCCCTTTCGGCGTTATCATAATTTCATTCATCCGAATCCCCGGAGAACCGCGCCCTACTACTGGCATAAAAGAAACCCCTTCCAGGTATCCGTCTTCATACAGATGCCTTATAACATATTCCCAGTAATTCTGACTGATCTGAAGCGCCTCCGAATTTGCGGAGACATAGGATATATCCGGCTTTTCACCCGATTTCAGGCAAACATACAAATATGCCAGTATTCGGTACGCAATCACAAAATAATCATCCCTCGCCATTGATATCTCCTTTCAAATTCTGTTTGCATAACAATCGCTTACTTACTGCCGGTAGGCAATACTTTTTCAATATCATCAATAGTGACATCAATTGTCTCCCAGTCTTTTGGGGAGCTCCCCACATCAGCGATAAATACTTTGTTTTCAAATGCCTCTACAATAGCTGCTTCCCTTCCATCCTTTAAAACTACTGTGTCATACTGCTTTACCTTTAACATTACTTTTTCACCTCTTTAATATACGCGCTGGACAGAGAAACGCTTCCATCAGGACGTTGGTTCCAGCCTATCACCACATTTGCAGGAGTTCCGTATTTCCCATAAATGACCATCTTTTGTTCGAATCGTTGTCCATATTGATCCCTACCCTTTGGGATGGCTGGATAAACCCCTGCTTTTTCTCTGATTTCCTTTTGAAATTCTCTCCAATTCGTTTTATCATACCCTAACCTGCTTGTTATTGCCTTTCCTTTTGCTAAACCCTTCTGGTTTACACCATCAAACAAATACTTTGTAAACTTGCCTTCTGGAAGAATAACATTTTCTGCACTCGGCAGCTTTAATTCTGGATGATGTAATAATTTATTCCTCCTGCGGTAATCCAGCTCTGCAAAGTCAAAAATCTCAGGATCATTATACTTCATCTCCCGGAACTTTGCAAAATCTTTCGGCACTTCTTTGCCAAGAACAGCCCTGTATTCTTTATGTTCTCTCAAATCTGCCAGAAGCCTCCGGCGGTTCCGCTCTTTCTCCCGGTATGCCGCTATCTGCTTCTTTGTTCTGGGATCACGATTCAGCGGATTCATCTCCGGACTGGAAAAGTCCTTATCTTTCCGGATCTGCTTCTCCGTTTTTCCAATTGTCGTATATTTTACAATGGCATGAAGACAGTTCGGGTGAATGTTCAGGTATGTATTTGTCAGGTCATCCGGCCCGCCGGGGTCGATTTTCCCAAATGCAAGGGAAAGGGGCGGATAGTCCGGGTTTGTTCCGCTCTTTGAATACACTCTGCCCTCCAGCGGGGCACACACCGGACACGTACTCCCGATCTTTACAATCTGCCACAGATCATAATCATCCGCAGTAAGCACCGCCGCAACCTGCGCCTGCCTGGCGGTCGTCCGCACAGCCATATTTCCATAGCTTTGCAGGCTCCAATGCCTCCCCGCCTTATCAACGAACGCGGTAATGCCCCTGTTCTGCATCTCCCAGGCCATTTTTGTGGCTGCCTTATTCCATCCACCCCCCGCGGCTTCCTGGCTTATTACTTCTTTAAGCGCTGTCTCCCGGAATGGATCCGCCTCCAGACGCGCGATTGTATATAGCGACCGCACGTTTTTAAACGCCGTTTCAGACGCTTCTGTAAGCTCGCCGAGTAAATTATTGCTTAATTGCTGCACAATGTCTGTCTGGGCCGCGGTGAGCACTCTGGCGTTGCGGTAGCCGGCGGCATCCTTATTGGAGTGATAAAAGATGGTTTCAATCATCTTTGGCACATACTCCCATGACTCGTCCACCATACCCTGTAAGATCTGCTGCACCCGTTCCAGCGACGCTGCCTCTGCATACTCCACAAGCCCCGCCCTGCGCTTGCGGTTTATCTCATTTATGAGATCCTGCTCTGTACGGAGAAACAGCATCCGCATAAAGGCCGTAATGTCCGTTTTACCAGGAGGGCGGATTCGCTTTACCCCTGCGCTCATGCTCCAGCCTCCGCCTCCGCTTCATCATCCGGCGGGCCCGTAACCCCCAGCCCGGCCAGGGGATCGGCCATCATGCGGCTGGATGTATAAGTTTTGCCTCTGCCTGCTTCTATGCTTTCATCCGATATTTTGCTGAACATTCCCGTTTCATCCGCCATGGCCTGGAGCTCCTGCTGCGCTGTAGCGGAATCAATGAGATCATTCTGGTATGCCGCAAGGACAGCGTTCGTCTTCCGCTCCGCTATCTCTGCGATTTCCCGTGCATCCGGTGTCCACATGGGCGGGAAGTCGATATCAAGGCCGTCCGGTATCTCGCCCCACGCTGACAATGCCATCACCGGAAGAATGCGTTCGAGGATGCCGCGCAGCTCCGTCTCCCTTAGTCCGTCGATGTAGTCATAATAATTCTGCATGTCCGACTCCCCTGTCGCGTTGAGGCCGGCCGGGGAGCGCCCGAACAGTTTTGTCACAGGCGTGCGCGCTGCCCCGGCCACATCCATCATAACCCGGTCATATACATCCGGAAGCCCGGTAAAGGTGTACTGCGTATTGTGGATGGCATCCCCTTTGTTGATCACGCGCGTCCCGAAGTTGCTTTCCATGACGGACTGCGCCGCCATCAGGTTCCAGAACCTGCGCTGCATTTCTGTGTTGGCTGTCCCAAGGAGCTGGTCAAGCCCTTCTGTTTCCATGTAATTGATATTCGCCCTGAATGTCAGGGCTGCAATATTCCCCGCTACGTTGTCCCTGCGGACTACCTCGCTGTAAACCGCTTCAATCTCGGATTCTCCCCAGTAAAGCTCCGTCACCTGTTCCATCCACGGCAGCTCCCGCCCGATGAAGCGGATTACCCGGCTGTGATGCACACGGGCTGCCATGCGCCCTGTCTCATCATCGCGGATCGTGTAATACGCCGGCAGGCCAAAATCCGGATCCTCCGGATCGGATACAAGCTCCCCTTCCGGGTAAACGCCGTTCCAGCGGTCCAGGATCTGCATGCCGAGGAAGCTCCCGGGCATAACCGTATCCAGGTTAAGGGGCTCGCTTAAGTCGTTCTGCCCCTTTATCAGCAGTATGCCCGCCGCGCCCCCGTAAAGCCGTCCCCAGTACATCCCCAGAAGTATCTTTTTGCGTATCTGCGTCCGGCGCTCCAGGCGGCCCATCTGCTCCATATATTCCGGAGAGATCCCGGAGCGGATTTCGTACCATTTCCGGATCATGTCGTTGGGGATCGTGGCAATGATGTTCTGGACAATCCAGTTATCCCGGTAGAGGCTTGTAAGGAGCTGGTAATTCCCGGTAAGCCGCGTCATGGGGTATTCCGTAGCGTTTAAAAGATCCATCGTCCCGTGGCCAATACGGGCTGCCGGGTTGGAAAAAGCGTCCATCGTTTCGATGGACGCCTTCCCTGTCTGTTTTGTGTCCGCCCCGGTACGGCGGGCAGTGCGTTTTCTGCTCATGCGTTACTCCCGGAATATTCTTTTATCTGACTGATAAGCATCTTTTTGAGGTTCTCTGCAATCTCTTCCAAAGTCATTACATTCTCCCCACTGACAGAGATGTTAATACTGGGCGTGAATATCATGCCCTTCCCTGTTGCTCTTGCGGACTCTGTATCCCCGACTCTTGCGTATTCAAACTCCGTTCCATCTAAAGGCTTATAATTCATAATGATCGGATGGCCGGACACGCCGCATTGGTTTTCCAGCCGCCGTTCTATTTCCCTGATATCTTCATAGTCTGTTACCGCTTTCTCCAACTCGATGCCGGCATTCCCAAACTCAATCCTTTCTTCCCTTTCATTTTCATAGCAAAAACACACAAAATATTTCATGTAATTCCTATCCTCCATTTAGGCAGTACCGTAAAACAGTAATAGCGCAGCGCATCCGGGCCGTGATCCAACTGCTTCACCGGTTTCTCCTCCCCGCGCTCTGTGGCTTTATCGTCCCATACATAAGACTGTAGCTCCGATCTCAGACCCGCGCAGGATTTATTTATCATAAGATTCTTTCGGGCAAATAATGTTGCTGTCACGCGTATCCCGTCCAGCACCTCATTATCCGCGGCCTTTACATAAAACCCACGGCCCCGCAGCTCTGTAATAAACGATGCCGCAGAAGGATCCACGACCACCGTACACTGATCCTCCGGCCGGCTTCCCATGAATTCTGCCATGTCATCCGCATACTGGGCGTCTGTCTTTTGCGGGGTCCCGGTACGCCTGGCCTCCTCAGAACGGCTGTCCCACCGGTATTCCCGATCAACCCAGACCGTCTCCCCATCGTCCCATATCTCCAGAAACACGCAGGGGTTTGTCGTTCCATAGTCTACCGTTATGTATTTCTGCGCAATTGACTTTAATGCTATGGGGCGTTCTTCATCCGTATAATAGTTTTCATCCGTACACATGGTATAGATAAGCCCTTCCGCCACGGCCCAGAGGCCCTTAATATACCGGAGAAAAAACACGCCGGCGTACATACTCCTGTAGCGCGCTTTAATCTCAGTATTCAGGCTCAGGTTGTCATCCATCGTAAAATGCAGGTAGATAAGCCCCTTTTCTTTGCACTTATCAATCCATCCCGTCTTAAACCAATGCATGGGGCCGGCCGGGTTGCAGTTAAACCACCACTTACTTCCCGCGACAGAACAGCGGCCCGTGGCCTGGTTGACAAAGCTCTCCGGCATGAGCGCCGCCTCATCAAAGAAAGCGCCTGCCGCCGTAATGCCCTGAACCAGATCCTGCGAAGCTTCATCTTTGCCGCCGAAGATATAAAAGTAATTGGTCCTGCCTTTCCTGGTCACCTCAAGCATGTTCGGCGTATCGCCTGACAGGTGATGGACCCAGCGGTAGCCCCGGCTGGTCAGCATCAGCTTTAAGTTCTGCAGGACATTCCTCTTAAAGGAGCTGATCGTTTTTCCGGCCATGATAAAGTTTTGTTCCTCAAACGTCTCCATTGCCCAGAAGATAAACCCCAGCGACATGGAGACGGTTTTACCTGAACGGATCGCCCCGTCTGCGATTATGCCGTTACAGGCGTGTACAGGCGTGTTGTCCATCCACCAGTTCATTACCTGGCGCTGTTTCTTTGAAAACGGTTTGAATTTAAATATTGGCTGTCTCTTCTTCATCTGGCTCTTCCCAGTCGTCCTGGCCTTTCAACGCCTCCAGGAACCCATCGTCCGGCTCCTCTTCCTCATCCGGCTGCCCATAGCGGGCGCGGGCTGCATCCATCCGGAGCTTTTGCTCCTCCTGGTCTGCATCCGTCTGCGCGCTCTGGCCGGAATACTTTGCAACCGCTTCATACGCCTTTACGTTCCCCGCAAGGCCTTCTTTTATCATTGCCATGTTCAGGGCTGTTTCCAGTGTGCTCTCAAGGCCAAGGGCGTTTAAGAGGGGCGTCCACTCTTCGCTGTCTATCTCTGTTGTCAGAAGCAGGTTCAGCGTCCTGCGGAAATCGGCTTTTTTACGCCTGGCTTCCCCGGAAGCTTTCCCTCCGCGCCGCCCAAACTCTCTTACTTCATCCACGCTTCGTCTGTTAAAAGGGATTAAGTTTTCATTGTTTGCCAATCACCTCACCTTCCAATCCGGCTGCCTTTTTTTGTAAGAAAAGAGCCGCCCGAAGGCGGCCCCTTTTATGCCTATTCATTTTTCTGCTGAGCGATAAA
>CAJTGE010000087.1 GCA_910575795.1 Clostridiaceae bacterium | reverse complement strand
ATAATGGGTTTATTAATGTTACCCTTTTTTACATCAGTTGCTTGAAAAAAACTTTTTAAACATTTTTCATTTTACCTATTGACATTTCTTAGCTGGACTTTTTTAATATTTTCTATTCAATACAGATACACTTAAGCTAAAACCACCTGTACCAGTAGCCTCCATAGTAATTCCTATAGGCATCAGATTATTTCCACTGTATATAGGGGGTGATTTATATGTAACTATTTCACCACTTTCGACTGCGCTTCTTATGCTGCTCTCAAAATCCCTCATTACTGGACTATTTGGTCCATTCTGATAAATCGTCACCAAGTTTCTTGGATCGTCACCTCTTCCACCCAATTGCTTTCCCAAAAGGTGCCCTCTGGCGTGACCTGGACCGCCTTTCCATCCTCCCTCGAACCCGGGTGGATAGATTGACCTTTTAGGAGTCGTTCCAGTGCCTATCATGTCCTCAGTAATCGTAGCTTCTATTCCGGTTGGCCTTCCTAAAGGATCCAGGTCTCCGTATCGAACAGATCCACTCCCCCCATCACCATTCCCCGGAAACGTCTTCCCCCCAGGGCACAGCGACATATACCCACTCGGATCATAATACTTCACCGGATTATTCGCACAGTACGCATACAGGTTCAGTCCGTCTCCCCTGTACACATCCTCCTGCAGGAACCTCCCCGTCACAGGGTTGTAAAACCTGGCCCGCAAATAATACTGCCCCGTCCCCCCGTCATACATCTGCCCCGTATACGTCAGGCGATTTTCTATATCCCCTCTCTCCTCCAGCACGCGGCCAAACGCGTCATAACGGTACGATTTCCGGATGTTCCTTTCCCTGTCCAGAATAAACAGCGTGCTTCCCGCCTCGTCCCGGATATGGTATCCCATGCCCATGTTCTCCCATTCCGAGCACAGCACACGGTCATTCCCATGGATATACCGGATCCCGCCATCGCCGCTTTCCTCCGACGCCAGTTCTCCCCTGTCAAATACGAAACGGGTAACCTTATCATTCTCCTCCGTCTCATACCGCAGCGATTCCCCGTCATATCGGTTCTTCCACACACCGGCTCCGGAACGGATGCCGCCCAGGCGGTTCAGCGCGTCATATTCATAAACCTTATTCCCATCCCCGCGCTCTTCCAGAAGGTTTCCCTGCGCGTCATAGCGGTAATCCGTCGCCTTCCCGCCTTTTTCCAGCCGGGTTAGCTGGTTCTTTGCGTTATACGCATAGAATTCCTTTCCTTTTTCCGTCTCCTTCCCCAGCCGGTTCCCTGCGCGGTCATATGTGTATTTTTCCCATTCCCCATTATATACAGCCCCGGCCAGGCGGTTCATCCGGTCATATGTATACTCGTTTTGGAATCGCTCCCCGCTCTTCTTCGTGCAGTTCCCGTTCCCGTCATACGCATAGTCATAGTTTAAAACCACTTCGCCCGTCGGCGTCACTGTCACAAGGCCGGATGGCATCCCGTCATCGCCGTAGCGGTATTCGCTGCGTACGCCGTTTCCGTATTCCAGCGCCCGGACTTTTCCGGAATCCGTATACTCATACCCCGCCAGCGCCGTCCCCTGCGTCCCATCCTCCACACGCTTCAGGCGGTCCATGGCATCATATACGTACCGGACCGTTTTCCCTGTCGCATCCGTAAGGCTGGAGAGGTTGCGGTTTTTGTCATAGCCATAAGCCAGCAGGGTCTTTCCGGCGGACAATTTGCTCTTTAGCAGGCCGTTTTCCGTATACTCGTAGCGGTAGGTAATCCCCCCGCCGGACGCCTCCTTTAAGCTGCCGTCCGGATAGTAAAGGTACTGGCTGACCACCGGGTTCCGGCCCTTTTTGTCCTCCGCGCGCTGGTAAGACAGGCGGTTGTCCATGTTATAGAGGGTGCGCTCCACATTGCCGTTGCGGTCAATATGCGTCTCCCGCCGCCCTTCCTTGTCGCAGTAAAAGGATTCCGTATTCCCTTCCTGGTCGGTAATCTCATATACCTGGCCAAGGCTGTTGTACCGGTAGATGACAATCCCCCCGTTGGCGTCTTCGGCTCCCGTGATGTTGCCGGCGTAATCGTATGTATACCGCTCCACGCCGCCTTCCGGGGTGTGTATCTCTGTAATTCTCCCCCACGCATCGAGCACAAATTCTGTCCGGTTATGGTTTCCGTCCTCGACTCCTGTGATATTGCCCCGGGCGTCGTAGGTCAGTCTCTGGGCGGCGGCCTTTTTCGCCGCTTTTTCCCGCCCGGCGTACACGGCCACCGGATTCCCAGCCAGATCATAGTCATATTCCGTGTAAACCTGGCCGCCTTCGAGGATGGTTTTCAGGTTCCCGCTGTAATCATATGTGAACCTCTTTAAAACCGACTGGTCCGGGCCTGTGATCTCTGCCACGCGGCCCTCCGGGTCGTAGCGGTAGCAGAGCCCGGCCCCGCCGTCCTGCCTGCTGTCGTACTGCTCCGGGCGGACGACTTTTGTGATCCGGTCGTTTCTGTCATAGAATACGCGGGTGGTCGCGCCTGCCTCGTCGGTTAAGTGTGTCAGGCGGCCTTTGTCGTCATACCGGAAGCCGCGGATCCTTTCATGGCCCGGCAGGCTTTTGTCCAGGCGCTTTACCAGGTTTCCACTTCCGTCGTATTCATATTGGTAGATCCTGTGGATCCCCGAGGAGCGGTCGCGCTCCTCCTCCTGTACCACCCGGTCTGACGCGTCATACGTTTTTTCACGCTCATAGCCGTTAGGGCTCACGCTCCGGGTGCAGTTCCCGTTCTTATCGTACTCGTAGCGCGTAACTGCCCAGACCGTGCCGCGCCTTCCGCCCGGCTTTAAAAAGCGCTCTTCAATTCCCTCTGCTTTTTCTGTCAGGTTCCCTGCCGGGTCGTAGCGGTAGCGCACGATCCGCTCCACGTCAGGACTGATACGGAAGCGTTCGCCCGTCTTCTGGCCCAGGCAGTCATAGGTATAGGCGGCTTTTGCGCCCGTCCGGTCGCTTACGCTTACCAGGCGGTTCAGCCCGTCGTAGGCAAAGGCCAGCTCATGGCAGTTTTCCGCGTATTCCCCCTGCCTTACTTTTTCGAGGCCCCGCTTTTCCAGGATCTTGTTGCATTCTGAATCGTATTCATAGACAGTGACGCTGTACCAGGTTTCCCCGCCAGTCTGTTCTGCCGGCTGCCAGGTGGCGATCCGGTTTCCCGCGCAGTCATAGGCGTGGAAGGTCTCATTTCCGGCCCCGTCAGCCTGTTTTACCAGGTTTCCGGACGGATCGTAGGTGAATGCGCCGCGCGTCCTCCCGTCCTCCCCGGTAATCCGGATCAGGCGGTTCATGGCGTCGTATTCATAGGCCAGGCCGGGGCCGTCGTCTGTTTCCGGGTCATACGATTCCGGCAGGACCTTTTTTATCAGGTTTCCGTTCCCGTCATAAAAGAGGCGCTCCACAGAGCCGTCAGGGTAAACGGTCCGGATTTTTAAGTTGTCTGTATTGTATTCGTAGCGGGTTTCACAGCCGTCCGGGGCCGTCTCGCGAAGGACAGCGCCCGCCAGGTTCCGCTCCTTCCTCCAGATGTTGCCCAGCGGATCCTTTGTCTCAACCAGGCGGTCAAAGAAATCATAGCGGTACATCCAGGCCGCCCCGTCCGCCCCCTGCTCCGGCGGGAACAGCGCGGTTAAGTTGCCCATTTTATCATAGACGCGCCTGAGCTCATTCCCGTTTCCGTCCCGGGTATAGCAGGGGTAATTCTGGCTGTTATAGCGGATCTCGGCTGTGCCGTACCCGGTTGTGATCCGGATACGGCGTCCGGCCGCGTCATACTCATAGCTGGTGTGCTGCCCGAGGGCGTCCGTCACCTCTGACGGTTCGGTCTGTATATGCCCATGCCTGTCCTCATAGCCAAACACGGTTGTATTCCCCCGGCTGTCGGTCCGGCTGGTAATCCTGCCGTATCTGTCCCGGCTGTATACGGAGCGCTTCCAAACCGAATCCTGAAGCTTGGTGGAGTCCTCGGCAAGAAAGCCGGCGTCATCATAGCGGTACCGCCAGGCTTCGCCTGTATTGGCTGTCTTTGAGAGCAGATTGCCCCGCCCGTCGTACTCATAACGCCATTTCTGGCCGGAAGGCAGCTCCTCCTCCATGAGCAGCCCGTATTGGCTGTAGCTGCGCCTGGTGATGTTGTTGTTCCTGTCCTTCTCATAGATGCGGTTTGTGTATGCGTCGTATCCTGTCTCCTCAGTCGTGCCGTCATCAAAAAATGTATGCGTCACCAGGTAATCCGTGTTGTAGCGGTAGCGCTCTGTCCTGCCAAGCGCCTCAATATACACCGTATTTTCCTGCTTCTCATCGTCATACGATATGGCGCTTTTGCTCCCGTCCGGGTAGTGCTGGGAAATCACGCGCCCCTTTTCATCGTACCCGTTTGTCACATACGCATGGCCGTTCTGATCAATGACCTGGGTGATGTGGAGGGCTTTGTCATAATGGTAAGTCGTAACTCCTTCGTCTACATGGCAGACGGCCTTTAAACAGCCGGCCTCATACCGGTAGCGCACCGCCCGCCCTGTCTCATCCCGGATTTCCACAATCCGGCTGTCCTCATACCGGAAGCTCAGCACATAGCCGGCTGATGTGATCACCTGGCTGATGCGGCTTTCGTCATACCGGATATCCAGGCGCGCGTTTCCTTTTCCATGGATGGCTGTAAGACGCCCCGTATCATCATAAGCATAGCATGTCTGCCCGGGAATGTAAATCAGGGCGTAGCCGCCCTCCTCAAGCGTCCTGAGCCGGTATCTGGCATCGCCTCCGCGCCGGTTGATCCACGCGCCGCCCTGCCTGGAAAACCGCTCCATATGGCCGTCTGTGCATATGGCGCTGACCAGCCCGTCCTCCTCCCGTAAAAACAGCCTGGATTCCAGTCCCAGCATCCAGTTCTTCCCCAGGCCGCCGCGGCACGGCAGGACGGAATTGTAGATGCGCTGGAGGCGGAAGCTTCCCTCCATCAGATCCGGCAGCTCCAGATCCGTGGCGGTCAGGCAGAACGCCCCGGTGGCCATATTGACAGGGTCAAGGGAGGCGACAACGTTGGAGGCCAGCGCTGTGGCCACAGAGGACTGCCATACAAATTTCTCCCCTGTTATCATGCTGGCCACATAGTCTGTCAAAACGTCAATCGCTGTTTCCGCGCCGATTATGAGGGCGGGCCCGTATTTCCCGGCAGCGTCTACGACCGACTGCAGGCCGAGCGCGTTCCCCATGGCCCCGGCGGCCATGCCAATCCCATACCCTATACCGGCGGTCGCCGCCGCAAAACCGGCGGCCCTTGCGTAATCCTGCCAACTGTGGTCGATGTAACCATCCGCAAGATCCTGCATCAGCATCGATGTCGCTGACACGCCGGCCGCCATGCCCATCTGTACGCCGCATCGAATCAGATGGCCCATCCCCTGCAGCGCCGGGGCTGCAAACATCGCCAAAAGCCCGGAAGCCCCCAGCATGATGCTGCCGTACATCACCATATTGTAGATATCCTGGTTTCCGCCGAATATGCCGTCCCGCACCCAGTTATATGACTGTGAGAAATCCCCTGACCCCATTTTGCCCAGATCCTGTGCGCCTTCCATCATCTGCGCACCGCCGCAGAAGGATGCAACCGTGCCGCCGACTGCGGCAAACGCGGCCGGCGCGGCGAATCCTCCTGTAAGGATGGTAATACCCGCAGCGCCAATGATTGCCCCTCCTATACACAACGCCGCGCCTATGCTGATTTTTGCCGAGGACTCCTTCTCCCTGACTTCAAACACCTCCGCATTATGGGCGTCCCTCTGCGCCTTATCTTCCGCTTTCAGCGCTTCATCGGAATACTGTATTCCCGGCGGATCCTTTTGCTGCGCTTCATAGGACAGCAGCGCGGGCGCTGCCAGCATAATATCCCCCTGCGACATGGCAATGCCCCGATCCTCATAAAACACCTCTTCCTTCCCGCCGGCGTTTATCAGCCCAAGGAGCAGGAACTGGCCCTTTGTCTCTATGGATAATTCCTTTGCTGCGACCTCCGTTTCGCTTTCGCCTGCCAGCACGCTGCCTTCCCCTATGCTAAGCTTTCCTCCTGTGCCCAGCGACACATTCGTGGCATTCATATTCAGGCTGCCGTCCTTTGCCAGCGTAAATGTAGATGCCTGGCCGCTGGATCCAAAACTGATCCCGCTGGCTGTAAACTGCATGGCTTTTCCGTCCACAGTCGAAAAGGACTTGTCTCCCACAGCGCCCTTTGCCGAAACGGAACCGGATCCCCCGCTCATGCGCATGGCGTGTACCGCAATTCCCGAGGTTTCGTCCCAGTTCTGAAAGTAGATATGAACCAGGCTGCCCTCCTCAGGCATGCAGTACCAGCTTGTCGTTTCTATCGCAAAGGTATAGTATACGAGATTTCCGGGCTGGTACGTTGGATCGATTGAGAAATGGACGCGCAGGCAGTTTCCCTTCCTCTCCTTTATCGTTGCCGGAAGGCTGAGCCCGGATATCCTCTGATTGCCATAGAATACGGATCTTACGCCCTCGGACCGCCCCAGCCGGCAGGTATACCAGAGCTCTGCGCCGGCTGTCTCCATCGTAACCTGCGTGATCTGGCAGGCTACCTGGTTCCATGTGACCTGTTCCCCCAGGCAGCAGGGCTCGCGCCCGGTTATCACCCATTCCAGATTGTTCTGGAGTATCATGTCCCCGACATTCTCCGTGTAAGACTGGTAGCGGTCCATCTGCTGGGCAATGCGGTATGCCTGTGCACTCACGCATGTTCCGTTATTGATGTCCGGCAGGCCAAAATAGAACCGTCCCGTCCCGCCTGACGGCTCTGCCATCAGAAATGTCCCAAAGTGCGACGCTAACCTGCACAGGAATTCCCAGTCTGTTTCATCATACTGGAGGATCAGCCCCGGGATTTTTATGCTGGTATCCACCTGGGGGATCCATTCCGCCCCGGGATACGCAGCCAGGACCTGGCTGATGATATCCCTGTATGTATAGTCGAGATTCTGGAAGCTGCGCCTTTTTCTGACGATATCCCATTTTCCGGTCTCCGACCTGGCGGTCAGCCCAATCATCATCTGCCCCTTTTCGTAAAAGCAGGATACGTCTGCCACGCTTCCGGAGAAGAAGGGAGCGTCACTCCCGAGGAATCCTGCCTTTACCGGTTCCTGGCCGACAGACAGATTGATGATCTCTTCCTGCGTCTCATCTGCAATGACTGCCTGTATCTGCAGATATGCGTGGCAGTTCATCTCTTCCTTCATCTTTACATCCGTAATCGTCGATCTGGTTCTTTTCCGCCCCATCCATGGCTCGACAAACAGCGGCGTACACTCACAGATACAGACAACCTTATCCCTGCATTTAGCCTTAAATGTAGCACACCAGAGTTTTGCCTAATCCTTTCTTCAGATTCCACCTCACAATGGACACCCTTGACTTCGGCTGTATCCTTCCCACTGCCGGGCAGATATGGGGAATTTCACCCGTCAGAACGTGTGCCCACCGGGCACACCAAAAAGGGAAGTATTTCCATCTTTCACGGAAATACTTCCCTTTACTTAAAAACTTTTTAATGTAAAACGGAATATAAGGGAACAGCCTTTTTTCAACAATCTTTTCCTTTGTAAAATCATCTAAAATTGATTTTCACGATATAGGCAAAGAAATTAAAAAGAGACGGAAAGCAAGCGGCTTGACACAGGAGCAACTGGCGTATATCCTTGACCGGGTTCCCCGTACCATTATGCATAATGAGAATGACGGTCAGCACCCCAGCCTCAATACTTTTTATCAAATGGTTACAATGTTTGACATATCGGTAGATCAATACTTTTATCCGTCTCAAAATAGGGGGAGCGAGTGCAGAAAGCGGATTGACGCAATGCTGAACTTGCTGGACGAAAAGGAATTAAAGATTGTGGAGGCTACCATCCAAGCGATGCTGGCCACCAAGGAAACGGAGGATGTGTAAGAAAGCAAGACCTCCGTTTTTCTACTCTTTTCGGGGTTCCGCTAAACGGCAAGCAGGACAACTGTGGCCACAGTTGCTATTTCCGTTAATTCCCCAGTTTCTTTTGTAAGATTTCCTTGCTGATTAGTTTCGTCCGATATTCGGAAATCATGGTTGGACTCATGTTCCGGCTCAGGGCATATTCAACAACGTCCTCGTCCTTACTCTTGCAAAGAATAATGCCAACGCTGGGATTTTCGTGGGGCTTCTTTACATCCCGGTCTAACGCTTCAAGATAAAACTGCATTTTTCCCAAGTATTCCGGTTTGAAATCATCAAT
>CAJTGE010000086.1 GCA_910575795.1 Clostridiaceae bacterium | reverse complement strand
CTTTGTGGGAGATTTGGGCCAAATGAACGCGGCGCAGCGGGCTGCGTTAAGTGAATTTGGCCCAAATATACCGCGAAGTGGCGCGTGCAGATGCCAGGAATGAATTTTCAAACACGCTCTAGGACACGCTGTGCTTCATGCTCAGATTGCCATGATGAAAGGATTTCAGGAAATGGAAGTGTTGGACGGCAGCTCGTTGGAAGAAGATGAAGCAAATTTCTTTGCAGCAGAGTTACTCTTAGAAGACAGCGAAGTATTAGAGCTTTTGTCCGAATACTCTTTCTTTGAAACCGCAAAACAGCTTTACGTTCCCGCAGCACTGCTGGACTATAAATTCAGCCTTCTGCACGAAAAAGGTGAGCTGGTAAATCCCATGTACATCCGGAAATCAGATTTCCTGAAAGACGATCTTGGAGATTACGACGATACAAACCATTTTGATTACGAATAACAGGGAGGTGCTTCAACCATGTTAGATAACTCTAAAATAACAAATACAGATGAGCTGGAATTTGCTGTATTCTGTATCGAAAATATTGCCATCAGGCTGGGAAAAAATGCAGAAGAAGTTTATCAGGCGTTGACTGAAAAAAGCGATATTTTGAGTAGCTATATCGTACCAGAGTATGAGATGCTTCATACCCAAAGTAAAGACTATATCGTAGATGATATTATCAGCTTAATGGAAGAAAGGGGTATCCAATTATGATTTTATATCATGGCTCCTATCCGGAGATTCAAACTCCTGACTTATTACATTCCAGAGAAAATGTCGATTTTGGACGTGGCTTTTACACAACACCTATTTACGAACAGGCAGTAAAGTGATGTGAAAAATTCAAGCGTCGTGGCAAAAACGGAATTGTTTCTCGTTACAGTTTTGATAAAAAGGCTTATCAGGAACTAAAGATTTTAAAATTTGAAAGCTATTCTGAGGAATGGCTCGACTTCATTTTGAAATGTAGAACCGGAAATGATACAACAGATTATGATATAGTGATTGGTGGTGTCGCCAACGATAAGGTGTTTAATACCGTTGAGCTTTACTTTGATAATCTGATTGACAAAGGGGAAGCGATCCGCCGCCTGCGCTATGAAAAACCCAACTTACAAATATGTTTCCGAACACAGAAAGCTCTTGATGAGTATCTGCACTATGAGGGGAGTGAACAGATTTGACCGCCAATCCTATTTTACTGCAAAAAAAATATGCCCGAATTATCGAGCACTTTTCGGAAAAAGAAAACCTATCCTTGGATGATGCCCTGAGCTTCTTCTATCGCTCAACCATTTATCGTCTAATCAGTGAAGGAGTATCTGATCTGCACTGTATGAGCGATGAGTATTTGACGGAGGAACTGATTTCCGAGTATAAAGAGAAAAATTAAGATAGTTCCAAATTCATAAAGCAGACCTGTTGAATTTATCAGGTCTGCTTTTGCTTTTGAAAAATAAAACCATCTTGGCATCTCGCAAATTGGTTATCAGGAATTCCGAGTTATCAGAAGTATTAGATAGAAAGCCCGCCCTACCTGGCTGCGCCTCAAGGCGCTGGCTTTTCTCTTAAGGCCGTGGGAAGCCTGCCCTTCGCAGCCTTCCCACGGCTCCGTTCAAGCTACATTGCTTTTGACTCGTGCCCCTTAAGGGGCGTTCGTACTACTCAGCCCTGACCCTTAAAAGGGTCTTCATACTCCTTTACACTCAGCTTATCCTGCATGATGTCCGCTTTTTCCTGATCCTGGATATACTTCTTTATGGCGGCTTCATTCCATCCCACCGTACTGACATAATATCCCTCTGACCAAAAATGACGATTCCCAAATTTGTATTTCAGGTTTGCGTGCCTTTCAAACATCATGAGCGCACTTTTCCCTTTCAGATATCCCATGAACGAGGATACGCTGATTTTCGGTGGTATGCTTACCAGCATATGTACATGGTCTGGCATAAGATTCCCTTCTAATATCTCTACCCCTTTATAACTACATAGCTGTTTTAATATATCCCGCAGGTCAGCTTTGTATTGATTATATACTATTTTTCGTCTATACTTAGGTGTGAAGACGATGTGATATTTGCACATCCACTTCGTATGTGCGAGCGAATTTGTTTGCTTTGCCATGAAATCACCTTTCCTTTCTTTATAATAGTGGCCTGAACACCCCTATTATAACGGAAAGGTGATTTTTTGTATAACAAACGATGCGCACCCGCATAGCGGGTGGTTCTCTGTTGAGGGCATTTCCATTTTTCGGAACACGAAAAACTCCAATGCCCTCAACTGGCTAAAGCCGTAAAAGAAAAGCCAGCAGTACAGATAGTCTATCTGTACCGCCGGCTTTTCTTTTCTGCCCTATTATATTTGTCACAGTCAGTTCTACAAACAGAGGATTGTATATTTCACTTTAACCGCCCATTACGGCTTAACAACAGTATAAACCCGTTGACCGATTCAAAGAAGATGTCAAATTAATTCTTAGTTTTCCTTTTGAGAAGTAATGGAACAACAACGATTTTGATATTCCTCCGGCATCTGCAATTTTTAATATAGAGGCTTCCTTATAACCATTTTGGAAAAACACCTGTCTCTTCCGTGCGGCGTTCTCCTATCTGATTCCCTCAAGCATTTCTGAAACAAATTGATATGACTGCTGTACTGCCTTATCATAATTCCTGTTGATTGCCTCCTGCCCGGCCTCTTTATCATTATCGGAAATGGAACGGATCGCGATAAACGGAATCTTGTTCAGATAACAGACATGGGCTACGGCTGCAGTTTCCATATCAATGCACAGTACATCCGGATGAATCGGCTCCTTCTCATCCCGCCTGCTATTCCTGAAAAAATAATTGCATCCACATCATATCTGTCGATTAAAAGCTGTGCCGTAATGGATGCGTTAATCTTTCCACAGCCAGAACAAACTGCCGTTGTGCATATATCCTTTATTGTGCCGTCATGAAACGAATGCATTGCACATTCATCCGTTTTCCTGAGCGCATAACGGACAGGTATGGGACAAGTTCCCTGGCCGTTGCACACATAATCCCAATTTTACTTTCTGTACCCCAATCTTTATTCATAGTCTGCTCCTTTATCACTCATTGTCCTTATTCATCTGCCTCTGTGATTTCAGCAATCAAACGCCTGCGTCCCTCCTGCATCCGCTTTCCAGCATTTTCAAACCAGTTTTCTTCCGCATATTCCCGGAGTGGAAGCAGCGTTTCCTTTCCCTCCTGTACAAACGGATAAAACAGTTCCCATGTTTCGTTTTCCAGAGAAATTTGTGCAACGAATTTTGTTTCGATTTTTTCCGTTTCCGGTTCACTATTCATTTCCACGATATATCCATCAATGATCCTCCCTGCCGCCTCCTTCTCCCCAGGCGATTTCAGCTCATCCCTGGCCTGCAGCATTCCCTGTATCAGCGGGTCATCCTCCGGTTCTCTGATCCGTTTCCAGTCTGCCTGGAATGTCATTCTCCGAATCAAAAATCCAGCCTCTTTGCTTTCTTCCGTAACAAGAACCTCACAATTCTCCAGGTTATAACGTCCCTTCTGGGATTCCTGCATAATACTGGTTACCTGTTCCGCTATTTCCGAATCATAGCTGTCAACAAACGCTTCCTCTTTCGTGCATCCCGCCAGACATATGGCTGTCATGATTAAGATTATCCCGAATTTAACCCCTGCTATGTTCAATTTCTGTTCACCCCTTTTCATTTTCTTCCTCGAAATCTGCATCTGGTAAAGGGGCATCTCTGAAATCTGCTATGTAAAAATCCGCCGCCTGCTCCATCTGTACCCTGTACCGGGCAGAATATTTGTCATATACAGCGCATACCAGCATTCCGGCCTGTTTTGCGCTTTTGACAGCCGGCAGAACATCCTCGAAGACCAGACAGTGCTGAGGAGCTGCTCCTAATCTCTGCGCCGCTTCCTCAAAGCTGCGGGCACAGATTTCAGTCACATAATCTGCCGGAACCGGCAGTCCACGCTTCTGTAGAAAACAAATATCAATCTTCTCCCAGACATCCATCAAATCAAGCAGTGTACCATCCAGGTCAAAAATCACGGCTTCAAACCTCGTATTTGTCCTCCTCACATAAAAATGCGGCTGAAATATCAAACAGGAAATGAACTGCCATACACAAATACAAGGAACCTGTGCTGATATACAAAAATCCGAACAATATACCCAGAAGCCCTGTTTTTATCACGCCTTTGATACCTTGATAAAAATGGGCTGCCCCAAAGCAGACACCTGCCAGAGCTGCCAGAAGAAACGGCGGTAATTCCGGAAAAATTCTCCTCAAAACATACAACAAAAATCCCCTGAATACAATCTCTTCGCAGATACCTGCTGCCAGTGCCGTTGCAACAAAATAACTTTTCTCCCGCCTGGTTCTTGGAATAAGCCCGTTTACAACACGGTCATAGACTTTCCCTGAATGTGTTTTTTCCTCTATCTGTTTCGAAACAGAGCCCCTGTAAGACGGATTCATCAAAAACACAGCTATTTGAAAAATAAATACCGCACTCAGCAGGCCGCATAGAATCCATGTTCCAAACATCAGATACCTATGGCTTCCCTGCAAAAAACGGATCGGTCGGAAGCCTGTTTCCTCCAGGGCAGCCGGTCCCATAACAATAAGTAACATAATAACACCCCCGGAAACCACATTCCCAGAAAGGAAAACCGGTATCTTTGTATCTGTTTTTCTTCTGACAGCTCATTCCCTTTTAATTTTTCTATCGCTGCATACCCTGTATATGCCGTTATAATAAGATAGATGATTATGCCCACAAGTAAAATGATATCCATTGTTCTTCTCCCCGCAATGCAGTCTACTTCAAATAAGCAATTCTCCATTGGCCGACTCGTTTCAAAAAATCCCTTTCCAGGCCGTCCGGATCCAGTTTCCCGGCGGATAGCATCTGCCAGAGACTGTGAAACAGATAGCTGTCAATCTCCTCCAGCAGCATTCCCACGTCAATACCCGGTCGGAACACGGAAAGGTCCACGGACCCCAGCAGCTTGCCCGCTGCATCTTCATATGCTTCTTTATATGACTTCCCGGTTGCCTCCCTGATTTCCGGGGTTTCCGCAAAAAGGGCCTGTAATGAAAATAAATATTCATCGGGGGCCGTTCTCATAAACTCACACCTTGCCAGAACCTTCCGGGTCATGGCCTCAAAGAAATCTGACGTTTCCCTGTAATACTTCAGCTCTATCTCATTTGATATCCTGTCGATATTCTCCCAGAGGTATAAATACAGCTCTTTTTTATTCTTGAAATAATGGAACAACAGGGACTTTGATATGTCACCGGCAGCCGCGATCTTGGATGTGGACGCATTTTTGTAATTGTTATGGGCAAATACCACATATGCTGCTTTTATAATCTGTTCCTGCTTTTCCAATGGCAGTTCAAAAAATTTCCCGTTCATTATGATCCTCCCAGTATTTGTCGCCAGAGCGGACATGCAGGGACAAATCATCCACGGCTTTCTTCCCACCGGGACAGGTCTTGGAATAATGTTTAATGTAAAGCATTGGTAAGCTCCTTTCGTAATTCCCTTATCCATTTTATGTTATACTTTTTATTATCACCCCATTGACCAATTTTGAGAAGACCTCATTCCTCTTTATCGATCAGCTATGCTTAACGTTTCAACAGCAACACTGCCTCCCCGGACAATTTCAATTCGGTTTGCATAGCATTTCTCCAGTAATGCAATCAGATCATTATTACGGTTTTCTGTATGTACACTTTCAATCAGCACGGTCTCCGGGGAATAATCAATAACCGATACCTGAAATACTTGCGAAATCTTGAATATCTCGTCAATATCCCGGGCCGAGCAGTTATTGATTCTTACAAACATCAGCTCTTTCATATGGATCGCAATGTCCGTGTAATCCACTACCTTAATTACCTCAACACACCGGCCCAGCTGCTTTTTTACCTGTTCAAATGTCCTGTCGTCACTGGTTAAGCTGATTGTCATACGGGAAACCGTTCTGTCCTCGGTTGTCCCCACGGTCAGGCTGGACAGGTTATAGGACTTCCCGGAAAACAGTCCCGATATTCTGGCAAGAACCCCTACATCATTTTCAACAAATAAACAAATCCATCTCTTTTTCATATTCCCTTATCCTCGCTTTCCAGTATCATGTCGTCCAAAGCATTGCCGGGCGGAACAATCGGCATAACATTTTCCTCCGGCTCAATGATAAATTCAATGACAGTAGGTACTTTTAGCGTGTGTTTTGCAGTTTCAAGGGCAGCGGCTATCTCATTTTCTTTTGTTACGCGGATACCGTTTGCCCCGTAGCTTTCCGCCAATTTAAGAAAATCCGGCGTATATTCCGGGCAGTGCTCTGTCGGGGTATTGCAGCTGCCGGGGCAGCTTTTCCTGTACCGCATACAGGTGCTGGAATAACGCCTGTCAAAAAACATTTCCTGCCATTGCCGTACATTTCCCAAATAACCGTTGTTAAGTATGCAGATGGTGATTGGAAGTTCATAGCAGATTGCGGTCGCCATTTCCTGAATGTTCATCTGCATGCCGCCGTCCCCGGAAATAACGATAACATCCTTTGACGGATTCCCGATTTTGGCTCCAATAGCAGCCGGAAAGCCATAGCCCATGGTTCCCAGGCCCCCGGAAGTCAGCATCTGTTTCTTTTCGCTTAATTCCAGGAATTGTGTCGCCCATAACTGGTTCTGCCCCACATCTGTGGCAATGATCGCGTTGTCAAACGTATGGTTGATTGCCCTTATCACTTTTTCCGGGGTCAGCCCTTCTGTTTTCATGGAAAGGGGATATTGGCTTTTCCACTGCCTGATCTGCTCCAGCCATTCCTGCGTATCTAATTTCCGCACTTTTTCAAGCAAGGCCAAAAGGGCCGTTTTCGCGTCCGCGACAATGGGAACATCCACCTCTATATTTCTGGAAATCGAAGCGGGGTCTATGTCTATATGGATGATTGCCGCATGGGTGGCAAAGTGTCCGGTTTTTCCTGTTATGCGGTCATTAAACCTTGTCCCGATAGAAAAGAGAACGTCACAATGACTGATGGCTGTATTCGCCGCATAGCTCCCATGGATTCCCAGATTCCCGATGTACAGGTCATGGGTTGTGGGAATTGCCCCTTTTCCCATGATGGTAGTAATAACAGGAACCCCTGTCATTTCCGCAAGCTTTAGCATTTCCGAATGCGCATGGCTGATACCTACACCGCCGCCAGCCAAAAAGACGGGCTTCCTTGCATGGTTCAATATCTCCAAAGCTTTCTTTATCTGTCCTGCATGGACGGAACGTTTCGGCTTATATCCTCTGATTTCGATTTCTTCCGGGTAGTCGTCACTGCCATATTCCCTCTGTATATCCTTCGGTAAATCGACCACAACAACGCCCGGTTTCCCTGTCCGGGCAATGAGAAAGGCTTTCTTGATGACCGCCGCCAGTTCCTCACGTTTGCGGACCGTTACGGCGTATTTGCAGATACTTCTTGTGATACCCACAATATCAACCTCCTGAAAGGCGTCATTGCCAATCAGCCCGGTAGGCACCTGCCCGGTGAAGCATAACAGCGGAACGCTGTCATAATTCGCTGTCGCTATCCCTGTCACTAAATTGGTAGCTCCCGGTCCGCTTGTAACCAGGCAGACCCCGACTTTTCCCGTGGAGCGCGCGTATCCGTCTGCCGCATGGACTAATCCCTGCTCATGCCGCGGCAAAATAACATCAATATCCTGCTCACCGTAAAGGGCATTAAACAGGTCAATTGCCTGTCCGCCCGGGTAGGCAAACAGGGTATCTACCTGCTCCGCCCTGAGAGCTTTCACAAATAATTCCGCACCTGTAACCATTATCATTGCCTCCTTGTATGCGTGTACTTGCTTGCTTTTAGGTATGATAAAATGGCACTGAATATACAGTACCATTTATAACAGTTCAGATACCCCTTGAACTGTTACGACATACAGCCATTTAAAATCGCCTGCGGCGATGGGCTGTATGCCCGCGGCCATTGCGTTATCGTACGGTCAGCGCGGTAAACGCGCAGACCTATCTGAACTGTTACTGCCATTTTTACTTCTGTACAATCCCATTTACAAATATCTTCACACTGTTTTTGATAAATTCTTCTCTGCCCACATCCATAAGATTCTGGCCAAAAGACGCATTTAAAAAGGTATAACCAAACGTGGAAGAAAAAACAGTCATCGCCAGACTTTCAAAATCATAATGGGGAATTTTCCCCAGCTCCTTCATTTTCCTGAAGTATTCTGTCAGGGAAGAAATAAATGTCTGCGGTACTTTCATGATCATAGAGGCCGTTTCTTCATAAAGCTGCGGCGCTCTTAAGCCAATGGACAGATTTACAAAATCCGGAGTGATTTTATCCATATATGCGTTCATAAACAT
>CAJTGE010000085.1 GCA_910575795.1 Clostridiaceae bacterium | reverse complement strand
CGGCAGTACAGCCCCGTCATCGAACTCAACAGTACAGTCGAACCAGTCTCTGAAATCTTTCAGGGTAGCCATCCTGCCGCTGTAGGTCATCACTGTGTCCTTCATTTCTTTTTTGTTCAGGTTGAAAATTTTCTCCATTTTTTTGTCCTTTCTGCGTCATTAGACGCCTGCATTTTTCCCGTCGCCTCCTCAGCATCGAAGCAGGATTTTCGAGTTCTCTTCATTTTTTTATTTTATTTTTGTATTTTATTTTGGGTATCCTCTCTTTCCCGATGCCTTATGTATTTTCATGGGAAGTATGGAAACGGGACGCACTCCAACATACCCAAAAAACAAAAGAACCGCAGGACACAGTTTTTTTCTGCGCTCTGCGGTTCTTATCAGTCCTTACCGGCTTTCAGCTTACGCTTTTTTCTTTTTCTTCTTTCGGGAAAGAAGGACGATCCCGCACATGCTTGCGGCAAAGATACCGAAGAGGTACGGCATGCGGCTGTTGTCCGCTGTGTCTCCGGTCGAAGGCAGTTTATGCCATCTTCCGTCGGAGTCATACCATCCGCCACGTTCGAACCCGTTCTCGTACTTGGCTGTGATCTTTCCTTTTCTTTCCTTCTTGTAGTCATACATGGTCGTTGTGCCGCTTACCGTGCCGTCTTCCGCGACGTGGAAGGTGATATAGCCGTCTACCACATCGTATCCCTTCGGCGCTTCAAGCTCAATGACCGCGTAGTGTCCGGGCTTTGTAACCTTGAAGGTTATCGTGCCGTCTTTTCCGGTAACACCCTCGTAGGCGACCCCGCCGTCCTCATCGGCAATGCGGAGCCTTGCGCCCTTAAGCGGCGTCCCGTTGTCACCGTCCCGTTTTGTAACGGTAACGGTGGTTTCTTTGTAGTTTGCCATATGGAAGGTTGTCACGCCTCCGGCAACTACGCCGTTTGTCACAGTGAATGTGAATTCCTGGCTGGAGAGCTGGTAGCCCTTGGCTGCTTCCGTCTCAACGATCCGGTAGCTGCCGTCTGTCAGGGAGTTCACCCTCGCGTACCCGCTCTTGTCGGTCTTCACTTTCGCGAATTCCGCACCGTCACGGTATACCTGGAAGGTAACGCCGTTTATCGGCTCCATGGTGTTTCCGTCGTACTTGTACACGGTCACATACGGTTTGGATGGTGTAGATCCGCCACCTCCCGGGTTGTTCGGCTTTTTGGGTTCCTGCACTGGCGTATCCGCGTCGTCTTCCTTATCCGGAATGCCTGGGTATTCCTCTGGGCCACCTTCGGTCCCGTCAGGCTTTTCGGCCTTAACGTTGTAGGTCTTCACGGTGTTCTTATAACCACGTCCATCATCCGTTGCACTGAACGCTAAGTTCTCAGGTGCTTTGCTGCTTACAACCGCCGTAAAGGTCACGGTAGCTGTCTTGCCAGGCAGTAAGCGGATCCTTGCGGTATCCTTACCTACGCCCATTCCATCCTCAGAGATATCCTCAGCCCCTTCGATCTTCACAATCTTAAGGTTCTCAAAGTATCCCTTGGCTTCCGGTGCGAATTCATCGGACACATACATCTTCAGTGCCAGGTCTCCGGTGTTGGTGATATGCGCTTCGTAGGTCACGGTATCGCCACGCTTGAAGCCATACCTTCCGGTACTGCCCTTCTCGGGTGCCGCTGTCTTCCTCTCCTTATCCATGTCGTAGGATGGGGTCGGTTCTTTCGGTTCCTGCACGGGGGTATCCGCGTCATCGTCCTTGTCGGGGATGCCCGGGTACTCCTCTGGGCCGCCCTCAGTTCCGTCAGGCTTTTCAGCCTTGACGCTGTAGGTCTTCACGGTGTTCCGGTAGCCGTGTCCATCGTCCACTGCGCTGAATGCCAGGTTCTCTGGTGCCTTGCTGCTTACAACCGCCGTAAAGGTCACAGTAGCTGTCTTTCCGGGCATCAGGCGGATCCTTGCGGTATCCTTCCCTACGCCCATTCCTTCCTCGGAGATATCCTCGGCACTCTCGATCTTAGTGATCTGTAGGTTCTCGAAGTACTCCTTAACTTCCGGCGCGTATTCATCGGACACGTACATCTTCAGCGGCAGGTCTCCGGTGTTGGTGATGTGTGACTCGTAGGTCACGGTATCTCCTCTGTGGAAACCGTACCTTCCGGTGCTGCCCTTCTCAGGCGCTTCGGATTTACGCTCTTTGTCCATGGTATAGGACGGTGTCGGCTCTTCCGGTTTTTCCGGCTCCTGTACAGGAGTTTCTGCGTCGTCGTCCTTATCCGGGATCTCAGGGTATTCCTCCGGGCCGCCTTCGGTCCCGTCAGGCTTTTCGGCCTTGACGTTGTAGGTTTTCACGGTGTTCCGGTATCCATGACCGTCATCCGCTGCGCTGAATGCCAGGTTCTCCGGTGCGGACTGGCTTACAGTTGCTGTGAAAGTCACAATAGCTGTCTTGCCAGGCATCAGGCGGATCCTTGCGGTGTCTGCCCCAATACCCATTCCATCCTCAGAGATGTCCTCAGCGCCCACGATCTTCACGATCTGCAGGTTTTCGAAGTACTCCTTGGCTTCCGGTGCGTATTCATCGGACACATACATCTTCAGCGGCAGGTCTCCGGTGTTGGTGATATGTGACTCGTAGGTCACGGTATCTCCTCTATGGAAACCGTATCTTCCGGTCTCACCCTTTTCAGGTGCTTCGCTGGTCCGCTCTTTGTCCATGGTATAGGACGGTGTCGGCTCTTCCGGTTCCTGTACGGGCGTATCCGCGTCATCTTCCTTATCTGGGATATCCGGATACTCTTCCTTATCGCCTTCCGACCCGTCAGGCTTCTCAGCCTTGACATCATAGGTCTTCACGATGTTCTCATATCCATTGCCGTCATCCATTGCGCCGAACGCCAGGTTTTCCGGGGCGTTTTCGCCTACCACTGCCGTGAAGGTTATGGTAGCTGTCTTGCCGGGCATTAAGCGGATCCTTGCGGTGTCCTTGCCAATACCCATTCCGTCCTCAGAGATATCCTCCGCGCCCTCGATCTTAGTGATCTGCAGGTTTTCAAAGAATCCTCTGGCTTCTGGTGCGAATTCGTCGGAAACGTACATCTTCAGTGTAAGGTCGCCCGTGTTGGTGATGTGGGCTTCGTAGGTCACGGTATCGCCGTGCTTGAAGCCGTATCTTCCGGTGCTTCCCTTCTCAGGCGCTTCAGATGTCCTCTCCTTATCCATATCATAGGATGGGGTCGGGTCATCCGGCTTCTTCGTGTCGAGCATGGTCACGGTGATGGGCTTGCCGTCACGCGGAACCGTAAACCGCACATCCGATGCCAGGCTGTAGCCCGCAGGCGCCTTCTCCTCATGGAGGATATAGGTCTCGCTGCCATTCAGGAGTCTGGTGATCTCCACGCCGTTTTCCGTCGCGGCAAAGCGTACTGCTTCGCCTTTCAGGATATTGCCTTCATGCTCCGTAGATGGGATCTGCGTGTCATGCAGGGCCTCCACGATGCTTCCGTCTATGCGTTTGATCACGAACTGCCCGCCTTCCAGCGCTTTCCCGTCAATTGACTTCTTTAAGATGGTTACGCGGGTCGGTGCGTCTTTCATCCGTACCACGTTGTCCACAACCTCGATTTCATACTTCACGCCTTCCGCGTGGATATGGCCTCTCCAGTCAACGGCATTGCCGTCCTTATTGATGGTCACCTTGGTATCTCCGTCCTTGTAAGTCCCGTCAGGCTGTACGGTGATAGTTGTCGGGAAGCCGTCCTTATCGTATAGGATCGGTGTTCCGTCCTTATCCACGTAATGCGCGTCTGTGACTTTTCCGTTCTCATCAACGGTAAATTCAATGTCCTCGCTGTATCCGTAGCCATTCGGCGCTTTCTCCTCATGGTAGCGGTATGTGGTGCTGCCAGATAAGGTATCTTCCATCACATGAGGCTCTTCCCCTGATATCCAGGAATCGATCTTGGTGGTGGTGCCGTTCGGCTCTACCCGCTCTAACTCACATTCCGCGCCCGGGATCTCCGTGCCAGCGAAATCTTCCTTGGTGAATGTCACTTTGTTCGGGAGCTTTTCATCGCTCATGACTACCTGCACATCCTCGCCATAGTGGGAAACGGTGAACTTAACATCCTCGGCCTTCTTGTAACCAGCCGGGGCGCTTACCTCGTGGAGCCAGTAGCTCTTGTCGGCTTCCAAGACAACATCCCACTGCTGCCACGTCCCATTCATGGTAAAGTTGTCGATCAGGATATGCTCCTTATCTTCACTCAGTACCTGGAAGGTGCCGCCCCGCAGGATATGGTCTGGGTCGTTCACTTCGTTCTTTAACAGCCAGATATACGGATAATCCGGTTTATCTTCTGTCTGCACTGGTGTGTTGCCGTCGTCTTCCTTGTCGGGGATGCCAGGATATTCTTCCTTGTCACCCTCGGTCCCGTCAGGCTTTTCGGCCTTGACATCGTAGGTTTTTGCTACGTTCAGATAGCCGTTCCCGTCATCGTCCGTATGGTAGGAAAGTTTCTCAGGCGCTGTCTCAGCTACCTTCGCGGTGAATGTTACTGCCACCTCTTCCCCTGGCTCGATCCGGATCCTTGCTACGGTTGTCCCGACCCCGGTGCCGTCCTCATCAATGGCCTCGCCATCGATCTCCGTAATCTTAAGATCCTCGAAGTGCTTGCGGATCCGGTAGTCAAACTCATCAGCTACATACATCTTTAACGGCATATCGCCCGTGTTGGTGATCCGTACTACATAGGTGACAGTATCGCCGCGGCGGAAGCCGTAGCGTCCGCTTTCGCCCTTCTCAGGCGCTTTGGTCGTCCTGGTCTTATCCATGGTATAAGATGGGTTCTCTCCGTCCTCATCCGGTTCCTGAACTGGTGTGTTGGCGGTATCTTCCTTATCGCCAAGTTCGTCCGGATAGTCCTCTTTGGTCACGGTCTTCTCGGTAACAGTGTCACCCTTGCCGTCCCCGTTCTTATCCTCGCCGCTGTACTCCGTATAGGTCCCGACAACGTCCGTTGTCCTGGCCGTATTCAGGTATCCTAACCCATCGTCAACTGCGTGGCCGGAAAGGAGTTCCTTCGCTTCATCAAGCACGTCTGCTTCGTAGCGGATGACCGCATACCCGCCGACTGCCAGCTTGAGCTTCACCGTATTGCCTTCCATGCTCACGATCTCACCCATGGTCGTGCCTTCCCGGCCGTCCTTGTGGTAGAACCGTACTGCTGTCGCTTCCGGTGTGCTGAAGTACTCAGCCTTTTCGAAGTTATCCGTTACCGTCATGGACAGGTCTGTCTCGCCCGTGTTGGTTACAGTCACATCGTACAGTACCCGGTCACCACGGAAGAATCCGTACTCCCCGCTCTTACCTTTTTCAGGCGCCAGGGATACTCTCTCCTTCGTGAGGCTGTAATCCGGGTGCGTGCCCTGAGGTTCCGGTTTGGGCTCCGGCGTCTCATCCGGAGGAGTCACAACCTTGATCTCCCGGTTGCGCATCTCAATGATCTGGCTCTCGCCGTCATTATTTACGGTGAACTGGACATCGTAGCTGTAGTAGTAGCCTTCTACAGTCTCTTCCTCGTGTAATGTATAGGTCTCGCCTGCTGTCAGCTTGTTCGTCATTTTGAAGATTCCGGTTCCGTCCGTGGTCCACTCCTCGATGATCTTACCGTCCTTATCGATGACCTGAAGGACTGCCCCTGCCAGTGACTGGCCCGTGGTGGAGTCTGTCTTCTTAAAGATCACGTCGGTCGGCTCATCGACCATGTCTACCTGGATCTCCTCACCGTAGTGGGAAACCGTAAACTTCACGTCTTCTGCTAACTTATAACCATCCGGCGCTGTCACCTCGTGGAGCCAGTAGCTGTGGTCTGCCTTTAATGCGGTATCCCACTCCTGCCATGTGCCGTCCATGGTGAAGGTGTCGATTACAACCTCTGACTTATCTTCACTCAGCACCTGGAAAGTTCCGCCCTGGAGGATATGATCCTTGTCACCGACTGAATGTTTCAGCAGCCAGATAATCGGTTTCTCATCGTCAGGTTCATCTGGGGTATCCGGAGGAGTCACTACGATGATCTCCCGGTTACGCATCTCAACGGTCTGCGGCCTGCCATCTTCATTTACCGTGAAGGCGATGTCGTAGCTGTAGTAGTACCCGTCCACGGTCTCCTTTTCACGTAAGATATAGGTCTCGCCTGCCGTGAGTTTCTTCTCCAGTTTGAAGGTTCCCGATTCATCCGTAGTCCACTCAGCGATGACCTTATCATCCTTGTCAATCACCTGGAGGGTTGCCCCGGCCAGGGACTGCCCGGTCTTGGAATCGGTCTTCTTAATGGTTACGTCAGTCGGTGCGTCTTTCATGATGACTGTGTTGCCAGTGACATCGATCTCCAGCTTCACGCCCTCAGCGACAACCTTCTTATCCTTGTCTACGGCGTTCCCGTCACGGTCGATCCGGACTGTCTCGCCGTTAAGCTCGTATCTTCCGTCTTCCATCACACGGATACCGGTTACATATCCGTCCTTGTCATAAAGGACAGGCATGCCGTCCGCATCCACGTAATGCGCATCTGCCACGACGCCTTTCTCATCCAGCGTGAACTCGATATCGGCGCTCCGTACATAGCCTTCCGGTACGGATACTTCGTGGTAGATATAGGTGCCTTCCGGTTTCAGCTTCTTGCTGATGGTGTGCGGGGTTCCATCGGATACCCATGCATACACTTCGTCAGACCCCTTAGCCCTTACTTCAAGGGCTGCTCCCCGGACGCTGTTACCAGCCAGGTCTTCCTTGACGAAATCCACTTCATCGTTCACCGGCTCATCGGTCATGGACACATGGATGTCCTCGCCGTAATGCGATACGGTAAACTTCACGTCTTCCGCTCTTAAGTAACCCTCCGGCGGAGTCACCTCATGGAGCCAGTACGTCTTGTCTGCTTCCAGGACGACGTTCCACTGCTGCCATGTGGAGTTCATGGTGAAGTCCTCAATGAGGACCGTGCTCTTGTCCTCGCTCAGTACCTGGAAAGTACCGCCTGCCAGGACGTGGTCAGGATCGTTCACTTCGTTCTTCATCAGCCAGATATAGGGATAATCCGGCTTCTCCTCTTCTGTCTGTACGGGCGTGTTGGCCTCATCTTCCTTGTCGGGGATGCCCGGATATTCGTCCGGCCCGCCTTCGGTGCCATCCGGCTTCTCTGCCCTTACCTGGTAGGTCTTTGCGATATTCAGGTAGCCGTTGCCATCATCCGTTGCGAAGAATGCCAGCTTTTCAGGCGCCGTATCCTTCACGGTCGCGGTAAAGGTCACAACTGCTTCCTCTCCCGGTTCCAGACGGATCTTCACAATAGCCGTCCCGATTCCTGTTCCGTTCTCCGCGATCATGTTTCCTTCGACCTTCTTCACCACAGGCTCTGTGAAGTACCTGCTGATCCGGTAGTCGAATTCATCCGTCACATACATCTTCAGCGGCATTCCGCCAGTATTGGCGATGTGTACGTCATAATCCACGGTATCGCCATGGTGGAAACCATACCTTGAGGTCTCTCCCTTTTCCGGCGCCAGGGTCGGCCTGGTCTTATCCATGACGTAAGATGGGTTTTCCCCGCCATTGTCAGGCTCCTGTACGGGTGTGTTGGCGGTATCTTCCTTATCGCCTAACTCATCCGGGTAATCTTCTTTGGTAACTGTCTTTTCGACAGGGGTATCGCCCTTGCCGTCCCCGTCATTGTCATCCCCGGTGTACTCCGTATAGGTTCCGACCACATCCGTGGAACGGGCTGTATTCAGGTATCCTAATCCATCGTCAACCGTATGGCCAGACAGGAATTCTTTCGCTTCGTCAAGCACATATGCCTCATAGCGGATGACTGCGTATCCGCCGACTTCCAGCTTGATCTTTGCGGTATTGCCTTCCAGGCTTACGATCTCACCCATGGTAATGCCTTCGTGGCCGCCGTTCTTGTAGAACCTTACGCCAGTCGCCTTCGGGATGCTGAAATACTCAGCCTTCTCAAAGGTATCCGTTACTGTCATGGACAGCCTGGTTTCGCCCGTGTTGGTTACGGTCACATCATACAGTACCTTGTCACCTCTGAAGAATCCGTATTCGTCTCTCTTGCCCTTTTCAGGCGCCAGGGATACTCTCTCCTTCTTCAGTTCGTAATCCGGGTGTGTGCCTTCTGGATCCGGTTTTGGATCCGGGTATTCATCCGGCGGCGTTACCACAATGATCTCGCGGTTACGCATCTCAACCTTCTGGTCCTTTTCGCCTGTCACGGTGAACTGCACATCGTAGCTGTAGTAGTAGCCGTCCGGCGTGCCGCTCTCGTGGAGGGTATAGGTTTCACCCTTTGTAAGCCCTTCGACTGAGAAGATTCCGGTTCCGTCCGTGATCCACTCACGGATCACATTCCTGTCTTTGTCAAGGATCTGCAGGGTTGCCCCAGCTAAGGATTCCCCGGTCTTGGAATCGGTCTTCACGATGATGGTCTTGTTAGGCTCATCTTCCATGTCAACCGTAATATCCTCGCCATAGTGGGAAACCGTAAACTTCACGTCTTCGGCCTTCTCATAGCCCTCCGGCGGTGTTACCTCGTGGAGCCAATAGCTGTGGTCTGCCTTTAA
>CAJTGE010000084.1:9009-9529 GCA_910575795.1 Clostridiaceae bacterium | reverse complement strand
AGGAAAGACCAGAAGGGAAACCGGAAAAATGCCTGAATGGGCGGCACAGCACAGTAACCCGGGGGAGCGAAGGATCCGCTCCTCCTTGTTATATAAATTTTAACAAAGAAAAGGAGAACCAGACCATGGCAGACAATTGCAGAAAGCACAAAATCAACGATGTAAACCATTACACCCACAGGACACCCGACACAGACTGCGCCTGCGCCGGGGAGGGCGGTTCGGAGCGCGGCCAGGGACGAGGCCCGGCTACGGATCCGGCACTGACGGCAAAATCGCAGCCGCCGCTGAAGCACCCGCAGACGCCGGAGGCAGAAGGGCCGGCAAAAGAAGGAAAATAACAATAGGATACTCAGATATAAAGCCCGGGTGTAAAAGCCCGGGCTTTTTCTGATCCGGAAAGGAAAGATATGACAGAAAAACAGATGTTTGATTTGCTTGTAGCAGGAGGTTTATCCGAATACGGGGCGGCCGCCCTCCTTGGGCATTTCCAGGCCGAAAGCGGGCTGAATCCCCGGAA
>CAJTGE010000084.1:0-8998 GCA_910575795.1 Clostridiaceae bacterium | reverse complement strand
CTGCAGAACAGTTATGAGAAAAAGCTTGGGTTTACAGATGATACCTATACGGCGGCGGTGGATTCTGGAAGCTATACAGGTTTTGTCCGGGACTGCGCAGGGTACGGGCTGGCACAGTGGACGTACCGGGCCAGGAAACAGGAGCTTCTGGAGTTTGCACAGAATTCCGGATGCTCTGTCGGCGATGCCGGAATGCAGCTTAAATTTGCGCTTTATGAGCTGAAAACACACTATAAAGGCGTCCTGATGGCATTGGAAACGGCGACAGATATCCGGACAGCTTCGGACATTGTATTAACGCAGTACGAACGGCCGGCCGATCAGTCAGAGGCAGTAAAACAGAAGCGTGCAGGCTACGGCCGGGAAATTTACAGACGTTGCTCTGGGGAAATGGAGGAGGCTGGCGGCGGAATAACCGAAGCGCAGGCAAGGCAGAAATTAATCTCAGTTGCCACACAATGGTATGGCCGTAAGGAGTCAGACGGATCGCACAGGGAGATTATAGATATTTATAACGGACATGCCCCCCTGGCCAGAGGATACCGTGTAAAATATACGGATAAGTGGTGCGCTACGTATGGATCAGCCGTGGCCATTGTCGCCGGATATACAGACATTATCCCTACAGAGTGCGGATGCGGGCAGATGATCGAGCTGTTCAAAAGGATGGGCAGATGGATCGAGGATGACGCTTATATTCCGTTGCCGGGGGATTATATCTTTTATGACTGGGACGACAGCGGCGCGGGGGACTGCGCTGGCTGGCCGGATCATGTCGGTATCGTGGTATCGGTATCAGGAGGTAAAAACAGGGTAATTGAGGGTAATAAAAACAATGCTGTTGAGTACAGGGAGATAGCCGTAAACGGGCGATGTATCAGGGGCTACGGCATCCCTGACTATGCATCCAAAGCAACGGCCCCGGAAGCCCCAGGACCTGCAGAAACAGGATGGGAAAAGGATGCACAGGGGAAATACAGGTATAAAGAGGATAACGGCCTGTGGGCGGCAAATAAATGGCTGCTCATCAATCATCACTGGTATCTGTTTGGAAAAGACGGGTACATGCTGACCGGCTGGCAGCGCTGGGACGGCAGCAATGTAGTGGGGGCAGATGATCCGGGGGAGTGGTATTTCCTGGACAATATGCCGGGCGGGCCGCTGGAGGGAGCGTGCTGGCACAGTACAGATTACGGAGCTTTGCGGATTTGGGACGTGCAGAAATAGTAAAAAGGGGCGGGAAGACGGCATTTTTATGCCGCCTCTCCGTCAGTTAAAAAGGCGTTTTAATCTTCTTATTACGCTAACTGTCGTTTCATTTTTTCTGCTAATATACTTGTTGCCGCTAATTTTATAGCCATGCTTTTTTCGTTTCTGAAACATTTTTCCATTTCATCTAAAGCGTCTGTAGGAAGCAAGGATATAAGCTCCCGGAACGCCGGGGCGATATCAAATCCGCTTTTTGGTAAGGCTGTCTGAGGATGGGCTTTTGACGGCTCAGCCGTATCGGCAACTGGTACAATGGCGGTTTTCTCCGGCGTTGGCTTCTCTTTTACTCGGAAATAAAAATCCACTAAGTAGTCATATACTTCCCACGCTTTGTCTGTGTTCAGGGATTTGGCGTGGAGCAGGGCGCCTTTTTCGGTCCAGAGGTAGAGGGATTTGGCGTATTTGAACTGGGTATCCAATTGATACCTGGCTTTATCTGTTACTGGGTGAGAAACTCTCACCTCGTTTTGAATTCCAATTTCAAGGAGGTTACTATTTGTCACCTCGTTTTTAAACGTTCTTAATTCATCCCCTACAAGAGCTATATAATGTTTACCTTCAATGAATCTGGATTTATTCAAACAAAAATTCTTTTTTATACAATCACGGGTTGTCTCGTAACAACTTGCTATCTGAGCACTTGTCAAGACTCTGATTCCTTTTACCTCTAATATCTGTAAACCCATCTCAATAAAACTCCTTTCAAAATTTGATAGTTGAAAGAAGCACATCTTACTGATATAATAAATTTATCAGAAGATTGCTTCTGGTGTAAAAGTAGTAGTTGTAGGTCGCCAAACTTGCCAGCTACTACTTTTTCTTTTGGCTTAAAAGCAAATGTATCCCTTGACGTATTGCTTCACCTTTTGAAATATTATTATATTTGCAATATTCCTCAAGCTTTTTTTCTGTTTCTACGTCCAAACGAATACTAAATCTACTTGATTTTGGATTATCTGCTTTAGGTCTGCCTATCGGACTCATTCCTACCTCCTTTTTGTCACACCTTTATTATATAAATGTCACACCAAAAAGTCAAGAGGAAAATAAAAAGATATGCCAGTCTGCATATCCATTAAATTCCCATCAAATTATATTGTCGAATTGTAGAACATATGTTATAGTAAATTTATGGGAAACCAGAGCGTATAAAAGGCGGCCTGCCCTCCACTTCCGGAGGGGCAACCCTCCACTTATCAACATGCCCTTCGGGTGTGCGAAGAAAGGAGGGATTGCCGATGAATGTTACATACGGGGATTTATTCCAGTTTTGTATCTTTATCGTCACCCTTGTTGGTCTGTGTTATCAGATCTTCAAGGATAGAAAATAGCCGCCACTACCGCGAATAGTGACGGCTGGCCTTGTAAAAGGCAGTTTGTTTAACATTTGAGGGTAGGCCGTACGTCTCTGGCTTTCCCTTTCTTTAAATATCATAACATGCTGCCCGGCACTTTTCAACCACAAATTTTTAGCATTGCGGCTCGTATGGAACCTGCAGCACCCAGGCGAAGAAGAAACTGTACAGATGTATGTAAGCCCGCGCCAGTTCTCTTTCGTAAGGCGTCAGGTCATCATAAAAGGGATTTTCAATATCCTGCCAGACCAGTCCAAGGTGATACTGGTATATATCTTTAGCAATTTCTATAGCTTTCTTTTCCATTTCCGTTAATGCTCTTTTCATTCGTAACCTCCATCATATATTCAAGAGTAGTTGTGTCAGCTCACGAATGATACATAGATATTTTAAATTTTTTAATCCCGTACCTTTTTTATTTTTCAGGCCATATGTTCATTACAAAAGCTCCGCTTAATATCACATATTTTCAAGTATCACACGAAATATCACACGATACCTTAAAACCTATATATAATAAAGGTTTTATTGCGGGTTCGAGCCCCATTGCTTCCAGTTTTGAAAAGACCTTGTAATTACAAGGTCTTTTAATGTTTTGTCCGGTATTTAACGGGACTGTATCTTCATAAGCAGCGCCTCCTGCAGTACCTGGGAGAAATTGACGCCCATAGCTATGGCTTCCTCATTTAGCCATTCCGGGATGGATAACGTCTTTTTTACCGCTCTGGAATTGTGCTTTTTCTTATATGCTTCCATATCGAAATGGATGATAACGGGAACACTGCCCTCTTTCATTGGTGTTATCTGGACGGGGAGGGACGGGGAGGGAAGCGGTTCATTGTTCCGGATTCGGTCAGTCAGTGAGAGGCCTAGGGCTTCAACAGCCATCTCATAAGCTTCATCTATCGTGTCGCCTTCAGTCAGGCATTCGGGAAGATCCGGAAACGAAACCCAGAACCCCCCTTCCTCCGCGGTATGAAAAATTGCGGGATAAAAATACTGTTTCATAAAATAATCCTCCTCATAAAATCAGGGAAAGGGGGCAGGTTATTCCAACCCCGCCTGTTTCAGGATTTCCTGCTCCAGCTCCTTTTTGAGGGATTTGGAGTGGCAGGGAACGATGGTCTGCCGGCCGGTGGATTCATTTTTCAGCTTTACATGGGAGCCGTTCTGACTTATTTCTGTAAAACCATTTTTCTTGAGATGCTTCATCATCTCACGTGGGGTCATTGGCATCTTTCTACTCCTTCCCTTACCATGTTGTTATTGCAACACGTAATAATACGTATATCAATAAAAACACGCATTGATACGTAAAAAATAAAATAAGAACGCAACAGTCCAGATATGGAAAAATCGTAAAAGATATGTTGATCATATTCATCTAAAGGAATTAACGGATAATGAAATAATAACGCTCAATATATTCCCGATGAATTATGCTGATGTGACGGAGTTTCCATGTCGTGTAATTGCAGGAGTTATACAGCAGAAACCGTAGAAATGTTACTGATCATAGCCTTGTCGGTCCATGCTCGCCATATGGAAAATTTCATCACAGAAATTCTGCTGACACCTTGTTTATCCCCCAATAAATGATATAATAAAACAGCAGGCGCTATAAACCAGGCGCGGCAGAAAGGAATACATATGGCATTATTTGGATTATTTGGAAAAAAGGAAACCGGGAATGAGACGATTCCTCAAAATGATGTGGAAAAATGGATTTTAGGTACATACGCTATGTGGGCGGCCTATGCGGATGGGGACTGGCATTATATCGCCGGATCAGCGGAGAAAAACAAGCAGGAAGGCGCTTCCATGCGTGTAATGCTGCGCCGTGACTGGGAGGTTTCCAACAAGACGGCTCTGTTGGATATGGTGGATTACCTGACCGCCCTTTACCGCGAAGGAACGGATTGTGAAGCAGAGGATATCGCTTCCGGCGCATGGGATTTGTGCCGCGCCTGCCAGATTTTGGGCATGGGCTTTGTCGGCGGCTACATCGATCGCCAGGAGATGGTACAGAAATCGGCAGAGGTCGGCCGTGTCATGCAGAAATA
The DNA here is from genome assembly GCA_910575795.1 of Clostridiaceae bacterium. GTDB lineage: Bacteria > Bacillota > Clostridia > Lachnospirales > Lachnospiraceae > Otoolea > Otoolea muris. The sequence continues at coordinate 4,311 of CAJTGE010000084.1, read as the reverse complement.
TTACCATTCATGGGCGGAGTTATACGACAGCTATGTAAAGGGCTACAGGGGCTGGAGAGCAGAGCAGGGCGGCGATGCACAGAAGGATATAGAGGCCAGAGAGGAATTATGCCGCGGGCTGCGAAATGATCCGGACGGTCCCTGCTCTGTGGCGTGGGATTTAAAGCTCTGAAAATGAGAGAAAAAAACAATTGACTTTATAGCTGGAACGTGATAAAACTGTACTCAACAGTAACATCTGTCATTCCAATCATGTAAGATGCATGGAAGAGGACATATCAGACAGCTTATTTCATTTCAGAGAGCCGTTGCGCGGTGTGAAACGGCATGAGGGGCTGTCAGATCTCACCTTGGAGCATCTTCTCTGAACAGGCACCAGGGCTCTTTTCATTGGGCCGGCTATGCAAACTAGGGGAAGACGGTTTCCCACCGTTAGAGGGGATATGAGATTCCGGACGGATCCGCCGGGATTTTGTGCCGAGAGGCCGCAGGGAATGCGGCAAGCAGGGTGGTACCGCGAATGTTTTCGTCTCTGCAGCGTAATGCTGCAGAGATTTTTTTTGCGCAGGCCCGCGCAGAAAAATCTGCTGCCAAAGGCGGCGCGCGCGGCGGGCAGGGGGCAGGCGCTCCTCCTGTCTGATGATACAGCCCCATAAAAAAGGAAAGCTGACTCATGACAATCGTTAAAGCCATTCAGGCTTTGGACGGTTACGACCTATGAAATGATAATCTGGAGGGAAAAGAAATGCTGAATTACAAGAAATATAAGAGAGTACCTGTCGTTGATTATCCGGAACGCGGATGGCCGAACCGGGAGATCGAGAAAGCGCCGATCTGGTGCAGCGTGGATCTGCGCGACGGGAACCAGGCTCTGGTTGAGCCCATGGTGGTGGAAGAGAAAATCGAAATGTTTAATATGCTGGTCCGGATGGGCTTTAAAGAGATTGAGATTGGATTTCCGGCGGCGTCTCAGATCGAGTATGATTTTCTGCGCCAGTTGGTTGAGAGGAAGCTGATTCCGGACGACGTGGTGGTTCAGGTTCTGACCCAGTGCCGCGAGCATTTGATCAAACGCACCTTTGAATCTATCAGGGGAATTAAAAAGGCGATTGTGCATATCTATAACTCTACCTCCACCCTGCAGAGGGAGGTGGTGTTCCACAAGGATCGCGAGGAGATCAAGCAGATTGCCATTGAGGGGACAAAGCTGGTTAAGAAGTATATGCAGGAGTACGACGGCGAGGTGATCTTAGAGTATTCACCGGAGAGCTTTACCGGCACGGAGCTCGACTTTGCGCTGGATATCTGCACGGCAGTCCAGGAGGAATGGGGAGCGACGAAGGATAAAAAGATCATCATCAATCTCCCGGCCACGGTGGAGATGACCACGCCGAATGTGTATGCGGATCAGATTGAGTGGATGAACCGTCATTTCAGGAACCGCGAGAGCATTATCTTAAGCGTGCACCCGCATAATGACCGGGGAACCGGGATTGCGGCTACGGAGCTGGCGCTTCTGGCCGGCGCGGAGCGCGTGGAGGGAACGCTTCTGGGAAATGGAGAGCGCACCGGTAATGTGGATATCCTGAACATTGCCTACAACATGTTCTCGCAGGGCATCAATCCGGAGCTGGAGATTGAAGATATCAAGGCCATCACAGAGGTGTGCGAGCGCTGTACGAAGATGGAGGTGGATCCAAGGCATCCGTATGCCGGGAAGCTGGTATTTACCGCCTTTTCCGGTTCCCATCAGGACGCGATCAGCAAGGGCATGCAGGCCCTGTCCAAGAGGACGGACGGGATATGGGAGGTTCCGTACCTGCCCATTGATCCCGGCGATATCGGCCGCGAGTACGAGCCCGTTGTCCGCATCAACAGCCAGTCCGGCAAGGGCGGCGTGGCCTTTGTTATGGACAGCTTCTATGGCTTCCGCCTGCCAAAGGGCATGCACAAGGAGTTTGCGGATGTGATTCAGAAGATTGCGGAGCAGCAGGGCGAGGTGGCCCCGGAACAGATTATGGACGAATTCCGCGCCAGTTATCTGGACAGAAAAGAGCCCATGCATTTCCGGAAATGCCAGATCACGGATACGGAGTACGAAGGCGGCGGATTTGCGACTGTGGCCCATCTTACGTTTACGGATCACGGCGCGGAGCGCAAGGTGGACGGGATCGGGAACGGCCCCATTGACGCGATTCAAAGAGGGCTCGAGGATGCGCTGGGCATCCAGATCCGCGTCCTGGATTACACGGAGCACGCCCTGCGCTCTGGTTCCGGCGCGCAGGCCGCTTCCTATATCCATCTGATGAATGTAGAAACAGGCGAAGCTACCTATGGCGTGGGTATCAGTTCCAATATTACAAGGGCATCCATCCGCGGCATTTTCAGCGCGGTGAACCGCCTGTTCTATTAAGAAATAATTCAAACGCAGAGTTATATCCTGTGTTTTATCAGGAAACTTTTTATCAAGAAACGGTTCCGTCAGGCCGGAGAAATACAAGCGCCGGCCTGACGGAACCGTTTATGCTGTGAGGCCGTCACCTAATTGACAGCCGCCCCGTCGGCCCCGAGCCACCGCCCGTCCACGGAGGTATTATATGCCATGGCCCCATTTGCCTGAAGATAATAGTGCTTCTGGTTGACCTCGATCCACCCGGTCTGCATGTAGCCGTCCTGATTCATATAGTACCAGGCGCCGGGAGAGGGCTGGATCCATCCGGTCTGCATAGCCCCGTCCGGCCCGAGATAAAACCAGGAGCCATTGCCCAGATTCACCCATCCGGTCTTCATAGCGCCGTCTGCATCCATGTAATACCAGGTCGGGCCGTCCAGGACCCAGCCTCTCGCCTTATTCCCCGCGGCATCGAAATAGTACCAGATATCGCTGATCTTTTTCCATGTATTGGAGGCCCTGCTCCCGTCCGGAAGCACATAGCTGTCTCCCTTTATGGCGCCCGCGTCCCCGGGGCCTGCCAGGCGTTCCTGTTCTTTCTGATAATCCTCCCAGTCAAATTCCTGATCCGTGGAGGTGACATAGGCCCCTTCCTTTAAATATTTTTTCTGTTCCGCCGTAAGGGGCACAGCCTTTACCTCATAGTACCAGGTTTTATCGAGATCTGTCATATATTCCGAGAGATCCGCGCTGTTTGTCTCGACATTCAGCCGTTTTACCACCTTATCGTCCCCATAAAGAGTCAGGGTATAGCCCGGCGCGTCGCTTACAGCCTTCCAGGAAGCCTTTTTCTTGCTCCGGCTGCTCCAGCCGGCCTTCTCTGTGGTTCCGAGCACCGTGACCGGACGGTAGTCGGCTTTGACCTGCAGGGTCGTGTTATCCAGCGCTTTGGCCGATACATACTCCGCGCCGTTTATCTTGCATTTGGAGCGGCCTATCGATACAGGAAAATATTTCCCATCCGCGGCGGTGAGCGTGATCTCCACCCGGACCTTTTTGCCGGGCTTCCATTTCTCATATTCCGTGCGGTACTGGATATCCCCAAGAGAATAATTTCCGCTGCCCGCCGTGATCACCGGATCGATGATTTCCTCCGGCTCTCCGTAGGCGCTTTTAAAGGTAATGCTCACCGTCTCGATAACGCTCGATTCGGCGGCGTGCGTATATACCGGGCGGCTGGCAGCGCCTGCTGTGAGAAGGCAGGCCGCCAGCGCAAGACAGGCGCAGATGCGCCGGGGCAGAGACGCCCTGAGTCCTCTTCTTTTCAATTTCCTCATCCTTTCTTTCTATATTGCTTTATAATACGGTCTTTCACTGCGGATCTGCGTCAGAACAGAGTGTGCGGCGCATGAACGTACCCATGTGGCGGTTACCGCCTCATCACCCCGTACTCATCCACATAGAAGCCGTCGATATTTGTACTCACCGCCATCTCTCCTGAGCCGGGATAGAAATAGTACCAGCTCCCGTCTATCTCGTACCAGCCCTCCAGGCGTTCCCCGTTGGAATTCATGTAATAAGTCGCGTTATCCCGTTTCATCCAGCCCGTAAACATCGCGCCCTGCATGCTGTTGTCCAGTTCATTTAAATAGTACCATTTTCCGTTCTGTTCCAGCCATCCTGTATACATGGAGCCGTCCGCATTGAAATAGTAATGCCACGAGCCGACGACCTGCCAGCCCGGGCCCATCATCGTCCCTTCCGTGTGGCCCTGATCCGCCGCCGTATAGAAATAGTACCATTTATTATCCAGCTTCGTCCATCCCACGGCCATGGCCCCGCCCCCGTGAAGGAAATAGCGCTGATCCCCAATCTGCTGCCAGCCTGTGAGCATCACGCCGTCCAGGTTGAAATAATAC
>CAJTGE010000083.1 GCA_910575795.1 Clostridiaceae bacterium | reverse complement strand
TGATCTTTTATGGCATTCCTTTAATGGATCTGTAAAGTTTTCGGCGCATTTCCTCCCCAACTGAATCAAAAGATTCAGTTGGGGTACCCATGCGATATTTTTAATGGACAAGAAGAGGAAGAAGAGCGATGACCCATGGGGAGCACTCAGATCCAGGGGTTCCTTTGCAAGAAACGTATTGAGGATTGTGGAAGAATATGGTAATATATTGGAAGGATTACCAAGATGGTAGGCGGTTAGCCCTCTTCGGAGGGATTGTGGCCCTCCGAGTACATCGAAACCCGTATGCGGGGTTCTGAGAAAGGAGGGGATGCGGATGTTGACGATCGAAGGATTGATAGCTGTACTCAGTCTCGCACTGACGGCGTTTGGTCTCGGTTACGCCATCGGAAGCAAAGATAACAACAAATCACAAAAATAGCCGCCCGCCTACAAAATCGTGCGACTATTTTAGTCAAACATAGTTCGGGCTAACCGTCTATCGGTAATCCCAGCAGGGTATCTGTTACAGCAGGTACTCTGCTTTTCTTATGTCTGCATTATAGCATATGCAGATTTTCTTTGCAATATTCTTTTTCGTAAAAAACGCTATCCGCAGATATATTGGAAGGATTACCAAGATGGTAGGCGGTTAGCCCTCTCCGGAGGGACTGTGGCCCTCCGAGTACATCGAAACCCACATGCGGGGTTCTGAGAAAGGAGGGATGTGCCATGTTAACAGTCGATAGACTGATAGCAGTGCTGGCATTATGCGGCACATGTTTCAGCATCGGATATATGATCGGACTGCAGCACGGAAAGACACAAAAATAGCCGCCCCTTCCCAAGTGTGCGGCTATTTAAGTCAAACACAGTTCGGGCTAACCGTCTATCGGTAATCCCAGCAGGGTATCTGTTACAGCAGGTACTCTGCTTTTCTTTTATCTGCATTATAGCATATGCAGATTTTCTTTGCAATATTCTTTTTCGCAAAAAAAAAAAAAAAAAAAATACTGAACAGAATACTATCCGCAAAACGAGAAAAAAACGCATATCAGGCAGCCATACTTCCCAAAAGGAGGATAGCGATAACAGAAATACTTAATTTGATCCAGTCCCTTTCGGGGGGGGGCAGGTACCAGGTCATGCAGCGGAATGGGGAGGTTATTATATACAAGCATTTGACAGGGCACCCGCCGGAAGATTATATTGCCCTGTGGCATGAACCCGACGTGTACACCGTCTTTGAAGTATACCGTGACCGGAGGATACCAAAAGCTCAGGCGGCCTGCCGTAAGATCCGGGCAAGGTGCAGATATCCGGTTTCTAGGGGAATGCCTGGCAGAAGGGATCCCCTTCCCCAGGGCATACGTGATGCTGTACAGCATCTGCATGCTTTTGGAGGATGCCCGGGATTTCTACCGCAATGCACAGTCCCTGGGCCTGGAAGCTGATGAGAGGGAGAGCGTCCATCTGTTCCTGACCAGGGAGCAGAGGCAGGACGAAATCACCCTCCCCAATCCCGGATAAGAAATTTCTGCATAGTTTTGAAAATTCTTTGTGGGAAATCGGGGTTTTTGTCCTAGAATACGGCAGGGGCAAGCGGGGGATGCCGCAAAAGCCGCAGGAAATGATCATATTCGATATTTTATAAGGAGGAGAAAATTATGTTCGAAAAGATAAGGAAGAAGATGGGAACAGGAAAGTCACTTGAAAATACCACCAGACTGCCAAAGTGCCTGCTCTGTACGAGGGATATTAATGAAGCAAATGGAGCGGAGTGGATCCTGGTGGAACGGGGAGACGGCAAGAAAGCGTATATGTGTACGGACTGTGCGTTCAGGACCCATGAGATCGTTGAAGGCATCGTGCGGACTTACCAGGGGCTGGCAGTAGCGGCAGTCACAAGCATGGCGGATGAAGCCAAGAGGAATGAAGAGGCTGCAAAGAACGCAAAGGGTGCAAAGGATGCGGCGGGTAACGGAAACCAGAGCGTCCTATTTACGGAGGACGGCCAGGTAGGGGAAGGTATCCATTCCGATGGGACGGAAGACGGCACAGGGGAAGAAGGCGGAAAAGATGTGCAGGAACAGCACACCCCACAGTCCATATTTGACCACCTGGGCGAATGCGTGGTAGGCCAGGAACATGCCAGGAAGGTGATAGCAGTTGCCCTCTACAACCACTGGAAACGGATCCAGGCAGCGAAGGATGAGGGGGAAGGCGTCCAGGAAAGCCAGAAAGGCCCGTCCGTCAAGAAGAGCAACATCCTCCTGCTTGGCCCGACCGGCACCGGGAAGACCCTGCTGGCAGAGACTGCTGCGGGTATCCTGGATATCCCCTTCGCGCCCATAGACGCCACGTCCCTGTCTGAGACCGGATACAAGGGGAATGACGTGGAGATGGCAATTGAAAGGCTGGTGGATGCGGCTGACGGCGACATAGAGAAGGCAGAGCGGGGCATTGTCTATATCGATGAGATCGACAAGCTGGCCGCAGGCAAGTCCTATGGGCGCTCTGTCGGGACAGAAGGCGTCCAGCAGGCGCTCTTAAAGCTCATCGAAGGCACGACGGTCACCCTGGAAGGCTTTGAGCAGATACCAGGGACACAGATGATGGCACCTTCTGAATATGAAGTGGATACGTCGAACATCCTTTTCATCTGCGGCGGCGCGTTTGTGGGGCTGCAGGAGGATATCAAGAAGCGGGCAGGGAAAACGGCCATCGGGTTTGCTGCAGCGGCCAGTACCGCAACGGCAGGCGGGAAAGGTATGGCCGGGAAGGCGGAAGATGGAATCACCAATGCTGACCTGGAAAAATACGGGATCATCCCGGAACTGGCAGGGCGGCTCCCGGTCAAAGCGATCCTGGAACCGCTTGGGAAGGAAGACCTGGTCCGGATCCTGACGGAGCCGAAAGACGCGGTGATGGGGCAGTACCAGGCGATGCTGGCTGCGGATGGGGTGGAGCTGTCCTATACAAAGGAGGCCCTGGAGCGGATCGCTGAGCGGGCATTAAAGGAGAAGGCCGGAGCCAGGGGACTGAAATCCATAATGGAAGATGTCACGCTGGAAACCATGTTCCGCGCACCGGGTCTGGAGGGGCGCTGTGCCGTGACCTTGACCGCTGACGATGTTGATGGCGTTACTAAGCTGGAAGACCGGCTTGGCGAGACGCCGCTGGAAGAGAAGGAGCCGGGCAAGGAGATGGCTCCTGTGAAGCTGGACGATGGGAATGCGTCCCGCCCGGAACGGCCGATCAAAAACATAAGAAAAAAGGAGGCACAGGACCATGCAAGACATAGCACGACTGCATGATCAGATGTTGGAACAGGAGATGCCGCTGCTGGAACTGGCAGAAGAACTCGGGGGGATCAGGTGCAGGATGTTCACCCTGCGGGATCCTGGGCTGATGCATAAGGCGGCCAAAGTGGCCGAGGAGCTTTCTGATGCGGCCAGGGAGTACCAGGAATGGCTTCAGGAGCTGCTGGAGACGGTTGACCAGGAACCCGGGGAAAAATCCTGAGAAATCCGCACAAACATACAAAAAAAAATACTATCCGCAAAATGGGAACGATAAATGCCGGGTACATCCCATACTTCCCGTGGAACAGGATAGGGCCATTTCTGCGGCTCATCAAAAAAAATAATATCAAGGAAAGCAGGAGGAAATTTTCATGAAAGCAAGCAAGAGTTCGGTTGTAGCAGTGCTGGTGGCTGTAGCCATAGGAGGAGTGGCCTTGATGGTGGCGGCATGCTCATCGGGAAAAACAGACAAGAAGGCAGAGACAACGGCGGCGACACAGGCCGTGCAGGAAACAGAGACAGCCCCTGAGGATACCGAGGCGCTGGAGTACGTGACGGACGAGAACTGGGAGACCATGGTCCATGTGTACCGGATCATCATGGATAACTATGACACCGCAAAAGACCTGGTGGCTTCCGGGCAGGAGGATCCGTCCGATGTCGTGCAGAGGGCAGACGATATCATTGAGTTCGGGAAAAGCTGCGAGAGGGATAACCTCTTAAACCAGGAAGCGGAGGAAGTGCTCTATGACATGGTTGACACTGCCGATGGGATGCTGAAGCTGATCAAGGACGGCGGCGGGGAGATTGTGGAGATCCCGGTTGAAGAAGAGACCAGTGTGGACGGGCAGGAGAGCCAGGAAGGGGCCGAGGGCGCCGAGGGCGCCGGAGGGGCGGAGGATGGCTCTGTGGCAGATGAGGCCGACGGGGCGGAAGATACCGGGAATACGGAAGGCTGATCTGGGAGGATAACGGCTCCGGTACGGCTGGCGGGTGTGCTGGCTGCGCCGGGGCTGTATTTTTTTGGCCAAACGCCATGCGCCTTGCGAAAAATCTCAAAAAAATGAAAGTTTTTTGTGGGGAAATAGGATTTTTGTCCTATAATTTGAATAGGGAAACAAGGAGGAAGAAAATATGCAGAAGAAAAACAAAATGTATTCGTTCCCAAATCTAGGAGTCACAGTGGCAGGGGCGAAAGATGAGGAGGACGCCAGAAGGATAGCGGAGTTGGGCCTGGATGGTTGCCTGGAAGTGGGGTATGACCCACGGCCCGGGATGAGGCACAAAAGCAAGGGTAGCGAAGAACGATAGGAGCCGCAGGATTGTAGCTCCAACAAAAACTTTAAAATTTTTCAAAAAAGTTTGTGGGAAATCAGGATTTTTGTCCTATAATATGAGCATCAGAAAAAGAAAGAGGAGGAAAAAGTAATGATGTTTGAATTCGATGACCTTGATGTTGCCGTGGACGGCGCTGAAGATGAGGCGATGGCCAGGATGATGGCAGAGGACGCCATGATGATGGCGATGGAGGCGGGATACGACCCCACAAAGTCCCCTGTTACGTTTGAGAGAGGGGAAGAAGATGAGTGATCCGGCAGAAAAAAAGCCAGAGGCGTGAAAACCCCCTGGCTTTTGCTGTGTCAAGAAAAATAATGTATGTTTGTTTTTTCGTAGTTAAAAGTCCACTGGATATGCGTTCAGCATGTAGAACGGAAGCTGTTCAGTTTTGCTGAGTATGATGCTGTAACCTTTTGCTTCTACCACTTTTGTATCAGATATGGCGCATGTCACACCTGTTACGTTTTCAGGGAAACTGGAAAAGTGAAGGGATAAAAGCGGTTTGCTGCTCTCGTTCAGCCAGCGCAGTATCTTAGCGGAACAGCTTTTAAGGGCTTCCATAAGACCGTCTACAACATCATCACCGCATGTGTCATCGATAAAAGATGATGAGCGCGTGATAGAACTTCCATTTTCAAATTTTCCAAGCCTCGCCTGAAGCTCTTCGTCGGTTGCGTTAATGTGGCAGTCAGCTACATGGCCAACAAATATCCACTTCTCCATATTTTCTTCAATGTGCTTCTTGATCTCTTTTTCTGTTATCTTCATTTTTTTATCCGTGCCGTCATAAGACGGCCACTCCTTTCATTATTTTTCTGTATTCAGTTTTCAATCTTCAAAGCGGTCGGCTGACTGTATAGCCAGACCTGATCATAAATTTTTCACGGCGTCATAATATTTTTGCTCCTCGCCTGCCATGATTACGAAACAATGCGTGCCGTAGAAATTTAACAGCTTCTTCATCCGTTCCGTGTTCATCGCAGCCCGGTAAGATAATACCGGAATACCAGGGGTAGGTCCTTCACGCCGCTCCTTCTCGCATTTGGCATCCTCGATGACGTTGGAAAAACGCCGGGAGGATATCCCGTCCAGACTGAACTCCATATACCCGCCCATATCGCGGACAGAATACGGAATCTCGTCTCTCTCAAGCACCCATGTAACATATGGGTGCAGTTCCTTGCTTACTTTCCTTAACATCTCGCAGTTCTCCTATAACTTTTGTCTGTTTCAAGGGAAGTATGGGAACGGAGATGGACTGAAAATACGGGAAAAACGCGGAGCGCCATATGCCAGGGCAGCAAAATGCCGCCGGAAAAGGCAGGGCTGTCGCCATACTTCCAGTGATCAAAAAAAAATAAGGAACTGCAGTCAGGCAGTCCTCAATAAAAAGGAGATAAATACTATGGAAAAGATGAGAAAAATGATGATTTTGGTTCTGGTTGCTGTTATGGCGGTTTCCGGTTTTATGATGGTAAGAAGGAACCTGAAACTGAAAAAGGAAGAGGTGGAATATGCCCGCCTCCAGGAAGAGATGGCCAGGGAAGCTGCAGAGAAAGCCGCAGGAGAAGCCGTAAGACGTGAGGCAGAGACGACGGCAGCGGCAGGCGGGCCGAATGAGCCGGATTTTGCAAAAGGGAATGAGGAAGGCCCAGCTTACGAGGCCCCCCAGGCCCTTCTGGACGAAATGGGTGCCCATCCGGACTGCATCGGGTGGATCGACATTGAAGATACCAATATCCACTACCCGGTAATGCAGAACCAGGATAACGAGTATTACCTGCACCGCAACGCAGACGGGGAAGATTCCATTTCCGGCTGTATCTATATGGACTCCAACCACGACATCAGTACGAAGGGGCTCCATACGATCTACGGTCATCACATGAAGAATGGCTCCATGTTTAAGGATGTCGCAAAGTTCGCGGATCCGGCATACATGGAAGCCCATCAGAACATCACGATCCAGGCCGCTGACCATGAGATCCAGTTGAAGCCGGTGTACTGCTATGCAGGAAAGGCAGACGGCGCTTACCGCCAGGTGCTGGAAACCCACGGACAGGTGGTTCAGTTTATCATGGATCATACCGGGCTGGAAATTAACACGGACGATCTTTACGTCCTTGTAACATGTTCCTACGGCAGCGCAGATGAAAGAACATACCTTTACTGTGTGCCGGTTGAGGACTAAGCCTGAAGGCCCCTGCGTAATGCGGGGGCTTTTTTCTGTATGGGAGCGAGGGGCAGGAGATGGAAAGAAGGTAAGCGTCAAATAAGATAGTGGATAGAAAAATAACCACCACCCTCTTATACTAAAAGGGCAGTGGTCATCGGCACCGTTCCTGTACCATGGGGTCCCATGGCAGATAGTCATCCAGATATTCCGGATTTTCAAGAAATGTACTCCCCGGCATATCTGACAGGATATATTTGATATATTTCATTGCATCCAGTCCATTGGCTTTCGCTGTCTCTACCAGAGTGTAGATCCCTGCACTTGCGGCAGCGCCTTTCGGGCTTCCCGCAAACAGCCAGTTCTTCCGGCCGATCACAAACGGCCGGATACAGTTCTCCGCAAGGGAATTGCTGATCGAACAGTGCCCGTCTTCCAGATAATTAAAGAATTCCCGGCGGTTGTTCAGGGCATAATGGCAAGCGGTATGGAGCTTCGACTTTGGCAGTTCCCCGGCAGAGTTTCTCTCTGCCCACGACCAGAAAGCCTCGAGAAGCGGTTTCTCGCGGTTCATCCGTTCTTTTTTCTTTTGTTCCGGGGGAAGGCCCTCCAGTTCCTTTTCGATCTCAAACAGCTGATTCAGCCGCAGGATCGCTTCCGCAGGCCTGGAAGCTTTCATCCCATGGAGGTCTTTTGGCAGCGCGTCCACAAACGCACGGCGCAGGTGGGTGTAGCACAGGCATCTTGTGACCTCTTTCACCCCATTGTACCCGGAATAAGCATCCGTGTGGATATATCCGGTATACCCTTTTAAAAACGCTTCCGGATATTTCCCTCCCCTCCCCGGCTGGTACTCAAAATACCGGACCGGCCGTCTGCAGTCCCTGATGCTGCAGTATACCCACATGTAAGAATCCGAAGTGTTCTTCCTCCCTGGTTCCTTCAGTACCTGTACATGGGTTTCATCGATATGCAGATACTTCTGCTTCAGAAGTTCCTGCCTGAGGCGGCCGACCACATGGGAAAGCCAGTCCCGGTAGACGGCCAGAAGCCAGTTTGACATCGTCGCCCTGCTTAAGGAAAGGCCCAGGGCCTCCCATTCCTTTTCCTGACGGTATAATGGGATGCCCAGTTCAAACTTCTGGTGGATAAGCCATGCGATTGTGGAAGCAGACGCAAGGGAATGCATGACCGGGGGATGGGGTACCGGGGACTTCTCCATATAAGGGATTCCGCTTTTGCGGCATGCCCTGCATTCATAGGTTTCCCGGTAGTGGTCGATCACTTTGAGGCTGGCAGGAATGAACTGTACCTCGGTACGGACAAACTCCTCGCCGACTTTTGTCATGGCGCCCCCGCATCTTTCGCAGATCTGTTCACTTTCATCGATCGTATGAAGCACTTTGCTGCGGGGAAGATCTTTAACCAGTTTTTCCCGCTGGCCTGCATACTTCCTTTTACGCAGGTGCTTTTCGACTTCGACGAGGTCCGGCTCATGGGCGCCCGGATCGGCACTGGATTCTATTTCATTAAAAAGAGACATCTGCCCCTCTATTTCAAGGGAAGATGTCTTCTCCGACTTTGTTCCATAAAGTTTACGGGTAAGGAAATCAACCTGCTCCTTCAGGAGCCGGACCTGCTGTTCCAGTTCTTTGATCTGTTTTTTGTATTTCTGTTCTGTATCCGGCATGGGCTGAAATCCTTCCTGTTCTGCTGGATTCATGATACCATAAAACAGCAGGATTTTCCAGTATTTATAAGGAATTTTCGGGTCTCCCTGGTTTTTGGGGATCCCATTTGCGAACTGCTCTGGGCTGCTCCGGGTTCAGCCCCTCCAACAGCCAGCGCAGCTGCTGGTGGGAGATCTGTCTGGCTTCTTCGCCCGTGCGCGGCCACTGGAGGCGGCCGTTTTCGTAGCGCTTATAGAAAAGGCAGAAGCCGTCCCCTTCATAGTGGACTGCCTTGATCCGGTCTGCCCGTTTCCCGCAGAAAAGAAACAGGGAATTGCTGTAAGGATCAAGCTGGAAGCTGTACTGGATGATATCGATCAGACCGTCCAGCTGTTTCCTCATATCCGTGTACCCGGTGCGTAGATAGATCTTTTCCACCCGGGAGAGATCTCCTAACATGACCGCACTGCTTTCAGTATAGTCTCCAGCAACTCGCGCGGAGTATCTTCAAAGAGTTCAACCGTCACAGTACCGATATGGAGCACTGCCGCAGGAGCGGCGCCTGAATCCTGCCTGCCGCAAAAAGATACCTCCGTAAATTCCCCAGCTGCATCCGGCAGTAACGCAGTCTGCTCCATTGCCGGCCTGGATCCATTCCTTTTTCGGGGCAGTTCCTCAAGGGCCAGCTTCCGGATCTTTGCGATCCAGTAATAATAGCTTTTTAAAGAGATATCATGCTGTTCACACCATGTCTGATTCGTCAGGCCGGAGGCTCTGCATTGCCGGATCACATCCAGCCAGTACTGAAGTTTTACCTGTTTATCCGGGGTTAAAGTGGAAATGTCCATGGGTATTCTCCTTTATCTGGATTTAGAGTTTTTGGAGTGAACTCTAAAAACTCTAACCCAGATTTTACAGGAGAACGCCAAATATTTCACTACACGCTCTTATTTGACGCTTACGAAAGAAGGCGATTCTGACACCACCATGCCAGGGTCGGGTTGTTTTCTCTTTGGATTTGTAGAACAACCTTCAAGCCCCAGCCTTTAGGCCTAGGGTTCCTGACAGTTGTCTGTACCATATTCCCGTCTGAATGCTCCCCATGGCTAAAGCCAGGGGGTTCCCGTGGCCAAAGTTAGGGGTTCCTTATATTCTTTTGGCATCACTCAGTCATATAGGAGAGATATAGCC
>CAJTGE010000082.1 GCA_910575795.1 Clostridiaceae bacterium | reverse complement strand
ATAACCTGATTGTAGCAGAATATTGCTGCCCAAAAAGCAAATCAGGTATCGTTTATGCATAGCAACTGTCACTTTTTTAAGCTAAAGTCAACAAAGCTTGGAAAGAACCTATCTACCGTTTACTATCTTTTCTCTAATATTATGGATATGGCTCATAACAATATTGCAATCTCCAGAGTACAGCTCCTGCCAAACGACATTATATATCTGCTCTTTACTAAATACTCGACCTTTATTTTGTGCAAGCAGTACAAGTATTTGAAATTCCTTCATTGTTAATACAATTTCCCTACTCCCCTGAAATACCTGATGTCTGTCTGGTAGGATTCTTAAACTATCAAATTGAAGTGGCAAACAGCTTTCTATCGCCACTTTCTGTATATTATGACCACTCTCTTTTATTACCTCTACCAGTTTTTTATATAAATCCTCTCCTGCACTGTCAACATGAAGTATCAATATTTCACTCAAAAAATCGCCCCCGTATATGATGCCGCCCTCCATTTATTGGCAGCATCATCTAAAAGCAGCTCTGCCGGACAACAGGCTCTTTTACCGTTATCCAGCAGACCATTTATGTTTCATATATTAACTTAAATCTTACTCTTGTTTTTCAATATGAAGCTGTGCTTCTGCTTCCGTCAGTTCTCCATGAAGCTGTAATGCCATAAAGATTGTAATAATGCCTGAAATCACATCTGCAATCGGCTGTGCATAAAGTATCCCATTGATTCCCCAAACATTCGGGAGAAGTAAAATCACTGGAACAAAACAAATTCCCTGCCTACAAGCCCCAAGGATAAAGCCTTTTGTTCCTTTACCAAGTGCAAGAAACAAAGAGGAATATACCGTATAAAAACCAAACAGGAAGAATGAAAATCCATTTGCCAAAAGGGATTTCTGCCCTACCGCAATCATTTCCGTATTTCCATTTGCAAACTGCGAAATTATCTGTACAGAAAACAGAGCCATTAGCAAACCCACTATTACACAGAAAACTGTTGACCACAAAATAGATGTTCGAATCGCTTCCCTCAAACGCTGGAACTTCTTTGCCCCATAGCTGAATCCTGCAATCGGCTGAAATCCTTTCAGGAAGCCAAATACCACTAATGTTCCCATAGCTGTAACCCTTGTGACTGCCCCCATCCCGGCAATAGCAGCATCACCATATCCATTTGCCGCCCGGTTGATAAGTGCTATGGAAAGACTGGTAAGAAGCTGAAAAGTAAGTGTTGGGACTCCAATTTTCAAAACTTCCATATATATCTGCTTGGAGGGTTTAAAATCCTTTATGCTGAATGAAAACGCACTCTTTTTACGAAGCGCATAAGTTAAGTACACAAGCGTGGAGACAAATTGAGAAATGGCAGTGCCAATCGCAGCCCCCGCAACCCCCATATCAAACGCATAAATAAAAACCGGATCTAAGCCAATATTTAATACAGCTCCCAACAATAAGGCGCACATGGTTGTTTTCGCTGCCCCTTCACTTGCCACAATATTATTCATTGTCACATTAAATACATTAAAGATACAGGAAATTACATATATCCTTGCATAAGTCAGGGCATAAGGCATAATGGTATCTGTTGCCCCAAGCATGGTTAAAATCGGTTTCAGAAAAACAGCAGCCAAAATAATAATAACCGCACCGATCATAACGCTGCTGTATACTGCCGTACTCGCCACCTTATTTGCAGTACCTCTGTCCCCACGTCCTAACAGCCTTGAAAGATAAGATGCCGCACCATTGCCAAACATCAACCCCAATCCCACTACTACCTGTCCTAATGGAAACACAATCGAAATCGCACCCATAGGGCTTTCTCCCAAACCTCCCACAAAATACGCATCTACCAGATTATAAAGGGCATTAATCAACATACCAATCATAATCGGTACACCAAGAGCCACAAGAGCTGTGGGGACTGGCGCACTCCCTAATAGTTCCATTTTGTTGTTACGTTCACTCATTTCTGAATACTCCTTTCTCTTGACAATCGTTATTATTTACAGTAGTATAATTTATACCAATTTCCTGCAAAGAAAATATACTCTAATTTATAGTAGTTGTCAAGAGAGTAGTGATAATTTTTTGTTTCTTGACAGTAGCTATAAAATCTAATACTATAAATTACAGTGTAGAACACATATAAATTCAGAGAGAAAGGCTGGTCACAATGGCTACGATTGATTTAATTGTATTGGGAATGTTAAAAAAAGAGCCTATGGGCGCTTATGATATTCAAAAGCTGGTGGAATACCGCAATATATCCAAATGGGTAAAAATAAGTACCCCGTCAATCTACAAAAAGGCACTCCAGTTAGAAGAGAAGGGATTTATCAAAGGAAATATTGTAAAGGAAGGGAAAATGCCAGAAAAAGCAGTTTATTCCCTAACTGATGCAGGAAATAGGGAATTTGAAAGACTTATGCTGGAAATTGCCGCTAAACCTATCCATATCTTTTTAGATTTTAATGCTGTGATTGTCAACTTAGACAGTTTACCTTTGGAAATCCAGCAATCTTGTGTAAACAGCATTGAAAAGAACATCAAAACACTGAAAACTTATTTAGAGGAAAACATCCTTGAAAAAGAAAATATTCCGGAAATTCCCGAAACAGGTATGGCAGTTTTACAACAACAGTATGTTTTAGTGGAAGCAATTGAAAAATGGATTGCTTCTCTGAAAGAACGCTTTCCATCAAATAATCAATAGCTTATTTCCAATAATGAAATCCATTGCTGTTTTTAAAAGCAAGGTGGCTCGCTCTTGAATACGCCAGCCACCTTGCTTATTATCTGCCTATTCTTCTGAGTAGTTCTCTTACCTTTGCGGTCTTAGGGATTATGCCTAATCCCTCTAATATTTGTATAGCATCCACAATCCCCTGATAATATGCCCGCTGTTCCTCCTTGTAATGGGCATGATCCACCGCATCCATATAGCCCTCCAAAAACTCCCTGTCCTCTTTCGGCAGCTTGGAAAGATATGCTTCAAATGCCTTCTGCTTCTTTTTCAGTTCCCGGCTGGCTGCTTTTGCTTCCTCCGTCTGGACGGAATACTCCCTGTCCTCCGATTCGCTGCGCAGCTCCTCAAAGACATCCGACAATGTTTCAAAAACTTCATTCATGCTTGTTTCCACCTTTCTCTGTTAAAAATATTATTGTATTTTACAGGCAGTATTATCAATCCCCAATTCTCTTTCCACAAGATAATTCTCTTACACTTCATCTTTAGAAGTATATTATCAACAATATTTCGTAAAATCAATGGTAAGGGACTTCATCTTTAGAAAGTTGGTGATAGGATATTAAAATCTATTGGAATAAGGAAAACCAGTCTAAAAACCTAATCGGTCAAAGGGTTATGGAACTGCGGACGGAAAGGAAGCTGTCACAGAAAGCCCTTGCCGAGCAGCTCCAGCTTGCCGGATATGAATTTAGTGACCTGACTGTTTTACGGATTGAAAAAGGGACAAGGTTCGTCCCAGATTATGAAGTGGTGGCTCTGGCAGAGTTCTTCCATGTGTCCTGCGAATACCTCTTAGGCGTACAGGACAAAAAATAAGCAGCAATCTGTTTTCACATCACAGACTGCTGCTTAAATTTTTGTTGAACCGATAGCCAATGCCCCATACGGTCTGTATGTAAAGCGGCTTGCCCGGATTGTCCTCTATTTTCTCCCTTATATGGCGGATATGGCTCATGACAATGTTGTAATCGCCGGAATATGGCTCCTGCCAGACAATATCATAGATTTGCTCTTTGCTGAATATCCTGCCGGGACTCTGCGCTAACAAATACAGTATTTCAAACTCCCTATTGGTAAGCATAACCTCCGCACCATGTATGACCACATTTTTCTCTGCTAAGTTCAACTTCATTCCTCCGATACTAAGGTGATTTTGCACTTGAAGCATGTTACAGCCTTCAAAATGAGGACTTTCACTTATAATCTGCAACATTCTCTGGCAGACATCTTCCTCATCTTCCGAAAAAGATACTACTACTACTTTACTCATAATAATCACCTATTCAATTCCACAAATCTATTTTTATCTCATTTTCCTTTTATCAATAACTGCAAAACATCTCTCCCATACGATAACATCGCCGCTATATGGCAATGTTATCGTACAGTAACTTAGCAATTTACTATTTTATATCCAACTCTACATGACCTGTAAAATTATTTCCAGTAATGCCAATATAGTTCCCGCCTTCCGGCAGTGTTATTGTTTCTGAATAGCTGTCAGTTGCTTCAAGCAGGATTACCGGATCATCACTGCCGGAAACCCAAAACACTTGCGCTGTTCCCTCGGTAATTTCCAAGTCGCAGGAAACAGAAATATCTTTGCCATTTTCACGCCCGATAGAAGTTCCACCAAAAAGATATTCTATTTTGGAAAAGTCCTTATAGTCTGCTACATAAGTTCCAGTATAATGGTCATCACCATACGTCCGTTTCCCTTTAAGAGATAAATCCCCTGTCAGCGTTGCATTTCCGGCTAATTGAACAACATTATTATACTGATCCAGAATTTCATCTTTTGAACAGCCTGTGAGGGATAAGCCTATTGCTAAAGTACACACAAGCACAAGAGAAAATATTTTTTTATGATACATATCATCAACCTTTCCATAATTTATCTGTTTAACAGGTGAGGAATAATTACTGTAACCAAAATCCCTACAACATAAACCGCATTAACACCAAGCGCAATTTTGGTGTTAATATCCCTAAGTTTCATTTTTACAAAAAGGAAAAGGGCATATACAAAGCTAACTGCGGCAAAAATACAATATCCTATGATGATAGCTGTTGCGGCAGGGGAATCCGACTTCCATACAAAGGCTGCTGTCAATGGTACAAAAACGGTAATAAGTGCAATCATACTTAAAACTTTTTCTTTCATTTAAAAACTCCTCGCTTTCTTCAATCAATATCTGTTTGTCTTTATACGTTCTCTCTGCGCAGGACGCAGGGAAATGTTATTTTTTTTCTGCTTTGTTTTAGCTTCGCCCGGTGTTTTAGAGATTGCAATAATAAAGGCTGAAATCAACAGCATTGCGCCAAGCGACGCAAGCCCCAGTGGAACACTTGCCTTACTTTTTGCGCTGATATATGATGTGGTGTCAAAACCAATCACCGTAAAAGAAGCTAAAAAAGGATAAATATTTCTAAGCAGACCACTTTTAAAAAACATACTGCAATAGCCCAATACAAAGGCAATCACCGAACCGCCCATAAAAAATCCCGGTGTTCTTCCACAAAAGGCGATAATCGGAAGAACAGCAATATAAATGCAAATGGAAATCCCCAACATATAAAACATACCTTTTGTCAAAGTAAAAATATCCAAACCGGGAAGCCCCGCAAAAATGCCGACAATAATTGTGATTATGAAACTATACATTCCCAATATAAGGGATAAAATGCCGATAGCAGTCAATTTCCCTGTTAATAATTTAGGGAATGAAACAGGAACAACTAAGACATTTTTCAATGTGTCGTCCGTATACTCCCTGTTTATCAGATAACCACCAATCAGAGTAAAAATAATAGGCATAAATACGGTTGCATTGTTCCAAATTGTGCTGTCTACTAATGCGCTAAGGTCAAAATTCGGATTTTTTGCTTCTTCAATCGCAACATTCTGTGTGATAAGCCCAAGAATAGGTGAAAGAGCCATTCCTATAACGCCGATCAGCAGAATATGATACCGCTTTATCTTTTGTAATTCTGTTAAGACAATAGATAACATATAAAACCTCCTGTTATGCTTCCTGTTTTTGATAAACCCGTGTAACCAATATAATACATACAATCGCTTCCGCAATCAGTACCGCAAATATGACAGGCGTTGATACAAAGTACGGGCTTAGACGGTTGTAAAAGTCTGTCATAATCTTTCCTTCCGGCACCTTAAACTGATACAGCCACCGAAAGACCATAGGTACAGGAATAAATGTGCTGATATTCAGCCCTAATGGTTTCATCATAATGGCATCACTTAGGTGCAATGCAAATCCAAGCAGTGTATAGAAGAAAGCGATTATGACAGAAATTATATAGGACTTATTGCACCAGACCACAAGGATAATACATGGCAGAGCTGCCGCCCAAAGTAAAATACCTGTACAAAATGTAAGGAACATCTGTAAAGCCCACCCATTTATAGAAATACCCTGTGCAAGAGCAATTAAGATACCAATACAAAAGCCTAACAGTTCATAAGCAACTGAAAACAGAAAAAGTACAGTAACCTTTGCTATGACTAAGTGACTTTTTGAAATTGGAACGCAAAGAAGATTTTTTAAGGTGTCGTTATCGTGTTCTTCAAAAAACAGGTTAGCAGCTATAATTACTAATATCGGGATCAGAAGTAAGAAACCGCTTTCCTCACGCACACTGCTCATAACATCTGCTAAACTTCCCTCTGATAAAAGCATAATATTAAAAACAGGGAATAAAACAGCCGTAAAGAGAGCGATTTTAAACAAGCCTTTCCGTTTCAACTTCCAAAATTCACACTTTACAAGATCAAGCAATCCCCTCACCCCCTGTTACACGCTTGAAATAATCTTCAAGGCTTTCTTCGCAGACATAGGCTTCTGATACGGTAAGCCCATTTTCGACAAAAGCTGTTACAATATCTCCAACTGAAATATCTAAATTATGCAGACGCATTTTGTGGTCGTCCTGTATAGTAAACTGCGTTTCATGGAAATTGCGTTCTAAAATCCTTGCCGCCTGTGTTGTACTGGAAACGGTAAAACGGATATGTCTGCTGCTCTTTGCTTCCAGTTCAGCAAGGCTTTCTTCCTCCAATAATGCGCCGTGGTCGATAATTCCTATATCATCAGCCAGTAATGCAATTTCGGAAAGAATATGGCTGGAAATCAGTATCGTTTTCCCCCTTTCAGTACAGAGGTCACGGATAAAAGAGCGCACTTCTGCAATTCCAATCGGGTCAAGACCGTTAATCGGTTCGTCCAAAACCAAAAGCTCCGGGTCGTGCATAATGGCAAGGGCAATCGCCAACCGCTGCTTCATTCCAAGCGAATATTGGGAAAACAGCTTTTTGTCTTTATAGGGAAGCCCCACTAAATCAAGTGCATTTTTAATTGCATTGCGGTTCGGCACTCCCCGCAGGGTAGCAAAAATTCGCAGGTTTTCTGTGGCGGTCAGATTTGGGTAAAATCCGGGAGATTCAATCAGACATCCAATCCGGGGCAACAGCTTTTTCTCATTTGTCCGCAGGGGCTTTCCCCAAATTGTAACTTCCCCGGAAGTGGGCTGTGTCAACCCAAGCAGCATTTTCATTGTCGTTGTCTTTCCGGCTCCATTCCTGCCAAGCAGACCATAGATACGCCCTTGCTGGACATGGATATTCAAATCTGCAACGCTTTTCTGTGTTCCGTATTGTTTGGTAAGATTTTTTGTTTCAATTACATATTTGCTCATTGCAATCCTCCTTGTTTTGCGAAGCAAAATGCGACTGCCCTTGCAGGAGCAGAGGATTTTACCTCCTTTTCATATTTGCTATTCTATCACGCTAACCTTGCCAAAACCTTGCCGAAACCTTGCTTTTTTCATGCTTTTACAGTTAAGCGAAATTTGACAAACTGAAAAATCCCCGTATTATTACAGGGATTTCGGAAGTAATAAGGTAAATGTAGTCCCTCTATCGGGAGTGCTGTCAACGGTAATTGTTCCTTTGTGAGCAGCTACAAGTTCTTTTACGATTGATAAGCCTAATCCATTTCCACCAGCAGACCTTGACTGATCGCATTGATACATTCTTTCAAAAATATGTGGCAGGTGATCGGGAGATATTCCTTTTCCATTATCTGTTATAGTGATTTTAGCTTGCAGATTATCTTCAAAAACATGGAATACTATTTTACTTCCCTTGCTATGGATAAGGACATTCTGCAACAGATTGTTGAGGATGCGGCTATAAGCGTTTGCATCTATACGCATAAGATATTCTGCTTCCGGTATATCAAACGCATAGTCAAAATTACTATTTTCTAAAACAGAAATCCAATCAACTATAATATTCCGGGATAATTCGTTTAGGTCTAAAACTTCAAAATGAAAAATCTGTTCTCCGGAATCCAGCTTCACCCATTCAAAGAGATTTTCTACAAAATGCTTTAAGTAATGAGCTTTCTCAAATGCGACATGGACGTATTCGTCTTTTTCTTCTCCTGCGACTATCTTACATTCGATTGCTTCCAAATAACCGACCAGAGAAGCAAGAGGAGTTTTGACATCGTGGGAGATGCTGGTCATTAACCTCTTGTATGCCTGTTCAGACTGTTTTTGTCTGATAAGCTGCGTCTGGCTATTCATTGCAATCTCATTAATTCCATAGCAGATTTTTCTTGTCATATCATTTTTCTTAGTCAGCATACGGCGGTTTAAGTTCCCATATTTTATATCTTCAAGCGCTTCCTCAATAATAGACAACTGCCCCCGTACACGCCTGAGTTTTGTGAAAAGAAATAGGATTACCAACAAAGCTATGCAAAACATAATCAATAAAAATGGGTTAATACTCATGTCAAGCCTCCCTGTTAAAACGGTAGCCAACGCCACGGACAGTCAAAATGTAAAACGGATGTTCCGGATCTGGTTCAATTTTTTTCCTCAATTTGCTGATAAATGACATGATATTACTGTCGTCAAAAGCATATTCTTCCGCCCAAACCTGCGTATAAATCTGCTTTTTTGTAAATACTTTACCCTTATTTGATGCCAGAAAAGAAAGCAGGTCAAATTCTTTTCCCGTAAGCTCAATCTGTTCATTCCCTTGAAAAACAAGGCGGTTAAGGCTGTCAATCGTCATCCCCTGAAACGTCATGCAGTCTGTTTCAGGACTGGAAACAGGATTAAGCAGGGTATAACGCCGGATTAAGGAATTTACCCGTGCCATAAGCTCATTAATGCTAAATGGCTTTGTCAGGTAATCATCCGCTCCCATCCGCAAGCCTGACACTTTATCTTCTTCATCGCTTTTTGCAGTCAGCATAAGGACAGGAATATTGCTTGTCTGTCTTATTTGCTGCAACACTTGAAAACCATCTAAATCGGGCATCATAATATCAAGAATAATAAGTGAACAGCTATCTTTATCTTCCTCCAATATCCGCAGTCCTTCTATGCCACCATTAGCAACAACCACACTAAGATTTTCCTGCTCAATACACTTTGCCATAAGCATACAAAGCTCTTTATCATCATCAATAATCAAAACCTTATTCATGTCTTTTCATCCTCTCTTCTCTTATGCGGGCATCTGCTGGTTTCTCTGCATCTTTTGGTATCATCCAAACCCTGCTAAACCTAATTGCTCCGGCTACCCTTTCCTCTAAACATAAGCGTTGTATTCTCCGTTCCGAAATCCCCCATTTTAAAGATGCTTCTTTTACCGATATATATTCCATTTCTATCCCTCCATCTTTTATCCAATACTAGACGTTTAAACGTCTAATATCAAGTAGAAACTCATTTTTTCTAAAAATTTAATAATTTGCGACACACCCTCCGGGAGTGTCGTAGGTAGAATAGTTATACCGAAAGTCAGATTATCCCGAATACCTCAAAGAAAGCCAGTAACAGCGGCATTTCTTTGAGAAATATTCGGGATAACTTTTTGTGTCTGTCTAAGCTGTCAA
>CAJTGE010000081.1 GCA_910575795.1 Clostridiaceae bacterium | reverse complement strand
TTCAGGAAACGGACAAAGCTGTCCACCACATAGATCCTTGACCGGCAGGAATTGTTTGCTTCCGTGTGCCGCTGGCGGCACCAGCCGTCAACCATCTCCTGTGTCAGCATGGTATCACCCGGATAGTTTTCAAGGCAGTAGCGGCCGAAAAGCATCAGGTTCTCTTCATAGGAAGAGTCGTTCCAGCGCTGCGACGCCTGCCGGTACCGTATGAAATGGCGGATCTGCGGGGCAAGAAAAGACCGGAACTCTTTCATAAGGAAAACACCTCCTCCGCCAGCGGGAAAGCTTCTATGCTTAACGCGCACTCTTTTAAATGCACAAAGTCCGCCCTCAGGTAAGGCTCAAGGGAATCCGGGGCTGTATGTCCCAGGGTCTGCGTGATGACGGGCTGTGGGACGCCGTTCTCCAGCATGGAGGACGCCAGGTTGTGCCGGAAGATATGGGTGCCCTTCCTGTCTCCGGGCTCCTGCCTTATCCCCGCCAGCCTGCAGGCTTTTGCCACGATGTTGCCAATGCTCCTGGCAGCCAGGGGTGAAAAGGGATGTGTTTCTGACAGGAACAGGCGCAGGCTCCCGGTATCCGGCCTTTCCTCTGCCAGATAATCGTATATGGCATTGCCTACAACAGCAGAAAGAGGTATCTCCACCGGCACGGATGTCTTCTGCTGCTCCACCAGTATCCGTTCTTTTTCCCAGTCGATGGAGCTGAATGTAAGGCCGGCGATATCGCATCCCCGCAGGCCTGTAAAAAGGAGCAGGAGGAGAATGGCTTTGTTGCGGGCGGAGAATCCATCATTCTCTGCCGCATCCCGCAGGAGCCTGACTTCATCCTGTGTAAGGTATCGTATGTTTTTCCTTGTTTCGCGCAGCAGCGGGAGAAAGCCCAGTATCCTCCGGCACTGTGGTTCCTTCCATTTGAGTCCGGCCTTAAAGACAGCAGATATGTTCTTCTTGTAGGGACAGCTCTTCTGCAGCGTGCCGTCGTCCGAAACGAAAAACGACAGGACAGCATCTTCTGTCACTTCATCCAGGCTCCGGGCTCCCTGCTCCTGCATCCGGTATAAAAAAGATGCCGTGTTAAGGGACTCACCCCGGATGGTTGATTCTTTTTTGCCGCGCTGAACTTCATACGCACGGTAGAAATCAATCAGTTCCTGGAATTCCGGCACCAGCAGGTGGTAGGAGCCCCTTTCAAAAAGGGTATGGCGGTGTCTGCCGTCCGGAAAGTGGCCGAAGAGATCGAATTGCTCCAGGGCTCCGATGATCGTCCTCTTGTTGCGGAGATAGTCCTTGGAATGCGGTACCTTTAAGTATTCAAGGTAAATATCCTGGTATGACTGCCAGCGGTGGCTGTCTGCATCCGCCAGTATACGGTTGATTTCATCTCTGAACCGGTGTATGTAGGTACTGCAATAGCCATTGTTTTCCATGAAGGAAAGAAGTTCTTCATGGTGTTCCTTTAGGTTTTGTAAATCCATGGTATGACCTCCCTTTTTTTGTTATAAAGGAATCATACACCAAAAATAAAATCCAAACCTTTTCAGACGGTATTTGTTGCGGTTTACGTCTTTTTTCTGAAAGGTTTGGATTTTATTTAAGTTTGGATAACGGAGGAAATCCAAACGTTTGGATTTCTTAAGGCATTCGCACGTTTCGTTGCTAATCAGTATGGGATTTTCGGCGGTATCAATAGGGAACAGGGTAGGGCATGAAAGCATGGATATTACGTTTCGATACGCCCATATGTTCCCGACAGAGCAGATACAAATGGCAGAGTTGTTGAACGCAGAATTTAAGGAGGGTACAGAAGAATGAGCGGCACACACAAATATCCAACAATCAGTTTTCGCATTTCTCCCAGAGAAAGAGAAGAAATCGAAGCAAAGATTTTTGCAAGCGGCATGAAAAAGAAAGATTATTTTGTCCGTTCCTGTATTTACAATCGTGTATGTGTGGTAGGGAAGAAAGAAACGGTATATCAAATTGTGGAAAAATTACAGGAAATGCAGAGTCGTATGGAAGAGCTGGCAGAACAGATAAAAGACGAAAAGCCGGAGGTCACTACCGAAGAAATCAGAGAGTTACAGACATCTTATGAGGATATGTTGAAAGCAATTCTTTGGATGTTGGACGGAGCAAAATATCTGTGGCAGGGAAGCACCAAAGGAGAAGAAAAAAGCCCCGACAGCGGCAACTGTTAGGGCTGTGATAACTGGAAAACCTCTGTTATCAGTATCCACAATACAAGTATAGCAGAGGGTTCTTCCAGTGGCAACGATTTTTCAGAAATGGAGGGCGTTTTATGGAAGAAACAAAAACAGAATTACAGTTGATTAAATTGTCGGAGATTCAGTCGCAGGAAGTTTCTTGGCTGTGGTTTCCGTTTATCCCCTATGGCAAGCTGACAATCATACAAGGCGATCCGGGTGACGGAAAGACAACATTTATTCTGAACATAGCGGCAAAACTGTCTAAGGGAGAAAGTTTAGACGGTGGAATGAATCTTACAGAGCCTTTGAATGTAATCTATCAGAGTGCGGAGGACGGTCTTGCCGATACGGTCAAGCCCCGATTGGAACAGGCAGGGGCAGACTGTGAGAAAATCTCGGTCATTGATGAAAAGATAAAATCCCTTTCCATGATAGATGAACGCTTGGAAGAAGCTGTTATAAAGACGGGCGCAAAACTGCTTATTTTAGACCCGATACAAGCCTATTTGGGCGGCGGTATGGATATGAACCGGGCGAATGAAGCAAGGGATATGACAAAGAAACTGGCGGCACTGGCAGAGAAATACCAGTGTGCGATTGTCCTTGTCGGGCATATGAACAAGGCAGCAGGAAATAAAGCGGCATACCGGGGAATGGGTTCAATTGATTTCTTTGCAGTCGCTAGAAGCGTTCTCTTAGTCGGCAGGGTTGAGGGAGAAGAAAATATAAGGGCTGTGGTGCAGATTAAAAACAACCTTGCTGCGTTCGGACACCCAAAAGCATTTGCACTGTCAGAGGACGGTTTTCAATGGCTTGGAGATTATGAGATTACGGCTGATGAAGTGTTAGGCGGTATTGCCCCCAAAGCAAATAAAATGGAACAAGCGAAACGGTTACTCCGGGAACTGGCAGAAACAAACAACGCCATGCAGAGCAATGAGATTTTCGGTCTTGCAGACGAACAGGGCATATCGAAGCGGACACTGGAAAATGCGAAGAAAGAGTTAGGTGTCCGGGCAAAACGGATAAACAACACATGGTATTGGGAATTGGATAAAATCAGACAGTGACGGACGGGCAAGGCAACAGCGCAACAATGCAGGGTATTAGAATTTTGCAGTCTTGGAATTGCGTTCTTGAAGATTGCAAGGTTGCAAAAATTATAGACATTGCAATGTTGCGCTGTTGGGAGAAAGCCGGAAAGCGGCGGCAACAAGGCGGCGAAAAGCCGCCCACCGTCCGAAGGACGGAAAGCCCCCAGCAGGGCGCAAAACCCGCTTGCGGGTTGCATTTTTGTTGGCGTAGCTGACAAAAGTGCTTTTGCGTTACTTTCGCAGAAAGTAACAAAGGCTATGCGCCGTTTCCGGCGCTCATTACCCGATTGGGAGAAAGGGAAATTTATTGAAGCGGACAATCAGCGTTATGACAGGGAAAGGCTCTGTCAACCATAACAGCAGAAAATTCCATGCAAAGAACACTGACCCGGAGCGGAGTTGTCTGAACGTGAAATACTGCAATGAGAATATCAAAGATGTATACCATGAATTATTTGATGAAGCACTCGCCCGATACAATGAAAAGCAGACCAGAAGTGACCGCCGGATTGATGATTATTATGAGAAAATCTGTTCCGGCAAACAGGAGAAGCCGTTCCATGAGATTATTTTGCAAATCGGGAATAAAGACGATATGGGAGCAAAGACAGAGGAAGGACAGCTTGCGGCAAAGATACTTGATAAATATATGCAGGACTTCCAACAGCGCAATCCTACCTTGAGGGTGTTCTCTGCCTATCTCCATATGGATGTAATATGGAGCAAGGTTTTGATTGTGTATTGTGTGTATAGCGTTTGTAAAATGGGGGAAATAGGAACAGTATGCACAAAATGGTGATAATTGTATATGGTGTTGTAGTTGCTGGCTTGTAGAAGTAAGATTCTAGAAGCCAATTTTTATTTCCGGTATTAAGCAACAGAACTTCAAAACTCAGAGGTGCTGTGGTATAATAATTGCAGATTGGACAATATATGCCAATATCAGTAAAAAGAATAGGCTCAAATTTGGGATACAGTGATATTGGTTTACTATATGAAGGATGAGGGAATTGAAATGCAAATAAACTGGGAAAGCTTTGCTACATATAATCATGATATACGTGGGATTCGGTTTAAGTTCGAAGACTTGTGTCGTCAGTTATTTGCTAATGAGAATCTTTCTGGAAATAAGCAGTTCAGGTATCTCCATGCTAATCCGAATAATCATGGATTGGAAACAGAACCTATTTATGATGAAACGAACAAGCGATGGATTGGTTTTCAGGCAAAATTTTTTGATCAGGATGTGCATTATGAACAGATAAAACATTCTGCAGAAAAGATAGTGGAATACTATACAGGTAAAGATGGAGTTGTTGATCTTGTATATCTTTTTTGCAATAAGGCAATTACATCCACGGCGAAACAATATGTAAATGCAGTAGAATGTTTAATAAAAGCGAATATAGATGTGCAACTCGTTACGGATACAACAGTTCTCGATCTCATAAGGAACAAATATCCTTACCTTGGTTTATACTATTTTGGAAATCATACGATTCAGAAGGAATGGTTTGCAACTCACACAAGTTATATGTTAGATGAACTTGGAGAACGCTATAACCGTGACTTCAATGTTGGAACTATATTTATGGATGAACTTTCCTTATTCATTCATGATCGAAGAGCAGCAGAATATCTTAATGCGAAGAGGACAGTTCTCCTTGATGAGATAAGCGAACTGTTATACCGAAGCAATAAAAGAGATTATTTAAGGAAACTGGAAGAAGTAGTCTTAGCCCTTCCAGATGTGAATATTGAAACGCTATATCATTCTATCGAGTGGAATAGTACGGTTCGATTGGCTGTTGCAACCTTTTTAGATAATTTTGGAGAAGAACTCAAAAAGCTAGAGGCAGAGAGAGATAGACAGTATATACTTTCCTTTGACAGTGAAAAGGAGCGGAAAGAGCGAGAGGAAGCCCTAAAAGAATACCATAATTTGGGGAGTAAGATTCGTGACATAGATATATTGATAAATCTTCCGAACAGGATAGAAATTTCCGAAAGAGAAAAGTGGTTGCTTTATGGAGATATACTAACTATTTATGGCAAAGCCGGAGTTGGCAAGTCACAGCTGCTGGCCTCGAAGACACAGAGTCTTTTAGATGAAGGGCGAATAGGGGTGTTATTAGTAGCAGGCATCTATTTTACCGATGATCCAGTCCATGAGCAGATTATGAAAAACTTAAGACTTGACTACAGCTTTGAAGATCTGATTGATATTTTGGAAACTATCGGTGAAAGAGATAATTGTATCGTACCAATTTTTATAGATGCTCTTAATGAGACATGGAATAGAAAACTGTGGAAATCGGGTCTGCTTGCTATTATAGATAAGATTAAAGAGAACCCTATGGTTAAATTGATTCTATCCTATCGACCAGAATATGAAAAGCTGATTTTGCCGGATTCCTTTCTGGAAGGTCGGGGAGATATTGTAACCATGCTGCATAGAGGTTTTGAGGATAACAGTATCTCAGCGGCAAGTGAGTTCCTGAATCACTATAATATCCCATTTACACCACTGGAATATTTTGGCTATGAAATGTCAAATCCGCTTTTCCTTACTCTGTATTGCAAAACATACAATGGTGAAGAGGTTAGTTTACCTATATTGTATGATCGAGTGATTAAAGACGCCAATAGCAATATTTCCCGGGTTCTCAGAGTGGAATTGAGGCAAAAAGGGTATACAGAGGATGATGATATTTTAAGTCCGCTTATTATGGAAATTGCGGAATGGTTAGTATCACATGATGAAAGATCTATTTCTCAGAAGGATTTGGCACAGCTGTTTTTTTGGATTGAATATGGATTGAACGTGGTACCTTTTGTACGTCATCTTGTAAAGGAACATATTCTTCATGATTCCATTTTTGATGGAAAGGAAACACTATATTTTGCTTTTGATCAGATGAATGACTATTACTGCGCAAAAGCAATTATGAAAAAGTGCCAATCGAAAGATGAAGTTCGTAGATATCTATCCGAGAAAATTCTGGGAATAAAGAATGGGGAAATGGGTAATTCCTGGAACATTGATTTGTTTGTAAATGCCTGTGCATTATATGCAGCAAAGTATGGTGAAGAGTGTACTGACATAATTGATGACCTGGAAAACTCCGATGATAAATGGCAGGTTTTCTCAAGGTATATTGATTCTTTTCAATGGCGGGATACTCGGTATATTCCAACAAGCCATTTTAGAGATTTATTGAAAAAATATCCTTGCAATCCGGAAGACTTGTGGCCGATGCTGATTGGAAATAGCGTGAAAGTTTCACATCCATTTAATGCGGATTTTCTGCATCACTTTCTCTTAAGTTATAAGCTAAATAAGAGAGATTACCTCTGGACAATTTATGTAAATGAACTAACAGAGGATGATAATAACAGAATAGTACAACTTATTCAGATGTATGACAAAGGAGAAAAACTCAAAATATCAAATGAAAAGCAGATGGAGCTGCTTTTGACCTTGTTCGGATGGCTTTTGACTTCATCCAATCGATGGCTGAGGGATTATACGTCAAAAGCAATGATAGAAATTCTGAAGGAGCATTTTCATCTATGTCAGATTATTCTTGCGAAGTTTAAGAAAGTAAATGATCCTTATATAATTCAGCGTCTATATGGAATTGTGTTTGGCGCCTGCTGTAAGAGGATAGATACAAAGAGCTTTCAGACATTAGCAGAGTATGTTTATCATACCGTGTTTGATCAAGAAAAAGTATATCCTGATATTTTGCTAAGAGATTATGCCAGGTTGATTATTGAGCGATTTCTGTACGAGGATCCAGAATATACTGGTATGATAGATAGAGAGAAAATTATACCTCCATATAATTCTGACCCTATACCGGAAATAGAGGATCAACACTATCTGGAGAAAGAATATAATGGAGCAATGTATTGGCTGATGCATTCGATGCGTTTTGAAGGCATGGGAATGTATGGAGATTTTGGCCGTTATGTTTTCCAGAGTGCTCTTCATAACTTTGATGTGGATGACAAGAAGATATTTAATTATGCTGTCTATTACATTCAGACGGAACTAGGGTTTTCCGAAGAATATTTTGAAGAACATGACCAGCATTGTGGCGGCTATGGTAGAAATCAGACCATTAAGATTGAAAGAATTGGGAAAAAGTATCAATGGATTACAATGTATAATATGCTGGCTCGTATTTCTGATCATTGCAAGATGATTGACTCTTGGAATTATTCAGAGGAAGAAGGTGTTCAATTTGAAGGGGCATGGGAGCTTTATGTCAGAGATTTTGATCCAACTTTGAATCAAAACTTTATGACGTGTGATGCTGCACCAAAATTCGATGTATTGGATGAGCTTCCAGCTAAGGGAAAAGAAGAAAATAAAACTGCTGATATTTCTACGGCGGATGCACAGCAGGTCTGGCTTGAGACAAAGGGAATCTTTTTCGATGGGTTGAAGGATACATTGATTTTGACCGATCATCATGGGATAAAGTGGATATGCTTGACGAAGTACTGTGACACAGGGCGTAAAGACCTGAATACAGAAAAACTACTGGTATGGAGCTGGTTATATGCTTATTTCGTCAGTCCGGAGCAGGCAGATGAGCTCTTCCGATGTGATGGAAACGGGCAATCCGTTATTACGCGTGATACAGCATCCCACCATGAAACATCTTCTGTTTTTAACAGAGAATATCCCTGGTCACCGAGTTGCAAGGAATTAAATGCATACGCTTGGGTGGATGCGCAAATTAAAACCGGCGGGTATGAAACAGTTAAAGAGATAATAGAAGTTCCGGATATTTCTCTGATAGAGGCCTTATTTTGTGAACATGGTGGTTGGGTTGAAGACAAAGAGCAGAAAGAGGAAGAGGTTGCGGAAGACAGGGAAGAGGATTTTGAAATTCCAGCGATTCAGTTCAAAGAGAGAATCAGAAAACGAGAAATTGAGAAAGAAATTGGTAAAATACTTCATGCAACAACAGATTTGTTGTGGGAAGCAGAATACGATGCAACAAAAGAGAATGCAATTTCTCAAAGTCTGCCGTGTTCCAAACTCATCGAAACAATGAGCTTGAGACAACAACAGGAAGATGGGTTTTATTATGACTCTAATGGAATACTGGCAGCTTTTGATACGGATTTAACTCAAAAAGTTAACAGTGTTGTTGTTCGGAAGGATATCTTGGATACTTTCCTCAGCAAGACCGGGATGAAGCTTGTTTGGTTGGTAGATGCCGAAAAAGAAATTCACGCTGGGGATTATTCTATTACAAAGTGGAGTGATTGGGAGGCTGTATTTATCTATGAAGGAGATGGCATAGCAGGTGAAATCCATAGACTTCAAGGCAAAGAAAGCTAAAAGAAATGAAGAAACAAGTGTAAAGAATCAAATAATTATGATTTATAAATTGAAGTGAGAAAAAACACATGGCAGAGAATCAGCAACAGGACGGAAAGAATCCTAGCATAATGAGGAGTTAAAATTGTATTGTAGTTTTGTAAATGTTCAGGGTGGTAAGATAGATATGGGATACATTGATTTGTGACAACAGTGTTGACACAAGTTTGAAAGGTGGTAGATTTTGATGAAAAATGAAATCTCAGCAGCAGGTAATCTCATCCAGATTATTAGTCAATCAAGGCAGAATGCACTGAAAAAGGTTAATGAAGAGTTGATTCAGATGTATTGGAAAGTGGGAGAATACCTGAGTACGGAATCCACGAAAGTATCATTTGGGGATGCTTATATAGATACAGTCGCAGAAGAGGTTCAAAATGCTTTTCCTGGAATTAAAGGATTTAACAGGCGTGGTCTGTATCGTATGAAAAAATTTTATGAAACTTATGCAGATGACTTATTTGTGACAACACTGTTGTCACAAATAAGTTGGTCAAACCATCTGGCTATCATTTCAAAAGCGAAAACACCCGAAGAGCGTCATTTTTATATAACACTTTGTATAAAAGAAAATTATTCTGCACGAGAACTATCCCGCCAGATTGACAGTGGATATTATGAACGATATATGTTATCCAAGGAAAAATTGTTACCTGAGCCGATAAAAGGACTGAAAGAAAATCCATTTCTGGATTCTTATGTGATAGAATTTTTGGATTTACCATCTAACTTTAAGGAACCTGACCTAAGAAAAGGTCTGATCAAAAATATGAAGGATTTTATTCTGGAGGTTGGAAGGGACTTTACGTTTATTGATGAAGAATTTAGAGTCCAGGTTGGCGGTGAGGATTATAAAATCGATTTGCTGTTCTTTCATCGGGGATTACAGTGTCTTGTGGCGTTTGAATTGAAAATTGGGAAATTTAAGCCAGAATATATATCGAAAATGGATTTTTATCTGGAAGCGCTAGATCGACAGAAGAAAAAGGAAAACGAGAATCCCAGTGTTGGAATGATATTATGTGCATCTAAAGATGATGAAGTGGTTGAGTATGCTATGAGCAGAACATTGTCTCCAATGATGGTTGCAGAATATCAACTCCAATTGCCGGATAAGAATATACTGCAAAAGAAATTGCAGGAATTGATCAATATGCCTTTATTAGAAGATGAGTAAGTATTGGTATTTATAAATACGGTATGAAGCTGATCTTTAATATACCGCTTAAAGTGCCAGATAGAACTTTAAATGGCACTTTAAAAGATAAATATTGTCCGTGATTGAAAATGTATTTATACAATATAGCTGGAGATTGCAGAGAAGACAAAAGACTCAAAGAGAACAATAAAGCGCCTTATGAAAGCAGTTGTTGATAAAGATATGATAGAGTACGTTAACGGACTGAAAATGAGGAAACGGGTTGAATGCTAAAGATGTAGAGTCAGAAATCCCGCATTGGGATTTGGGAAGAGATGTAGCCCAAACAGTGAAATTACAGATAGATTTGCTTTTGAACTACATTGTAAAATCAGTGAAAAACAAAGAAGAAAGACGAAACAGGTACTTGTTTCCGTTAAAGTACCTGCTTTGTTATGTAGAGAATTCCGGACTTCAGAATATTCTAAAAATGGATGCGGATCAAGAAGCGGAATTTGCCTTGCTGTTAAGAACGCAGATGGGTGAATCTAATGTAAATGCTACGTAAACGGTAGATAGGTTCTTTCCACTCTTAGTTGAATTTGATGTATTAAAGTCATATAATATAGCCAGACTTTTATGGAAGGACGTGGCTGCCGTATGGAT
>CAJTGE010000080.1 GCA_910575795.1 Clostridiaceae bacterium | reverse complement strand
TAGGGAAAAAAGCAGCATAAGGGATTGTGTATTTTATTCAGTTTTCGAGGTCAGGTAACGGATTGAAAAATAAGTCCGATGAACCTGATTTTTTAGTGTCCAAAATGACTTCAAATGGATGAAGATCAGGGTTTTCGGACAGTCTGGGGCGGTACTTTATGCAAGTTTAATAAAAGCCACTGGAGGAATTAACGGTATTCGTGATGAAGGATTGCTGGATTTGGCGTTAAATAATCCGTTTCAGTCATTTGGCGGAAAATAGCTTTATCCAGGCATTCAGGCAAAGGCGGCGCGTCTTTGTTTTGGATTAGTAAAAAATCATGCAATGCTAGACGGAAACAAAAGACTTGGCGCGCATGTTATGTTAGTTTTTCTTGCATTAAATGGATATGAATTGTCTTACAGCCAAAAGAAGTTGATAGAAATGATAGAAATGATAAAAAACTTGATTCATAGATGGGACTATGGTATTCTAAATTAAGAAGTATTTATTATTGAAAAAAGGAGCATTTTTTCAATAATCATGAATTGCAAGAAGAAAGCAGGTGAGTTTATGGCATATGCATTACAAGATGAAAAAGCGAACGAAACAATCAATTACGAAAAAATGCTTAAAATGCTTGACCGGGGCATTGACGATATGGAAGCCGGAAGAGAATTGCCTTTAACAGAAGCTTTTGTTAAAATTACTGAATTAAGGAACAGGCGGAGAAATGCAGAGGTATAAAGTTACCGTAACGTGGGAAGCGGTCTATGATATAGCCGAAATTGCAGATTATATAGAAGCGCAGTTTGGGATAGCGAGGGCTGACCGCTTTCAGGAAGAGATAAAGGAGCGTTTGGATAAAATTGAAATATTAGGCGGTATTTTTGGAAAGACATATCTATGTTATCGTGGATATTCCATTTACAAGAACCCATTTCCGCCGTCTATTATTTTTTACATTATCATTGAATCAGAAAAAGAAATCCATGTCTTAAGGGTGTTGAGAGAGGAACGTGATTGGGAAAGCATTCTTACAAGGCAACGTGATTATACATACTCCGAACCTACCATAAACCAAAATTCATCCCCCTCTTTTTCAGTCCAAAAATACAATCCGCTATCAGCAGACTGAAAAGCCTTATCTTTCCAGCATTCGTGCTTCAAATCTGTTTTATCCTCAGTTGCATCAGACTGTACGGGGATTTCTGTAAATTCTTCCCGTTGCGGTGTAATATCATTATTCATTGTGTTGGCTATAGTTTCACTATCCCTTTTCAAAAGAGAGCCAAAAACTATGATACAAATTAAGATAACCGCTACAAAGCCAATCATTACTAATCCGTATTTTC
The DNA here is from genome assembly GCA_910575795.1 of Clostridiaceae bacterium. Taxonomy (GTDB): domain Bacteria; phylum Bacillota; class Clostridia; order Lachnospirales; family Lachnospiraceae; genus Otoolea; species Otoolea muris. The sequence continues at coordinate 9,483 of CAJTGE010000080.1, read as the reverse complement.
TATCTTTTTTATCCGTAGCCTTATTCTTATTACCGTTTTCTGTAGGAGTTCCACAGTTCGGACAGTATTTCATATCCGTAAAATCAGTACCACAATAAGAGGGGCTTCGCCCCTCTTAACTACTCGCTTCAAAAGGACATTTAGTTATGGATCGGATAGACCCTCTGTTGGGTCTATCCGACCCATAAAAAAAAACCTTGTAAACCGAAATTTACAAGGGTTTAGTGCGGGAGATGGGACTTGAACCCACACGAGCATACACCCACAAGATCCTTAGTCTTGCCTGTCTGCCAATTCCAGCACTCCCGCATTTGGTGATTTCCTCACCAACGAAAATTAGTATAGCATATAATTTTCGGAAATGCAACTACTTTTTTCCTTTTTTTGATATTTTTTTACTCGCGCCGTAACCGTTCAGATAACCTCTGAACGGTTACCTCGCGCCGCCTGAACAGTTACTGCGCCCGGCCAAAGTATTTTTTATAGGTATACAGAAACAGGATGACGGCCAGCGCCGTGGAGAGGTAGTCCGCGGCGGGCTGGGCGGCGGCGAGCATGGGGGCCGTGTCGAACAGGCGGCGAAACGTCAGCAGGATAGGGATATAGAGCAGGCCCTGCCGGCTGACGGAGAGGATCAGGGAGGGGATCGCCGCGCCGGTGGACTGGATGGCGTTGATAAGTACAAACAGCAGTCCCATGACCGGGCCGGAGTATATGTAGATGCGGGCGAATGCGATGCCGTATCCGGAGGCGTCCGGGTTGTCTAAAAAGGCGTATACCAGGGGGCCTGCGCCGAGATAGCAGACAGCGGTCATGATAAGGCTTAAGCCAAGGGCGAGGCAGAGCGAAAATTTGAGTACGTCCGTATAGCGCTTCCTGTTTCCCGCGCCGAAGCAGTAGCCTAAAAGGGGCTGGATGCCGCTGCCCAGGCCGATCAGCAGCATGACGACGATCATATTGACCTTCATGGCAACGCCGAGCCCGGCCACGGTCATATCGCCGAAGCGCGACATGATGTTGTTTGTGATGATATTCGAGGCGCTCATGAGGATGCTGTTTAAAGAGGCGGGGACGCCGATGGCGAGCACGCCCGCGGCGATCCCGTCCTTTGCCGTGTAATCCTTTGGGCGGATGGAGAGCAGCGTTTTTCCGGACAGCAGGTGGCAAAGGTAAAACAGCGCGGCGACGACATTTCCGATCACCGTGGCAATGGCCGCGCCGGCCACATTCCAGCCAAGCCCCAGGATCATGACCGGGTCTAAGATGATGTTGGCCAGATTTCCGATGATCATGCCCATCATGGCGGTCCTTGCGTTTCCCTCGGCGCGGATGATGTTGCTGAAGCTGTTGCCGATGATCAGGGAGGGGATCCCGGCGGCGACGATGTTTAAGTATTGGGAGGTATAGCCCAGCGTGTCTTCGCTGGCCCCGATGGCGCGGCAGATGGGATCCGCAAACAGCCATATGAATGCCATGGCGATGACGCCGATGGCCAGTCCGGTCCAGAAACAGAAGGAGGACGCGCGCTTTGCCTTCTGTGGGTTCCCCTCTCCCAGCATGCGGGATATCAGCGACGTGCCGCCGATGCCGAACAGCATGCCGACCGCCATAAAGAGCAGGAAGGCGGGCGTGGCAATGGATACGGCGGCTACCATGTAGGCGTCCTTTGTCTGTCCGATAAAAAAGGTATCGGCCAGATTGTAGACGAGCACCATGCTCATACTGACAATGGAGGGCACGATGTTGCTGATAACCGCTTTGGGGACAGGGGCGTCCCGGAAGATTCCGGTTGATTTGTCCGCGGCGCTTTCGCTGCCCTGCGCGGGGCGCGCGGCTGTCTGCTCTGTGTAATTCGATGTGTGTTTATGTTGCATGTGTATCCTCTCCTTTGCATGGTTTTACAGGCTCCCCCGCCGCGTTGTCCGGCTCGTTTTGGCGGAGGTTGCTGTATATCTTAAGGAGCGATCGCTCCAGGATTTCCAAATCGGTTGCGGGTATGCCGGCGCAGAGAAGGGATTCGTGCTCCGCGTGGCTGCCGAGATGATTTTTCATGGCCGTGAACCCTTTTTGGGTGAGCAGAATCGCTTTGCGCCGGGAATCCGCCGGGGGTTCTTCGCGGCGGATCAGCTCCTTTTTTTCCAGGATCTTTAATACGTGGATGACGCTGGTGTGTTTTACGCCGAAAAAGGCGGCGATGCCGGACAGGGTGTTTTGATCGCCTTTATGGAAATAGAGGTATTCCAGGATATCGATCTGCGTGCTGGTCAGGTTGCAGTCCCGGTATTCGTAGTTCCTCCGGCGTTCCAGGAGGATGTGGATTTTTTTCAGGTAAAGGCCGATTTGGTTCATGGCAGTCCTTTCTGTGATTGGTTTGTTACAAGTGATATGTATTTTCTTGTAGCATGCTACATTATAACGTAGCATGCTACATATGTCAAGAGGGAAAATGGCGTAACGGCTCAGACAGTTCCTTACTGTTCACACACCAGCCAATGCGAGGTGTTTTTTGTGAGTGCAGCGCAGCGGAAGTCACGGAAAACCCGAGGGCAGGGAATACGGCCATTTGATTTGCCTGCAGCGAAGTGCTATACTTGTCATAACAGTTCCTTACAGTCAACTCTCCCGCTGCAGGCAACGGAGTTGTTGGCCCCCGCGGCAGTCGCCAAATGTGCATGCAGGCATGCCTGCCTGGCAACTGCCCGCGGGAACAAAGGAACAGATTTCGGAGGGATACAGAAGGTGAGAAAACCATGGTTTTCAAGGTGTTTTCGCAGTTGTGTTAATTGGAAACGCGCGTTTGTGCGGCTCTGTTTCATGCTTCCCGTATACGGGCTGGTATGCGGATGCGGGTATTCGGGGAAGGAAAGACAGCGGATGCGCGAAATTGAGCAGAGGGGAGGGGAATACGCGGCGCGGTATGTGCGGGAGAAATACGGTTTTACGCCGGAAATCCGTCAGGTGACGGCCTGCACGGAGCGCGGCGGCGGGGCTGCTTGAGCGGTGGGCCGCGGATTGCGGGCTGGAGGCTGTGTTTATCTCCTACAGGAGCCGGGCGGATTATGAGAAGGGCGGCGCGCATTCATACGGCAGGGGCGGCGCCGGGTGAGCTGCTTTCACAGGTGTATTCGGTTCGGACAAAGGAGCGGGGAGAGGTGGTGGTTTATATACCGGCAGAGCTGTTTTCCCAGCGCGGGGCAGGGGGTTCGGTGTGGATCCGTCATTTTTATGAGGGGAAATGGCGGCAGTATGAGCCGAATCTGAAGGCGACAGCGGACCGGGCCTACCGCTTTTTTACGTTTTACGGCGTCGATGGGGGAAATTTTGATTTTGCATTTTGGAAGGGCGGGCGCTGAATACGCCTGTTTATGGACAGGCAGGGGCGCGGCTGCTGACAAAATTTGCCATGCATATTGTGACAGAGACGGGACAAATTATGGGATAGATACGATAAATACAGGAGAGCCGCATCTGTAACCGTTCAGGGGATTTGAACGGCTGCAGCGTTTTTTCTGTTTGGTTAAAATGGATATATGCGGGAAATATGCATGGGAAGGAGCAATGGGAATGCAGAAGGGTAAGGCAAGCCTTTGGTATGAGACGCCGCCTGTGATCGCAGCGGCAGCTTCGATCGTGGGGGAAAAGGAGGGCGAGGGGCCTCTGGCGGGCTGTTTTGACCGGATCGAGACGGACGCCATGTTCGGGAAGAAAACGTGGGAGGAAGCCGAGAGCGAGCTGCAGCGCCAGACCGCGCTTTTGTGCCTTGAGAAGGCGAAGCGGGCGGAGACGGAGATCCGCTACCTGTTCGCAGGGGATCTGCTGGGGCAGATCGTGGCCACCTCGTTTGGCGTGCAGGAGCTGGAGATCCCCCTGTTCGGCCTGTACGGGGCCTGTTCGACCATGGGGGAGGCGATGGCGCTCGGCTCTATGACGGTCAATGCGGGCTATGCGGACCGGGTGCTTGCCATGGCGTCCAGCCATTTTGCGTCAGCAGAACGCCAGTTCCGGTTTCCGCTGGCTTATGGGAACCAGCGGCCTCTTTCCACGACATGGACCGTGACCGGCTGCGGCTGCGTGATGGTGGCCAGGGAGGGGGAGGAACATCCGCAGGCTGGGGAAAAGCCCTATGCGCGTATCAGGGGCGTTACGACCGGAAAGATTGTGGACATGGATTCCAGGGATTCGATGAATATGGGGGCTGCCATGGCCATGGCGGCGGTGGACACGATTCTGCAGAATTTCCGCGATCTGGAGGTGGTTCCCGGGTATTATGACCGGATCATCACCGGCGACCTGGGGGTGGTCGGGCAGAAGATTCTGTTTGATATTATGGAAGCCGCGGGGTATGACATCCGGGGAATCCATATGGACTGCGGGATCGAGATCTTTGACAGCGCCGCGCAGGATACCCACTCGGGCGGGAGCGGCTGCGGCTGTTCGGCTGTCACGCTGTGCGGAAGCATTCTCCCAAAGCTTCAGAGCGGGGAGTGGAAGAGGGCGCTGTTTGTGCCGACCGGCGCCCTGCTCTCCCAGATCAGCTTTAACGAGGGGCAGAATGTTCCGGGAATCGCCCACGCGGTTGTCCTGGAGCATATGTAGCATACGGGAATCGCCCACGCGGTTGTCCTGGAGCATATGTAGCATACGGGAATCGCCCACGCGGTTGTCCTGGAGCATATGTAGCATACGGGAATCGCCCATGCGGTTGTCTGGGGCATATGTAGCGCAGAGGAAACCGCCGGGCGCGCCGTCTGCGCGGTTAAGAGGACGGCGGAATAAAAAGGAGGTCAAATTATATGGAGGCAATGGATTATCTGAAGGCGTTTCTGGCAGGGGGAGCGATCTGCGGGGCGGTTCAGATTTTAATGGATAAAACAAAGATGATGCCGGGGCGCATTATGGTGCTTTTAGTGGTGGCCGGGAGCATCCTCGGCGGGATCGGCCTTTACGAGCCCTTTTCCAAATGGGCCGGGGCGGGCGCGACGGTTCCGCTTCTCGGGTTTGGAAACACGCTCTGGAAAGGCGTGAAGGAGGCGATTGACGCAGAAGGCGCGCTCGGGCTTTTTAAAGGCGGGTTTAAGGCCGGGGCGGCGGGGATCGCGGCGGCGCTCATCTTTGGCTACGCGGGGTCGCTGGTGTTTAAGCCGAAGATGAAGAGCTGAGGCGCAGCCGTTCAGAGTGATCGGAACGGCGGTAACAGTTCAGATAGGTCAGCGCGTTCACCGCACTGACCGTACGAAAACATAGTGGTTACGAGCATACGGCCCTATCGCCTCAGGCGATTCCGAATGGCCGTATGCCGTAACAGTTCAGGGTTATCTGAACTGTTACGAACGGCGGGTTATACGCAATGTTATGTGAAACAAAGGATTGACAACCGTGGGACAGTCCGATATAATAGAGCCGTTAAACCAGCGGATATGGCGGAATTGGCAGACGCGCCAGATTTAGGTTCTGGTGGGAGACCGTGCAGGTTCGATTCCTGTTATCCGCATCAAAAAACCCTTGTGTGAAATCAGGGGTTTTTTGTATTTGCGCCCTGCCCGCCTCTTCGGATCCGTTCCATGATATCCGAGATGGCGACGATGTCCGGAAATTCGGCCTCGTCAATCTCAATTTCAAACTGATCTTCGATCTGCGTTAAAAAATACACAATCGTAAAGGAATCCAGTTCCAAATCCTCAATGATGGCCGAGGACTCTGTGACGGGCCTGTCTGTATAATCCTTTAATATTTCCCTGATTTGTTCGAGCATTATCTTTCCTCCTGATGAAATGCGGCGGCTCTTTGACGGTTTTTTGCGGGAAGGCGTTTTTCTGCTGCATAGACAGCGCCCGCCTGCTCCGTCTGCCGGCGCGGTTCGATCTATCGATTCGGTTTCCGCGTAACTGTTGAAACGCAGCGGTTACGCTCTTCTTACTGTTCACGGGGCTCATCTTCTTGTACGGCGTAGCCGTACAAGAAGCATCGGGCGTCCGCCTGATGGGGAAAACTGGCGGAAAACAGCCTTACAAGCGAGCTTGACGTCTGTTTTCCGCCAGTTTTCCCCGCCCTGTGAACTGTAACAATTATTATAGCAAATTGCAGTAAAAAAGTAATGCTTTTTTATCCATTTTCCGTTATAATATACATTGAGACAATGCCTGGCCTCATCCGGCGGGCCTTGTTATTTTCGGATGACTACAAAGGAGTGCATGCTATGCTGAATTCTACGAACAACTCAATCGGCACGTTTCATATGGTTCCTATGGATGTGATCGAGGGCTTTGAGGTCAGGCCGGGCCTTTATGAGCTGAACGGGGCGATGGCGATCCCGGTGGGGGTGAATTTCACGATCCATTCCCATGGGGCGACGTCATGCGAGCTTCTCTTATTCCACCGCATGGAGGATACGCCGTACGCGGTGCTTAAGTTTCCGGAGCGCTACCGCATCGGAAATGTATATTCCATGATTGTGTTTGGCCTTCATATTACGGATTTTGAATATGCATACCGGCTGGACGGCCCTTACAATCCGTCAAAGGGGCTTTTATTTAATAAGGACAACATTCTGCTGGACATCTATGCAAAGGCGGTCACGGGCCAGAGCGTGTGGGGCACGGAAAATAAGAAGGGAAGCTTTTATAAGGCCCGGGTGGTACAGGACAATTTTGACTGGGGCAATGAGCCGAACCCTCTGATCCCCATGGAGGATCTGGTGATTTATGAGCTGCACGTAAGGGGCTTTACGAGGCACGGCTCGTCCGGCGTTTCCTTCCCGGGGACCTTTTCGGGCGTGATGGAGAAGATCCCCTATTTAAAAGAGCTGGGCGTCAATGCCGTGGAACTGATGCCGGTCTTTGAATTTGACGAGATGAAAGACTGCCGGGAAGTGAACGGCAGGAAGGTGCTGGATTACTGGGGCTATAATACAGTCAGCTTTTTTGCGCCCAATACCAGCTACACGAGCCAGCCGGAGTATAACCGGGAGGGGAATGAGCTGAAGAACCTGATCAAGGCCCTTCATGAGAATGGGATCGAGTGCTTCCTGGATGTGGTGTTTAACCACACGGCCGAGGGGAATGAACAGGGCCCCAGCTTTTCGTTCAAAGGCTTTGACAACAATATTTACTATATGCTTACCCCGGACGGGTATTACTACAATTTCAGCGGCTGCGGCAATACCTTAAACTGCAACCACCCCATTGTGCGCCAGATGATCCTGGACTGCCTGCGCTACTGGGCTGTCTCGTACCATGTGGACGGCTTCCGCTTCGACCTGGCCAGCATCCTGGGGCGCAACCAGGACGGCGCGCCGATGAGCAACCCGCCGCTTTTGCAGGCGCTGGCCTTTGATCCGCTCCTGGGCAATGTGAAGCTGGTCGCCGAGGCGTGGGACGCGGGCGGGCTCTACCAGGTAGGAAGCTTCCCGGCCTGGAACCGCTGGACGGAGTGGAACGGCAAATACAGGGATGACATGCGCGATTACTTAAAAGGGGACTACGGCCTCTCCTCCGTGGCGGCGCAGCGGATCACAGGCTCCCGCGATCTGTATGATCCGGTCTTCCGGGGACACAATGCGTCCGTGAATTTCTTAAACTGCCACGACGGCTTTACGCTGTGGGACATGTATTCCTACAGCCGCAAGCACAATGAGGATAACGGATGGTGCAATGTGGACGGAAGCGACGACAACCGGAGCTGGAACTGCGGCGTCGAGGGGGACACGGATGACGGGGAGATCCTGGCGCTTCGCAGAAGGCTGGCCAAAAACGCCATGACGGCGCTGCTGATGAGCCGCGGCACGCCCATGTTCCTCTCCGGGGATGAGTTCTTGAACACGCAGTACGGAAATAATAACGCGTACTGCCAGGATAATGAGGTGTCGTGGCTGGACTGGGATTTCCTGAAACAGAACGGGGAGCATTTCCGCTATGTGAAGCATATGATTAAGCTGCGCAAGGAACACGATGTGGTGCGCAAATATGCCGGCTGCTGCTCCTTCGGCTTCCCGGAGATCCAGGTAATCCGGCCGGATCAGCGGACCAAGGTCCTGTGCATCGTCTATGCAGGCCGCAACCACGACGACACAGAGGATGATGTGATTGCCCTGGCGATCAATCCGTACTGGGAGGATCAGCCCTGTTTCCTGCCGGCCGCGCCGCACTGGCTGAAATGGAAGATCGAGGCGGACACGTCCTTACAGTATCTGCCCGGGGGCGCGCCGGATCCGGCGCAGCCGGCGTTTCTGGACGGCTGCCAGGTTACGATGGGGCCGCGCTCCGCGCTGGTTTTGACGGCGGTGTCGGCTTTGGAGGAGAAGCCGGTTTCTCATCTCTCAATAAGGGGATAAAAAAAAGGCGGAAAAAAACAAAGGAGGATCCGGTTCAATCCGCCTCCTTTGTTTTCTTCCGCCTGTCCGCTGGTATATATCGGCTAGAGCGTGTTTGAAAATTGCTTTCTGGTAGCTGTGCGTGCCACTTTGTGGGAGATTTGTGCTAAATGAACGCGGCGTAGTGGGCTACGTTAAGTGAATTTGGCACAAATATACCGCGAAGTGGGGCGTGCAGATGCCAGGAATGAATTTTCAAACACGCTCTAGGCCGGCTTCCATGCTGTGGCTGTGCTGTGAAGCTGTGTACTACTCTAAATCAGCTAAGACGGCCAGCTCTGCGTAAAGGGATTCTCTGACAACCTGCATGGCATAGTCTGCGGCAAGCAGCCTGTCTGTCACATCCGCCCGCCCTTTCAGACAGGCGTTCCTGGCCTGAGAAAACAGATGTTCCACCTGTCCTGCCGAAGACTCGAGCAGGGAGAGCATTCTGTCGTGATTTTCCCTATCGTCCTTTGGAATTTCCACATGTTCATGCTCGGTTGCCCGTTCCCGCAGGACAGCGATCGCAGAATCCATGTCTGCCAGAAATTCCATTTTTTCTGCCCTGACAGCGTTCCTGTAAGCGGAATATTCATGGATCCGTTCCCCGTAGTGATCAACCAGATCATATATTTTTTCCAGAACAGCGTCAATCTGTCCGGTGTCCTCAATTTTATATGTTTCCGGTATCCCGACATCCTCCTGATATGCAGCGCTTCCCCTGCGGTTTGTCAGGATGCAGCAGCCGCAGACGGCGGCCTCCCTGGGGATGCGGTCTTTTCCCGGATGATCGCCAAAATCGACGTACAGCCTGGCCTGGCACATCAGACCGGCCATCTCCAAAGGCTGATAGCCGCTCAGCGGCTCCCACCTGATATCGTTCCGGCAGGCCCTTATAACAGGCTCTAAATGATGGTAGCCTTTGCTTGGATTATAGAGGCAGAGTTTTTTTCTCTCATAGGTCTTTTGATGGAATGCGGCGAATTCCATTATATCGTCATTTATGAAGTCTTTGAGCGGGGGAGACTGTCCGAAAACTCGGACAGTTATAGAATGAAAAAAGGGTAGATACATCCGGACAAAAACGGATGATTTACAAATATAAACTGCACCTTGAAAACTGAATAAAATAC
>CAJTGE010000079.1 GCA_910575795.1 Clostridiaceae bacterium | reverse complement strand
TACCCATCTTTTATGATCTCCCGGTATGTACAGCCGAACACCTCCATCAGGTGCATCCCGGACACGTAAATATACGCCTCAAATTCCCCGGCCCGCTCCACCTCCCGGATCAGCGGCTTGAGCTTCCCATAGTCGGCCCGGGTACCTGTAATAAATAAAATCTTCTTCATCTGTGTATCATGCTTCTTTCCAACTGCACATCCTCCCCGATATCGCAGGCCGCTGTCTTTCCCAGCACCGCCTCATACTCCTCCGCCCGGATTTCCCCGGTCCCCGGGCGCTTTGCCCAGAGGTTTTCCGGCGTAAAGCGCTCTCCCGCGCGGATCGGCGCGGTGGTCACCAGCGTCGCAAAGGCAAAGTCAATTGTTACCTGCTCTTCCCGGGCCGCCTCCTTTTTCCCTCCCAGCATCGCGGGCAGCTCCCCCGCCGCCTGCAAAAGCGCCCCCAGCGCCGCTTCGTCCATGGAACACACGATATCCGGCCCCCGGCGGCTCATGCGGTCTGTGAAATGGCGTTCCACCAGCCCGGCCCCCAGCGCCATGGCCGCGATGCAGGCCGTGTTGTTTTTCGTGTGATCCGAAAGCCCGACCGGGACGCCCGCAAACTCCCGCATCAGCTCCTGCATCCCGCCCAAACGCACCAGACCCGGCGGGGTCGGGTACAGGTTCGTTGTGTGCAGCAGCGCATAGGGAACCCCCTTTGCCTCCAGTATATCCACGGCTTTGGCAATACTCCGGAGATCATTCATCCCTGTGGACACCAGCATCGGCTTCCCAAACTCCGCGATATGCCGGAGCAGGGGGTAATGGTTCATTTCCCCTGACCCGATCTTGTACGCCTTCACGCCAAACCGCTCCAGCCGGTCCGCGGCGGCGCGCGAAAAGGGGGCGCTGATAAATTCCATCCCCAGCGCCTCCACATACCGCATGAACTCCCGCTCCTCTTCCTCCGGCAGGGCGGACCGCTCCATCACCTCATAGATCGAACAGTCCGCATTCCCGGGCGTCACGTCCCTGGCCGCCCGGCTCATCTCGTCCTCCACAATGTGCGTCTGGTGCTTGACCAGCCGCGCGCCAGCCCGAAAGGCCGCGTCCGCCATCTCCTTGGCCGCTGTAAGGCTGCCCCCGTGGTTGATCCCAATCTCCGGGATCACCAGCGGCCGGTTCCCTTCCCCGACCGCAATGCGGCCGATATGAAACGCCTTCACTCCCATCCGTCTTTTCCCTCCTGTCCTCTCCCCGCTGTTTTTAACACCCACTCGGCAAACCGAAAGTCCTCCCATGTGTCGATGTCAATTGCATATTTCGGATCCATCACATACGGGCGCCGGTTATCGTTCAGGCTGACGGAACCGTCGAACCCGTCATCCAGCCGGTTGATATAGATAGAGCCGTTGATGTGGTAAACCGGCGGAAAATCCTGCCTGCGCACGGTGCTTGAGCCTGTCAGGAACGGTTCCAGAAGGCCGTCGCCGGATATCCTGCGCATCAGGATCGGATGAACCGGGGACGGCGAAACACTCGCCAGCGAATCCCACTGGTTGTCTGCGATCTCCTCGATGCTTTCTGTCAGGTGGAACGCTTCCCGGTACGGCTGGGTTGGCTGTAAAAGTATGAGATAATCATAGGTATGTCCCATCTCCTTCAGCCGTCCCGCCGTATAAACCAGGCTGTCAATCGTCCGGGAGGTATCCCGGGCCAGGCCATCCGGGCGCAGGAACGGAACCCATGCGCCGTACGCCTCCGCGATCTCTGCGATCCGGGGCGAATCGGTCGATACCACAGTATCATCGATGTAGGCGCAGTTCCTGGCCGCTAAAACGGAATGCGCGACGAGCGGAATCCCGCATAACGGCAGAATATTTTTGTCCGGAAGCCCCTTGCTCCCTCCCCGGGCCGGAATCACTGCCAGAATTTTTTTACCTGAATACATACCTGCTATGCCATCCTTTCACATCCATTGTTACGGTTTACATTCCTGTTTTCGTTCCTCTCTTCCTGTAAACCCATATACAAACAAACAGTATCAGCAAAACCAGCAGTCCATACCGGACCGCCCGCTCCCCATAACATACATTCATGGACAGCGCCGCGCATCCGATCGCCGTGATATACCGGATCAGCCAGCGGTAATCATAAATCTCCTCATACCCGATTCTCTTCACCAGCCACATATGAATGAGCAATAAAAAGCCATAGCCCGCCAGCGTCGTATAGGCAGCGGAGATATAGCCGAACCGGGGAATGCAGATCCAGTTTAACGCGACATTTAAGCTGGCGGCAGCAGCGCTTCCCATTGCCATTCCCGCCGTTTTTTTGCAGCACTGTTCGACATTCACAAACATCGTATACACAAACTGGCACACGCAGCCCAGCGCGACCGGCGGCATCACATATACCGCCTGAAAATACGCTTTCCCGCCCAGGATATAAAGGATCTCCGGCGAGATGATAACCACCAGAACCGCCGCAAGCCCAAAAAAGAACACGCAGACCTTTGAGAAAGCCCTCACCTCCGGGAGGCGGCCGCTGTCAAGCTTTTCTGCCAGCCATGGGGCAAACGCATTGTTGATGGAAGAGGCCAGGATGGATATCATTGTCCCGCACGTATAGGCAAGACTGTACAGGGCCGTCTCTGTTTCGCCTATGTATTGATTGATCATAATCCTGTCAATGGAGCTTAAGATATTCAGAGAGAGCAGGTGCGGGATATAGGGCAGGCAAATCCGCAGGGCATACCGCCAGTATGCGGTATTCACCCGTTTGGCCCGATACCAGAGCCAGGCCGCGGTCAGGACGCCGGCCGCTAAAACCGGAATCAGCGCCCCGGCTACCCTCGCGGCATAACCATTCTCCCAGCACAGCGCCAAAACAACAGACAAAAGGGCGGTTACAGCCGTCACTGCCAGACTGACCGCCGCTGAATGCTGATACCTGAACAAAAACTTCTCTCTGGTCAGAAACAGCGTGACAGGCATATACAGAAGGATATAGGCAAACATGCTGTACATGTAAACCCTGTCCATGCCAAACAAAGCGCCAAAGAAATCCGGAAACAGGCTTATCAAAGCGATCCAGCAGGCGCCCGAAAGCCAGCCAAGAGCCATCATAGAGCCAATATACTCGTCAAACGTCTCTCTGAAATCCGTTTTTGCCGTTATCAGGGAGGCTTCCAGGTTAAGAGAGGCCAGGATGGTCAGAATCCCCAGCCAGGAGGTATAGTTGCTGTAACGGCCAAATTCATTTTGTGACAGCAGCCTTGCAAAGATAGGCGTTGTAAGAAAGCCGATGCCTCTCATCAAAAAATTACCTGCCGTATACCATATCCCGGCTTTTAATGCGATTCGATTATTCATACGACTTCTCTTTCCGCCTCTTCCCCCTGTTTTCCGTGCGCCCTAAGTCAACTACAGCCTTTAATTCATGGCCCGAACACGGAATGAGCGCCCGGCGGTCACGTGCGATATGAGCCGATAAGGATTCGTCCAGTGTCAGGCCAAACAGCTTATACGTATAGACCGCATACTCCGCCGCTCCGATCTCCAGTAAGTTGACGGGCGCAGAGGAATAGAGGGTGATTGCCATAAACACATCCAGCATATGGGCCGCAAACTCAACCGGTATCCACGATAATTCCCCTGATTCCAATTGCTCTGCCCCTGCCTCTCTCGCAATATCGTCATATTTATCCGCTTCCTCCCTGGGATGGCGTTTGATCGCAAACCGGTATTCCGTCCCCAGGTTTTTGCATAAATACCGAAGCAGCGCCTTTTCATCCTCCGCGCTCACGCCGGTTTCCCGGTTCGGCTGGCCCAGCCATAAAATCGTCCTTCTGCGATCCTTTATCCTGAGTGTATTCCTTATCTTATCCTCAAGCGTTTCCAGCCTTCCAAACCACGCCGGATTCGCAAAAATATTGTCCTGCTGGATCACCTCTCTTGCGCACAGCTTTTCGCCCGGCATCCATTCCGGATGCTTTACAAGCAGGAGATCAATGGCAGGAGCGTTTCCAATGCTTTGCGGAAGATGGACGCCTAACAGCTTATTCACGAGCCGCGCGGCAATGGTATATTCTCTGACCGCGCAGGTATAGGTCCCCAGCCCTTCCTCAACCAGGATTGAGCGCGCTTTTAAGCCCTTTTCCTGAATATAAGCTAACAATCGGCTGTTGATCATCTCCTGATCATTGAATGAAAAAATAATCAGCTCAGACGCGCCCTCTGTATAGGCTGCAAGTCTGGAAAACCGGAATAACCGCCCTGCATCGATCAGCTTATGCACCTGCCTCTTAAGCCCCCTCTCCCTTTGAAATCCCTGTATCTCCAGATATCCTGAAAATAAATGCGCGAAATATCCCAGATCAATCTCGCTGCCTGAGGTGTTCTGCCACACTAACACCCGTTCATCCTCCTTCGTCCAGCAATCCTGCGATGCGTAATAACAGGCGTGGAACAGATGAAAGGGGGTGAAGCAAATGAACAGAGCTCTCCTTTTCGTCATCTGCTCTCCTCTCTTTTCACCGGCATCCTGTCCGAATATCCGCCGGATATCATGATGAAGCTTAAAAACAACAGCGGTATCGTATAGTCAATTGCAAACAATCCCAGAGAAAGGCCGCACACGGCTGTCGTAAACAATGCGATAAACCGGATATTTCCCGGCCGCGCGGGCCTGGGCATACGATCTCTTCTGACCATCCCGAAAACGCTGTACAGATAGGAAAGGAACAGAACACTCCCGATGATTCCAAATTGATACACAATTTCGATATAGGTTTGGTGATGCATCTTAAACTCCGGCAGCCGTTTATACGCCATGCCTGAGCCAAACAGGATCTTCCAGAGGTTTGAGAACCAGTCCTTTACATATGCCGCCCAAATAGCATAACGCCCTGTTGTCAGCGTATTCATCACAGAACCGTAATCATGGGCCGGGTTTATAAAACGTCCGAAGAGGAGTGTGGCAGCCGCCCCATTCGTATACATATTGACCATTAAAAACAGCGATATGCCAAACACACTCCACCAAAGCAGACTGGCAAGCTTTGTCTGCAGATTCGTCATATAATAATAAAAAGCCGCAAATCCGAGCGCAACAATAAACATTTTAGAAAAGGTCATAATTCCCAAAATAAAGTAAATGCCTGTAAAGACCATAATTTTCTTTTTTGATATGTCTTTCTGCCCGCGGCTGCACAGAAAAAACAAAAGACAAGCCATAATAAACGCACAGTTTACCGCAAAAAAATTGGTATCCATATCCAGGCCGGAAAACCGCCTCACCTCGATCTCCCCAATGACGGCTGTATCCATTTCAACCGCCTTCCCCAGCCTTGCAGAACCTCCTGCTATGAAAGCCAGGAGCGCCGCGCAGATATGCCCCCATATATAAAAATCGAACAGCCGGATCCATTGCGCCCGGTCAAATGCCATGGCAAAGATAAGTAGGAGTGAATAATTGACAATGGTTTTTATGTCCGAAAACAGGCTGTTCTGCCCCGGCCTCAAACCGGATATCATATAAATGGCAAGAAACGCATACAAGAGCGCTGTTCTTTTATGGATCCGGATACCGGCCAGATTTCTCATGATATAAACGAAAATGAGCAGCCCAAACAGGGATGTCTGATACCGGGGCGCAAGCGATATGGCGCTGCTTAAACTTACCAGGGCAAATATCAGGTACAGCGCCTCATCTTTCCCGGAAACTGCCAGGAACACGGCAGAAGCCACGATAAAGCCCGCCATAAATAACTCTGACGACGTGAGGAAACAGAGCAGCAGCAGCGTCCAGCATATGAAATATTTATAGATGACCGGCTTATCCTCCGGATGGATCTTCCCTCTTAGAATCATTGGCTCTTCTCCTTTACACAGCGCTTCACCCGTTCAGCCTTACGTTACGCTTCAGATTGATATGTAAAGCCATGGCATACAGCCGTTTACTTGCACATAACAAAAGCGCAGCCGCCTTCCTGAATACCGATACCTTTGACCGAAACAAAATAAACGCCGTATGCCGCCTTAAAAACCGGATGACATCCCGTTCCGCAGCGGCATAATCCCGCCGATCCGATGCCGTCAAAAGCCTGTCCAGAGCGTAAAAGTAAGCCCAGCACAGGCGGTGCAGGCCAATATCCTTTATATCCGGGTAATGCTTACAGATCAGGCTGTAATTCTCCCGGTACGCCTCAATGCAGTCAAAACATGTCCTGGCAGAACGCTTTGTCGTAATACTTCCCGCTCTGTGAAAATAGAAATATTTCTGATCCGAAACAGCCACAATTCTTTTACACTGCATAAAGACACGGACGATCACAAATGCGTCTTCTGCCGTCTTTCCCTCCGGGTAGCGGATGGTTTTAAAAATCTCTCTTTTATATAATTTATCAACGGCATTTACGCCGAAAAGGCCGCCGCAAAACGCCGCATATATCGCTTCCTGCGCATCATAGAACCCATAACCTGGCTTTGCCTTTTTCGGCGCTTTTCCTTCATAACAGTGGTATATACCGCATATAGATACATCCGCCTGTTCCCTTACCAGATTTTTGTACAGGGTTTCATACATATCCGGGGCAATCGAATCATCGCTGTCAACAAACCCCAGATAAGCGCCCTGGGCGGCTTCTATCCCCGTATTTCTGGCGGAGCTCAGTCCTGCGTTGGTTTTATGGATGACCCGGATTCTTGCATCCCGCCGCGCCAGCTCCTCGCAGAGCTCCCCGCTGCGATCCGTCGAACCGTCATCCACCAGAATCAGTTCAAAATCCGGATAGGTCTGTTCCAGGATGGAGCAAACACATTTTTCTACATACATCTCCACATTATAAACGGGAACAATAATTGATATTTCAGGCATAGATTTTTCCTTAATTTCTCATTTTTATCTGTCAATATTGCCCGCGCTGCCTTCGCTGTCCAGCGAGCGCAGGATCGACAGGGTCCTTTTGATTCCGGATTCGATATCGTATCTGGCGGACCATCCCAGCTTTTTGAGCTCCCGCCCGTCAAGCCTTGCCCTGGTCGCAGCGCTGTATCCCTTTTTTTCCGTCTCGTCCGGCGGCGCGGCGATAACCCTTACATGCGCGGCCTCAGCGATCAGCGCCGCCAAATCCTTCAGCCTGATATCCGACGCCTCATCGGCAATATTATACGATTTTCCCCGCTCCCCATGGAGCAGAACCGTGAGAAGGCCGGATACCGCGTCTGAAACATAGGTATACGAGTAATACTGTTCTCCTGCGCTTTTCAGGATCACGTCCTCGCCGCAGACGCCTTTTTTAATAAACTGGGAGACGGCCTTACTGTCGTCCGGCTGCATCGTCGGCCCATAGGAACGGGTCAGGCGCGGGATCACCACATCCAGTCCTTTTTGCTCTATATACGCCTGGCAGAGCGCCTCCCCGCAGCGCTTACTCTCCGGATAGCCGGCGCGCAGCGTATTGCAGTTAATATAACCGCAGTCTTCCTCCCTAAACAGATCCGTATCCTGGCGGTTCTCTCCGTAAACCTCATTGGAGGAGGCGAAAACGACGCGTCTGGCATCATGCCCGGCGGCAAAATCCAGCATATGTTTCAGGCCGATGATATTGGTCGTGATTGTTCCGATCGGGTCCTTTGCATATGCGAGCGGATGCGTATTACTTGCCAAATGGAGCACATAGTCCATGTTCTGTATTCCCGTCCCGTCCAGAGGCTCCCGGATATCATGTGAAAGAAAGCGAAATAGCGGATCCTCCCTGCAATGCGCAAACCGTTTCAACGCTATGTCTTTTCTCCTCCCAAGCGCGTAGATCCGGCAATTCATCGAATACGTCTTATTCCGCTCCAAAAGCACATCTGTGAGGAAACTCCCAGCCAGCCCCGTCGCGCCTGAAATCAGCACCGAGCTGTCCTGAAGCTTTTCCCACGAAAGATCCAGGCCCGCCGTATCCCTCACATCATCCAGGTACTGTTCATTCTCAAATATTTTCATTTTCTCCTCTCACCCCTTCCGTCCGGCGTCCCTGTCCATCCTTAAATACGCCTTAAACATCTCCAGATCATCCTTTGTCGTCAGCTTGATATTTTTATCTGAGCCGGATGAAAAATACAGCCGTTCGCCCAGCTCAACCATCATTGTATTCGTATAAGACGCGCCGTATATCCCTATCTCCTTTTCAAACGCCGTCCGGTACGCCCGAAGCAGTGTTTCAAACCGATATGCCTGCGGTGTGGAAACCCGGCGCAGCCGCTCCCTCGGGATATACTCTGTCGTCGTCCCGTCCATCTCTTCACTGACCACAAAAATCTGTTCATTATACGGCAGCGAGGTAACCCCATTTCCATATGCCTTTGCTGTCTGAATGACATCTGTTAATACCGTATCGTCAACCATCGGCCGGATCCCGTCATGAATGACAATGATATCGCTGCCCCTGCATTCTCCCTCCAGATGATATACGCCGTTCCGTATAGATTCCTGCCCTGTCTTTCCGCCGGATACTACCCATTTTAGCTTATCAATATGAAATTGCTTTGCATAAGCCCATAAAACGTCATGCCATCCGTCCAAGCACACCACTTCGATGGCGTCAATGTCCGGATGTCTCTGAAATCCCTCCAGTGTGTAGATTAATACCGGCTTATCGTACACATGGATAAACTGCTTTGGTATATCCTGCCCCATGCGGCTTCCGGAACCGCCTGCTATAATGATTGCTGTGTTCATTTCCTATTCCCTCTCCAGAAGCTTCCTGATCGAATAAAGCATCATGCACACATTCAGCACAAAATATAAAACCGTAAACTGGGTGTTTAAGCTCAGAACAATGCAAACCAGCATCACAACTTCCTGAAACCCGGCCGGATCACATAAGTTCAGGGCTACGATTTTCGCAAATCCATAAGACCCCTTATCCTTTAAGGCCGCCGCTTCCGCCTTTCCCGGATTTAGCGAAAGCTTCCGGTGCATCAGTAATCTCGGTATCACCGTCGCCGCCGCGCTGAGCGCGCTCAGCATCACCGGCATTGCCGGATCCGCCGGCCTCCATCCATCCTGATCAAAATAAGCGGCATTTCCCATGGCCAAAATCATCAGAACCATTGCCAGATACCCGCCCAGTGTATCGAGAAGATCCCCGTTTGCCGATTTCACGTTTTTATATCTTGCGATATTTCCGTCGATCCCGTCCCCCATATTCCATAAAAAGAAAAACAGCAGGCCCGCCAGCCTCTGGGGAATGGTCTGCCCCCATGACAAAAAGGCAAAACCGGCAAGCGAACAGAAAATCGACAAAACAGTCACCGTATTGGGCGAAATATTTGTATACAGAAACGGAATAGTCAGCACATACGACAGCGGCCTTCCGATGTAAAACGCGAAATAACTGCTGCGCGCTTCCCTTCTCTTTTCCGGCGTCATAGTCCTTTTTTCAATCTCTTTTGGCGTAATCATGGCTCTATCATTCCTTTACATATTCAGATACAGCTTCCTGAACTGTCGTTCGACGCGCCGTATATCGTATTTTTTTATCTTTTCCGCATTGTAATTGCCAAACCGGCCGCGCAGCTTTCGATTTTCCTTTAATATCTGAATGGCTCTCTGATATCCCTTCTGATCCTTTGCCTTTACCAAAAAACCGCCTTTTTTATGATCAATCAAATCAACATTTCCGCGGATCTGGGAAGCGATGACAGGTTTTTTGCAGGCCATGGCTTCCATCAGCGCTACAGAAAGCCCCTCCTGCAGGGACGGGAAAATAAATGCGTCACAGGCATTGCATAAATCCGTTATGTTCCTGCAAAATCCAAGCATATGGACGTTTGCATCCAGATGCTCTTTCCCTGTCAGCTTTTTCAGCTCACCCTCCAGCCTTCCCTCGCCGGCAATAAATAAGTGGATCTTCGGATCCTCCATTCCGGATATAGCCCGGATCAGCAGCTTATGATTTTTTCTTGGTATCAATTCTCCCACGGTCAGAAGAATAAAATCGTCCTTTTTTAATCCGAATTGCATCCGCAGGCAATCCGTTTCATATGCGTGAAACCGCCCTGCATGGACGCCAACCCCGTTTACCAGCGCTACTTTTGAAGCGTGCATCTTTTGCGCCGCCCTGTAATCCTCCCGGTTAATCGTGATCAGCAGATCTGTAAAACGCGATAAATAAGCTTCCACCGGATAGTAAATCAGCCAGTTGCGCTTGGGCGCTCCCCTGTAAAAATGAAAGCCGTGGGCCATATATATCACTTTACAGCCTGCCTTCCGGCCAGCGAGCCGGCCCATCGCGCCTCCGACCGGCTCATGGCAGAAAATCGTGTCGTACCGTCTCGCCCTGACTAACGACACAAGTCTCCTGTACGCCGTTATATTTCTTAATGAGTACGGACTTCTCTGAAACGGGAGCTCATACGCGGTTAATCCATATTCCGATATCAGCTCGTCAAAATATACGCCTGTTCTGGAGCAGGCGCATTCCACAGACATCCCCTGACGCTCCATACTTTGAATGTGTGGAATCAGAAAATTCCATATCATTGAATCCGTTGTGCATACGATCAAGACCCGCCGCATGTTAAACCTTCCTTACTCTGTCACTGTCCATATGGTTTTCATTAAAACCGCCCATTCTCTGAATAATGAAAATTTCCGCATCTCCCGCAGGTTCCATTTCATCTTCTCCGGCAGCACCGTGCGGATGTACGCCTCGTCTATATTGGCTCCGGCAGAGCAGGCTTTTTCCATCCGCATGGCCTCATCCTTAAAGCGGATGCTGGCCTCAGAGGTCACGCCCGCCGGCAGCAGCAGCGTCGCGTACATCTCCTTTGTGTACGCCCTCACATACCCCGCCACCTCCGGACGCGTCCCCACAAAGGTCATCTCGCCCTTCCAGATATTGATAAGCTGCGGGATCTCGTCCAGG
>CAJTGE010000078.1 GCA_910575795.1 Clostridiaceae bacterium | reverse complement strand
GCCCCTGGTGGAGGCTTATTTCACATGGGTTCGTGAAAACCTCCCGAAAGTGCCGCAGAAAAGCAAGACGTGGGAAGGTTTCAATTATTCCCTGAACCAGGAGAAATACCTGAAAGTGTTCCTGGATGATGGCGAAGTGCCGATGGACAATAACGCTGCGGAACAGTCCATCCGCGGATTCTGTATCGGCAAGAAAAACTGGGTGATGATCGATACCATTACCGGAGCAAAGTCCAGCGCCATCATCTACAGCATTGCGGAGACTGCAAAAGCAAACAATCTGAAACCGTATGATTACTTTGAGTATCTGCTTACCGAGATTCCGAAGCATCTGGAGGATACCGACCGCAGTTTTCTGGATGACCTGCTCCCCTGGTCACCAAGCCTGCCAGCGAATTGCCGCAAGCCTGATAAAAGTGGAGTGAAATAAAGACTGGAGCAAATCTGTTTCTATCATACAGGTTTGCTCATGTTTTGTATAGGTACTCACTATCTACCGTTTACTTTTTGCAGAATATTTTTCGTGTATCCACTAATAATATGACCCGTCTGTCCTGAATGAAGAGATTCTGAATCTCACGTTGGTATACGAAATGGATCATCTTAGTTCTTGAACCGCAGAACGGGCATTCCAGTTCCTTTTTGCCGGATTGTATATGAAAAATGACATTTCCAATCCGTGGATTCTGTATCGGGAAAAAGAACCGGGTCATGATCGATACCGTCGCCGGAGCCATGTCCAGCGCCATCATCTACAGCATCGCAGAGACAGCAAAGGCAAACAGCTTGAAGCCATATGATTACTTTGAATATCTGCTTACCGGGATACCAAAACATCTGGATGATACAGACCGTGCCTTTCCGGATGACCTGCTCCCCTGGTCACCGAACCTCCCTGCGAACTGCCGAAAGCCCGGTAAAGAAGAAATGAAATAAGACAGGAGCAAATCTGTTTCTATCATACAGGTTTGCTCCTGTTTTGTATAGGTACGCACTATCTACCGGTTCTTTCCATTGTTTGTTGAATTTATTTTGTTAAAGCTGTTTTTTGTCAAGTAAATGGGCAACGATAAGATAAGACAGGTATTAGATCTTACTTCAAGATCAACTAAGTCTGGAAAGAACCTATCTACCGTTTACCTTCAAAATGTCGTTCCAGGGTCATTGGAAGCATATATTCGTTGAGCATATTGCCACACCGCCTTTCCGTTATAATTAATAACAGTATATCATGAATTCATAATTAAGTCGAAGTACCCGCTATCTACCGTTTGGCCCGCTTCAACATTTTTTTACTTCCCCTGCTTTCCTGCTCTGTAAACATAAATCCGCCCTTTGTTCTACAGCCTAAGATATCATTCGAATGCATCTGTCAAACCTTCCTCCATTTCCCTCTTATCACGGTAAACCCTTTCCTTCTCATTTCCAGAGTCGTCATATAGATATTCTATACGTGCGTATCCTTTTGTACAATTGATGATATAACCTTCCTGATCATAATATGTTTCATCAACAATCCTTCCCTGGCTATCATATGTATAATCTACGGATGCATAACCCTGACTCTGATTAATAACCCATATTTCGTCCTCATCCAGGTATTCTCTACTCGTTAAAACCTTTTTGTCATAAATGTTATTTACAGCAAAATATCCCAAATCTTTTCGAACTGCTTTTTGATAGTTAATGCCATCATAATGATAATAGGAGTCCCAAGTCAGATTTCCATAATCGTCATATATCTTATAATTCATCTTAACTCCGAACAGTTCAGGTTCTATATAACTCCCATCAAGACCACAGTACCATACATGATTTTGATTTCCTCTCTCATCATACCGATAATCAAAGCCAGCGCAATGGTATATTTCGCTGATAACAGACTGCTCTTCTGTACCATAAAACATCTCTTTTTTCAGCTGCTGAACTTCGTTGTACTCTTTTTTCAGAATCGCATATCCATATTCTTTGTTCATTACCAGGTTTCCATCGCTGTCCAGATACCGGATCTCCGTCAGATTCCCGTTAGTATACTCGTTCTTTATGGAAGCACAACCTGTCTTCTCCCGGACGATGGGATTTCCATCCAGGTCAAGATATGTTTCCTCTATTTCTCTGCCTGTCTCGTCGTAGATTGTTTTTATTTGCGCACAGCCGTAACTCTCTCTGAACATTAGGGTTCCGTCCGTATTCAGATATTGCAGAAGTTCAATTTCCTTTTCTCCATCCCTGCTGTATTCATATCTATAACCGCCCCAATGATGCTCCTCGTCCATGACAGGTTCTCCCCCTGTTCCATAATACTGTCTCCAAATACGTCTTCCAACATCATCATATGTACTTTTAATGACAGCATAACCGCCCTTTTGATAAACTATGGATTGATCCTGGTCATCTAAATATCGAATCTCTATCTGCTTGCCTCTGTTATATTTTGCTTCATAAGCAGCATACCCTATATCTGACCGCACAATCGGTTTTCCCTCTATGTCCTGATAAACTTCCCTAACGATGTTTCCATATGCATCATAGTCCCAGTGAGTCTGGGCGCATTTAAGATCGCTTCGAATCATCTTCTTTTCATCTAACCCGATATACTCGACAGCCGCTTTTTCTCCCCTTTCATTATATGAATTGTTCATACCTGCACAGTGGTCTTTCGTACTGATAACAGGTTGCTCATTGATTCCATAAAACCGTTCCGAAATACACAGGCCCTCATCATTATACTCTTTCTTAATGACAGCATAGCCTCCGTTTGTACAAGGAGTCAATGCTCCGTCCAAATCAAAGTATCTTCCCTCTATCCAGTTTCCATTTTCAAAGGCATCCTCAAAAGAAGCGTATCCGGTGTCTTTGTTCACTGCCGGTTTAAGTTTTTCTCCATCAATAACGAAATAAGACTCTTTAACTATATTTCCGGCAAAATCATATTCCCGCCGCGTTTCTGTTATACCTGTGTCATCTCTCGTCATGTGCTTGCCGTCAGGCCCCAGATACCGTAAGACAGTTTTGTTATCCATTTTGTCATACTCATATTCTATACCTGCGCAGCGGTATTCCGTACTTACGACGGGAAGCTCCTTTACATCAAAATATGTCTCTGAAATATTTCTGGAATATTCATCATATTTCATTTTTATTACGGCATAACCTAAATCGGCCCGCAGCACCAGCTTTCCATCCTCACCATAATATCTTGCCTCTATCTGGTTTCCGTCTTCATATACAAATTCACTAAAAGTATAACCTCCAACTTTCCACCGTGCGCTTTTTCCGTCATCTCCTATAAAAGAAGCCCTTTTAATCCTGCCGAAGAAATCATATTCTCTCACTACCTGTGCATAGCCATAGTCAAATCGGTTCATCATAACTCCGTTCGTTCCCACATAGGTTTCTTTTATCTTATTTCCCCATGGATCATAAGAATACTGGATTCCGGCACAATAATCCTTTGTGCTGACAACCGGGTTTTTATCTGCATCGTAATAAAATATACCGCTGCACAACCCCGTTGGCTCATATTCCCGTTTTACTATGGCATAATAGCCGCCTTTGCTCTCTGTTAAATTCTTCCCAGCGTCATAATATCTGGTTTCAACGCAAACATCTCCCTGGTAAGTGGACTCAACAGATGCATAGCCCAGATCTCTCCGCACGGTCTGACGGCCGTCTCTATCAAGATAAACTTCCTCCTCCAGATTTCCACAAGAATCATATTTCTTTTTTATCTGCGCACAGCCAAAGTCTTTCCGCAACATCAAATTCCCTTCAATATCCAAGTACTGAATCAGGCTCTCATTCCCTCTTTTATCATACTCAAATCCCATTGCCGCGCAGTCATATTTCCTGTTGACAAATGGCTTTTCCTCTTCATCAAAAAAATGTTGCATAACACAGCGCCCTAACGGGTCATATTCTTTTTTGATAACTGCATACCCTTCATCCCAGCGCACCTTTAACCTGCCGGCCTCATCAAAATATCGCATTTCTACACAATCGCCATTTTCATAAAAGCTTTTACATGATGCATAACCTGAATTTTTCCGGGCAATCGGCCGCCCGTTTTCATCAAAAAATTTCTCCTCTATTACATTTCCTGCCACATCATAAACTGCCTGATATTTTGCGTATCCCTGCTCACTCCTTACCATCAGATTTCCATCTAAACCGATAGATTTTGTTTCTATTGTATTACCAAACTGGTCATAATCATAATCAAAGCCGGCACAATGATATTCTGTACTTATAACTGGTTCTCCCTCTGTATCATAGTAACGGGAGGAACGATATTGATTCAGTTCATCATACTCTCTTTTAACCACCGCATAGCCTTTATCCTTACACCGTATCAAGTTTTCCTTCTCGTCAAAAAACCGGCTTTCCACACAATTGCCGTTTTCATATCTTTCCTCCAAAACGGCATAACCTACAGACGGTCTCACCACAGGTTTATAAGAGGTATCAAAATACGATTCCCTGATTAGATTCCCCATTTCATCATACTCATACTCTACCTGGGCACAACCGTAATCCCGGCGGATCATCAGTTCTCCGTCTAAACCAATATATCTGACGTATGTATTATTTCCATTTTCGTCATAATCATATTCAAAACCGGCACAACGGTATTTGGTTCCGATGACAGGTTCTCCATGAATTCCGTAATATCGAGATACTGTACACTGGCCGAACTCATCGTATTCATTTTTAATAACTGCATACCCTGTGTCTCTGCTCTTCACCAAATCCCCTTTTTCGTCAAAAAATCGGCTTTCTACCACTTCCCCTTTTTCATAGGTATCCTCAAATGACGCATAGCCCTTTTCCTGTCGTATCATAGGGATTCCTTCCTCATCCAGATATTCTCCTTTAACCAGATTTCCAAACTCATCATAAGTCTGACGAATCTGGGCGCATCCATAATCTGGACGAATCATCAGTTTCTCTCCTTGTGCCAGGTATTGAAGACCAATCTTATTTCCCCGGTCATCGTATATAAACTTTATTCCCATGCTCTGGAAATCTTTGTCAATTGCCTCATTGCCCTCCTCATCATAATATCGTTCCTCAGCGCATCTTCCAAATTCATCATATTCTGTTTTAATGACTGCATAACCTGCATCCCACCGCTTTACCAGTTTTCCATTTATATCGAAAAACCTGGTTTCAATACAATTTCCATTTTCATACGTTTTCGACAAAGAAGCATAGCCCCCATCTCTACTAACCGTCGGCTTTCCGATGATATCAAAGTATTCTTCTCTTGTCAGATTTCCCCATTCATCGTAAGTCATTCTCACCTTGGCAATTCCGTAGTCTTTCCGAAGCATCAGGTTTCCGTCAATTCCTATGTAGCGAAGTTCTATCTCGTTTCCATACCTGTCAAAATCATACTCAAAACCGGCGCAGTAATATTCCCTATGAACTACCGGCTCTTCATCTACCCCTTTGTATATCCCGGAAATGCACTGCCCCCATTCGTTATACTCTAGCTCTATAATTGCATAACCTGTATCCGGCCGGATAATCAGGCCTCCCTCCGGGTTGAAATATCGACGCTCAGTACACCTTCCGTCTTCATAGACTAACTCATAAGAAGCATATCCTTTATCTTTTCTTATAACCGGTTTTCCGTCTTTATCAAGATAAGCTTCCTTTATCAGATTGCCCTGGCCATCGTACTCTTTATGGATCTGGGCAATTCCATAATCTTTCCGAATCATCAGATTACCATCTTTCCCCAGATATTGGAGATTCGTCTCATTCCCATACTCGTCAAAGGTCCGCAGCATTCCTGCACAGTGGTATTTAGTGGTAATAACAGGTTTCTGAGCCGTGTCATAGTATCTCTCGGAAATGCGTTTTCCCTGCCTGTCGTACTGATATCTGGCCACTGCATAGCCGTCCTTCTGAATCACCAGTGCCCCGTCTGTCCCATAGCAATATACAGTCATCAGTTTTCCTCTGTCATTGTATTCGAACTCCTGGGCTGCGCAGCCGATATCCTTGCGCAGGACCATCATTCCGTCTCCGTCCAGGTATTCCTCCCTCACTTTGTTTCCATTGTCATAACTATAATGAATTGCCGTTGCACCGGTATTTTTATCAGGCATAGCCCTTAACATTTGCATCCAGTATCCTTCATAGGATTCTTTAACCAGCTTCCCGTCTTTATATTCTGTATTCACCACGGCGCAGCCTGTATCAAGACGGTTAGCCGGTTTTCCATCTCCGTCTTTATACCACTCGCAGATCAGGTTCCCGTCATCCCCATAATCATACAAAATTTCAGCCGTTCCAAAATCTTTCCGACAGGTTGGACTTCCTTCTTCGTCAAAATAAGCCTCCCTGATCAAAAAACCATTTTTATCATAGGTCTGTTCCAGCTTAACATATCCCTGCCCCAGAAGCGGTGTCGGTTTTCCATAGACATCCATATAGACTGTAGTTCTGACCTCTCCTTCATTCTCGTCGCTCCATTCATAGCAGACAGAAGCGCAGCCCAGTCTCCGATTTACAGTCTGATTTCCCTTTGTGTCCAGATAGCAGACCGTTTTCAGTTGAGTGTCCTGTTGATTTTTATATGCATATTTTATCGCAGCATATCCGTCCTTGTTTATGCACGGACTGCCCAAATAATCATAATACCATTCGCTAATCAAACGCTGATTCTCGTCATAGAAATACTTTTTTTCTACATATCCATCCTCATTTGCCGTAGGCCTCCCGTCACTGTCAAAATATCCGACAGACAAAATATTGTGTTTAGAGTCAATCTCATATTGAATAGAAGAATACCTGCGGCCCCTCTCGTCCTCAAACTTCTCTTCTTCAATCGTCCGGTTAAAAATCAAGTTCCTGTCCCGATCCATTCCTCCAAAGCTTTCTTCTTCCAGTTTCTTTTCTGTCTGTCCTGCCCCATCTGCCCCCTGTCCTTCCCCTTCCTCATCGTTTCTTCTTCTCGCTTCTAAGTTTTGTGTCGGCCCTTCTTCCTGTTTCTCTCCTTCTTTAAGTTCCATCCGTTCCAAGATGATCTTCAGCTCAGTCTGACCGTACTTTACTTTACTTTCAAATCCTGCATAACTGCTGAAAAGCCCTTTGTGTTCCGTAGCCTCTCCGTCATAGTTAAAAAAATATTCTCCTGTCAGGTTAGGTCCGTCATAGGAATATTGGTATAAGCAGACTCCGTTCTCATCGTCCTGCCGATTTTCGTTACGCCCCAGTTGTCTGCGCTCCGTCAAATTTCCATATCTGTCATACTTGAATTTTTCGCAAAACACTCCATAAAATCCTTCTGTTTTTTTCTGTCCTTCCTCATCACTAAAGTAACGGATGCTTTGCATATTGTTTTTTTCGTCATAGCTGAATGCCGTCATCATTACGCCAAGCCTGTTGCATACGGGCTCTCCATTCATATCAAGATAATAGAGGGACGTGATCCGGTTATTCTGATCATAGCTATATGCCTCCCCATTGATACCGTACAAATTACATGCCTGCCCGCTTAATTTACAGCTCTTTGGCAATCCGTCTTCATTATAAGATATCTCAATCTTCTGGGACAATAGCACTCTGGAACCACTCTCTCCCTGCGGAATACGAAGCAAGGTGGAATTTAAAAGCTGGGGCATATCTTCTGATGAATAGGCCGTGATTTCAAAAACATCTTTATCTTCCACCCGTTTCAGTTCCAAAATCAACCTGTCATCATCTCCATAATAAGAAGTCTTTACCGACTCCTTAAAATCATGCTCTCTCGCTGTCATGAAGTGCTCCTTACCGTAGCCGCGGTATTTGTCCTTCTCCCCCTTTCGGTAGTAGCAGACAATACGGGATGCGGGCTGAAATATTCCCATCCCATACAGAGTGGAATACTGCCTCATAACTTTCATCTGTCCATAGGATTCCTGGTACTCCAGCTCCACTGTTCTTTTTATGGGATAGCTTTTGATCTTCCAGTATCCGGCGCAATTCTGCCGTTCCTCTACAGACATAGGCTCTCCAACTCCTAAGGGGATCCCATAAACTTCAACAACGCTTTTGTAATATTTTGTGTTGTGATAGTTGTAAACTACTGTAAAACCAATCAATATAAACGTAGCCAAGTGGATAAGATGACTCCTTGAACATGCCTTTCCTATCCAAAAAAACATAGTTTTTATACCATTCCACAGATGCTTAAAAAAATGTTTTAGTTTTTTCCATCTCACCAAGCAGAGTAAATCCCAAAAGGAAAGACCTCCAAAAAGCAGGATAACCACTACAGAAAAATAGTAGAACCATTCTGTCTTCTGATACTCGGCTAAGGCTAAACTAATGGTGCAGTAAGCAGCCAGCGTGGCCATATTCATCAGCATTTGAGCGAAATCGTGCCAATCCCGTTTTTTGTTCTTTTCATCTATTTTCTCTTCTAGTTTTATGCATTGATCCTTTAAACGCTCAAACCTGCTTATAAGCCAATTTTTTAAGTTTTTAACTTTGATTTGTACAGCTTCTTTTATCTTTTGCATAAACAGATCCTCCTGTATAATAATTTCTCAAACCTCCCACACTGTTTAGTTTGATGTGCTGAACTTTAAAAATCAATACTTTAGCTTATAAAAACATAAACTTCTTGTATATGACAATTTTTTATATAATTTGACAAAATTGTTCAGTGTGTGACAGATGTTTTTCCTGTTCCATATATGATGGATATTCAATACTGTATCCATAGATCTGCTTTTACAGCGCTAGCAGATATGGTGGGCATCCCAAAAGACATATTTCTGGATGTTTCAAAGACCGATCCTTTACTCATATTGGTATTCTATACTGGATATGCCAAAATTCTTGAGCTTTTAAATATTGAATAATGCTGTCTCAACGATAATTTTTCTGATTGGTAGTAGCTTAATTGATATCTGCAACGACTTTCAGACGCGTATTGATATCCCGCTACATATTAAGAGTGATTTAACCTTCTTTCTCTGCAAGATATCCAGTTGTTGAACCTGGCTTGCAGTATTACATTTTACTGTTCTTTGTGGACTACTTAAACTCCTGAGCGAAACCAGATCAATGATATCATTACGGAATGTCACATCGGAAGCATATACTTTAGCTTTTTCTGTAGCCGTGGAAACACCAATACTCTTACTTCCAGCTTCCATTTCAGGATTGACCAACTGCTTATAACAATATGTGATGATAAGTATTGAATCATAACTGGCCTACGAATAAAATGGATTTTCAAAAAAACTCTATTTAATATTTTCTTAGATGCTGTCTTCTTTCCTTTTGGAAAATATCAATAGACAAAAAAGATGCTTTTTAAATAAATTATACCATAATAATACATATTTTTCTATAGTGCATAAGCTTTTATCTTACAAAATATTTTCTATTCTTTGGTGGAGGGAAAATGAGCATTAAATAAGGGATTCTGCAAAAAGTTTTCAATTGAGTTAACAGATTATGAGACTTGGAGCAGAAAAAGCCATTTTGAATGTGTCTCTCAAAAAAACCTATCACTGATTATCATGACTATTTCTATATATAAAAGGATTTTAAAATATTTATCAAATCGCTCCATGCACTTCTATTTTGATTATTGATGGAAACGTCGTCTTCCTGCATTGCCATTGTCATCGTTTATTTTATTCCCAGCTTTATCTGTACTTTCAGTTTCTTCTGTAACTTCCATACCAGTCACGCTTTCTATTTCTCCCTGGCCTTCGGATTCATCGGCGGCGCTGGTTTCGGCATCTTCCGCTTTGGCCGTACTTTCCGTTTTACCGGCATTCTCAGCCTCTGCAATAAAAGCGATTCCCTGAACCCTTTTTCCCTGGGCGGTTACGATGATGTCCGTTTCGTCTTCCTCAGGCAGGCTTTCTTCTTCGCCCTGATTCTCAGCCTCATCTGTACTGTCCGTTTTGCCGTTGCTTCCTGATTCCTCCTGGCCGCCCGTTTCCCTGCCTTCAGATGCACCGGCAGTTTCCTCAGTATCTGCAGGGGTCTCTCCTTCCGGTTCTGGACTTTCAGAACGGACATGCCATGCAGCAGCAATCCGGTTCTGTTTCATGGCGGGCGTGTAGCGGTAGGAGCTGCCGGAGTGTTCCTCACCGTCCTCATCATGATCCCCGTCCGGCTCTGTCTCATTGTCCGGATCCGTCCCCTGGACTCCTCCTCCCGTATGGTTAAGGTTTTTCGCCTCCCCGGTATCCTTATACTCGCTGGATGTGACGGTGCGCCACTCGACCGGGATGTCATCCGTGTGGATGCCGTGGCGTATATAACCCTTTGCCGCCTGGATTTCCCTCGCGCTGTATCCATAGGTCAGGGAAATAAACTCCTTATAAAACTGATCGCGGTCTGCCCCCATCGCTTCCTTTGCAGCGTCACCCGGCTCGATGCAGTGGAAGAATCCGCCTTCCTCTACGAGTTTTTCGCATTTTTTTACTTCCTCATACCATGCGGCCCACGCCTCGTCGTGCAGCTGCTGGTTGATTTCCTCACAGTCGCACTCCTCCTCGCATTCGCATTCAAGGTACTCAATCTCCGGGGCCGGATGCCCGGTACAGTAGCCCTTATGGTAGGTGTAGCCTTTGATATCCGTATGTGCGGGCGTCTCACTTTTGTTCCCGGAAGAGTCGATCTCGTAAAGAAGGCCGTCCCGGCCCGTTACATTGTCGTCCCGTTTGCAGGGATCACGGTACGGGTCGTCCCACGTCTCAAACTGGCTCCCCCCGTCATTGCCCCAGTTGTATTTGTTGGTATCAGACTGCGTGACACCCTTATTCCCGGAATAGTTAAACACGATCTCATCATCCCCCCAGGCCGTCTGGTTGAGGCTCCCCAGGCCGGACTCGTAGGTTCCCGGATCGTCCGGCGTGCGGTTCAAGTCTGTGTTGTCAAGCTGGGTTTCGTCGAAT
>CAJTGE010000077.1 GCA_910575795.1 Clostridiaceae bacterium | reverse complement strand
TTCTATATCCATAAGGAACCCGTAGAAAACCGCCGGTACTTAGCGAGGTCTTTTCGAGCTTAGTACCGCTGCGCTTTTCTCCGAGCGGAAGCGGGGTTCCGTTGGATATAGAAGCTGGCTCTGGCGGCCCCTACACGATATTTAATATAACGCCTATTCTTTAAAGCGTCACTCCCTGCTTAAATATCGCAATATCATGAAATCCTGCCGCCTCCGCCTTCACCTTCTCCCCGGAAGCCACCTTTAACACATATTCAAACAGTGCCTTTGCCACTTCTTCACCCGATTTTTCTTCAACCATTTCCCCTGCATT
Organism: Clostridiaceae bacterium; assembly: GCA_910575795.1. Taxonomy (GTDB): domain Bacteria; phylum Bacillota; class Clostridia; order Lachnospirales; family Lachnospiraceae; genus Otoolea; species Otoolea muris. Next base: position 10,778 of record CAJTGE010000077.1, on the reverse strand, counting down.
GAAGTCTATCCAGTTGGACTTATGACCCGCAAGCTTTGAGTTCGAGGAGATCTTCATGGTCGGCACGAGTGTTGCGAACGGGGTGCCGCGGCCTGTGGTGAACAGGACGATTTGGGCTCCTGATACGGCCAGGGCTGTGGACGCTACCAGATCGTTGCCGGGCGCGGACAGGAGATTTAAGCCTTTTTCTTTTACGCGCTCCGCGTACTGCAGAACGCCGCATACCGGGGCGGAGCCGGATTTCTGCGTACATCCCAGAGATTTGTCCTCCAGTGTGGAGATGCCGCCCTTTTTATTTCCAGGCGAGGGATTCTCGTAGATCGTCTGATCGTGGCGGATGAAGTAATTTTTGAAATCATTGATCAGGCTGACGGTTTTTTCAAAGGTTTCTTTATCCTTACAGCGGTTCATGAGAATTGTTTCTGCTCCGAACATTTCGGGAACCTCGGTCAGGATTGTTGTGCCGCCTTTGCTGATCAGGAGATCGGAAAAGGCGCCGACTGTGGGGTTAGCCGTGATGCCGGACAAGCCGTCGGAGCCGCCGCATTTCATGCCGATGATCAGCTCGGAGGCGTCGCATGGCTGTCTCTGATCCTTTGAGGCTGTCTCACAGATCTCTGCGATTAGGCGCAGCGCTTCTTCTGTCTCGTCTTCCACATCCTGGCATTGCAGGAATTTGATCCGGTTTGAATCATAGCCTCCTATATAGTCCATGAGCACTGGTATATTGGAGTTTTCACAGCCGAGGCCGAGCACCAGCACGCCGGCGGCATTGGGGTGATGAATGATATCTGCGAAGACTTTTCTTGTATTTTCCTGATCATCTCCCATCTGGGAACAGCCATATGGGTGCGCGAAGGCTATGATGTCTTCTACCCCCTCTTTCAGGGAAAAGCGGGCCTTTGCGGCTGTTTCGATGGACTTTGCCACGGAATTGACGCAGCCGACTGTAGGCAGAATCCATATTTCGTTGCGCACGCCGGTTTTTCCGTCGGCCCGCTTATAGCCCATGAAGGCGGCGGGCTCTGTTTTTTTGAGCGGGCAGAGCTCGGGCTCGTATTTGTATTCCAGCACGTCGCCGAGCGCGGTACGCAGGTTATGGACGTGAACCCACGCTCCGGGAGCAATGTCTTCTTTTGCATATCCGATGCGAAAGCCGTATTTTATGACAGGCTCGTCTTTTTTTATAGCGCAGAGCGCGAATTTATGTCCCTGCGGGATCTCCTCTGTCAGAATGAGTTCTTTCTGATCGATGAAGAGCGCAAGGCCGGCGGCCAGAGGCTTTAGAGCCACGGCCACCTTATCGTTTTGATTGATTCTTATAAAGTCCTGCATATTACCCCTCTACCGCAAGGATGGCTTCATATGCCTTATCCATGCCTTCAGACTGAATGATGTGATACCATTTTTCAACATCAGGTAACAACGCGGTCAGATCCTCGCCCCAGTAGTCTTCTCTCGTTAAGATATCTGATACGGGAGCTGTTTTCATGTACTGCATGATCTCTTCGCCGTCGTTCGATTCATCGGTGCGGTAGAACGATATCAGAGCCGCAAGGGAGAATACGAGCGCCTGCGGATATCTGCCGAACTGCTCTTTGTATTCCAGAATCGTGGGCAGGACTCTTGCCTTGAATTTGGATACGGAGTTCAGGGCAATGGATAAAAGCAGATGGCGGATAAACGGATTTGAGAAGCGCTCCAGCACGGCTGCCCCGAAGGCGCGGTTGTCCTCTGTATCGCCGATCGTCGGGATGATCTCCTCAAAAATGCATTTCTTGAGAAGAGCGGAAACCTTTTTATCTTTTAAACATTCGCCGACGGTTTCAAGGCCGTAGAGGCGCGCCCCAAGAACCATGGATGTGTGGGCGCCGTTTAAGATGCGGACTTTTCTTTTTTTGTACGGATCCACGTTGTCGGTCCAGACTACGTTAAAGCCTGCCTTCTGCAGGGGAAGTTCGTCCTCATGATGACCCTGGATAACCCAGAGATGGAAGATTTCCGCGGTATCCATCATGTTGTCCTCTTCTCCGATCCGCTCGCACAGCGCGGCATGCTCGTCGCGCGGGAAACCGGTCACGATGCGATCCACAAGTGTGGAACAGAAATCGTTTTCTTCCTTCAGCCAGCGCTCGAAGTCTTCTCCAAGCTCCCACTGTTTTGCGTACTGTAAGCAGCATTTTAAAAGCTCCTCGCCGTTGTGGTCAATGAGCTCGCATGATAAGACGATAAAGCCTTTGAGGCCCAGCTTGAAGCGCTTATACAGAAGCTGTGTCAGTTTTCCCGGAAATGATACGGCCGGGGCGTCCGTAAAGCGGTTGCCGGGAACATATTCAATGCCCGCCTCGGTTGTATTGGATACGATGAACCGGAAATCGGGATTTTCTGCCAGCTTCATATACGCGTCAAAATCCTCGTATGGATTCACGCACCTGGAAATGATGTTGATATGTGTGTGATCATCGACCACCTGCCCGTTGTCAATCCCGCGCAGAAAGAGATTGTACTCGCAATTCTGCTTCATCAGCATCTCGCACATGCCCTTTGCAATGGGCTGCACGATGACCACAGAACCGTCGAATAACCCTTTATCCTTTAGTTTCTGGAAAAAATAATCTACAAAGCCGCGCAGAAAGCCGCCTTCGCCAAACTGAATGACATTTTCTTTTCCCGCCATAGCGTTTTTCCTCCTCTAACTCATTTACATATGTACTCACAGAGTCTGTCCGCACCTGTCTTTACGGCCGGGATACCGGGAGTCCATTTACAGGAATGACGGCAGAGGCGTCCGGCTGCAACGGAGCATCCTCTGCCATCATGACTGCGATTTATATTTTTAATAGAACAGATTTACCAGGAATGTGGTAAACGGCTCAAACCATGTAAGAAGCAGGAGGTTTACGGCAAGAAGGATATAGAATGGAATCGCTTCTTTGATAAACGCCGCGGTCTTACATTTTGTAATCGAGCATGTTACGAACATCAGCGTACCCATCGGCGGTGATAATGCGCCGATTGCATTGTTAAAGATATAGATCATCGCGAACTGAATCTCATTGATCCCATACTGCGCCGCGATTGGGGCGAGAAGAGGCACGAGGATAATCATGGACGCGTTTCCTTCAATAAACATACCTACCAGCAGAAGGAATATGTTTACAACGATCAGGAAAATATATTTGCTGTGGATATTGGCCAGCATCCACTCGGTCAGCATCTGCGGAACTCTCTCTTTTGTAAGAATCCAGGAAAAGACAGAGGCTGCGGAAACGATCAGCATGATCGAGGCTGTGGTCGCAACCGTTTCCTTTAAGCCCTGTATGATATCCGCGATGTGCATTTCCCTGTAAAGGAACCCTAAGAATGCTGCATAGAGGATCGCAACCGCTCCGGCTTCTGTAGCTGTAAAGATACCGACACGGATGCCGCCGATAATGATGATCGGGAGCATAAGCGGCAGAATCGCTGGTTTTAAGGATTTCCAGAAGCGGATTCCTGTCAGCTTTTCTGTGGAAAGAATGCCGTAGCCGCGCTTTTTGGAAATGACGCCGACCAGGATCATCATGGTGATGCACAGAAGGCCGCCCACGCCAAAGCCAGAGATAAACAGCTTGCCAATTGATACATTTGCAATACATCCATAGAGAATCATGGCGATTCCCGGGGGGATGAGAGGCGTGATCATGGAGGAAGCCGCTGTTACCACGCTGGAAAACTCCAGGGAGAACCCCTTTTTCGTCATTTCCGGAACCATCATCTTTGACTCCATCGCTGCGTCAGCGATATTGGAGCCGGAAAGGCCGCCCATAACGGTGGAGAGAAGTACGTTTACCTGCGCCAGTCCGCCCGGCAGGCGTCCGGTCACCACCTCACAGAAATCCATGATTCGTTTTGTCACGCCTGTGTAGTTCATGAAAATGCCGGCGCATACAAAGAAGGGGATCGCCATCAGCGATATCTTCTCAGTACCGATGATCGCCTGCTGGGCAAATACAACGGAATTGATACCCGGATTCATGACAAAGTATACCATCGAGCCGCCAAGGACAGCGATATATACGGGAACCTTTAAGAACAAAAGGACGAGCATTACAATCGCCGCTAATACTAAAACATCACTCATTGCTGCTTGCCGCCTCCTTTGCCTCTGATTTTACGCCTTTGATCACACTGTAGAAATAACTGAGAATCATATCAATATAAGAAACGATCGCGATTCCATAGACTCCGGCAAAGGGAATCTTTAACATGCTGGTGGAACGTCCGCTCTTTATAAACACCTGGATAAAACCAATGCTTTGTACAAACAGATATCCGATTACAATCACCACTACGACAGAAATCACAATATCCATGATTTTCTGCACTTTTTGAGGCATCATATCCACTATCATCTCAATTGCCACATGGTTTCCGGTCCGAAACGCCGCGCCGGCCGCTGCGAAAACAATCCACACCATGCAGGAGGTCTGCACTTCCTCAAGCCAGGTAAATGGGTTGCTGAATATATAGCGCCATATAACGCCGGCAAAGGTGAGGACGATCAGAACGGCAAGGATGACAGAGGCAATCGCTATATCCAGATTCATGAGAATGGATACTGCCCTGTTCTGTTTCTTTTCCATACATCTCTCCTAATATTGGCGCCGTCAGGAGACGGGGATCTCCGCCGGCTCATGCCGCGCGCCGCCCGCTTTAAGCGGCTGGCGTGCGGATACTGAGCTTTTGAGAGCGTCCCCGGCTTCCCTCCGGTACATTAAGCTGCGGTTTAATTGGCTCCCATAGCCTTTCTTACTGTGTCATAAAGGCCGTCGGTCCATCCGAAATCCATCTCGTAGAACGGCTGAGCTTTCTCCTTAAAGCCTGCCAGAACCTCTTCTGACGGTTCTACGACAGTAACGCCCTCGTCCTTCATCTTCTGCAGATAGTCCGCCTCGGCCGCCTGCTGAACCTCATTGTTATACTCGCCTGCTTCCTGAGCTGTCTCGATAAGCCAGGTCTGCTGTTCCTCGGTCAGGCTGTTGAACCAGTCTGCAGAGCACACCCATGTTGTAAAGTTCTTTACATGTCCGTCGAGAATCAGGTACTGAGCAACCTCGTGAAGCTTTCTTCCGTACAGGGTTGCGAGCGGGTTCTCAGCTCCGTCAATGGTTTTTGTCTGTAATGCCTGATACACATCGCCAAGCGCCATGCCTGTGGAGGTTGCTCCCAGCACATCAAAGCCCTTGGACTGAATCTCATTGGAGGGAACGCGGATCTTTAAGCCCTGCATATCCTCGACCGTATTAACCGGCGTTGTGGTCAGTGTGTGTCTCTCACCGTAAATCCAGTTTGAGGCAAGGATCTTTAAGCCCTTTTCCTCCAGCTTCGCGCACTGTTCCTTGTACCAGTCGGACTCGACCAGCGTCCAGCACTGATCCCAACTGTCGAACAGGAACGGCCCGAACACGATACCAAAATCCGGTACGCCGTAATCCGCATAGAATGCGCCGTCAGCCAGCGTACATACATTCTCTCCCAAAAGCATGGAATCGATCAGAGAGGACTTGTCCCCGAGCTGGGAATCCGGGTAAATCTCAATCGCCATCGTGCCGCCGGATTTCTCTTTGATGATCTCCTGCGCCTTTTTCCATCCCTCGCCAACCGGCTCGGAAGCGGAGTTCTCAAATGCAACCTGCAGTACAATATCAGCGCCGGATGTATCAGAAGCCGCCGCGTCAGCGCCTCCCTCGGCAGGCGCTTCTCCTCCTTCCGCCGCCTTCGTCTCCGGCGCAGCGCTTCCGCCGCCTCCGCATGCGGACAGACTGGCTGCCATCACTCCTGCAAGCGTTAAAGCTACCATCTTTTTCAGTTTCATCATTGTTTTCCTCCCTTTTACTTGAATAAAGCTCTCAGCTCATCTATTGTCTCGCTTATTTCCTGATCTGGGAAAAATCGAATACAACCTTTAACATATCTCCCGGATTATTTGCAAAATCCTCGAAAGCCTTTGCCGCGTCGTCAAACGGATAAACATTGGTGATAATCTTGTCTAACGGCGCCTTTCCTGCGTTTACAATCTCTATTAGCTCAAGAAAATCTTTTTTAAGCGCATTCCTGGAACCGTATACATTCAGTTCCTTTTTCTGTATCAGCGTAAAATTGAAATCCAGGTTCTTCTTTCCCACACCGATCAAAACCATCCGGCCTCCAAAACAGGCTGCGTCGATGCAGTTCTGGAACGTGGACGGAAGGCCCACCGCCTCGATCGTAACGTCAAAGCCATTCCCATCCGTAAGCTCTGAAACTCTCTTTTCAAAATTCTCAGGAGAGTCATTCAGGAGCGTCCCGTCAACGCCAAATTCCTTTGCCATCTCAAGCTTTCCGGCTGAGACATCGGATATGTACACACAAGCGCCCTTTGCCTTTGCCGCGATCGCTGCCAGAACGCCGATGGTTCCTGCGCCTACGACCAGAACCTTGTCCCCTTCCTTCACGTCCGCGCGGCTGACTCCGTGGTAGCTGATACAGAACGGCTCGATCGCTGCCAGTGTCTTTGCATCCATACCTTTGCCGTCATACACGCGCTCGATCGGCATTGTAATATATTCCTGGAACGCGCCGTCCCGCTGGCAGCCCATGGTCTGGTTGTCCATACATGCATTTACGGCTCCGTGAGCGCAGGAATAGCAGTGCCCGCAGTTAAAATACGGATTGCATGTTACAATCATACCGGGCTTGATCCCCTGCTCGTTTCCTTCGTCCGCTTCAATCACCTCCGCGGAAAACTCGTGTCCCGGAATCCTGGGGTAGTCAAAATAGGCGAAGGTCCCGCGGTAAGAGCCAAGATCACTGCCGCATATGCCGCCGTACAGAAGCTTGAGCAAAACCTCTCCTTTTTTTCTTACAGGCTTCTCAACATCCTGGATCTCCACTTTGCCGGGAGCGTTGATGTACATTGCTTTCATGGTGTATTCCTCCTAAATTGTTGTGTCTGAAACTATGCAGAAGCGTTTACGGTCAGGAACTGTGAGACTGTAAATCGCAATTCTTTTGTGGTTTAAAAGTATTGCTTGCTTGTGTTTGATCCGCTTTAGTGATGTGGTTTGTATTCTTTGTTGTATTCTTTGTTGTATACATCAGATTATATACTTTTGTGTTGTATCTGTCAATAATGATCTTTGATTTTGAGCTTAATTTGTGGAACTTTGATAAATACAGCTTTTGTTTTTGTGCATTTTATACAATTTTTTGGTTGAATGATTTATGTATTCTGAAGGGGCCGCCAGAGGCAGGTTCTATATCAAACAGAACCTCGCTTCCGCTCAGAGAAAAGCGCAGCGGACACTAAGCTCGAAAAGACCTCGCTAAGCGCCGGCGGTTTTCTATGGGTTCTTTATTGATATAGAACCTGCCTCCGGCTACGTGATCGGTGGGCTATAGGTTGACAGACGTTTTCTGACAGTTGTTATTGTAAATGCTGATGGATAAGGGTTATAAGGTTGGCTGAACCAATACAGAAAAGATTATAATTACTTGTTGAAATATGGAGAATTATGATAGAAAGTGAAGGAATTATGTGCTATAGTTTAAGTGCTGCCGTACCTCCAGCAGAAAGGAGGTGATTCTTCTATGGTAGAATTTATTACCGCAATCTTTGTGTCTGTTATTTCAGGAGTAGTTACACACTGCTTGTGCAAATGGATAGACAGAGATAGATAGGCGGCAGTATTGCGGAATGGCTCTCCGAGATGAGCCGGAAAACCCCAGAGTGCTGGCTCTGGGGTTTTCGTTGTCTTCTATGGAATTATTACCGCAATTCCTTTAGACTTTCGTCTGAACGTATTATAGCATATGAGGAAGTAAATTGCAAATATTTATAAAAAATTTTATAACCTTGTGCATCCCACCCCGCATTGACTTGAAAAAAAGGGGTGATTATGGTAAGCTTTTTATATCAATCAAATTCTGCTTTACTGCAACTCGGAAAGGGCCTGTTTATGACAAAAACGAACTTAAAAACCCTGGCTTATACTGCCATACGACACAAAATCATTACCTGCGAGTACGCGCCGGGAACTTTTTTAAACGAAGAACGCCTGACTGAAGAGCTGCGCTTAAGCCGCACGCCTGTCCGAGACGCCTTAAGCCGTCTGGAGCAGGAGGGACTGATTGAGATAAGGCCCAAACGCGGAATCATGGTTACTCCGCTGTCTGTCAATGATATTAATATGATTTTTGAGATGAGAACGCTCTATGAGCCCTACATCCTGCTTCACTATGGGGCTTTGCTCCCGGAAAAGCGGTTGATTGAGCTTAATGATATATTTCTTCACACAAAACCTGACAGCGAATATTTTCAGAATAACGATTACTTTTATGAGCTGGATTCCGAATTTCACCTGATGGTTGTGAATGCCTGTCCCAATACCTATATCCGCCACAGCTACAGCCTGATATGGGCTCAGAACCAGCGTTTCCGGAACTTAACAGGCAATGTCTCCGCCAGCAGGCTGACTGCCACCTTTCAGGAGCATCTGGATATCACAGGCCCCTGCCTTCGGAAAAACTGGAAGGAGGCCGCAGATAAAATGGCATATCATCTTGAACAGTCAAAAAAGTCCAGCTTTGACTACGTATTAAACAGTCCGGATCCGCCGCATATCCAGCTTTAAACAGAGCGTATTGATCTTTATTGCCCACAGTCCGGCAAAGGCTGACAGTAAGTATCGATTATGCTCTTGCTATTGTACGGTAAGTAAGGAGGTGTCCTTTTTGATAAACTTTCACATGTTTTCAGGAACAACCAGTGCTTATGCGGGTATGATGAAACTGCAGATGAAATGGAATTCAAAGCAGGAGCAAAAATCATATACGCAGAAAGCCGAACAGGAGGATCCTGTTTTAAGGCAACTGAACGATCTAAAAGAGCAGAACCAGAAAAGCTCCGGCAAGGAGGCAATCCTCAATAAACTCAGGGCGGGAAAAAAGCTCACCCAGGATGAGATGGATTATCTCCAGAGGGAAGATCCGGCCGCCTATCAGAAGGCAAAGGAAATACAGGATGCCAAAGCCGGATATGAGCGCTCCCTGAAGAACTGCAAGACAAAGGAAGACGTGCAGCGACTCAAATCACTGCATCTTGGAAGCACTATGGTAAAAGTAGGCGCTATTGCAAATGATCCGAATATTCCGGAAGGAAAGAAGATGGAGCTTCTTCTCCATGAAAACGCCAAACTCAACGCCATCAATAAGGCAGAGCGGGCTTTTGTTCAAAGCAATGCGTACCACAGTCTTCCTACCGACGCGGAGGTAAAAGAAGCCATGAAACAGGAAATGGAAAAACTGGAAGAAAGCGTCCAGACGCCACAGGAAGGAGAAGCGCCCGCTGCGCCTGAGCTTTCCGAGGCGGCAGATGATAAAAAGCCAGTGGATAAATTAGAAGAGACTGATATAACAGCTTTCGTGGCGGCAGCCGCTGTCGCCGGTTCGGCTACGGAAGTTAAACCAGAGGAGGGAGCTGCTCCCCGTTCTCAGGAGGATCCAATAGCTGATATACATCCTGAGGAAGTGCATTATGAAGCGTATTCCAGAGGAAAAGCGTCCTATCAGACAGTGGCGGCTCAGAAAACGGCGGAATATAAAACGCAGAAGATTAGTAAAAAGGCATAAGAATATGAGATAAAAAGCTGTCTTTGGGATTTATGGATTCTGGAAGACAGCTTTTTTATTGATTTTATAGTACATAGCGACGCTGTGGTTAATTTGTTGAATCAAGCATAGGAATGTATGCGGGAATTGGTTGATCGTGAAGGGGACGCCAGAGCCAGGTTTTATTTCATGGGAGCGGAGCAGTGTACAACTGATGAGTTTACGCTTCACTGTTCCAGGTGTGTCAAGAAAACCTTTTAATGGCGGTATCCTTACAACTTTCTGTATTCCTCCAAAGCCGTCTCATAAAGATTATTCCCCTCCGAATCGATCACTACAATCGCCGGAAACCTTTCCACTGTCAGCTTTCGTATCGCCTCTGTGCCAAGATCCTCATAGGCTACGATCTCCGATTCGCGTATGCATTTTGAAAGAAGCGCCCCTGCGCCTCCGATAGCCGCAAGGTATACGGCCCCGTTCCTCACAATCCCGTCCACGACTTCCGGGCTGCGTTTTCCTTTCCCGATCATGGCGCCCATGCCCATATCAAGTAACGTCGGCGTATATTTATCCATACGGCTGGCCGTTGTAGGGCCTGCGGAGCCAATCGGACGCCCTTCCCGGGCAGGAGAGGGCCCCATATAATAGATCACGGTTCCGTCCATATCGATGGGCAGCGTCTCTCCCTTTTCCAGCGCTTCGATCATCCGCTTATGCGCCGCATCGCGCGCCGTATAGATCGTCCCGTCAATGTATACAAAATCCCCTGCCCTTAAGCTTCTTGCCGCCTCTTTTTCAATCGGCGCACTGATTCTTTTTTCCATCTTTTCCTCTCACCCATCCGTATATATCTCCGGACATAAATCTCAAAATGAACTGAACAATCGCATATTTCCAGTCTCTGTAACTTAAATCGTATTATCTTTCTAAATCGTACTATCTCCGACTAACAAACTATATTCATAAAGGTTATAAAAATCATCGGAAACAACGCAAAAATCACTCGCTCAAAGCTTTCCGATAACGTAGCCCGTGCCAGCTTCTATATCCATAAGGAACCCGTAGAAAACCGCCGGTACTTAGCGAGGTCTTTTCGAGCTTAGTACCGCTGCGCTTTTCTCCGAGCGGGAGCGGGGTTCCGTTGGATA
>CAJTGE010000076.1 GCA_910575795.1 Clostridiaceae bacterium | reverse complement strand
CCTGGACGAGATCCCGCAGCTTATCAATATCTGGAAGGGCGAGATGACCTTTGTGGGGACGCGTCCGGAGGTGGCGGGGTATGTGAGGGCGTACACAAAGGAAATGTACGCGACGCTGCTGCTGCCGGCGGGCGTGACCTCTGAGGCCAGCATCCGCTTTAAGGATGAGGCCCTGCGGATGGAAAAAGCCTGCTCTGCCGGAGCCAATATAGACGAGACGTACATCCGCACAGTGCTGCCGGAGAAGATGAAATGGAACCTGCGGGAGATGGGGAAATTTTCGTTAGGACGGGAAATGCGCACGCTTGTAAAGACCATGTATGGGGTGCTGCTGCCATAAAAGGGCGGGCTCCGGGCGTTCTGCAGCGTTCATTTTATAAAATCAACGCTCTAGCTGTACGTGAACGATTATGACGAGATTGGACAGGAAAACATATGAAACAGATTTGGATATTAAGCCATTACGCGGCCGGGCCATCCTATGGTTCAGCGCTGCGGGACTGGAGCCTTGCCAGATATCTGCAAAAGCAGGGCTATGAAGTAAAGATATTTGCCTCGAGCTTTGTCCACAATACGGATCTGAATTTCTGCGGGGAGAAACAGCGGTTTGCGGAAAAAGACGTTGACGGGGTTTTCTTTGTCTTTGTCAGGACAGGAAGTTATGTGGACAGCGGAAGAAAGCGGATTAAAAATTTTCTGGAGTATTATGTCCGCGTGCTTTTGGCCGGCGGGCGGTACGGGAGGCCGGATCTGATCGTGGCCGCCATGCCGTCCCCATTTGCCTGTGTCGCCGCCGCGCAGCTTGCCGGAAGATACCGGGTTCCGTGGATCATGAGCGTGGTGGATCTGTGGCCGGAATCCATTGTCACCTACGCGGATTATTCCAGATACAATCCGCTCATTATCGGGCTGTACCAGTTGGAAAAATGGCTGTATAAGAGAGCGGACGCGATCGTATTTACATGGGAAGGCGCGTATGACTACATAAAAGATCGCGGCTGGGACAGGGAGGTACCAAAAAAGAAATGCTTTTACATCAATATCGGCGTGGATTTAAACGATTTTTACAAAAACAGGGAGGCGTTTCAGATCGAAGATCCCGGCCTGGAGGATGAGACGGCCTTTAAAGTCATGTACTGCGGGAGTATCCGCACCGCAAATGACATTGACACGGTGGTTGACTGCGCAAAGGAGCTGGGGAAAAGAGGATATGAAAAAAAGATCCTCTTCCTGATTTACGGAGACGGCCCGGATCGGGCTGTGTTAGAGGAGAAATGCCGCCGGGAAGGGATTGGAAATGTCCTGTTTAAGGGTTTTATCCCAAAGAATTATATCCCCTTTGCGGTTTCCAAAAGCGACTTAAATCTCCTGAATTTAAAGCCCTCGTCAACACAGCGGTACGGCAACAGCTCCAACAAGCTGTTTGAATATTTTGCCGCCGGAAATCCCGTGCTGGCCAATATTGATGAAGGGAAATATCCGATTATAACAAAGTATGGCTGCGGGATGGTATTAAAGGACCGGAGCGTGAAGGCGTATTCCGACGCGGTGGAGGCATTCTATCACATGGATCAGGAACAGCGCGCACAGTACAGGGCAAACGCCTTAAAGGCGGCGGCGCTGTTTGACACGGAGCGGTTAAACAGGCGGTTTGAGAGGATTATAAACAGGCTGCTGGGCCGACCGGAGCCGGAGACGGCAGGGGCTTGGCAGGAAACGAAGCCGGGACAGGAAACGAAGCCGGAAACCTGCAGCCCGCAGGAGCTTAGGAGGCTTCAGAAGGTTACGCTTTATCTGGCGGAATATTTTGTGGAGTTCTGCCGGGAACATGGGCTGATGTGTTATATCTGCGGGGGAGGCTGTATCGGGGCGGCGCGGCATCAGGGATTTATCCCGTGGGACGATGACCTCGATTTTTTTATGCCGCGCCGGGATTATGACCGCCTGTGGGCGCTCTGGCACACGCACGCGGACCGGAGATTTGCCATCAGCCGTCCAACGGGGCGCAGGCTGGATCACAACCAATACACAACTGTGCGCGACAGACGGACAACGATGATCAAGCCATATCAGGCGGATCTGGATATTGTGCATGGGGTGGGGCTGGATATTTTTCCCCTGGACGGGCTGCCGGATTCGCGGGTAAAGCGCCTGACGCAGATGGGCTGGGCCTGCCTCCACTCCCTGCTCACGACCGGGCAGATACCGAAACGGCACGGGCGGGCTGCGGCTGTGTGCTCCGGGATTATTTTAAAGATATGTTCCCCTGAATGGCTGCGGACCGGTTTGTGGCAAAGGGCGGAGAAGGAGATGTCAAAATACAGCATTGAGAGCTGCCGCTATATCACGGAATTATGCGCCGGGCCCGGTTATATGAGGAACCGGTATCCGAAGGAGCTGTTTGCGTCCGCGGCCTGGATGGCGTTTGAGGATACAAAGCTGCCGGTTCCGGTCGGATATGACGCGTATTTAAGAATCGCGTTCGGGGATTATATGGAGCTTCCGCCGGAGGAAAAGCGCGTCGCGCAGCATGAGGCGGTGAAGGTGGATCTGGAGCACGGGTGCCGGAGGTATAAGGGAATATATTACGATGTAAACACTCATAACTGAAACAGGATTGGAAAGGATGAAGAATTTATTAATTGTTGAATACGATTTAAGCGAAACAGGCGGAGGGGAGACTGTAGCAGTAAAGCTTGCAAATGAATTTTCAAGATTTAAGGATAGCAATACATATTTACTATCGATATGCACCAAAACTTCCAAAATCCCATATGAAATTGATGATAATGTCAAGCTGGTTTTATGGAAGACATGTAATAAAAAAGTGCTTTCTACGATTCTGTTAAACACGAAACGTTTCAATCGGTTTCTAAATGAAAAAAAGATATCATTAGTGATATTTATTGGATGCGTATCATCACTGCTGGCTATGTTTATAAAAAACAGGGGTTTAAGGATAATTTCATGTGATCACTCTGGCTTAATAAATCAGTGGAGCAATAAAAAAACTGTTTTGTGTAAATGGATTCAGGCAAGATATTGTGATCATCTGATTGTATTGAATGAAAGAATCAAAGAAGAATTTGAACGTAAATTCAAATGTGCCGGAGGAAAAATAGTTGTAATACCTAATTGGTTTGAAAAGCCCACAGTGGATTATAAATATGAAATTGATTCAAAACGTATCGTATCGGTTGGCAGATTATCAAAAGAAAAGGGATACGGCCTGCTTTTGAAGGCAGCGGATATTGTATATAAAAGCTGTCCGGAATGGAAGTGGGATATTTACGGAGATGGGCCAATGCGCCGTGAATTAGAAAAAAAGATTAATGAGAGAAGCTTAAATCATTTTTTGTCATTGAAGGGAAACGTAAAAAACGCAGCGGATTTATTGCCTGGATATGCAATGCTTGTATTGACTTCATATAGAGAGGCAATGCCGTTAGTCATATTGGAGGCAAAGTCCAGGAAACTTCCGGTTATCAGTTTTGACATACGGACTGGGCCTGCTGAAATGATTTGCAATGGAACAGACGGCTACTTGATAGAACCATTTCATGTGAAACAGATGGCGGAAAAAATAATTTTTTTAATAAAAAACAGTGAGGAACGAATTCAAATGTCTTGTAAAGCAGGCGAAAATCTTGAAGAGTTTTCCAAAGAACAAGTGCTGCTCAGTTGGAAAAAATTACTTGAAAGTATCTGATATTTCAGAAAAAATGCGGAGGTAAAAATGAATGTTGCACTGATTATCGCAGCCGGTTCAGGAAAAAGAATGAATCAGGATATCCCGAAGCAGTTTATCAATGTTTATGATAAGCCGGTTCTCATTTATACATTGGAAAGCTTTCAGCGGCATCCTGAAATCGACGCAATTGAAGTAGTCTGCCTTGACGGATGGCATGACATTCTTCGCGCTTATGCAAAGCAGTATAATATATCAAAACTACAATGGATTTTGTCTGGGGGGATGACAGGGCAGGAGTCAATCAGAAACGGGGTTTATTATCTGGAAGCATTCTGTAGCCAGGATGATATTGTTATTATTCATGACGGGATTCGTCCTTTAGTAGATGATACTGTGTTATCTGACGTGATTATCAAGTGTAAGAAATATGGAAATGGCGTAACGGCTCTGCCCTATAACGAACAGATTTTCAGAGTAAAGGACGAGTATTCGACAGAAGAATATATTCCGCGAGAACAGCTTCGGCGGGTTTCCACGCCGCAGGCCTACCGTTTTGGTAAGCTGGATTGGGCATATCATACGGCCTTTGAGAAAAAAATAGGTATTTATGGTTCATCATACACAAATACAATGATGGTGGATTTGGGAGAAACTCTGTACTTTTCAGCCGGTTCTGACAGGAACATCAAGTTGACGACAAAGGATGATTTAGAGATGTTTAAGGCATATTTAAAGCTGGAAAAGGATACGTGGCTGAAATGATCAATCTGGACACAGAAACAGGCAGTGGGCTTAAAATAAAGTATTGGTACGTATTTTTTTCAGCATTTTATTACTTTTCAATAATGCTGAAAAATTACAGGTTTCTCACATATATTTACTATTATTTAATACCGCTGATATTCCTTCTGTTAAATTTTAAATGGGTACTGGGAAAGATAAAAAAGTTATTTTCAAAATATCTGTTTATATTTACATTTTGTTATTTATTTATGTGTATTGGGGCTGTCCTGATTCCAGCAATATTAAAAACCGGAGACTACAGCTATTTATTGGATGGGCCTATCATAGCTATTGTTAAGAAAAGTATTGTCCTGTTTTTTCTTCTGCTTGTGTATGAGAAGAAGATCAGTAAAAAACCAAATATATATGAATTTATACAATATTATATATATTCGGTGATTTTATATGTGTTAGTTACGCTTATAATCTGTATCATCCCATCCTTGCACGGATGGGTAATTGAAAATATTTATTTAACAGATTTTCAGCGCGAAAAAATAGTAGAGACGGCTGCTTATACAAGAATTGGCTGGGGAGGTTTTTCTGTTTTTAGTTATACATTACATTGTTCTTTTGCTATGATTTGCAGCAGTATTATGGCTTTTTATTACAAATACCAAAGTAAATTATTTTGGAAATTTAATATTTGTATTCTCATTTTGTTAATTGGAAATATGTGTTATGGGAGAAGCGGGCTGGTCATATCAGTAATTAATTTATCCGTTTTTTTACTTACCCTTTATTTGAATAAACAAGGCAGAGTATTAGCTTATCCTATCTGCAGCGGGGGAATTATTACATTCATTTTAATTTTTAAAGAAAAAAATGAAAAACTGCAAAATTGGTACAATTGGTATTTTTCGGTGATTAATAATTTTATGGAGACAGGAAAATTTACAACAGGTTCTCTGGAAAGCATGTATCGGATGTATTTTATTCCTGCGCTTGAAACGGTTGCAGTTGGGGACGGGAGATATATGGAAGGCTCTCTGTACTATAAAGGTACAGATATCGGATGGCTCCGCCCAGTTCTATACTACGGTTTATTTTATACCCTGTTGGGCTATGCTGCGGTGATACGGCTGTTTTTTGTATTAAAAGCAAGACTATGGGAATTAAAGCGCAATGAGAGGAACGCAATTATACTGATGTGGTTCATTACACTGTTTCTTGCAGAATTAAAAGGAGAAATCTTCTATGAAATGATAGCCCTTCTTCTTCCTGTATGTGTATTGGAAAATCCACATGAGGGTTATGTACGTAAATAAAAAAGAAACAGTGGAGGATGGCGAGGATAGAAAGTTGGAAAATAAAACACTGGTTAGCATTGTATGCTTAACTTATAATCACCAAACCTATATAAGGCAGGCTTTGGACAGTTTTATTATGCAGAAAACAAGTTTTCGTTATGAGATATTGATACATGACGATGCATCGACAGACGGCACAGCGGATATTGTCAGAGAATATGACAGGAAGTATCCCGGAATGTTCCATGTGGTCTGCCAAAATGAAAATCAGTATTCACAGGGCGTGGAAATCTGCAGTGAATTCCTGTATCCGCTTGCGCAGGGGACATATATCGCGCTTTGCGAAGGAGACGATTATTGGACAGATCCTTTTAAGCTTCAGAAGCAGGTTGATTTTTTGCAGGAAAATAAGGACATTTCTCTGTGTACAGCCAGGGCGGCGGTTATTGATGCGGCAGATGGAAAAACGGCGGGGGAGATCCGGCCGCGGCGGAATGCTTCTTTTTTTCTGACGGAACAGGTCATTGCAGGCGGCGGCGGGTTGTTTGCAACAAACAGCATGGTCTTTCGCAAAAAAGACGCGCTGGGTTTTCCTGATTTTTTGAAAAGGGCTCCTGTCGGTGATTATCCGTTGGCGGTTTATCTGTCTTTATGCGGGCGCGTGTACTATATGGATGAAACGATGTCCGTCTACCGGAAAAATGTTAAGGGATCGTGGAGCGAGCGCCACGGGAATGCAGAATTGGATCTGCCTTTTTTAAAGGCAATGGAAACGATGTTTCAGGAGCTGGATCAGTATACGGAATATAAGTATTCACCGGTTATCTCGGAATCAATGGCCGGTATCCGCTTTTGGGTCTTTTCAAAATCAGGATGTGTAAAAAAAATGAAAGAGGAGCCTTACAGGGAGTGGTACCGTTCCTGCCGGGCTTCCTGGAAAGCCCGGATTTTTCTGTGTTCCTGTGCGCCGGGACTGTACCGTTTTCTCGCTGAGATAAAGCATTTCATAAATAAAAGCGTGGTATAAGAGGCGGAAACATGTCAGATTTTAACAGGAGAAACATATTAAACGGCTTTTTCTGGAGGTTTGCTGAGCGGTGCGGGGCTCAGGGCGTATCGGCTGTTGTGTCCGTGCTCCTTGCGCGTCTGCTGGCGCCAGAGGCGTATGGAACGATCGCTCTGATTACGGTATTTACAGGCATATTGCAGATATTTGTAGACGGGGGCATGGGGAATGCGCTGATCCAGAAAAAGGATGCGGATGATCTGGATTTTTCATCCGTTTTTTATTTTAATGTGGCTGCCTGCCTGCTCCTCTATGCTGCCATGTTTTTCGCAGCGCCTTTTATTGCATCGTTTTACCGGGATCCGGGTCTCATTCCGCTGATCCGGGTGCTGGGCCTTACCCTGATTATCTCAGGAATTAAAAATGTGCAGCAGGCGTATGTGAGCAGGACTATGCAGTTTAAGCGTTTTTTTGCCGCTACGCTTGCGGGAACGGCGGGCGCGGCTGCACTGGGCGTTTCAATGGCTCTTATGGATTTTGGCGTGTGGGCTTTGGCAGCGCAGCAGATTTTGAATATCACAGTGGATACAATTGTTTTGTGGCTGACTGTGAAATGGCGTCCGAAACGGATGTTTTCCTTAAAACGGCTGAAAAGCATGCTGGGATATGGATGGAAGCTTCTGGTTTCCGGGCTGCTTGATCGGATTTATAACGAGCTCAGGCAGCTTATTATCGGAAAAATATATTCACCGTCGGATTTGGCGTACTATAACCAGGGTCAGCAGTTCCCCTGTTTTCTGGTAACAAATATTAATACATCTATTGATTCCGTGCTGTTTCCGGCTATGTCAGACCGGCAGGGGAGTCCGTCAGAGGTTCGCTCCATGATGCGACGTTCCGTAAAAACCAGCGCTTACATTATGGCCCCTTTAATGACAGGGGCAGTAGCTTCTGCTGTGCCGCTGATCCGCCTGCTTCTGACTGAACGCTGGCTTTCCTGCGCGCCCTTTTTGCGGGTGTTTTGCGTTACATATATGTTCTATCCAATCCACACAGCAAATTTGAACGCGATGAAGGCTATGGGGCGCAGCGATTTATTTCTTAAGCTGGAGCTTTGGAAAAAAGCGGTTGGAATGGCCGCGCTGTTTGTCTCAATGCGGCATGGGGTTCTGGCAATGGCATACAGCCTTCTGGCGGAAAGTGTGGCAAGCCAGTTCATCAATAGCTGGCCTAATCGGACTCTTTTAAATTATAGCTGCCTGGAGCAGATAAAAGACATTATGCCAGCGGTATTACTGGCTGTCAGTATGGGAATATGTATTAGTCCCATACCGCGGCTTGCACTTCCGGACGCGGCAACGCTTGTGATTATGGCGGCGTTGGGCAGCATCCTTTATATCGGAGGCTCATGGCTGTTTAAATTGGAAGCATTTGAATATATTCTGGATGTTTTGAAATCTGCCATGGGAAAACGGGGAAAGGAGATGTGACAGAATGCACAATAATGCAGACAGAAAGAAGGTGTTCCTCAGAAATGAAAATCGGGATTATGCAGCCATATTTTTTCCCTTACATAGGCTACTGGCAATTGCTCAATGCTGTAGATACGTATGTGATTTATGATGATGTGAATTATATCAAAGGCGGATGGATTAACCGGAACCGGATTCTTGCGGGCGGCGCTCCCCATTATCTGAATCTGCCGCTGACAGGCGCGAGCCCAAACAAAAAGATTAATGAGATAGATGTAAATAAAAATGACCGGCTTCTGGGAAAAGGATTACAGACGCTCCGGTATAATTACAGGAAAGCGCCGCGTTTTAAAGAGGTTTATCCTGTGATTGAAGCAGCATTTTCGTGCAGGGAGACGAATCTGGCCGGATTTATCACAGAGTCCATGAGACTTGTGTGCGGTTATCTTGGGATTGGGACAGAGATGGTCGTTTCCTCTGCGATTCATAAAAATAATGAATTAAAAGGACAGGAAAAGGTTCTGGAAATTTGCCGGATTCTTGGGGCGGATACATACCTGAATGCGATCGGCGGAAAAGAACTGTACAGTAGGGATGGATTCATAAAAAACGGGATTACATTGTATTTTTTAAAGACAGGCGATATCCGGTATGAGCAGTTTGGCCATCCGTTTCAGGGAAACCTTTCCATCATTGATGTGATGATGTTTAATTCGGTTGAGAGAATCCGGGAAATGCTGACGCAGTACATCCTCGTTGAGTGAATATTAAATGGAAGATGTAGCAGTTCAGATAACTCTGAACTGTTATTTGGAAGATTGCTGCCTGCCGCGATAAATGTACTCTCGGAATCTCGCAACGCCTGATTTTGTGAGATTCCGAGAGTACATGATAACAGAAAAGGAGATGTCTATGCGGGAAATAGGAGGCTATATTGAATGGGAAAGGTTCCATGGCAGCGCATACCATACAGACTGCCTTTCACTGAACTGCGGGCGCAGTGCGCTGGCCTTACTGATACAGCTTAAGGATATCAGACAGATTGCGCTTCCATATTTTTTGTGCGGATCGGTTTATGAGGTATGCAGAAAATACGGAGTTTCGGTCCGATTTTATCATATAAATCAAAATTTCGGGCCAGATACGGTTGTTCCGGAAAAGGGAGAGTATGTTTACCTCGTCAATTATTACGGGCAGACAGACCGGAAATATATCGAACATTTGAGGGGTATTTATTCCGGAAAGGTGATTGTGGATAATGCCCAGGCTTTTTTTGAAAAGCCATTGGACGGCGTGGATACGCTGTATACATGCCGGAAGTTCTTTGGCGTGGCGGATGGCGCGTATCTATATACGGACGCCCCGGCGTCAGGGCTGGATATGCCGGCAGACGAGTCCTTTGACAGGATGCGGTTTCTGTTTGGGAGATATGAGAGGGCGGCAGAGGAATTTTATCCGGAGTATGTAAAAAATAACGAATTCTTTTCGGATGAGCCTGTGAAGCGGATGTCCAGGCTTACCGGGAATCTTTTAAGGGGCATTGATTATGAGTTTGTAAAGCGGCGCAGGACCGAAAACTTTTCTTTTCTGCATGAGCGCTTAAAGGGGCTGAACCGCCTGTCCCTGAAGATTCCGCAGGGGGCGTTTATGTATCCGCTTTGGATTGCAGACGGGGACAGGGTGCGAAAACGGCTGCTGGAGCAGAAAATCTATATCCCTACGCTGTGGCCGGATGTATTAGAACAGTGCAGGGAGTCCGATCCGGAGTATGGGATGGCGGAGAATATCCTCCCTCTGCCGGTGGATCAGAGATACAGCAGGGAAGATATGGAATATATGGCAGAGCGGCTGTTTCAGGTATTGGAGGGGATAAAATGTACCGGCTGAGGGAATTGGAACAAACAGATTTGGCTGAGATTAACCGGTGGAGAAATGATCCAGAATTGATCCGGTGTCTGGGAGCGCCGTTCCGCTATATCAGCCCGGATGTGGATGTGAAATGGTATGACGATTATATGGCCCACCGGGGGAATGCCATACGGTGCGCCGTTACGCGGGATGGAAATCAGGACATTTTATGCCTGGTCAGCCTGACGGATATTGATTTTATCAGTCAGTCGGCGCAGTTTCATATCATGGTCGGCAGCGAAACGAACCGCGGAAAGGGAATCGGGACATTTGCAGTACATACTATGCTTCGCCATGCGTTTGCCAATATGAACCTGCGGCGGGTTGAGCTTGCTGTCCTGGAGGATAACCAGCGCGCGCGGGCTTTATATGAGAAGGCAGGTTTTGTATATGAAGGGACGAAGCGGAAGGCTGTTTATAAAAACGGGGATTTTCAGAATCTGTGTATCTATTCCATGTTAAAGGATGAGTTTGAAAAAAAGAATGGGGGGGGGGTAACGGGAGGACGGCCCGGCAGCCGGATTCCGGATTACTGCATGGGCCGGGTATCGGACATAAACAGCAAAGAGTGGATTTTAAGGGAGTGTGACGCTGTATTTCATCCCTCTGTGCTGCAGAGAAACGATTTTAATTCTCTGTTCCGCAAAATCGATGCGTTTGGAGAATTTATAGCCGCATATGATTCGCAGGTATTAGGATTTATTGTTTTTTACGCAAATGATCAGAGGGATGGGATCGCATATATCACGCTTTTGGCTGTAAAAACGGCTTATCAGGGCCGCCATATCGGACAGAGGTTGTTAAATGAGTGCAGAGCCTTTTCAAGGCGGAGGGGAATGAGGCTTCTTAAGCTGGAAGTGAACCAAAATAATGCACAGGCGATCCGTTTTTATGAGAAGAACGGGTTTCATTTTGCAAAACGATATACGGATAGCGGCGTCTATATGGAAATGGAGCTTTGGTAATCGTACAGAGATTATCTGAACAGTTACCACGTTGTGACATAATACGGAAATAGATTTTTTAAGAGGTGAGAGTCCATGAATAAATTAATTTTAGTCACCCGCTCTTCCATGCCTTCGCTGGAGGAATATATAGAGGAAATCCGCGACATATGGGAATCGCGCCAGCTTACCAATATGGGGGAAAAGCATCAAAAGCTGCAAAAGGAATTATGCTCCTATCTGGATGTGGATCAGATTGAGCTTTTCACAAACGGGCATATGGCGCTGGAGCTTTCCATGCAGGCGATGCATTTACAGGGCGAGGTAATTACCACGCCCTTTACATTTGCCTCCACTACACATGCCATTGTGCGGAACGGGCTGGAGCCGGTTTTCTGCGATATTAATCCAAAGGATTTTACGATTGATGTGTCAATGATCGAGGACTTATAGTAAACGACATAAATATTTTCTATTTACTTTTCAGATATCCCTTAGTAAAATAATACTGAGGTGATAGCATGAATGTTAGAAAGTTTAAATCGGACA
>CAJTGE010000075.1 GCA_910575795.1 Clostridiaceae bacterium | reverse complement strand
GTATATCCGGGCGTATGGCTTCGAGCCGGTGGTATTCTGCGCCGGCACGAACCATTTTGACGGGACGCGGATGGAATTTAAAGGGAGGTACATGGCGGATACCGTGGACGGGATCCCGTTTGTATTTATAAAGACGCCGGCCTATAAGGGGAACGGCGGGAGACGGGTATGGAACTGGGTGTGCTTCTACCTGGGGCTGTTCCGGGCATACCGGCCGCTTATGCGGAAGTTTGGGAGGCCGGATGTGATCCTGGCATCGAGCGTCCACCCGCTGACCATGGTTGCCGGGGTACAGATTGCAAAAAGGCTGGGGATCCCCTGCATCTGCGAGGTGAGGGACCTGTGGCCAGAGGCCATTTTCCAGGCGGGGATGGCAGGGGAAGACAGTTTCCTGGGGAAGGCGCTCATCCGGGGGGAGCGCTGGATATACCGGAATGCGGACGCCATGGTTTTTACCAAGGAAGGCGATACGGATTATTTGAGGGAAAGGGGATGGCTCACAGAACAGGGCGGGGACATCGACCTCAGGAAATGCTTTTATATCAACAACGGGATTGACCTGCAGGAATACGTAAAACAGATCCGGGAAATGCGGCCGGGGGATGCGGACCCCGGCCCGGACGCGTTCCGTGTGACGTATGTGGGGACGCTGCGGAAGGTGAACCACCTGGAGCTGCTGATCCGGGCGGCCGCGCTTTTGAAAGAGGAGACAGACATTGAATTCCTCATTTACGGGGCCGGGGAGGAGGAGGAAGACTTAAAGCGCATGGTTCAGGAAAACGGCCTGACGCGGGTGCATATGAAGGGATATGTAAACGGTCAGTTTGTGCCGTATATCCTGAGCCGTTCCTCGGTCAATATATTGAATTATTCACAAAATATGTACAACTGGAGCCGGGGGAACAGCTCAAGGAAGCTGTTTGAATACATGGCCTCCGGGAAGCCCATTATCTCAACGGTTTCCATGAACTATTCGCCCATTGAAAAGTATCAGTGCGGGATTTCAATGGAGAGCGGGAGCGCGGAGGAGCTGGCGGCCTGCATCCGGAAGATAAAAGGAATGGGAAATGAGGAGCGGGAGCGGATGGGCCGGAATGCGCGGGCCGGGGCGGAGGATTTCGATGCGCCGGTTCTGACGGCGAAGCTCGCGGATGTGATTGGGTATGCGCAGAGGGAATGGGAGAAAAAGCAGAGTTGATTGGATGCGATGACAAAGTAAGGTGAGAACGGCGGCAATGGTTCGATCCGCCCGGCGCGTCTGCCGCGCTGGCCGGGCGGATATGTGACAGACGCCGAAGTCAACAACCCCGCTGCAAGCAACGGGGTTGTTGACCCTCGCGGAAGTCGCCAAATGTGCATGCAAGCATGCCCACTTGGCTCGTTGCTCGCGGGAATAAAAGTGACAGGAGAGAGGGATATGGTAAATGTCGTAGGACTTGGGTATATCGGCCTGCCGACCGCATTGATGCTGGCCGCCCACGGTGTGGAGGTCACCGGGACGGACTGCAGCCGGGAGCTGGTCGATACGCTGAACAGAGGAGAAACCACATTTCAGGAGGAGGGGCTGGACGGACTGTTTCAGAGGGCCGCTGCGGCCGGGATCCGTTTTTCATCGGAATACATATGCGCAGAGATGTATATCATTTCCGTGCCGACGCCCTATGACAAGGCAAGCAAAAAGGTTGACGCCTCTTATGTGCGCGGCGCGGTGGAACAGGTCTTAAAGGTCTGCCCGGGCGGAGCGGTGCTTGTGATCGAGTCAACCGTACCGCCGGGAACAATCGAGCGGTTTGTGCGCCCGCTTATTGAAGAAAAGGGGCTGGCTGTGGGGGCGGATATCCATCTTGCCCACGCGCCGGAGCGGATCATACCGGGGAATATGGTGTATGAGCTGAAGCATAATTCACGGACCATCGGGGCGGATGAGCCGGAGATTGGGGAGCGGGTAAAGAGGCTGTATGCCTCCTTCTGTCAGGGGGAGATTGTGACAACGGACATCCGCACCGCGGAGATGACGAAGGTGGTGGAAAATACCTTCCGTGACATCAATATCGCCTTTGCGAATGAGCTGGCGAAGATCTGCCGTTCAGACAACCTGGATGTGTATGAGATTATCCGCATCGCCAACCAGCACCCCAGGGTGAATATCCTGTCGCCGGGGCCGGGAGTCGGCGGGCATTGTATTTCCGTGGATCCATGGTTTCTGGTGGGGGACTATCCGGGGCTTGCCAATATCATTCTGGCAGCCAGGAAAATCAATGACAGCATGCCGGAGTTCGTGCTGGAGCGCATAAACCAGATCATGAAAGAGGAAGGGATCGCGGATCCCTCGCGGGTGGGCCTTTATGGGCTGACCTATAAAGAGGATGTGGACGATATGCGGGAGAGCCCCACGCTGCAGATGCTGGAATGCATGGAGAGGCACCTGGCGGGCGGGAGAGTGAAGGTGTACGACCCGTATATCAGAGAGGACGTGGCGGAGCATCAGTACCATGAACTGGATCGGTTTCTCGAGGAAATCGATTTGGTAGTTGTGATGGTAGGGCATGATGAAATACGGGAAAATGAAGAAAAGCTGAAGGGGAAAGCGGTGCTTGATACGCGGAAAATTTTGGTAAAACGGGATAGGATCTATTATTTATAGCACGGGAGAAAAGAAATATGATATGTACGGACTGCGCCCGACAGGCTCCAACGCTTCAGGTTCTTGTGGCGGCTGTGAATCAAACAGATTATACATTGCCTGAGAAACTTAATCTGCAATCAGATGCGATTATAGGAAATCAGTGTGACAGAAACTCGATCGAGATGATGGATCATAACGGCCATGACATCCTATATCTGAATTTTAAGGAGAGAGGAGTCGGGTTAAACAGGAATAATGCATGGATGCGCGCTTCGGCAGATATCGTTCTTTTTGCGGATGACGATATGCGATATGTAGATGATTATCCGAATATTGTGCGGGAAGCGTTCCGGGCGCGCCCGGATGCAGATGTGATCCTCTTTAATCTGATCGAAGCAGTTCCGCGCCGTTTTATTACGAAAAAAGCGTTCCGGGTCAGGTGGTATAATATCCTGCGGTTTGGGGCGGCAAGAATAGCGGCTAAGACAGAGGCGCTGAGACGACGAGGCATATGCTTCAACCTGTGCTTCGGCGGCGGGGCGGAATATTCTCAGGGAGAGGATTCCCTGTTTTTGACAGAATGCCTGAAAAAAGGGCTTGTTATCTATGCGGCGCCTGTGTTTATCGCTGAGCTGACAGAAGAGAGGGATTCAACGTGGTTTAAGGGATATACGGAAAAATTTTTCTCTGATCACGGGGCCCTGTATGCGGTGATGGCTCCGAAGCTGTACCCGTTTCTCTGCCTGCAGGATGCAGTCCGAAAAAGGAATACATATCAGAGAGAGCCGTTAAAGAGTTTTCGGATGATGATGAGGGGGGCGGGGAAAATCGTCAGGCGCTGAATCGTGTTCAGGAGAGTACATTGGGAAAGGTGAAATTGTGACAGTATATGTGAGTTTGTTGGTTTGGGTTTCGTTTTTATGGGCAGTAACACAATGCGGCAGAGTATATGTATGTTCCGGAACAGGGAAATATCATTTCCGCACAAATCTGTTTTTAGCAACCGCATTTTTTTCAGCTTTTCTGTTGATGGGAGCGCGCGGAGATACGGTTGGGAAGGATACGGCCGTTTATAAAGGCTATTTTTCGGGCGTGTCACAGTTGAAGTGGAACACGTTTTTTACAGGGGGATGGGATCAGCAGTTTTGTACAACAGAAAAGGGATTTATGGTGTTTGAAAAGATTTTGTCGTATTTTACTCAGAATGGACAATGGCTGATCATCCTGTCCTCTGTGATATATATATGTTGCATTTACTGTTTTGTGAAACAGTTCAATATACACCTGCTGACTGCATTCGTATCTTTTTTGTGTGTTGGTTCCTATCTGCCGTCAATGAATGTAATGAGACAGTCTGTTGCGGTGGGCCTGTGCTGTATGGCATGGATTCATTTACAAAAAAAACAAATCAGGAGAACCGTTTTGTGGATCCTGGCGGCATGTACATTCCATCGCTCCTCTGTTATTTTTTTTGCGCCTGTTTTGTTAAAGAAAATCCCTGCAAACAGAAAAACGATTTTGTTAGCAGCAATCGCGGCCGCAGCATTCTCAATTGGAGGGAGCAGGATCGTTTATTGGGTTATAAAGTTTATACCGGTCTATGCAGGAAGATATGGAAGAGGAAGATGGGATATTACAAGTGCAAACGGGATTCTGATTCTCTGGTTTATCATTGCGCTGGTTATTGCTGAACTGGCTTTTACAACGGATTGGAGAAACAATGAGAATCATATCATATTTGAGGTTATGATTTGCGGCATGGCTTATCTGGGGATTAATATATTAGGACAGTCATTTGATGGCCTGGACAGGCTGTCTATATTTTTTCAGCCGTTTTTGATCCTTTTATTTGAATACGGAGGAAGATGCTTTGAGCAGAAGATATCGAGAATGTACTATATGGGTGTTGCTGTATCTATGATGATGTTGTTTTTGCGTTTATCATCGACGGAGCAGTATCAATATATTCCATTTTGGTAGATTGGGATTGATTTGAGGAGTAGTAAGATGTCATATGCTCTAAGTGAAAAAGAAAAAAGGAACCAATTTATGAGTAATAAGGAAACAGTACAGGAAAAAGCAAAGCAGCGGGTTGGATTAATTATCATCTTCAATCACAAATATAATGAAAACCTGGCCCTTCTAAGAAAACTTTATTCGCCAAGGTTCAGCTATATCCGCTTTTTATCGCCCTTTTATGAGGGCTGCGATCCGGATGTCTTCCGGGTATATGAGAATTCATACCAGTTCCAGGGCTACACGGCCCAGGCATTTGAACAGTATTTTGATGAAACGGTCTCCCACTATATATTTATCGGGGATGATCTGATATTGAACCCGCTGCTAAGTGAAGAGAATATCCTCGGTTATCTGACGCTGGCGGATGGGGAATCCTGGTTTGAACGGTTTACGCCGTTAAAAGAGATGACCTATTGGAGCTACAATCGGTTTATGGATATAGAAAGGGCGTTTAAGCAGGAGGGAGCCACATACAGAGGGGAGATCCCCACGGAGGAGGAAGCGTATCGATATGCGGCCAGATATGGTTTAAGGGATTTCGATTTAAAAGGCGCGAAGTTCCGATACCCTGAATCGGTGAAACAGGCGAAATATATTGTAAAAAGGATGCTGTGGCCATTAACCTTAACGTATCCGCTGGCAGCCGGGTACAGTGATTTTTTCGTTGTATCAGCCAGGCATATCCGAACGTTTACGCATCTATGCGGCGTATTTGCAGCGATGCGGCTGTGGGTTGAAGTGGCGGTTCCGACCGCCATGATGTTTAGCTGCGGCAGGATAAAATTTCAGACGGATATTCAGATGCTGGCCCCCAAAATGTGGGAGCCCTCTGCCATGGTCCGGGAATTTGAGCGCAAATGCGGTTACAGGTTAAGCAGGATGAAGGAAAACTGGCCGGAAAGATATCTGTACTTACACCCGGTTAAACTGTCAAAATGGTCGGATGGATAACAGGAGGGAACGAAGATGAAAAGATGGACGGCGGATGAAATCACAGGGATTATTCAAAAGCAGATTCAGGACTGGCATAATGGGGAAGCGTTCCAGAATCCGGATCGGGTTATCGTTACAGACGAAATACGAAGGATCCGGCCGCTCAATGAACACCGCGTGGATGTGGAACCGGTCATACGGGAGCTTGTGATAACAAACACGGAAATGTGGCATGAGGAGGATAAGGTGAGGAGCATGAAAGACGACGTGGTCTTAAAAGCGGTCCGCAATATAAACCCGCTCAATCAGCACCGCAATGATCTGATTGAAGAAATTGACGAAATTATGGTGGACGCTGCACAAAAAACAGAATCGCGATAAGGAGAAGGTTATCATGGAAACAGTAGGAAGCCTGATTGATAAGCTGTGCATTAATGAATTGAAAATCTATCACATGGCGGAACAGGCCGAAAGGGATGACACGGACGATGACTTTAAGGAAGACTGTGGGAAACGGCTGGATATTTTACGGATGCAGCGGGAAGAGCTGGGCGCGGAGCTGGAGGAGCTGATGAATGATGTGCTTTCCGGTAAACGCAGGCTCCGCATTTACCGGCAGATGAAGATGTATAATGAGAAAAAATTTAAAGACTGAACGAAAAAGAAACATCGTTTGGCTTTTCTGGCATAGGGAGAACACGGATGAATGTAGAGTATATCATTGTGCAGGCCGGCGGAAAAGGGACCCGGATGGAGGCGCTGACAAGAAATAAGCCAAAGGCATTAGTTCCAGTAAACAATCTTCCGATGATATTCCACCTGTTCCGCAGATACCCGGAACAGAAGTTTGTGATTATCGGCGATTATAAATACGACGTGCTTGAACGGTATCTGCAGGCATTTGCAGAAGTCCGTTATACCCTGGTAAGCGGTTCAGGAAACAGCGGCACATGCGCAGGGCTTAAAAAGGCCCTTTCCTGTATCCCGGAGCAAGCGCGCTTTATGCTGATTTGGTGCGACCTCATTCTGCCGCAGGATCACAGGCTCCCCGGATCGGAGCAAAATATCATCGGGCTGTCCTGCGGCTTCCCGTGTCGCTGGACCTATGAGAATCACCGCTTCCTGGAGCAGCCGGGCGGCCGAAATGGGGTTGCCGGTTATTTTATATTCCGGGATAAATCATACCTGGAAGGGGTTCCGGAAAACGGGGAATTTGTAAAATGGCTCCAGGGCCGGGACATTGATTTTGAGGTACAGGAACTGTACCGCACACATGAATACGGCGTTTACAGTGAATGGGCCGGCCTCCCAAAGCCGAAGTGCCGCCCGTTTAACCGGATATGGGCAGAGGGGGACCGGATTTATAAAGAGGCGGTCGATGGGCAGGGAAGGGAGCTGGCGGCCCGCGAGGCGGCGTGGTATAAAAAAGCGCAGGAAAAGGGATTTTGTAATATTCCTGCTATTTACGGATATGAGCCGCTCTGTATGGAACGGATTGACGGGAAACCGGTTTATGAATATACGGATCTCCGGCCTTCCCAGAAGCGCGGCATTTTAAAGAAAATCATGGACGGCTTAAAGCAGATCCACAGCCTGGGGCAGATCCCGTCTGACAGGGAGAGCTACTATACCGCTTATGTGGGAAAAACGTTTGGCCGGCTGGAAAAAATACGCGGCCTGGTCCCGTTTGCGGACAGGGAGACCGTGACTGTCAATGGGCGGAACTGTCGGAATATTTTCTGGCATAAAGAGGAAGTGGAACGCCTTGTGATGCAGTATGTCCCGCGGCAGTTCCATCTGATCCACGGAGACTGCACGTTCAGCAATATCATGCTGAAAAGGCAGGGGGAGGAGAGCGTCCCGGTCTTTCTTGATCCGAGGGGGTACTTTGGGACCAATGAGTTTTACGGCGATGCGGCGTATGACTGGGTGAAGCTGTATTATTCGCTGTACAGCAATTACGATCCCTTTAATTTAAAGCGCTTCCGGCTGGTAATCGGAGAAGAGGGCGTAACGCTTGACATCAATTCCAGCCGCTGGGAGGATATGGAGGACGACTTCTTTGAGCTGGCCGGGGATGAAGTGAGCCGCGCGCAGATGAAGCTTCTGCTGGCTGTGACATGGCTCAGCTTAACCACCTATGCGTGGGAGGATTATGATTCCGTCTGCGGCGCGTTCTACCAGGGGCTTTACTACCTTGAGGAGGTGTTGCAGTGAAAAGCGCATATGGTTATTTTGAGGCAAATACAGCGATTATCTGCCGGGCATTGCAGTCCATACAGAGGGAGCCGATGGAACGCCTGATTGCAGACTGCGAAGAAACCCTGCGGGCCGGGCGCAGAATTATCGCTTCCGGGCTGGGAAAAAATGTGCCGATCTGTGAGAAATTTGAAGGGACGATGCTGTCCCTTGGGCTGGACGCCAATTTTTTACATACCAACTCAGCGGTCCACGGGGATATGGGTATGGTGAGGGAGGGCGATCTGGTCATCCTGCTCACCAAAAGCGGTTCCACGGCGGAATCCGTCTATTTGGCGGGGCTCTTAAAAGAGCGCGCAGGGGTGAAGCTGTGGCTTTTGAGTTTCATGGAGCGCAGCGCGCTCGCGGACTGCATGGAAAATAAATTGATTATCCGGCTGGAGCATGAAGGGGATTTGTGGGATGTGATCCCGAATAATTCCACGACGCTGAACCTGATTGTGCTGCAAACCGTTGCCATTGAATTATCAAAGAGGATGGGGTTATCGCTTGAAAGGGATTTTAAGCCGAACCATCCCGGGGGAGCGATTGGGGCGCAGTTAAGCCATGGAGAATAAAGCACTGCCCGGCCATGGGCACAGGATGATCCTGACAACGCTGGGGCATACATGGATTGTGGATTTAGACGGGACGGTGGTAAAGCATAACGGATATAAGACGGATGGGACGGACACCTTTTTAGACGGGGCGGAGGCGTTTTTACATTCTCTGCCGCCCAAGGATATGATTATATTCCTGACCTCCCGTCCGGAGGAATACCGCGGGCAGACGGAGAGGTTTTTGTCGGATCATGCCATCCGGTATGATCATATCATTTTCGGGGCCCCCTATGGGGAGAGGATTTTAATCAATGATAACAAGCCGGGCGGGCTGCGCATGAGCATGGCGTTATGCCGTGAGAGGGATAAATGGGACCCGATCGCCATAGAGGAAGACCCGGGACGGTAGGCATGGCGCTGGCCGGCAGCAGCGGGAGGATCCGGAGCATAACCGTTGCAAAAAACAGGGGAGCTGTTACATGATCAAAAGAAAAGAGAAATCTTTGAAGCTGAATATGGTTTTGAATGCAGTCAGGGGAATGATGGGAATGATCTTCCCGCTGATCACCTTTCCATATGTTTCCAGAATTTTAGGGGTCGATCCGCTTGGAAGATATAATTTTGCCTCTTCCGTCGCAGGGTATTTTATCCTGCTGGCAGGGCTCGGAATCCATGCGTATGCGGTCAGGGAGGGCGCCAGGATCCGGGATGACCGGGCAGAAATGGGGCATTTTGCAAATGAAATGTTTTCGATCCATGTGATATCGACCCTGTGTTCGTATGGTCTGTTTACAGCGCTTCTTTTTATGATCCCCAAATTCCGGGAATACCGCTCCCTGCTCCTCATTTTATCCCTGCAGATGGTTTTTAAACCGCTCAGCGTTGAATGGCTCTGGCCGGTCTATGAGGATTATACGTATATCACGGTCCAGAGCATTGTCTTTCAGTTCTTGTCACTGGTTTTATTAACGGCTTTTGTGAGGACAGAGAGCGATGTAAACCTGTATGCGGCCATCACGGTTTTTTCAGCGGCCGGAATTGGCCTGACGAATATCATGCATGCGCGCGTCTGGTGCAGAATTCATCTGATCAGAGGGATCAACTGGAAACGGCATATGGGGTCCATCCTGACGTTATTTGCCATGTCGGCGGCGGTGACGGTTTATGTCAACTCGGACACCACAATCCTCGGTTTTCTGTGCGATGACAGGACCGTGGGGATCTATGCGGTTTCCTCCAAGGTATATGCAGTGGTGAAGACCATCCTGTCATCCGTGATTGTGGTATCCATACCAAGGCTGTCATCCCTTACCGGGGAAGGAAGCCAGGAGAAATTCAAAATGGCGGCGGAGGATATCTATAAGACGCTGCTCACCCTGCTCTTACCGGCCATGACAGGGATCATGATGCTGAACCGGGAGATTGTGATGCTGGTAGCAGGGCCGGCGTATGCGCAGGCGTCGTCTTCCCTGTGCCTGCTGGCAGTCGCGCTGTTTTTCTGCTTTGGGGCCTATTTCTGGGGCCAGTGTATCTTGGTTCCAACCGGGCGTGAGATGACGCTGTTTAAAATTACCCTCTTCAGCGCTTTTGCCAATGTGCTGCTGAATTTTGTTTTGATTCCTTTCTGGAGAGAGAATGCGGCGGCTCTGACTACTGTGGCAGCAGAAGGGATCACCTGTTTTTACGCCAGGTATGAGGGCCGGAAGTACATAAAGCCGGAAGGGATCACAGGCGTGTTCTGGAAATCCCTCATCGGATGCGGGGGCGTCACGGCTGTTATTTTACTGTTAAAACCGTTTTTTGCAAATGGATATATGCATACCATCTGTATAGTCATTTGCTGTGCGGTTGTATATGTTGTTATTGAAATGATGTTAAAAAATCCGTCTTTACCGGGGCTTTTAGCTGTGTTCAAAAGGAAGGCAAGCAATGAATAAATCATGCGGCAATCATTTAACCTGCAAATGGAAACGCCTTTACAGATAAACCCTGTTTTGCAGATAAGGAATAAACCGATGATCAGTGTTATAATGAGTACCTATAATGAGACAGCCGGGGAACTTCACGGTTCCATAAATTCTATCCTGAAGCAATCGTATCAGGATATGGAATTTATCATTATAAATGATAATCCTGAACGGGACGATCTGAAGGAAATACTAAAGTCTTATGAGAATTCTGACGCCAGGATTTCAGTCATAGAAAACAAAAAGAACATCGGGCTGGCGGCCAGTTTAAACGCGGGCATCAAAAAGGCAAAAGGAGAGTATATAGCGAGAATGGACGCCGACGATATTTCCCTTCCACACAGACTGGAAAAAGAGCTGGATTTCCTGAAAAAGAATGATTTGGATCTGGTATCATGCTTTGTTATCAGAATGGATGAGGATGGGAGGGAACTTCCGGCAGACGCGCAGGAGAACTGTTTTACATTAATAAATGCCGGCGGCCTTCTTCCAGTTATAAATTTTATAAAGCATCCCGCCGTTTTAGGAAAGGCGCAGGCGTTCCGCAAATTAAACGGCTATCGCGCCCTTGTCCCGGCGGAGGACTATGATCTGTGGCTGCGCATGGTAACCGGGGACTTCCGGATAGGGTGTGTGGGAGAGCGTTTATTAAAATACCGCATCCGCTGTACGGGGATTTCCAAATCGAACCAATATAGGCAATACCTGACGGCAGGATATGTCAGACACTTATATAAAGAACGGATGAAACAGGGGTATGACTCTTTTTCAGAGGAACATGTGAAGGAATATTTGCTGAAGCACGGAGCTTATGATAAGAAAGCCGCCGATCAATACAGAGAAACAGCGGACAGCTACCAGGCGATGCTGAGGAATATGAGAAATAAGAGGTATGGCAGATGTCTGATGAATGCCATGAAGACGTTGTTTATGAGCCCGGCCGGTTTGGGGATGATTTTGGCCGGTGTGTCGATCCGGTTAAAGAGAAGGCGGCTGATACAAAAACAGGTAGCCATATCCCGGAATCTGTGATAAACTGATTACACGCGCCGCAGCCGTTCAGACAACTTAAACGGCTGCCGCGGGCCATCTGATTTACGAATGAAAGGAACTAAAATGAACATGAGAGCAGTCCGAACCATACTGGCTATCTTTTTCTCCGTACTGGGAGCAGGTATTTTACTAAAACTGATGAAGCTTGGACAGAATAATGCAATTCTTGCAGGCTGCGCCGTGCTTGTGTATGCATCGGCGGCCTGTATGTATTCGTATATCCGTCTGCATGACAAAAATACTGCAGGCGGGATGAAGAGGAAGATAACGGTATGCGCCCTGTTTGGCCTCGCGTTTGCGCTTTCTCTGGCGGGGGGCTTTTATATCCATCACAGCAGGAATCTGTATGGCGGGGCCGCTGATGTCAATTATATGACAGGCTTTGGCGCGCCGGCCCTGTTCCTCTGGCTTGCGGGGGCGGCTGTGATTACGCCCCTCGCGTTTGCGGCAGGGCGGTTCTGCTTTTTAATACAGCCGGAGCCGCTCACTGAAGCAGAAAGACGGCTGGGGAGACTGTCCGAAAACTCGGACAGTTATAGAATGAAAAAAGGGTAGATACATCCGGACAAAAACGGATGATTTACAAATATAAACTGCACCTTGA
>CAJTGE010000074.1:12283-13113 GCA_910575795.1 Clostridiaceae bacterium | reverse complement strand
ATAGGAGGTGAGAAAGCATGGCTTTATCTGTAATGACTCATTTGGGAGATGAAATTGAAAGAGCGAAGGAAGCGCCGCAGGAATACGTACATTTGATGCAAAAAGACGTAAGGCGGGTTTGTAAGGCTGTGATGACTGCAATGGCAAATGAGCTTCCTGAAGAAGCCCACACAGCGGAAGTATGCCGACACATTTTACATGAAACAGAAAAGATGCTCGACACAAGATTAATAAAATTAGAGTAATTTTCTCAGTAGCTCCTGGAATGTATATTCCGGCAAATTTGAAAAAGGAGGGGAGAAAAATATCTGACCTGAAAAAAGCACATACGTGCATTGCGTATCACATACAGGCTTTCCTGCGGCAGGCTTCTAATAATGAGGTGGCAAACCTGATAGAACCCTGTGAGCATTGTGTCTACAATCAAGAATGCGATTTAAGATGGTATCATTATATAATGTCCGCCATTCCGGAAACAAGATACCGCATTACGCGGGCTGAGGGTTTGGCATATCAGTTAAAGGATACGGCTCCCGGGGAGGGCGAAAGAAACAGCGTGAAGAAAGGACATGAGTAATGGAAAAACTTCCGAAGGTAGTCATCCGGAACAAAGGCCGTGTCACAAAGGTCTTTGTGGACGGGGAGGAGCTAAAGGGCGTAAAAAGCGTAAAGTTTTCGCATGGCGCCCTGGATAATGAATTCCCCGTTGTAAGCATTGAATTGCTGGCAGAGCAGCTCCGTCTGGAGACAGCGCAGATATTTGCCCTGCCGGAGGTGTACCACCCTTATTATGTTTCGTCGGATAAACTGGTTGAGCTCGGTATTCTGAC
>CAJTGE010000074.1:0-12202 GCA_910575795.1 Clostridiaceae bacterium | reverse complement strand
CAGAACCAGCTTGATGAATTGTTATGCAGGGGCCTGCTTTAATCCCCGGGAGGTGATAACAGCAGATATGGGCGAGGTAAGGGTTGAGTTTTCTATTGGAGGGAAACAATACATTCTATTTGTAGAAAAGGGACTGTTAAAAAGCAGATTTGCCCTTTTTGAGTGCCAGAAAGGCGGTAACTTCATAAACCCGATCCCAGTAGAGGTTTCAACCGCTCCTCCCGGAGAATTGATTGGTTTCCGGCTGGGAGAAATAAAACGCCGTTTCAGGCATTGGAGAAAGAAAAGGCAGAGGACGAAAACAGGATGGATAAACAGGTTTTGAATAAAGTCGATGGCGTAATCAGCGTATTATGCGATTTAAGCTGTGAACGGTTTAAATCAATTCATACAGACAGGGTAATAGCCCTGACAGAAGCAATCGGGAAGCTGCTCGCCGCAAGGGAGGCCCTGGAGGGCGCAAACCAGGGGGAAGGGCTGCAAATTAACAGCGGTTCCACAGGCTCCCCTGTCGGAAGTATAGCGGAGACAGGAGGGGCGGCAGGGGAGCAGGAACAGAAAACAGACCCCCATAATGGCGCGGAGACGCCGGAAATCCTTTCCGTGCGGCTCAGGAGGCTCCAGAAGCATTTATGGGATGTCCTGGAGACGGATCCCAGGAATGAAGAGGTTATACACAGTTTATCATCTTCCATGGATTCACTGATAAAAAGATATCATTCCATGGGCATTAACGCCGGGAAAACAGACGGGAGGTGACACAAGATGCCTAAAATAAGGCCGCCGGAATTTTTACGCCGCGCAGCTTATTCCAGATCCATTGTCTCACAAAAGATGATCGAGACGATGACGACGCCCCTCGCCGCCTCGAAAAGGCTGGGAATTAGCTGCTCCGGTTTTTATAAGAAGCAGAAGCAGCCGGCGCTTTTCAGAGTAGGCGAGCTGGCAAGCCTGGCTGAGCTGACCGGGATGACGGATGAGGAGATTGTAGGGGTGGTGATGGGAAGGAGGGTTACAAAGTGAAGGACAACCTTGAAGTTATTGAATGCCCGCCCCAGCGCAATCTGCCGGATCACCCGATAGAAGCCCTGCGCCGGGAAAACGCCCGGGTGTGGGAGCTGGTATGGGGCATATGCAAACTTGCCATTGTGTTGGCGCTGGTTGCCGGGATTGCGACGGGCGTGCTGCTCAAAACACTGTATTGAGAAATAAAAACGATGGAGGTAAATAAACATGCTGGCTGTAAAAAGCTGTAAAAGCATAGCGGAGTATGCCATCCGCCGCTGGATGTGCGAAAAGGGATTCGAGGGCGGGTGTTTTTCCGTGAAGATGACCGGGAACGAGGGTTTGCTGAAGGATCAGAACGGCGACACGCTGACGCTTGTATACGACGGGAAAGAGAAATGTGTGTACATAAAGGAATGATTGATACATCCCGCCTTTATTACCACACTGAAAAATGCCCCGGAGAGACGCAAACTCTCCTTTTGGGGCATACAAAAACAAACATGTACGGATTGTAACAGATAATGGAGGAAAAATCAATGGGTAAAAATATACCGGCTCCACAGGAAAAGTGTTATGAGCTTACCCTCACGCCGGATTATGTGTCAGACTGGACATTTAATGACGCGATCCGCGAGCTGATCCAGAACGGCACGGATCAGGAAGCTTTAGATAAAGGCAATGTATTCAGCCTTGGCTACGATGAGGATCAGGAAATTCTCAGTCTGAAAAACGCAAAATCATCCCTGAAAATCAATACCCTCCTGCTTGGCCGCAGCAGCAAGGCAGATAATGAGGATACGGTTGGGAAATTTGGCGAGGGGTATAAAATTGCCGCCCTGGTGCTGAACAGGCTTGGAAAGACATTTACCATCTATAACAACGAAAAAGGGGAGGTATGGAAATCACGGTTTAAGAATTCTGAAAAGTGGCTTGAAAAAATCCTTGCTTTTTACATAAGCAGGCCGGGCGCAGCCTCTCATGGTTTATGCATTAAGGTTGGGAACGTCTCCCCGGCCGAGTATGCCGGCCTGTACGACATCTGGCTTGGGATGCATGATCCTGGCTATGAAAATGTCGCGACACAGTACGGTGAAATCCTCACAGGGGAAGAATATGCCGGCCGGGTATTTGTAAACAGACTGTTTGTTGACTGCAACAGTGATTTAAAGTTTGGCTACAATTTCAAGCCCAGGTACATAACACTGGAGCGCGACAGGAAAACATGCGACTCATGGAACGTTGAGGATATCACCTCCAAAATGATCGCGGAGGGGATGGTAAGCGGCGGCATCCCAATCGAAACCGTCCGGCGGATGGTAGAGTCAAACTGTGATGATGTATACCATCTGAAATATAACACTTGTATTGGGAATGTGAAAGAAGTCCGGCGGATGCTCATCCGTTCGTTTGACGAACAGAACCCAAACCCGTTTTCTGTCCCCGTGGGAAGCGAGGAGGAGAGGAAGAAAGTAAAGGCTTACGGCGGGAACCCGGTTGTTGTGCCTTACCGGGTGGCGGAGCTTCTGAAGGAAGAAACAGAGAGGCGGTTTGAAGAGCTTGTAAAAGCCCCCTGCAGTTGCAGCCTGACCTTAAAGGAAAGGTTTTTAAGGTGGCATGGCGCTTATTCCGGCAGCCTGCCGGAAGCCGCGGGAAACGAGCTGAAACAGCTTATTGACGAACTGGAGTAAACCATGGACGGCTATAAAGGGATCGGCCCGGAGGCCGGGACATTTGTCCCCAAAGAAAAGGCTTATGATTACGCTTTGGGGCGCTGCCTTTCCGGCCTTCCGGACGAGCAGGAGGAATTCCGGGAAATGCTGGTGGAGTGGTATTATTCCGGGAACTGGATTGAGGAGGATCAGATTAATTGCAGCAGAGAATCGAGATTATAGCATCGGCCATTACGAAAGACGAGCAGCTTGAGGTTGCAAGGCTGCTTATAAAGGCCGGGTATACGGTAAGTATTACCGCAGCGAAAGCGGTGAACGGCAAAGGGAAACGCTATATCAATTATGAGAGGACGGAGGAAAGTTAGCTTATGGCAAATGAAATGATGCAGCAGAGATCAGATATCACGGCGTACTTAAACCGTGACGATGTTAAAAGGCAGCTTAACCAGGCGGTGGGGAAGAATGCGGCCAGGTTCGTCTCTTCCGTGGTGTCGGCGGTGACTGTCAACCCGGAGCTGCAGAAATGCTCCAATACTTCCATTTTATCGGGGGCGCTCCTGGGGGAGTCTTTAAACCTCTCCCCCTCCCCGCAGCTTGGGCATTATTACCTGGTCCCGTATAACAATAAAAAGGAGGGCCTCCCGGTTGCCCAGTTCCAGATGGGGTATAAGGGATATATCCAGCTTGCAATCCGTTCCGGCCAGTACAGGAAGATGAACGTTGTTTCCATAAAAGAGGGGGAATTAATCCGTTTCGATCCGCTTAATGAGGAAATTGAAGTGAGGCTGATTGAGGATGAAGAGGAGAGGGAAAAGGCCAAAACCGCCGGTTACTATGCCATGTTTGAGGAGATAAGCGGTTTCCGCAAGGCCATGTACTGGAGCAAGAAGAAGATGGTAGCCCATGCGGACCGGTACAGCCAGGCATTTTCCAGGGATGCAAAAAAAGTTAAAACAAAAGATTTTAAGACCGGGAAAGAGGCATGGAAGGAAAAGGTTTCGTTTGCAGACTATGAGGCGGGGAGGTTCCCCAGGGAGGATTCATGGCTGTATTCCAGCTTCTGGTATAAAGATTTTGATACGATGGCCTGCAAAACCATGATCCGGCAGTTGATCAGCAGGTGGGGGATTATGAGCATTGAATTCCAGAAGGCATTTGAGTCCGATATGTCGGCGGTGGGGCCGGATGGCGGAAAGAAATACGTCGAAAATGAGCCGGAGCCGGAAGTGTTTGATCCCTATGAGAGGGCGGCGCAGGAAGATATACCCCGGGAAGAAGCGGAAGGGCAGGCGCCGCCGGATCCGGATCCGGCGCAAGCTGACATCCCGCAGGACGGGCCGTTTGTATAAGGAGTGGCCATGGATACCAGGGAGGTTATAAAAGGTATTTTAATGGGCCTTGATGCATCGCAGAAATTAGGGGAGGAGCTGGGCGGCGTATTGTGTTCCGACGAGATCACGGCATTTTACCGGATAGAATCCCCGCTGATTGATGCGTTAATGGCAATCATCTGCCCACAGGAAAATGACTCCCGCAGCGACCGTGCGCTTGATATCTCCATGAATTATGAAATGGATGTGGGAGAACGCGCTGATATGCTGCTGGGACTCCGGGAAGAGGTTAGGGGGAATTATGCATCTGACACAGGATAATTATTATGGGCAGGCTGCTAACGAACACTATTTCAGTGTTTCGCAGTACAAAGATTTCATGAAATGCGAGGCCGCCGCCCTTGCGCGGATCCGGGGGGAATATAACCCTCCCCCCACAAGGGCCATGCTTGTAGGGAGCTTTGTGGACAGCTATTTTGAAGGGACGCTGGAGGCTTTCAAGCGTGGGAACCCGGTTGTCTTTACCCGCAGGAAAGAACTGAGAGCCGAATTCCGCAAGGCGGATGAAATTATCAGCAGGGTAAAGAAAGATCCCCTGTTTATGCAGTTTATGAGTGGGGAAAAACAGAAGATCCTCACCTTTGGGATGTTCGGCGCGCCGTGGAAAATGAAGATGGACAGCTTTTCAGAAGGGATCTGTATCACCGATTTAAAGGTGGTGGCAAACTTCCGGAACCTTCCCCTGTGGCGGTATGACCTGCAGGGGGCCGTCTACCAGAAAGGCGCTGAGATATGCGGGTATGGGCAGCTCCCTTTTTACCTGGCGGCGGTTACAAAGGAACGGATCCCGGATCTGGACATCTTCCAAATCCCGCAGGCGACGCTCGACATGGCGCTCCAGGAGGTTGGACGGAATATGCCGCGGTTTATCGCTGTAAAGAATGGTTCGGAAAAACCGGACTGCTGCGGTGTGTGCGACTACTGTAAGAGCGTAAAGCGGGCGGGGATTAGAAATTATAATACGCTGTTGGAAGGATAACAGGACAGCTTTTCATAGATGGGAGGAAAACTTATTGAAAGAATTACAGATTGTAAATATTAAGGGGATCGACTGCTATGAGCAGGACGGGACCGTTTATTTAAGGCTGGAGGCGGTAGCCAGGGGACTTGATATCACAAAAACAGATAAAAAGAACGGGGTGGAATATAAACGGATGAACCGCCAGGGCATCCAGAAGTGGCTGTATTCTTTCGGAATTTTAAATTCCGAAAATGATGAACTGCCTGATTTCATCCCCGAAAACATCTTTTACCGCCTTGCGATGAAAGCCCGGAACGAAACCGCGGAGAAATTCCAGGCCATGGTAGCGGATGAGATCATCCCCTCCATCCGCAGGCACGGCGCATATATGACAGAGGACACGCTCCGGAAAGCCCTCAACTCCCCTGATTTCCTCATCCGGCTGGCCACAAAGCTGAAGGACGAACAGGAGCGGAACAGGGCCCTGGAGGGAAAGGTTGAAGAGCTGGAATCATCTGTCCGGACCATGGACCAGGTGATCGGGGAACTGGCCCCGAAAGCAAACTATGTTGATATTATCCTGAAAAGCAGCTCCACCGTCCTCATAACACAGATTGCGCAGGATTATGGGATGTCGGCAAAAGCGCTGAACCGGAAGCTGGCGGAGCTGCGCATCCAGCGCAGGGTGGGAAGACAGTGGATTCTTTACGCAGAGTACCAGGGCAAGGGATATGTACACAGCAAAACGATTGATATTGTCCATTCAAATGGCCGGCCGGATGTGATGATGCAGACGGAATGGACGCAGAAAGGACGGCTGTTCCTGTATGAGGAACTGAAAAAGCATGGGATTTATCCAATGATAGAGAGGGCGGCATAATGAAGCTGATTAAAATTTACACAGGCCACGTCCAGTTAAGGACAGATGACGAAGAATTCCGCGATATCCGTATCAACGATCTGTTGTCGGTATCGGACGGCGATGTGGAGCTGGTGGCATCCGTTGACTGCCTTATCAATACCGATGTGGAAGACGGGATCGGCGGGGATGATTTCATCGCTGAACTGCCGGGAATGAAAACGCTTGAATGCAGCATTATCGGGAGCGTGAGGGAAGGGAGGTTTGTGAAAGCCATTGACCGTTACCCCCCTGCCGACGTTGTGATCACACGGATTGACAACAAAAAGTTTTCTTACATGCTGGGCGGAGATTTTACAAAGGGCTTTTATATCGGTGATTATGTGGGGCATGACACCCCGGCTTATATAGACGGGAATAAGCTCTACCAGCGCCATTCCTGCATCGTCGGGAATACCGGCTCCGGCAAGTCGGAAACGCTGGCAAAGATTCTGGAGGAGACTTCCCGCCTGCCGGGCGCGAACCTCATCCTGTTTGACATCCACGGGGAGTACGGGAAGCTCTCCTATGTGGACAATATCCGTCTGGGGCCGGATTTCCCGTTCCCGCTGTGGCTCCTCGGGTTCCAGGATGTAGTTGCCAATTTGCTCCGGGTAAAGGAGGAGTCCGCGACGGTTGTTTCATCGGCGCTGCGCAAATGCTTTAAAAAGTTGTGCCCAGATGCAGATGAAGGGAAGCCCCATTACTTTGACTTCAATGAATTGAGGGGGGAGATTGTTTCCCTGAATGATTCGGTCGTCATTACCGGCTACACCAAAGAAGGGGCCCCAAAGACGGCAAAAGGGGAGTATAACGGCAAACTGACCGGTATTTTAAACCTGATGAAGAACCTGTCCTCTGATAAGCGCTATTCCTTCCTTTTCAGCAGGGAAGGCCAGGAATACCTCCCCCTTCTGATCAACCGCATGATGGGAGGGAATAAACCGGTGAAAAACATTGACCTCTCCGGCGTACCGCATGATGTCGCCATCCCCATTATCGGGGCAGTTACAAAGCTGGTATTTGACATCCAGCGGAGGACAGGCCCGGACTTCCGGCCCATTACGCTGGTGTGCGACGAGGCCCATGTCTACATACCGGATAATTATCAGCTCTCGGCCTCAGAAAGGCGCATGGTGGAGGTTTTTGAGGGCATAGCAAAAGAGGGGCGCAAGTTTGGCATCACGCTGTTTGTGGCTTCCCAACGTCCATCCGAACTCAATAAAACCATCATGGCACAGTGCGCAGGCTTTATTGTCGGGAAACTGAACAATGAGAATGACAAGTCCATGATCAAGGGCCTTCTCCCGGACGGGAATGAAAGCGTGGTTGACAGCGCGTCCATGTTTTCCCCGGGCGATGTGCTGGTGGTCGGGGACGCCGCCCCGATCCCCTTAAAAATCCATGTGGAGCTCGCAAAGGAACGGCCGCAGTCCAGAACTATTGATTTCTGGGATGAATGGGGCAGGAGGGGACGGGCGCAGGATTACTCGGGACTGGTAGAAAAATATCTGGATGAATAGCCCTCTATGGTTAATATATCACACTGGCCATTGATGGATAAATGATGAGGCCCGGCATGGATGCGGGCCGGAAAGGAGCATATGGAACGATTATCGTTAGATGAGCTGACAGGCGGCGCGCTGCAGGAAAAATTCGGCCGCGCCATGGAAACCGTTGTCCGGAACATGCAGGATCCGAACACGCCCTGGAAAGTCAAACGGGCCATCACGATCCGGCTGACTTTCCAGCAGAACGAAGACCGCGACGACGCCACGGTGTGCGTCTCTGTGGACACGAAAACCGCCCCTGTCAAGCCGATTGAGACACGCATGGCGATCGGTACGGACCTGGGCACGGGGGACGTGTACGCAGAGGAATACGGCAGCCAGGTACGCGGGCAGATGGCATTTTCATCCAGCCCGGCAGACCCGTCCGAACTGTTAATTGACGGGAAGCCTGTGGATCCGGAGACGGGGGAGATTAAGGAAACAGAAAATGTCCTGGATTTCAGGGCGGCAAAGAAAGCATGAGGAGGAGAACAGGAATGGATATGACAAAGGATGCGTTACAGTATGTGGTTGGCCTTAAGAATGCTGAGGTTATTACTATCAATGGAGAGAATTACACGGACCGTCAGGTCAGTAGGGTGGATCGGGGGCTGCGGGCCGATCCGGTTAAGATGCATACGCTGACTGGCCTTGTTGATTACTTAAAGGCCGGGATTGATAAGACGGCGGAAAAGATGCTGGTGCAGGTGGTATCCCCTGTTTCGGTCCGTGTGATCTCCATGCTGGATGAAGACAGGAAGCGCGAGGAGCTGGCTCAGGCGACGGCTTCGGTCCCTGATTTTGATTATGGCCGTTACATAGAGCAGGAAAAATTCCTCATTTCCCTCCAGGCAAAATTCCTGCCGAATGACGACAGGGAGCTCCTCCTGAAATTTGCCGGGACGGTAAAAAATGAGTCCATCGCACAGTACGGGGATAATGGCGTTACCCAGAAGGCGACGATTAAAACCGGCATTTCCACCGTCGGGGACGCCATCGTCCCGAACCCTGTCATTTTGCGGCCGTTCCGTACATTTACAGAGGTGACGCAGCCCGAAAGCAGTTTTGTATTCCGGATGCGCCAGGGCGACAAAGGCGGCGTTGAGTGCGCTGTGTTTGAGGCGGATGGAGGCGCCTGGCAGAATGCGGCCATGGCAAACATAAGGGACTGGCTGCGCGATTGCCTTGCGGGGATGCCGAAATATACGGTTATCGCATAAACCGCTTTTTGGGGAAGGGCTGCCCGGACGGGAGGTTACAGCCCTCCCCTCCCAGGAAAGGGGCGTTACAGTTATGTTATCACAATATGACACCGCTATATCCGCCGAATGGCGGGAGGTATGTAGCCGGGTGAAACAGGAGCTTAAAAAGCTCGGGCATGATATTCCCCTCTGCGCGCACAGCAGCGTGGATGAATTAAGGGAGATGCGGGAAAACAGGAAGGCGGCAGACAACGGGTAAGGCAGGCGCAAAAGGAAGGGTTGGTGATGGGCTGTATGAATTATATAGGGGCGCTGAATGCATTTTATGAAAGGATCCAGTGCATCCGGGTTTCCGGTAACGGACAGTTGCTTTACCATACCCTTTTGATGGTAAACAACAAATCGGGCTGGTCAGAGTGGTTTTCTAGGACAAACGCAAGCATCAGCGGGCTCATGAATGTGAGTGAAAAGGCGTTTATGAACGCCAGGGAAGAGCTTAAGCAGCTTGGCCTGATTGATTTCATCCCATCCAGAAAGCGGGGGGAATGTACGAAGTACCGTATTTTGTACCCAACAGATTACAGTACAAACGACAGTACAAAAGAGGGTACAAAGGGAGGCACAAAAGAAGTACAAAGTACAGCACAAACGACAGTACAAAGTACTGACATAAATAAACTAAAACTAAAAACTAAAAAGAGTATGTCTGAAGACATACCAGAAAAGCCGCCGGAACCACCAAAATACGGGGCCGGTTCCTTTGAGCTGCGCTGCGTAGACCGTCTGTCTGATTCCCTGAGACGGCAGTACCCGGGGGCAAAGACACCTGAAACGGAGGCGGAGAGGGGGAAGTGGGCGGATGAGATTGGGCGCATGAAGCGGCTGGATAAGCGCAGCGAGGCGGAGATCCTGGAGGCGCTGGAGTATGCGGTGGCAGACCCGTTCTGGCAATGCAATATCCGGAACACGAAAAAGCTGCGCGAAAAGTGTGAAACGCTGATCCTCCAGGCGAGGGGGAGGAAGGGGCGGCAGGGGAAAGCCCCGCCCCCAAACCGGTTCCAT
Organism: Clostridiaceae bacterium; assembly: GCA_910575795.1. GTDB lineage: Bacteria > Bacillota > Clostridia > Lachnospirales > Lachnospiraceae > Otoolea > Otoolea muris. The sequence goes on along the minus strand of CAJTGE010000074.1, from coordinate 2,460 downwards.
AACCTGGAATCCCACGGTTATGACTATGACCGGATGGTGTGGGACATGATGGGCAGGAAGGAGGCCGTAGACGGATGACGGGGACAGAAACAGGATATCTTGCCCAGCTTAAAAATCTCCTTGCAGAATGCCGTTACATGGCGGCATATGGGGAGGAGATCTGGGCCCGGGATGCAGAAGCGCTTGAATGGGCTATAGGACAGCTTGGCGGGGAGGAGGCCGGGGAGGGATGAAGACATTGCTGCAATACCCGGGAGGGAAGAGACGGCTGGCCCCCTGGATCGTGTCCCGGATGCCGGCGCATCACAGCTACCTGGAGCCGTATTTCGGCGGCGGGGCGGTGTTGTTTGCAAAGCCCGCGGCGCCCATTGAAACCGTGAATGACCTGGACGGGGATGTGGTGAATTTCTTCCGGGTGATCCGGGATGAGGGGAGCCGAAAAAAGCTTGTGGACTGGCTGTGGTATACGCCCTATGCCCGGGAGGCGTATGAGGAGAGTTTTAAGCGGCCGCCGCGGGATGCGGTTGAGCGCGCCGGGTATTTTGCAGTCCGGTCCATGCAGAGCCACGGGTTCCGGCTGAATGAAGACTGCGGGTGGAAAAAGGATGTCCACGGCCGGGAAGCGGCTTATGCGCTCCATAACTGGAACCGGCTCCCGGAATCACTCGGAGAGATAGCCGGCCGGCTTAAGCAGGTACAGATCGAAAACAGGCCGGCGCTGGAGATGATAAAAGCATTTAACCACGAAAATGTGCTGATATACGCCGATCCGCCCTATGTGCTTTCTACCCGAAGCCGGAGACAGTACCGGTATGAGATGACGGATGAGGAGCACAGGGAGCTGCTGGAGGAGCTGTGCCGCAGCCGGGCGAAGGTAATGCTGTCAGGCTATGACTGTGGACTGTACAGGGAGTACCTGGGCGGGTGGCGGAAAGTACAGACGGCGGCGAGGACGCAGGGCAATGCAGAGAGGGTGGAAACATTGTGGATGAATTTTGGGCAGACGGATCAGCAGATGAGCCTGGGGCTCTGAGGAGGGGCAGATACAAATGACAGACGGGAAAAACCGCTATGTGGATCTGGCCGTACACTGCATAGGACTTGACAGGAAGCGGCCATATGCCCGGCATAACAAAAGGTTTTACAGGCCGTACCGCAACTATTTTGCATCCGGGAAGGAGCATGAGGAATGGGACGTGATGGCGCTTGCCGGGTATGCAGGGCGCGGGGAAGCAAACAGCCATGGGGGATATATGTATTACATGACCCGGGAAGGGCTGGACTGGCTTGGCGGAATGCTTGGGATCCATATCTATGACGATGAAAAATAGAGGAACAAAAAAACGCAGCCGGGACGCTGCAAATAAAATAAAAAAGGGCCGGGGTTGAATCCTGGCAGATCGTCCGGCCCTGTAATCAGGATAATTGTATTTTAACAGTTATCCTCCAAAAATGCAATAAAAGGAGGAAAGAAAATTTATGATGAGCGCAGGCGTTGTTATTAACCATATCATGGTGCAGCTACGGGATTACATAAAGACGGATACGGCCGCGGAGGTGAAGGCGGTCCTGGACATGAACCTGTGTGGGTACACCTTCCGCAAAAACGAAAACCCGACGGAGCTTTCCGCGGACACGGATGCGACGTATGAGATACTGTTAAATTACCGCGACCAGCTCATCATAGAGGGCAAGGCTGCGGCAACGATTGAGAATTACGGCAGGGAGCTTAAAAAGCTGCTTGTATGGACGGGGCTGCCGGTAAAGGAGATAAAGGAGCGCCATATTAATTCATACATGGCGTATGGGAGGATCCAGCGCAAGTGGAAGGATAAGACCTACAACTCAAAAATCCGCTCGCTGCGCGCGTTCTTCCGCTGGGCGTATGAATACGACGTAATCAGGGAGGATCCGATGAGGCGCATAAAGGAGATAAAGGAGGAGTTCCGGATGGGCTCCATCCTCTCCCCGGAACACAGGGAGATCATGCGGTGCGCCTGCCGGACGGCCCGGGAACTGGCACTGGTGGACCTGCTTTACAGCTCCGGCGGGAGGATATCGGAGATATGCCGGCTTGACCGGGACGGGATTGATTTTTCAAACAGGCGGATGATCATATTCGGCAAGGGGAAAAAGGAGCGGGAGATCTATTTCTCCCCACAGGCAAAGGTGCATATGACGGATTACCTGGAGGGCAGGACAGACAGCAGCCCGGCGCTGTTTGTGTCCGCCAGGGCCCCATATAAGCGGCTGTCGGATGATGGGGTACGGTATATTTTAAAACAGATCCAGGCCAGGGATGAACGCCTTGCCGGGCTACAGATTTCGCCGCATACGTTCCGGCGTACCTGCGGGACAGACATGATAAACCGTGGGGCGCCGGCCGAGATGGTACAGAAAAAGCTGGGGCATGAAAATATTAATACAACGCTGACCTGCTATGCAAAAATCAGCACGGCC
>CAJTGE010000073.1 GCA_910575795.1 Clostridiaceae bacterium | reverse complement strand
CGGTAGAATTGTGCATTCACAGACAGCACTGCGCAGTCAATTGGATAAAGGTTGGAAAAATAATTCGTCATTTGCGTCTCCCTCAATTCGCCGTCCGACAATCAGGGATGCCCTGTGGATGCATTTTAATGCAGACAAATACTGGCCGGATGACGAATAAAGATATTGCGGGCCGGCTCCCGCAGTTTGCAGACGCTGGTTTCCTGTATGGCTGCCCTCCCCTTTTTGTAGAGCCAGGCATTCATACAGTAATCAATATATTAAAAAAAGAAAGGATGTGTTGTTATGAAAAAGGGCCTTATGGTACTGGAAAGGGTTTCCGCTGTTTTCCTGCCGGTGGTTGCAGTTGCCGCTAATGGAATTACAAGTTTTGCGGCCGAAACAGGGGCTGGCGGCGGCTCCCTGGCAGATACGGCTACTTCTGCCCTGACTTCCGCCGTCACAGATATGGCGTCCTCGGTTGCCTCTGCGATTGGGGCGGTTATCCCGATTGCCATCCCCCTGGTTGGCGCCGGCCTTGTCGTTACGATTGGCCTTAAGGTATTTACTAAGATTACAAATAAGGCGTAAAAAGCGTAAAAAGGCTAAAGCTCTGGCCCCGGTTTCCCCCGGGGCTATTGTTTTTATAAGGGGGTTAAGCATGAAATTAAAGAAAGCCCGGCCCGGGTATTTTAAGCGGTTTTTGTGTGCGTTCCTCTCCTGCGTTTTGTTCCTCCTCTCCCCTGCCCACGCCTACGCTTCGGCGACTGCCGCCGCTGTCACGACGGTCTGCTATGCGGTTTATTATATCCTGGCGGCCTGCGGCGTGGTTATCAGCGCCAACATGCTGGGCACGCTGATCGGGGACTGGGCGGATGAGGCGGAGTACCTGCTCCGCGGCGCGCAAAAGACGCTGGGGGTTTACGCCCAGAGGGTCTATGAATATGCCAGGAGCCAGGATTCAGCTATCGCGGAAAAATATAAGGAGATAGAAAAGATCCTGCTCTCCTGCGCTTCCGCCGCCTGGGGGGAAACGGTTACGGGGATCCGGCCCCTGGCGGCGGACATCAGTGAATTTTTAAAGGAAGCGTTTGGTTATGGGGCTAAGGGCGCGTGGTACCTCCCGGCCGTCCCGGAAGAGCATACCTGGGGAGTCTCCCAGTGGTCGGCCCGGGAGGCTTACCCTGTGCCGGTAGGCCCGCTTTATCCCTCGTATCCTACAGATCCCGATTATACGTATTTTTTGACAAGCTATGTCCAGTCCGCTTACGGTTCCGGCTGCATGAACATACAGAACTGGTATTATCTCAATTCCCTCGACATTTTTGGTGTTTATGATGTCCCTTCCATGACTTTGACTACATATAAAAGGAATGCCGCTGCTTCTGAATATTCTGTATACAGGGCCGCCGCTTACAGTGTTTTTGTCAACAGTGACGGCAGCTTGCGCTATTCGCCGGGGATTGAAAGCGGCTGGTACCGCGACACAATGCTCTGCTCCCCCGCTGACGCCGGGAGCCTCCCCTTCCCGGTATTCGCTTCCCTGGCGGATGCGAAAAATTATGTCGCCACAGGTGAGGTTGTCAATACGTATGTTTCCGGTACGGTCCCTATGGAGGTGGAGGTGTTCCGGGAGGATGCCGCCAGCCTGGTGGAAAATGCCTTGTCCGGTATTTTATCATTCCCCGCCAGCGCTGACCTTGCGGCCTCTAATATGGCGGCCCTGGCGGATACGTACCCGGCCGGGACATTGGAGGATGTCCGGGAGACGGTAGGGGCCGGCGGCCTGGAATTGGGGGATACAACAGATATCCCGGTGACAGGCGACGCCGCCCTGTCTGATATCCTTGAGGCTGTCCGTGACCTGCCTGCAGCAATTGCCGGTTCTGTTGCGGATGCGTTTTCCTTTGAAGCTTCTGAGGCAGGGGAACAGCTCAGCGTCCCGGGCATTATTTCGGAGAAGTTCCCGTTCTGCATCCCCTTTGATGTGATTTACCTTGTTGAAACACTGGCGGCGGACAGGGAAACCCCGCGTTTTGTGATCCCAATTAACATTGATTATCAGTTTGTCCACTACCATCAGGAATTTGTCCTGGATTTTTCGGAATGGGAGCCGGCGGTTGTCATCTTCCGTATCATGCTTGACCTGCTCTTCTGCGCCTGCCTGATTGCGGCTACCCGTTCACTTATCAGGGGGTGAAAACGTATGTCTGGATTGTTAAACGGGTTAAGGGCTGTCCTGGTTTCTGTCCTACAGCTCCTGCCCGGTTCCCCTTTCCGGGGGTTTATTGACAGTATCGCAGAGATCCCCTATCTCGGTTACCTGAATTATTTTATCCCGGTATCCGATTTCCTTGCCCTCCTGGCTGTCTGGGGGGCGGCCGTAGGTGTGTTTTACGTGTCAAGCGTAATCCTCCGGTTTGTAAAGGCGATTGATTAACAGGGGTGAGTCTTAGCGCTGCATTATTTGGGACAGTTTAGGGCAAATATAAAGTAAAAAAATAACAGTTCAATTCAGGCTTCAGGAAAAAAAATTGTTCCTATATAGCAAAACGATTCTGTCAACATGTCCTTCAGCGCCGCTGATGGGCCGCTTTACAGAGAAAACTGTCTTACAATTTATAACATTCAGGAGGTGTGTTTTTATGATTGTGTTATATAGCGGAACCCCGGGTTCCGGGAAATCCCTGGACTGTGCCAGGACGATTTATAACTGGTGCCGGAGGAAACAGACCGTTCTGTGTAACTTCCCTGTCAATGTGGATAATATCCGGCTCCGCGGGGAAAAGGATGTGAGGTATATCCCGAATGACGAGCTGGATCCGGATTTGCTCGTAGAAATTTCAAAAGAAAAATTTGACGGGCGCACAATGAAGGAAGACAGTATCCTGCTGGTGGTTGACGAGGCCCAGCTTATGTTTAACGCCCGTGAATGGAATGCCAAAGGCCGCGGCCGCTGGAACTGGTTTTTTACCATGCACCGCCATTTCGGCTATTTCATTATCCTGTGCGCCCAGTTTGACAGGATGCTTGACAGGCAGGTGAGATGCCTGGTGGAGTATGAATTCATCCACAGGAAAGTAAAAAATATGGGCTGGAGGGGCTGGTTCCTCTCCTGCCTGATGCTTTCGCCGTTTAATCTGTTTGTGAAGGTAAAGGTATGGTACCCCATGAAAGAAAAGGTCGGCAGTGAGTTTTATAAAAGCGTTCCTAAATATTATCGGCTTTATGATACATTTGAGATGCTGGACGTCCCTGCTGTGCGCGCGAGCGGGGGGAAGGGGGCCCCGGGAGCGGGCGCGGCAGGGACGCCCGGCATCAGCCAGGCAGGGGGTACAACGGATTATAGGGAATCCCCAGCCGTTGGGAGCGGGGATGATGCAGAAAGTGAGGTGGATGTCAATGCGGGCTAAGTTTTTAAAAAAGGTATGGGTTGCCATACTGTCGGCCTGCCTGGTTCTTTCCCAGGCGGTTGTTTCTTTTGCGGATACGGAAGGAGTGATGGAACCGGATGATTATGTATTTTTCACGGTTTTTATGGCCTGTGGAATCCCGGTACAAAAAGAATATATAGGCTGCTGGATGGGGGCGTATAAAGGCTATCTGGAATCGACACACAATAACGCCCTCCTTTCCCAGGTAAACAGTTATTCGGATTTGTCATGGGGCGATACAGCCCATGGGATTGACACTCTTTTTAAGAGCGTAAAAAGCTGGCTTTCCCTTTCCGGTTCTTACGGGACAACTGCGCGTTATTATTCCCTCCCCTCTTCCGCTTTGCCTTTGTGGCCGGGTTGCTCTCTGGACTATGACTCTTCTGAACCGAGGGTTTCTTCCTGTAAGGCAGATGTTTCCTGTAATGATCCAAATTATGTGTATTCTTTTTCTGTCATAAGTCATTATGATTCAAGCGGGTATGTCCTGACAAATTATTATGTCCCCAAAGGCCAGGAGATAATAGGGTGTTGTTCCGGTGCTGCGCTTCCATATGCTGACCGTTTGGATGTAAAGTTCTATGCCCGGTCAGGTTCGGGTTTTTCACCTGCCTCCATCAGATCTAATCATTGCATGTATGATTCTGCTGGGAAATTGACCTACTCTTCTTCGGAGCTTGCCAGCCCAGATTCTATCAGATATTTAAGGGTCGGGACTGTAATGACTTTGCCATTTAAGGTATTTTGCAATACAACGGATATACGTAACTATTTTGAAACAGGAAATGCCGGTAATGTATTTTCTTCCGGGGGTTGTCTTCTGGTTTCCCGTTCCCTTAGTAGTTTTCAAACAAAAATCCAAAGAGTGAATGGCTGCCAGGTTGGGGAATCTTTATCCATTCCTGACAGTGGGGCGGCAGGAAAACTTTTGAATGATATGTGGAATTCAGGGGATGAAAAAAATTTATGTCTGCCATGAATTCCAGCGGGATGAATATTACATATAATGTCCCGTATAAATTAGGGCATTATACCCAGAAATATTCTGCTGACGGTACTTATAAATGGGAAAAGGTATCGGAAACTTCCCATACGGGCGCGGCAGGTAAGCCTGCCCTTATTAAAACTTCGGAATTTCCCGGTTTTACATATGCCCCCGAACTGGTTCCGGAAGAAAAAACGGTGCTTTTAGACGGCAGCCTTGAGGTTCCGGTATATTATACCTGTGATCCGGTTTCTTATAAGGTGGAACATTATAAAGAGAGTTTTTCCGGGGATGAAAAATCATGGAAACTGGCTGATACAGAAACTCTGCAGGGGCTTCCCGGCGTGGATGCAAAATATTCAGCGAAGGGGTACCCGGGCTATTCGTTCGACGCCAGCCTTACAAAACCTTCTAATTGTCAGGTGCTTGCAGACGGCAGCCTTGTGATCCGCCTGTATTATACTTGTGATCCGGTTCCTTATAAGGTAGAACATTATAAAGAAAGTTTTTCCGGGGATGAAAAATCATGGCTCCCTGCTGATACGGAAACTTTGCAGGGGATTCCCGGCATGAATGCAAAGTATTCAGCGAAGGAGTATCCGGGCTATTCGTTCGATTCTGGCCTTACGAAACCTTCCAATTGCCAGGTACTCCCAGACGGCAGCTTTGTGATCCGCCTGTATTATACCTGTGATCCTGTCCCTTTTACGGTGGAATATTATAAAGAAAGTTTTATCCCTTCCGGGGATAAAAAATCCTGGTTCCCTGCCGGTACGGAAACTTTGCAGGGAATTCCCGGTACGTGGGCGAAATACCCGGTAAAGGAATATCCAGGTTATTCGTTTGATGCCAGCCTTACGGAACCTTCCAGTTGCCAGGTGCTCCCGGACGGCAGCCTTGTGATCCGCCTGTATTATACCCAGGCCCCTTTCAGCGTCCTTACGGAACCGGTCAATAAGGCGGCGGGCTCCTCCCTCCCCGTAGCGGCGGTGGTTGGGAGCGTCCTTTCTGGGGGGCTCTTTTTATTAAAACTGTATAAACGGATTTCTGCAAAGGCGTAAAAGATGGTAAGGAACCCGTAGATGTTTATAATGGATGGAACCAGGTCTTTAAGGGAGGTTTCCCGGTATGAAGACAGGAAAATCTACTTTCTCTGAGCTGCCCGTTTTATGAAGATACAGGTTGCCCGGGATGTAAACATTACGGCAGGCTTGCGTCATCGCGGGCAGCTAATAAAGGGCGTAAAGACACGGTGAAGATATGGGGTTATAGAAAATAAGATACTGCCCTGAAAAAATACTGTCTGGCGGAATGGGCATGGATAAAGCGGTTCCATGTCCGTTCCGGTGGATAAATGCGGGTTTGTGGAGATTTGGATTGTAGGACAGTTTCCGCTGCAAAGCGGCTCATCCGTGGTACTGAAGGAAGTATTGACAGAATATTTTGGCGTATGGAAACATTTTTGGAAGCGGTTCCGGCAGGATAACCACACTACCCACCCGGCGGGGGATGCCGGGAGAAAGAAGGGAAAGTTTGGAAAAGTTATACAGAGGCTGGATGAAATCAGGGCTTGGCCATTGTCTTTTTGAAACAATAGCCAATGATTTAAAAATAGGCGATACCTTAACAGACGCTTTTGGCCGGGTTTGGATAGTTGAGGTAATATTTTAATTTCAGCTCGTCCCTGCCGGGTAACGCAGGGAGAAAGCGAGGAGGATATGAAATACTATATTGTAAAAGAAACAAAATACGGAAAGGAATACAAAAGATATAAGCGCATAGACGGATTTTCAAAAAAACAAAGACTTATGCTGGAGATTTTCTAAACAAGGCGCTCTCGGCATAATAGAAAGATTGAAAAAACAATTTGCTGCAAATTGTGGTAAAGGATTACTGAAACTTTATATAGGACCGGCAGAATAAGGAACAGGCGGCAGGATGACATCTGCCGCCCTTTTTCCTGCCAGCCTTACACGTCTAACACACAGGAACTCATAATCTGTACTGTGCCAGCCCGCCCCTCCAGCGGCCCGCCCGGCATATTGTCCGGGAAATGTGATTGACCGTGGCGAAGATGGGATAATGAAGATTATACAGGCCGGAGAATATAACCGGATGCGAGGACTGTTTTGTGATTTATATTAATTCTGTCTTGCTCAGTGAGCATAGGCCATAGACAGGGAATTCTATTTTTGTGTAATATTCTCTTGAAAGTGGCGGGAAATTATGATATATTAGGCATAGAAAAGGGAAAGCCAGAGAAGCGGCTTACTCTCAATCTTAACTCAAATACGGATTATATATCAATCCGCATGCCGTCACTATTGTGAGTAGTGGCGGCTATTTTCTGCCCTTAAATCATCAATTTTGCATATGAAAGAGTTCATATCGTTGATGGACATCCTCTGAGGGACTGCTGTTTTAATAGCGGATGTTATAGGTGTGGAAGGGATTCTTTGCAGCTATTAATTGGGATCTAATTTGGAGCCATATTCTTCCAGCAGTTCATATGCGCGGGTCCTTGTCGAGATGGCCAGGGAGGCGGCATATTCGAGGCGTTCCATGGTTCCTCCTTTATATTTGGAAGCTGCCTGGTTGGCCGCCTGATCGCGGGTTCTGAGCCATGAGCGTTCTTCGGCCTTCAGGGTCTCGGCTTCTTCCTGGGACATCGCCTGGATTAATGCCTGGTAGATACGGTTTAGCTCTGAATCCCACAGCTTATATTCATAGTCTGCCACGCTTGACATGCTGTCTGTATTGGACATGAGATCAGACTGCTTCATACCCGCTATCAGCGCGTCAATCTCTTCCAGGCGTTTCTGGTAGTCCTCCCTGGTCAGCGTCCCCTCCTGGGCTCCCGGGCCGTTTCCGGATATTCCGGTTAATGGGGAAACCGGGCCCTCCTTTCGATCGTTTTCAGAGTTCTTTGTCTTCGTTTCAGACGGCGGGGCCGCTGCCGGTTCCTGGCCGCCGCTCCCCTGGGTTGGAGCGCCGCTGTAGTCCTCAGCTAAAGCTGCTTCCCGGAACATATTGTCCGTTCTTTGTCCTGTTCCCGTATATCCGGCGCCGCTTTCTGTCACATCGACTGCCATATCGCCCGCACTGTACGGCGCTATATCTCCCGCTATTGCTCTCTCCTCTGCTGCGTTGCCCTCTTCACCATCTTCTATGCTTTCTCCTCCCGCCGTCTTCTTCTCTTCCTCGCCCTGCCAGGCGGGCTTTCCTGATTTTCCTTCAGCGGACAGCGCCGCAGCGCCGACATCCTCTGAGGCCGCCTCCGGCACATCGCCGCTCTGCGCAGCGCCGGCCATCCCCCCGGCCGCATTGCTGCCCGGGGCGCTCTGTATAGCGCTCTCCGGCCACGTGTTCATTTGCGCCTGCTTCTCCACAATAAAACGCCGCGTCCCGATCGTAGTAAAAACGCCAATCACAATAATCAAAATAATCGCCGTAAAAACACCTTTATTCTTCAATATCCGCCGTCCTTAATCAGAATATAACCATTAAGCATTATGTTCCCGCAAAGCAGCCGTAAAATAAACCATCCACACACATACGCCTGAAGGCTGCCCGCTTTGGATTATATGACTTTAACATAGCATATTTAGGAAGGAAAGAAAATAGATGTTGCGAATTAGTAATATTATTGTAAGATTTCCGGTAACCGTTCAGACAGGTCTGCGCGCCTGCTGCGCTGACCGCACAATCAGGTGATGAAAGCGGGCGCCTCATCGCGAAGTGATTTTCATGGGCAGATGCCGTAACCGTTCAGATATCTTCTGAACGGTTACGATTTCCGGCTGCTATTCACAGGGAGCGTCATTGATATTGGATCAAGGGGTTCATGCTGCATATAAAGCCCTCAATGGCGGCCCTGTCGCTATAAAACAGCCACCTGTCACATATTTTTTTGCCGGAAACGGATCTACGCCGTCCCCGGATCCACCAGCAGCCCGCCGCCATCCGCCGCAGAGGTGGCTAATTCGTCGCACCGCTCATTCTCCGGATGCCCGGCATGTCCCTTTACCCAGCAGAAGGAAACGCGGTGAGGCTTTTTCGCCTCCAAAAGCCTTTTCCAGAGGTCGATATTTTTAACATCCTCATTTTTCCCGCGCTTCCATCCCTTTTTGATCCATCCGTCAATCCAGTGCTTATTAAACGCATCCACCAGATATTTGGAATCCGAATACAGCTCCACCTCGCACGGCCTGTTTAAAGCCTCCAGCCCGGCGATCGCGGCCATAAGCTCCATCCGGTTGTTGGTTGTCCTCTTGTAACCGGCAGAGAGCTCCTTTACATGGAGCTCTCCCGCCGGATCCACATAGTGAATCACTGTCCCAAAGCCGCCCGGCCCATCCGGGTTTCCCCTGGCGGCTCCGTCTGTATAAATCGTTACCTTCAAAATAAACCGTATTCTCCTCTCACACCGCGCTGTCCTATATGCCGCAAAAGCATATGATGTACCGCGGATGAATTGTGCTGCGGACGCGCTGCACCGCAAAACAGGCTGCATCTCAAACAGGCGCTCTCTTAAACAGGCGGCGCCACAGCGCTACCGATCCCACTTATCGCACAGTGAATTGATCTGATCCGCAAATTTGGCCAGATCCTTATTGGCCCCGCCTTCATTGTGCATGATGACCTTACGCAGCCTGTCTCCGGCGGCCAGGAGGCGTGCAAATACGCCGGCAGCCTTCTTCGTCTTCTCCGATGTTTCGCGCCGGATCGGGATTCCCTTTGCGACAGTGATAAAGCATCCCTTTTCCAGATCGTAGGATGTGCCGCTGTACGGGGCTATGGCCTCGATCCCGAAGGTATCCTTCACCGTTGCGGCAAACTGGTCGCAGACCTCGTCGTCCCCGTGAACCACGAACACCTGCTGCAGATCGCTCATAAAGCTGCCCACCCATTTTAAGAGTCCCGCCTCGTCGGCATGTCCGCTGATGCCTTCAATCTTTTCGATGCGCGCCCTCACCTCAATGGACTCGCCGAACAGCTTTACCTCTTCCCTGCCGTCGATGATGCTGCGGCCCAGGGTTCCGACCGCCTGATAGCCGGCAAAGAGGATGGTTGACTCCGGCCGCCACAGGTTATGCTTTAAATGGTGCCGGATCCGGCCCGCATCGCACATGCCGGCCGCGGAGATAATCACCTTGGGCTTGGTGTCAAAATTGATGGCAATGGAGTCATTGCTGGTAACAGAGAGGCGCAGTCCCGGAAAGGACAGGGGGCTGATTCCCTTTTTCACCAGCGCCCGCGTCTCTTCATTGTAGCAGTCCATCCGATTCTCCTTAAACACTGCGGTTGCCTCCACCGCCATGGGGCTGTCTAAGTAGACCTCGAAATCAGGCAGGCTCTTTACGAGGCCGCGCTCCTTGATCACGCGGATATAGTTTAGCACCTCCTGAGTACGGCCGACCGCAAAGGCCGGGATGACCACATTTCCGCCGATGGCAAGGGTCTCGTCGATGATGCGGGCAAATTCCTCCACGTGATCGCCGCCGGACTTGTGGAAGCGGCCGCCGTAGGTGGATTCCATCACCACATAATCCGCCTGGAATATGTACTGGGGGCTGCGTATCAGGGGCTTCTTTTCGTTTCCGATATCGCCGGAAAATACGATCTTTTTCGAGCAGCCGCCCTCGGTCATCCAGATCTCAATCGAGGCAGAGCCAAGCAGATGGCCGACGTCGGTAAAACGCACCTCAAAGCCCTCCGCCAGGCGGATCGTGTGGCCGTAATCGCACGGGACAAAATGCTCCAGCACGCCCTCCGCGTCGTTCATGGTATAGATCGGCGGTTCCTCCTGTCTTCCGGCCCGTCTGGCCTTGCGGTTTTTCCACTCCGCCTCGGATTCCTGGATGTGGGCGCAGTCCTTTAACATGATTTCGCAGAGATCCGCCGTGGCCCGGGTAGCCAGCACCTGGCCGCGGAAACCCTTTGCATAGATAAATGGCAGCATGCCTACATGGTCAATATGGGAATGGGTGGCCAGCACATAGTCCACATCCGCATAGCTGATGGGAAGCTCGGCGTTTTCAAACTTATTTACGCCCTGCTCCATGCCGCAGTCCACCAGGACATTGAGCCCGCATGCCTCCAGAAGGTGGCAGCTCCCGGTTACTTCATGATCCGCTCCGATAAATGTAAGTTTCATTCCATCATCTCCTGTAATTTTCCTGCACGTTCACATGTTGCGTCATTGGCAGCCGTTCAGATATCTGAATGCTTCCGCGGGCAGCGGGCCAGGCGGGCATACATGCCTGCACATTTGGCGACTGCCGCGAGAGCCCATGCCCCGTTGCCCGCCGCGGGGTTGCTGACTGCCGTCTGGGTAAGCGCGATCCTTGTTTTGCAACAACATCTCTTTCTTTATTATAACTGATTTCAGATAATAATGCAAATCATTCCGCCGTTACTGTCATTAATTATCTTCTGCAGCGTATCCTGGAGCTTAATCTGGCAGTCCTCTGTAAGCTGTGAGATCTTGGCCTGGATACCGTCGTCCACGATCTGCTCAATGGATTTCCCGAAAATATTGGTGGTCCACACGCCTTCCTCGCTCTGCCCGGCATTTTCCTTAATGTAACGGATCAGATCCTCGGCCTGCTGCTCATTTCCGACAATGGGAGCGATCTCCGTCTCGATATGGGCCTTGATCAGGTTGATGGACGGGGCCTGGGCCTTCATTTTCACGCCGTATTTGTTGCCGTGGCGTATGAGCTGAGGCTCATCGAGGACAATCTCCCCCCGCTCCGGGGTGACGACGCCGTAGCCCTTCTGGCGCACCTGGTTCATGGCATTATTGACCTTCTCATACTCCTTCTGCATGGACGCCAGCTCCCGCATGGTCTGCATGAGCTGGTATTCCCCCTCGATCGGCACGCCCACATATTCGCTCAAGATCTGGTAATAATGGCTGTCATCCACCTCGACCGAGGCCCCGATGCGCCCCTCATCCATCCGGCGCTCCGTGATCTTCATCCGCTTCACCGCCTCGCCGCCGTCCGGGGGAAGCGCCGCGTCCACATCGCGCATGTGGTTTGTTTTTTTTAAAATATCCTTCACCGCCTGGATGACAGCCGCCTTCAGCCAGTGATCCCTGGGCAGGATCTCCATCCACTTGGGGATCGCAAAATCCATTTCCGTCACCGGGAATTCATAGAGAACCTCGCCCAGGATGGAACGGATATCCTCTTTTTTAAGCTGCTCGCAATTGACTGGCAGCACCTGAACCCCATATTTTTCCTCCATCTGCCCCGCCAGCTCCCGCGTCTCGTCCGAATAGGGCCGCGTGGAATTTAAAAGCACGAGGAACGGCTTTTTTAAATTCTTTAACTCCTTGATCGTTTTCTCTTCCGCCGCTATGTAACTGCCCCGCTTGATATCCCCAAAAGAGCCGTCCGTGGTGATTACCAGGCCGATCGTCGAGTGATCCGTGATGACCTTCCGCGTTCCCAGCTCCGCCGCTTCCGTAAAGGGGATCTCGCTGTCAAACCAGGGCGTTTTCACCAAGCGTTCCATGTCATTTTCGATATGCCCGGCCGCGCCTTCTACCATAAAACCCACGCAGTCGATAAGCCGCACCTTAACATCCGCGCCCTCCGCCAGCGCGATCTGCGCCGCTTCCTTGGGGATGAATTTCGGCTCGGTCGTCATGATCGTTTTTCCCGCCGAGGACTGCGGCAGTTCATCCCTCGTCCGCTCCCGGGCATGGGGATCCTCCATCTCCGGAAGGACTAAGAGCTCCATAAAGCGCTTGATAAATGTGGATTTGCCCGTCCTCACCGGGCCCACGATGCCGATGTAGATCTCTCCGTTTGTGCGGGCTTTGATGTCATTGTATACATTAAAATTGTCCATAAAAATACCCCCTTGCTATGCTGATACAAGTATATGCAGGGGTGAAATGGCATATTCAGGTAAAATATTTATCCGATCGTAACCGTTCAGACAACCTGAACTGTTACGGCATCTGCCCATGAAAATCGCTTCGCGATGGGGCAGATGCCTGTTGCCGCCACGTTTTCGTAAGGTCAGCGCAGCAGGTGCGCAGACCTATCTGAACTGTTACATCCGATCAGCACTTCCTTCCCACGGAAAGCGAAACCATATTTCCGGATCTTTTCTCTTGGAATCCCTTTTGCAATGAGCGCGGTTTCATATTTATATCCATTCCTTTCGCTTCGCTCAGGCACAAAACGTAATGAAAATGGTTTCCCTGAGCCTATTTTTTCTTTATAATTCTTCTTGTAGGGAACTCGGTATACTACAAATCACGGGGAGGTGAGTGGGCTGTCCGGCTTGCCGGATGACCGTATATTTATATGTGTAGTCCGCCTTTTCAAGCACAAATAAGTGTGACCTTGAGCACGTAATCTTATCTTTGTATAAACAATCTCGTTTATGGCTTAGGCGTTCAGTCAATGCCGTCTCTCCCTATCATCTTTGCCGAACCTTTAGGTTCTGAAAGGAGTCCCTATGGCTTTAAAAATCGTGTACAAAATCTGTTGTGGCATTGATGTCCACAAAACTTTTGTAGTGGCCTGCATTGCTTCTACTAACAGCAAAGGTGTGACCACCTATGAGAGCCACCGTTTTTCGACCTACACGAAGGGGCTGAAAGATTTGTTACAATGGCTTCTCCACCGGAATTGCAGGGATGTCTGTATGGAATCCACTGGTAAATACTGGATCCCCGTTTACAACATTTTGGAAAATGATTGTACGATCGTCCTTGCCCATCCCAAATATGTTAAGGCTATCCGTGGAAAGAAAACTGACAAGAAA
>CAJTGE010000072.1 GCA_910575795.1 Clostridiaceae bacterium | reverse complement strand
TTCTATATCCATAAGGAACCCGTAGAAAACCGCCGGTACTTAGCGAGGTCTTTTCGAGCTTAGTACCGCTGCGCTTTTCTCCGAGCGGGAGCGGGGTTCCGTTGGATATAGAAGCTGGCACGGGCGGCCCTTCGGGAGATCCACCTTAGCCCGCGCAATCCCCAACACAATAACTGTTCACCTCAAAAATGAACCGAAAAATGTAACATAACACGGAAATCGTTACACGCATCTAAATAACCCTGCGCACATGCCTGTTCACATGACAGCAAATATTAACCGCCACAGGCAGCCCCGCAATATGCGTCGGATATGTCTCAATATTGACCGCCATCGCAGTCGTCACGCCCCCCAGCCCCCCGGGGCCGATTCCCAGGCGGTTGATCGTTTCAAGCATTTCCTCCTCCAGCTCCCGGACATACCCTCCGGCCCGCTCTTCCTTCAGATTTCTCGTTAGAGCATGCTTGGCCATCAGCGCGCATTTCTCAAACGTGCCTCCGATGCCGACGCCCACGATCATGGGAGGGCACGCATTGGGCCCCGCCTCCCGGACAGTAGTCAAAATCGCTTCCTTTACCCCTTCGATCCCGTCCGCGGGCTTGAGCATAAAGATCCGGCTCATGTTTTCGCTTCCAAAGCCTTTGGGGGCTACGGTAATCTCAACCTTGTCGCCTTCTGTGATCTCGTAATGGATGACGGCCGGCGTGTTGTCTTTTGTGTTTTCCCGGTAGATCGGATCTTTTACCACGGACTTGCGCAGATAGCCTTCTGTATAGCCTTCCCGCACGCCCTGATGGATCGCCTCTGCGAGGGAGCCGCCCTGGATATGTACCTCCTGGCCCACTTTGATAAAGATGACGGCCATGCCTGTATCCTGGCAGATTGGGATCCTTTCATTTGCCGCGATCTCCAGATTTTCTTCAAGCTGCTGTAATATCTGACGGCCCAGCGGCGAGGCTTCTTTTTGCGCTGACTGCTTAAATATCTCCTGCATATCGTCAGAAAGGTAGTGATTTGCTTCGATGCACATTTCCTTAATGTGCCTTGTAATCTCGTTTGTCTCTATTGTTCTCATACGGGGCTGACCTCTTCTTCTGTTTCTTCCGCAAGCTCGTCCTTCTGGTTATCGCTTTCCCTTACTTTGGCAATGCTGGCGACCGCCATGCCGGATTCGGAGTCGATGCTCATGAGCTTGACGCCGGATGTGTTGCGGCCGATGATAGAGATATCGTTGACCGCCATTTTGATGATGATGCCCTCGTTCGTGATCAGCATGATTTCGCGGTTGTGATCCACCAGCTTGGCGCCTACCAGGGGGCCTGTTTTGTCGATGATCTTGTAACAGCGGATCCCTTTGCCTCCGCGGTTCTGGACGGTAAATTCCTCGATGGGCGTCCGTTTTCCGTAGCCGAGCTCGGAGACGACCAGGAGGCATTCGCCCTGGCTTGTCATCTGCATGCCTATTACCTCGTCGTCCGGATCAAATTTCATGCCGATCACGCCCATGGATACGCGGCCTGTGATACGCACGTCCGTCTCTTTGAAACGGATGCACATGCCCTTTCGGGTGACAAGGAAGATCTCCTCGGTGTCGTCCGTGGTTTTTACTTCGATCAGCTCGTCATTTTCCCGGAGCACGATGGCCTGAAGGCCGTTCTTCCTCACATTCTCGTATTCGCGCAGGGAGGTTTTCTTGACCATGCCGCATTTCGTAGCCATGAACAGGAATTTATCGTTGTCGAACTCCTTCATGGTGATAATGGCCGTGATCTTTTCTCCGGGCATGAGCTGGAGGAGGTTGACAATGGCCGTTCCCCTCGCGGTCCGTCCCGCCTCGGGGATCTCATAGCCCTTTAATCGGTACACGCGGCCGGTGTTGGTAAAGAACATCACATAGTGGTGCGTGGTCGTCATCAGGAGATCCTCGATGTAGTCCTCCTCGATGGTCTGCATGCCCTTAATACCCTTGCCGCCGCGGTTCTGGCTCTTGAAATTGTCGCTTGACATGCGCTTGATATAGCCGAAGTTTGTCATGGCCACCACGATATCTTCGTCCGGGATCAGATCCTCTGCGGACATGTCGTACTCGTCAAAGCCGATGCCGGTTCTCCGGTCATCCCCGTATTTATCGGAGATGAGCATGATCTCCTCGCGGATCACGCCGAGAAGCTTTTTTTCGTCTGCCAGGATGGCCTTTAATTCGGCGATCTTTTCCTGTAATTCCTTATATTCTTTTTCCAGCTTTTCGCGTTCCAGGCCGGTGAGCGCCCTCAGACGCATATCTACAATCGCCTGGGCCTGCGGATCCGTAAGATCAAAGCGCTCCATCAACCGGGCCTTGGCAGCCGCTACATTGGCAGAGCTGCGGATGATCTGGATTACCTCGTCGATATGATCCAGAGCCTTTAGGAGCCCCTCTAAGATATGGGCGCGTTCCTCGGCCTTGTTTAAATCGTATTTCGTCCTTCTGGTAACGACGTCTTCCTGATGCTTTAAGTAGTATTCCAGCATCTGCTGGAGATTCAGGATCCTGGGCTGGTTGTTGACCAGGGCCAGCATAATCACGCCGAACGTGTCCTGGAGCTGCGTGTGCTTTAAAAGGCGGTTCATGATGACATTGGCATTGACGTCGCGGCGCAGCTCAATGCAGATGCGCATGCCTTCCCGGTTCGATTCGTCGCGCAGATCCGTGATCCCATCGATCTTTTTGTCCTTGACCAGCTCCGCGATCTTTTCGATCAGACGCGCCTTGTTGACCAGATAAGGGAGCTCGGTCACTATAATACGGCTTTTTCCGTTGGCCAGCGTTTCGATATTGTACACGGCGCGCACGCGGATTTTGCCGCGCCCGGTGCGGTATGCTTCTTCGATCCCGGCCTTTCCGATAATCGTCGCGCCTGTCGGGAAATCCGGGCCTTTTACGATCTGCATCAGCTCCTCAATTGAGGTCGGGCGGTCCTCCTCGATGCGGTTGTCGATGAGCTTTACAACGGCCTGTATGACTTCTTTTAAGTTGTGGGGCGGGATGTTGGTCGCCATGCCTACCGCGATGCCGGTCGCGCCGTTTACCAGCAGGTTCGGGTAGCGGGAGGGCAGGACGGTCGGTTCTTTTTCCGTCTCGTCAAAGTTGGGCATGAAGTCAACGGTGTCTTTATTGATATCTGCCAGCATTTCCATGGAAATCTTGCTCAGCCTGGCCTCTGTATAACGCATGGCGGCCGCGCCGTCGCCGTCCACGGAGCCGAAATTGCCGTGGCCGTCCACTAAGGGATAGCGGGTGGCCCACTTCTGGGCCATGTTGACCAATGCGCCGTAGATCGAGCTGTCGCCATGGGGGTGGTATTTACCCATGGTATCGCCGACGATACGGGCTGACTTACGGTGCGGCTTGTCCGGACCGTTGTTCAGTTCGATCATGGAGTAGAGCACTCTGCGCTGCACGGGCTTTAAGCCGTCCCGCACATCGGGGAGCGCCCGGGCGGCAATAACGCTCATGGCATAGTCGATATAAGACTTTTCCATCGTCTTTTTCAGATCTATGTCGTGAACCTTGTCAAATACATTTGGTTCCATATTTTCTCCTTATATATCAAGATTAGTCACATACTTTGCGTTCGCTTCTATAAACTCACGTCTTGGCTCTACCTGATCGCCCATCAGAGTGGCAAAGGTCAGATCTACCTCGGAGGCGGTTTCGCTGTCGATCAAAACGCGCAGCAGCACGCGCCGTTCGGGATCCATGGTCGTTTCCCAGAGCTGTTCCGCGTCCATCTCGCCCAGGCCCTTGTAGCGCTGGATCTTGTTGTTCGTATCGCGGCCGATCTCCTTTAAAATGCCGTTCAGCTCGTCGTCGTCATATGCATACCAGATCTGCTTGTTCTTCTCCACCTTGTAGAGCGGCGGCTGCGCCAGATAGACATGGCCCTGGCGGATCAGCTCCGGCATAAAGCGGTACAGGAAGGTGAGCAGCAGCGTGCTGATATGCGCGCCGTCCACATCGGCATCTGTCATGATAATGATCTTGTTGTACCGAAGCTTGCTGATGTCAAAGTCCTCATGAATCCCGGTGCCGAAGGCGGTGATCATGGCGCGTATCTCCGCATTGCCGTAAATCCTGTCAAGCCGCGCTTTTTCTACGTTGAGGATTTTTCCGCGCAGGGGAAGGATCGCCTGGTTTGATTTGTTTCTCGCCTCCTTGGCGGATCCTCCGGCGGAATCTCCCTCTACGATATAGATCTCACAGTTTTCCGGGTTCTTATCCGAGCAGTCCGCCAGCTTCCCTGGCAATGCCATGCTGTCTAAGGCTGATTTTCTCCTTGTCATCTCACGGGCCTTGCGGGCCGCGTCCCGGGCGCGCTTGGCCAGAATCGATTTTTCGCAGATGATCTTCGCCACGGACGGATTCTGCTCCAGAAAATAGGTGAGCTGCTCGCTGACTACCGCGTCCACCGCGGTCCGCGCTTCGCTGTTTCCCAGTTTTTGCTTGGTCTGGCCCTCGAACTGCGGCTCCTCGATCTTGACGCTGATGATGGCTGTGATCCCCTCGCGGATGTCCTCGCCGCTTAAGGGCGGCTCATTTTCCTTTAACAGCTTGTTCTTTTTGGCATAATCGTTGAATGTCCTGGTAAGGGCGCTCTTAAAGCCCGCGAGGTGCGTGCCTCCCTCGGGCGTATTGATGTTGTTGACAAAGGTGTAGATGTTTTCCGTGTAGGAGTCATTGTGCTGCATGGCGACCTCTACACTCACCTTGTCTCTTATTCCCTCGCAGTAGATGACCGGATCGTAGAGGATCTGGCTGCTCTTATTTAAGTAAGTGACAAACTCTTTGATCCCCCCTTCGTAGTGGAAGGTCTTGCTCTTTTTGTTCTCACGGCCGTCGGTGAGCGTGATTTTAAGAGCCCTGGTCAGGAAAGCCGTCTCACGCAGGCGCACCTTCAGCGTATCGTAATCGTAGACCGTTTCCTCAAAGATGCCTTTATCCGGAAGGAAGGTCACCTTTGTGCCGTGCTTTTCAGGGGGACAGCTCCCCTCCACGCGCAGAGGATACATGGTTTTTCCCTTTTCATAGCGCTGTTTGTAGATTTTTCCGTCTTTAAAGATCTCGACCTCCAGCCACTCGGAGAGGGCGTTTACGACCGACGCGCCCACGCCGTGCAGGCCGCCGGAAACCTTATATCCGCCGCCGCCGAATTTTCCTCCTGCGTGCAGGACGGTGAATACGACTTCGACTGCCGGGAGGCCCGCCTTTTTCTGGATATCGACAGGTATGCCGCGTCCGTCATCCTCTACGGTGATGGAGTTGTCTTCATTGATCTGAACCTCTATCTGATCGCAAAAGCCGGCCAGCGCCTCGTCCACCGAATTGTCTACGATCTCGTATACAAGATGATGGAGGCCCCTCACGGACGTACTGCCGATATACATTCCGGGTCTTTTTCTGACCGCCTCTAATCCCTCTAAAATCTGGATCTGTTCCGCGTTATATTCTGAACCCATACGTTCCTCCTTCTTAACTGTTTCCGTCTTCTACCGTACCGTTTATGATCTTAAAGATTCGATCAATCTGAAAGCTGTGGCTTACGAAATCATCCAGCCCTGTACACGTAATGATTGTCTGGATATGGCTGATCCCGGATAATAGGTGTCTCTGCCGGTCAGAGTCAAGCTCTGAGAGCACGTCGTCCAGCAAAAGCACCGGATAATCGCGCACCAGCTTTTTGACCAGTTCTATCTCAGCCAGCTTCAGCGACAGCGCGGCCGTCCTCTGTTGTCCCTGGGAACCAAATTTTCGGATGTCTATTTTATTTACATAAAATCCTATATCGTCTCTGTGGGGGCCTACCAGCGTCGTCTTCTGTTTTTTATCCTGAAAACGGCTCTTCTTTAGGGCGTCCCCCAGCTCATCCTCGCTTGTATTGGGAAAGTAGCGGAGCACGAGCTCCTCGCGTTTGCCCGACAGATGGAAGTGAATGTCCTGAATCAATTGATTGAGCTGAGAAATAAAATCCCTGCGGACCCGGATGATCTCGCATCCGTAGGAAATCATCTGCTCATCCCATATATCCAGCATTTCCTCGTACTCCGGCCGGAAGCTTATGTCCTTTAAAAGTTTGTTTCTCTGCAGCACAATCTTATTGTACTGGGAGAGGGAATGTACATAGAGCTTATTGAGCTGGCAGAGCTCCAGATCGATAAACCTGCGCCGCTCGCCGGGGCCGTTTTTGATGAGGTTTAAATCCTCGGGGGAGAAAAAAACCACATTGATCACGCCAAACAGCTCGCTCGCCCTGCGGATCGGTATGCCATTGACCGCGACGCCCTTTGGCTTGTTTTTTTTCAGGTGCATATCGATCCGGTGCGGGACGCCGTCTTTTAAGAGGTTCATCTTGATATGGGATTCATCCTCCCCGAACTCAATGATCTCCCTGTCTTTGCTTCCCCTGTGGGATTTCGTCGTGGCGCAGACATAGATGGATTCCAGGATATTCGTCTTTCCCTGGGCATTGTCTCCATACAGAACGTTGATCCCCTGGTCAAAATCCATATGTAATTCCCTGTAATTCCTGTAATTCATAAGCTCAATTGATTTTATTACCATGGGAGGCGTCCTTTATCTGATAATCTTAACCGTCTGGCCGTCATAGCACAGCTCGTCCCCGTCAAAGAGTTTTTTTCCTCTCTGGAAGGCCGTCTCGCCATTGACCTGTACAAGACCCTCTAAAATAGCGGACTTTGCCTCTGCGCCGCTGTCCACTAAGCCGGCGGCCTTTAACGCCTGGCCCAGCTTAATGAATTCGTCTCTTAATTTGATCGTTTCCATGTTTTCTCCCATTCTGTTCTGGCGGCCTGATCGGCTGCATTTTATCAGGCATTATATGGATGCCGCGTTAAAATTCACCGGAAGGATCAGATACGTATAATTCTCCTCGTCATCCCGGATAAAGCAGGGGGATTTGGGGTTCATCATATAGAGTGAAACTTCCTCGTCGTCTATAATACGAAGCGCATCGATCAAAAACTTCGGATTAAAGCCAATCATGATGTCTTTTCCGAATTTTGTGATCCCTAATTCCGCGCTCATGGCGCCAATCGTGGAATTCATCTTCAGAACCATACCGTCATCCGAGATCTGGATAATGATCGGTTTTTTGTCATTTTCCCGGATCAGGATGCTCGCGCGCTCGATGGCGTCAAGAAACGAGCGCTTATTGACCACTACTTTTGTCTCATAATCGCTGGACAGCATCTGGCTGATCCGGAAATATTCTCCTTCGATCAGACGCGACACGACCACTGTATCGTCGAACTCAAACATGACGTGGTTCTCGGTAAAGAACATCAGCACTTCGGATTCACTGTCCCCGGATAGGATCTTGCTGATTTCACTGAGAGTTTTGCCAGGAATAATGACTTTTATATCACTGTAGTGATCTTTCAGGATCACTTTGCGGATGGACATGCGGTGCCCGTCCAGGGAGACGAACTTTAGCTCGTTGTCATGTACCTCCGCCAGCTCGCCGGTCATCATCTTATTGCT
Source organism: Clostridiaceae bacterium (assembly GCA_910575795.1). Lineage (GTDB taxonomy): Bacteria > Bacillota > Clostridia > Lachnospirales > Lachnospiraceae > Otoolea > Otoolea muris. The sequence goes on along the minus strand of CAJTGE010000072.1, from coordinate 6,497 downwards.
GTCATTCGGAGAGATGGAAAATATTGTCTGCCGGATCACTTCTTTTAAGGTAAACTGGGAGAGGCAGATATAGTTGTCCCGTTCAATATGGGGAATATAGGAAAATTCTTCGCCGTCCTTTCCCTGAATCCGGAATACGGATTTCTCACATGTGATGACCGTGTTAAGCGTCTCGTCCGACTCGATCGTGATTCGGGAATCCTCGCTTGAGAGCTTGCGAATGATATCGGAAAAGAGCTTCGCATCGAGCGCGATCTTGCCGTGTTCCAGGATACTCCCGTCTACCTTTGTTTCGATACCCAGCTCTGTATCATTGCCCGTCAGGCGGATCTCGTCCGACGCGGCATCGATCAGGATGCAGTCCAGGATCGGCATTGTCGTTTTCGACGGAACCGCCTTCAGAACGATGTTGATACCATTCAGTAAATTATCCTTTTCAAATGAAAGCTTCATAATTGTTGATAACTCCTTTGCTCAAAAACAATGTGAAGGGAAAGAAATATATAAAAACATTTCGTAGCAATCGTAGTAGGGGCTGTGGATTGGTGAATAAGTCTTAAAACCGCTGAAAATAAAAGGCGTGCCCGTGTAGAAACACCTGTGTAAAAGCGGCCCTTGACTTAAGAACAACTTAAGAATTATCCACAAGCTCAGAAACAACATTAGGTTCCACCTGGTTATCCACAAATTTTAACCCGGTTATCCACCGATTATTGTGGATTAATCTTCTTTTTCAGGATCTCTATCGTATTGCGCAGGGATTCGTTCTTGCCCATATCCGCAAGGATCTTATCGTGGCCATGTATAATCGTCGTATGATCCCGCCCTCCCAGATATTTGCCGATGGTCTGGAGCGGGGTGTCTGTCATGGTGCGGCATAAATACATCGCGATCTGGCGCGGGAAGACGACATCCTTGGTCCTCTTTTGGGAAGCGATATCCAGAGGCGTGATGCCGAAATGATCGGAAACCACCTGGATAATCAGCTCCGGCGTCACTTCCCGGACGCCTCCCGGCGAGATGAGATCCTTTAGGGCCTCTTCTGCGAGCTCGATGGTGATGTCCTTCTTGTCCAGTTTGGAGAGGGCTACGATCTTGGTGAGAGCGCCTTCCAGCTCACGGATATTGGATTTAATGTTGGTGGCGATATATTTAATGACTTCATTATCAATATTATAGCCCTCCAGCTCCTCTTTTTTGCGGAGAATGGCCATGCGCGTCTCATAATCAGGAGACTGGATATCCACGGTAAGGCCCCATTCAAAACGGGAGCGAAGCCGCTCTTCGAGAGTTTCAATCTCTTTGGGAGGCTTATCTGAGGAGATAATGATCTGCTTTTTAGCCTCATAAAGAGAGTTGAAGGTGTGGAAAAACTCTTCCTGCGTGCTTTCCTTTCCTATAATAAACTGGATATCATCGATCAGAAGAACGTCGTTGTTCCGGTATTTCTCCCTGAATTCCGTGGTGGAAATATTATTTTTATTCCGGATCGCATCGATCAGTTCGTTGGTGAACTTCTCGCTGGTCACGTAAAGAACCTTGGCTTTCTGGTTGTTTTTCAGCACAAAATGGCCGATGGAATGCATCAGGTGCGTCTTGCCAAGTCCCACGCCGCCGTAAATAAAAAGAGGATTGTAGATCTCCCCCGGCGATTCCGCCACGGCTAAAGAAGCGGCATGAGCCAGATTATTATTCGCGCCCACGACAAAGGAGTCAAAGGTGTAGCGGGGATTTAAGTTCGCGTCCTGAATGAGCTGGCGGTTCGTCTCCGGCTGCCGGCCGGCCGCTTTCTTTTTCTCAGCCGGCTGGCCGGCTTCACCGGCCTGTTCCTGTGTTACAAATTCCAGCTCGCACTCGATCCCGGTCAGCTCTTCAATTGTGATCTGCAGAAGAAATCCGTATTTTTTCTTGATGTACCCGAGAAAATGGACGTCCGGCACCAGGATCTGCAGGGCCCCTCCCTTCATGGCCCATGGCTGCGTCGGAAGCAGCCATGTTTTGAATGAGACATCGGTCAGCTCGTGTTCTTCTTTGATGTGCAAAAGGATATCTTCCCATTTGCTCTTGATTTTTTCTAACATAGTAGTAAGTCTCCTGATAAAAAGAATCCTGCATTGCAGGATGTTCGCCTGCGGCGGGCCGCGTATGCGCGGCATGAAGCAGCTCCTCCGCAGTTTAGTCCTGCCCCGGAGGGATTTTTTGTATCATGGGAATGGGATTAGGGAAAATTGCAAATTTACCCAATCTAGTATTTATTGTACATGAAATGGATCGATTTTTCAATTGAAAGATGAAAAAGATTGTGGATAAGTTTGCCATGGGAGCGAGGGGGAGGACGCAAGGGGGGCCGCCCATCCCATGTTCTATATCCAACAGAACCCCGCTTTCGCTCAGAGAAAAGCGCAGGGCTGTACGGATCGAAAAGCCCCCGCTAAGTGCCGGCGGTTTTCTACGGGTTCCTTTTGGATATAGAACATGGGATGGGCTACGTTACTGGCGGGCTTTGGGCAATGCGGTTTTGGGGTTGGAATGGGGATAGTATGGTTTGGGATGCTTGTGGATAAATTTGTGGGGGAGTATGCAGGTTTTAGGGGGATATGGGGGGAATGTGTATAAGTGGGACTGGGGATGTCCACAGGGAAAAGTATTGATAAATCAGTGGATTTAGGATTAAAATGTGAACAATCTATGGGTTATTCAGGTAAAAATCAACTATTTATCCACAAGTTATCCCCACTTTGTGGATAAATAGTGGAAACCCTGTGAATAAGGTGTTTAAATGATAAGGCCCGGGTTTTTATATTGCCAGCTATGAGCTTTGCAGATGGCAGGGGTTTTATTTGTATGTAATATTTTCTTGGAGGTGACGGGAAATGATGATATATTGGGTATATAAAAGAGAAAGCGGTATGAAAATATCGGATAATATACTATAATCTATGAGTTGCTCACCGATACCCGTAACAGGGAGGATGTGTTCACATGGAACTTTTGCATCTCTTTTGGCTAATGGCATTATAGCGTATGCAGGAACGTTATTCAATATGCTTAAAACTTTATCCTTATCTGGTATTGGTTTAATTCACGTATGTAACATTTATCAGCAAGTTCTCCTTTCTTCGCATATCCGGCGGCCCTCCCACGACATCCACACTTGGCACGGGGTGGCCTTCACGCAATTTGCATATCCGACATGGGAGGCTTTTTCACGACATCCACCAACTTGCACCGTGGCCTTCTTTTTCCATAATTGCGCAGCAATCCTATTTACAAGAAAAAATATCGATTTTCTATTGACGTAACCGTGTTTCTTCTATATAATTGAGTAGATATTTAATCTTAGAATAGTCTAACTATGTTGAGATGATTTCTCTTTCAATTTAGATGACGAGGAGGTGTTTATTATGAAGATGACATATCAGCCAAAGAAAAGGCAGAGATCGAAAGTTCACGGCTTCAGAGCCAGGATGAGCAGCGCAGGCGGTAGAAAAGTTCTGGCTGCGAGAAGAGCAAAAGGAAGAGCACGATTGTCTGCTTGACGAACCTGGGCCGCAATGTGAATTGTGGCCTTTTTGTTACTGTATTTTAATACGGCTAATTTATTTATATGGCCCGGTTTCGTTTGGCCGTTAATTGCGGACCGCAGTACGAGGAGAGCGGATGAAGCGTTTTAATTCGATCAAAAAGAACGGGGATTTTCAGAAGGTTTACAGGACGGGGCGATCATTTGCGGATAAGCTTCTGGTTATGTATGCGCTGGATACGGGGCGGGCGGATTCCCGGATCGGGATTTCTGTCAGTAAGAAGGTTGGCAACAGTGTGGTGCGTCACCGCATTACACGTTTAATCAGGGAAAGCTTCCGGCTGAATAAGAACATAGTGAGAGATGGATTGGATATCGTGGTTGTGGCGAGAGCCGCAGCGAAAGAGGCAGGATTCAAAAATATCGAGAGTGCATATCTGCACTTATGCGGACTTCATAACATTTTAGAGAATCGAAGTGAGAATATTGATGAAGAAAATCATAATTAGTATGATTCGGGGATATCAGAGGTTTATTTCCCCTTTGACAGGACCTCACTGTAAGTACACGCCTACCTGTTCTCAATACGCCGTTGAGGCAGTTGTTAAGTATGGCGCTGTAAAGGGTATGATTTTGGCCTGTAAGCGGATTCTTCGCTGCCATCCGTTTGCAGAAGGCGGTTATGATCCAGTTCCGTAGGATAGGAGGTAATTCATTGGAATTTGTAATTGCGACGAAGGCCGGGTCGATTATGGGACCGATTGCCAGTTTATTCGGATATATTATGGATTTTCTGTTCCGGATAACGAGTAATATGGGAATCATGAATATTGGCCTTTGCATTATTTTGTTTACGATTATCACAAAGCTTCTGCTGTTTCCTTTGACGATCAAGCAGCAGAAGTCGTCTAAGCTGATGTCTGTGATGAATCCGGAGATTATGGCGATTCAGAAGAAGTACAGGGGGAAGACGGATCAGACGTCGATGACCAAACAGAGGATGGAGATGCAGGCTGTATATGATAAGTTTGGATCGAGTCCTACGGCTGGTTGTCTGCCAATGTTGATTCAGTTTCCTATTATTCTGGCTCTTTATCGTGTGATTTATAATATTCCGGCTTATGTACCTTCAGTCAGAGTGTTTTTTGACAATGTAGCCAATCCTTTGAAGGATCAGCCGGATTTTGTCAATAAGATTGCGGAGCTGGCTGAGGGCGTCAATATGGCGGTCGATAAGGTTGATTTTACCAATCTGGACAAGATTGTCGATATGTTATATAAGTTTACGCCGGAAAAATGGGAGACGCTTGAGGGGCTGTTTCCTCAGATTGCTGACGTGATTGCAGTGAATGCGGATAAGATTGAGCAGATGAACTCATTTTTTGGCATTAATCTTGCTTCCGCGCCGTTTACCGGGTTTACGTCGATCACCGTTGCATGGGCGATTCCGATTCTGGCGGGCCTTACACAGTGGTTTTCTGCGAAGATGATGAGCAGTACGCAGACGATTGATCCCGATGCGCCCGGCGCTTCGATGATGAACAGTATGTTGATTACCATGCCTTTGATGTCGGTCGTTTTTTGTTTTACCCTGCCGGCGGCTATCGGTATTTACTGGGTGGGACAGGGCGTTCTTCAGATTGTACAGCAGCTCGCGGTGAATTCTTATATGGATAAGATCGATCTGGACGAGATGATCAAGAAGAATGTGGAGAAGATGAACCAGAAGCGGGCAAAGAAAGGGCTCCCCCCTGCGAAGCTGAATCAGAATGCCACGACGAGCTTAAAATCCATTCAGTCTCAGGAGGAGAAGGATAAGCTGCTCATGGATGAGAAGATGAGTAAGCGGGATAAGCAGATTAAGGAATCAAATGAGTTCTACAATTCTGATCCGAAGCCGGGAAGCATTGCCGCAAAGGCGAGGATGGTGCAGAAGTTTAATGAAAAGCACAAGTAAGCAGGAGGATGCCAGAATGGATATGATTAAGGTTACCGCAAAGACCGTGGAAGAAGCAGTAACAAAGGCATTGATCGAATTGGAGATTACGAGCGATAAGCTGGAGTATGAGGTAATCGAAAAGGGGAGCGCCGGTTTCCTGGGGATTGGCTCAAAGCCGGCTGTGATTCAGGCTAAGAAGAAGGAGACGCTTGAGGATTGCGCCGTGGAGTTTTTGACGCAGATTTTTGACGCGATGAGTATGACGGTGCAGATTGATCTGGAGCTTAAGGAAGAGGAGAAGGAGCTGTGCATCAATCTTTCCGGCGGCGATATGGGGATTTTGATCGGTAAGAGAGGACAAACACTTGATTCCCTGCAGTATCTTGTAAGCCTGATGGTGAATAAGACAAACGCCGGCGATTATATCCGCGTCAAGCTTGATACGGAAAATTACCGTGAGAGAAGGAAGGAGACGCTGGAGACGCTGGCTAAGAATATTGCTTACAAGGTAAAACGGACGAAGCGTTCGGTTTCGCTGGAACCGATGAATCCGTATGAGAGAAGGATTATCCATGCGGCGCTTCAAAATGATCGGTATGTGGTGACAAGAAGCGACGGCGAGGAGCCGTTCCGCCATGTGATCATTTCCCTTAAAAGAGAGGGAAGAAGAGAGCGGGCGGAGAAGACGGATCGATAGATGGATAGAGGCAGGTAATGAGACAGCGGGAATACTTCGGTATTCCTGCCGTTTTTCTTATGGGATGGGAGTTGATATGTAACCGTTCAGAAGGCGGGGAATCCGCAGCGGGCGGACAAAAAGATGACTGTACGAAAACGTAATGGCCGCGGGCAAACACGGTCCTTCGCCGCAGACGTGCAGAGGGCGCTGATAGCGAGTGATTTATTCACTGGAATTTAAGCAATGGTGTACTAGAGCGTGTTTGAAAATTCATTCCTGGCATCTGCACGCCCCACTTCGCGGTATATTTGTGCCAAATTCACTTAACGCAGCCCACTGCGCCGCGTTCATTTGGC
>CAJTGE010000071.1 GCA_910575795.1 Clostridiaceae bacterium | reverse complement strand
TGGCAATGGGTTTATTAAAGTTACCCTTTTTTACATCAACTGCTTGAAAAAAATTTCTTGAGCATTTTTCATTTTACCTATTGACATTTCTTAGCTGGACTTGAATTCATGGTGTTGGGTCAAAAGGTCTTTTGACCCCTTTGATTCTACCTACTCCTTCATTTCCACAGTTTGTCTGGCAGGCAGTATCTTTTTCAAACGGTCGTCACAGGAAACCTTTTCCCTGCGGATAAAGTCCTGCGCCTCCATTTTTTTCAAAAGTGTGGAAACAATTCTGCCGGACTATATGCTATATTAAACCACATTCCCTCTTGAAAGAGAATTGACAATATGGTATTATCAATGACAAAAACGCAATAATCAAATATTCCGCAGCAAACTGCGAAATATTTGATTCTCGCGGCAGCCGCCAAGTCTATGCAAGCATGGCCCTGGCTCGTTGCCCGCGGAAATCGAGGTAGACGCCATGAATACTGACCAATTAAAGAGTTTTATCCAGGTTGCGGAAAATTTGAATTTTGCCAGAGCGGCAGAAATTTTGAACATTACCCAGTCCGCGGTATCCAGGCAGATCCATTCTTTGGAGGATGAGCTTGGAACCAGGCTTCTTCACCGCACCACCCGGACGGTGACCCTTACCCCGGCAGGCATCAGCTTTCTGGAGGACGCGAAAAACGTAGTCGGAAGACTGGACGCAGCATCGCGGAAAATTCAGAGGCGCCAGTCCTCCGGCATCCAGATCCTGACCATCGGCTGCACGGACGAGGCAATCCTGGACCTGCTCTGCAAAGTCCTCAAATCATGCCGGGCGCAGATCCCGGAGCTGTATCCGTTTTTAAAGGTGATACCGCACCGTTCCATTCTGGGGCTGTTTTATCAGGGAGAGATCGATCTGCTGTTCGGATTTCAGGATGATATTCCGTTGAAAAACGACATCATCTATCAGGAGCTGTTCCGGATTCCGCTGTGCTGCATCGTTCCGGATACCCACCCTTACGCCGGCAGGACAGAGCTGGCAAAAGAAGAATTGTATCTGGAGAATATTGTGGTCTGCAATTCTTATGCCGTTCCATTCAAGGCAGCGGAAATGCAGAACCGCATCGCGCAGCATATCCCTCCGGAATCCACCTACATCTGCGATAATCTGCAGGCTCTCCTTACGCTGGTAAGAGCCGGTTACGGCTGTTCCATCCTGCCGCAGATGCATTTCATCAGTTCGGACATCCGCGTCATTCCGATCACCGGCAATGAGCCTTTGTCTTATGGTATTTTCTATCGAAAAAACGCGGTAAGCCCTCTGTTGAAAAAATTTATCTCTATCATGGCCACAACTTCTTTCCAATAGAAAAGAAGCGGCGCAGGTACAAAAATCACCCGCATCGCCTTTTTTATCAGGTGTGCAATTGCTTTAATATTTTATGGCCTGCCTCAGTCAGCCCTCAATCTGGATATAGTTTGTATTCTCCACAACAGTCTCCGGTTTTTCTTCGGAACCTGCAGCTTCAGAGTGCGTCTTCAAATCTTGCTTTGATATCCTCCTGTTTTACATCTTCTCCCGCATAAAAACTTCTGCTGCCGGAACCTGCATAACGTTCCCGCCTGATGTACAATCCGTCACTGTTTTTTTCATCATTCCGGGCAGCGGATACAGCACTGATCGTCAGATAGCCGTCTTTCAGTTCTGCTTTTACGTTCTCCTTTTTCATATCCGGGCGAACTGTCGCCATATCAATGATTGTGTGACTGCCTATTTTTCGCAGCTGAGAGAGAATTTTCTGCGATTCGTCCGGGCGTACAAAGTTATCCTCAAGAATATGCTTTACATTCTGTACGCCTTTCTCGATGACCGATTCATCATCCGAACTACAATACTGACCTAACAGAAACTCAAGCACATAGAGCGGGACATTTGCCCTTCGATGGCCTTTTGCAATTCTGTCATGGCGCTCAGCTCGTATTTTCCGGCTTCATCCTGCTGATCGCTGATGATTTTCTGCACACTCTTTGGAAGCTGGCTTACGTTTCTCTGCTTTACATATTTACGAATCTTCATGGCAGATTCCAGCGATTCATAGTATGGCGTATCAGTCAGAACAACAATGGCTTCGTTGCCTTTGGATTCTGTCATCAGACGAAACTCTGTTTTTTCTGCGACATCGGTTGCAACGGTCAGAAAGCGCAAACGCATACCGCCCATAGCCGCGCCGACCGTAATGCCATCTACCATCTGGTCGAACGCAAAGTCATATTTTCCATAGCGGAATTTCTTGGTTGTAAAAATATCACCGTAAATCATCTGGGCAATACGCTCCACGATAGAAGCGGTATCCACGTTGGTATCCCGGATTTCACGCTGAATATCCTGTTCTTCATCTGTCAGAAAGTTATAAGTATCGCCTGTTCTGCCGATATAGTTCTGGCTAATCAGACGGTCAAGGCAGCCGCGGACAGCTTCACGCATAATAATTTTATCCACACGAATATCATCCGACATCAGAATAACGATATTATCCAGATTAGAAGGAATATCATCAATATACCGAATCAGATACAGAAGTTTCAGCACATCCACATCCTGCTGTTCGATACCATCACCATTGTCTGCGGCTTTCTGGCAGCGCTCAATGACCCGGCGAATAGAACCGTCCAGAAAAGTATGTACGGTATCATAAAAACGAAAGAATGGAACAAGCGCATATTCATCCTTCTCCTGAATTTTCTGTGCCGCCTCCTGGAAGCCGGAAAGCATGGAACGCTCACCGCCGGAAAGATGCTTGCCGGAATTTCCGTGCTTACGGATCTCTGCAAATACCTTCTGCATAATGATAAACTGATACGGCACGAACGGGAAGTTCTCCGTGAACTCCCTCGAACCAGAATACCCTTTAATATCCAGAATGGAACCGCTGAAGCTGAACAGGTTACGCAAAACGGAATCATTCTGCTCATAAACATTTTCCAAATCAGCAGATGCTTCCGATTTCTTTTTCAAAATACGCTTCTGGATGACTTCATCCACAGAGGAAGAAGATAAGCTCAGTCTTGTCTTGAAACGAGCCTGAATACGGGAGAACTCATCGGCACGAACTTTGATGATTTCATCAATCGCTTCCTGTCCGGTGCAGATGACCCAAATCTTACCTTCGCACTCACTGCCAATCTTTTCTGTCAGAGACTGGAGATTCAAAAGCATATCGGTATCTGTACCAACATACTGACCAACCTCGTCAATCATAAAAAGCAGACGGAAGTCCGCCGGTTTGGTATCCACATAGGCTTTCATATCTTCCACAAGCTGTGCAATAGAAATTTCTGTTGCGGTTTTATCATTGAACCAGCCTCGTGCATCGTCTTCGCTCATATCCAAAACTTCCATCAGAGTCGGGATAATGAACTTGCCATTGAACGCAAATGCGCGGCGCATTTCCAGCCAGGATTTTCCTTTTTTTCCCTCAAAAACTCTGCAAAACTCCTCTGTCTTTCCCTGTTGGTCAATATAACGCTCCATCATGGCGACTTTCAGATTTTCACCGTAAAATCCCAGATGGTTATAAAACATTTTTGCGAAAACACGAAGGACAGCAGTCTTGTCTTTATTGCTGAATCCTTCGATGTCGATATTAAACAGAATTGTCTCTGTCTGTCCCCTGGCGGCACGATCAATCAGCATAAAGGTTGCCGGATCATCTTCAAATTTTTTACGGAAACGCTCTACACTGCGGACACCTTTTACTTCTTTATTTTCCAGAAGATACGAAAGCATTTTCAGGAAATGAGATTTACCACTTCCAAAGAAACCGGAGATCCACACACCCATATCGGCTGTGGGCTGATCAAAGGCATCCCCGTAATAATTGAAAAATGTAATAAAATGTTTTTTCAATTCTCTGGTGATGACGTATTCATTTAACTCCTGTTCAATTATACCGTCAGCAGCCTGATCTACTTTAATTACACCATTGATTTTGCGGTTGATGTCGTCCGCAAACATATCTCGAATCTTCATGGCTTTATCCCCCTTAATCTATTATGGACTTTGTCCATAATCATCGTTCGCCGCCCGCCAAATATGCAGGCATATGATAGAGAGAAATGTTTTATATAAATTGCAAATTTTCAAACGGCAATCCAGGGACTGATCGGTTTCCATCTGATTTACAAAATGCCGGACCACCATTTCATTTTCCGGCTCATAACAGAAGATTCTGATATTCACCTCATTGCTGAGTCCCCTGCCTTCCAGGAACTCCGGCTCCTGAATCAATTCCCGAACTTTGTCCAGACGTTCTTTTATGCGGCCCAGGCCGCCCTCTGCCCCAGGGCGCCTTCCCGCCCCTGCGGGCTCCCCTTGTCTCTCGGCTACGCCGAAATTCACCTTGTCACTCATTGGCTACCTCCTGCACGAAATGCTTCACCGGAGCATTCCGCTGTACGATTATGTGTATGAAAAGCAATTAAACGCCGGCAGTACCGCTGTATCGCCATTGCTTCTGATGGCATTCTCCAAAACAGGATGCAGCCATACCGGATTCAAATGATCTGCCCCCCGATTGTCGAGATACTCCGTCTCCACAAGCGCTCTGGCAATAATCTGTTTTAACTTTGTGATTGTGCTGTCGCTCCAGGAAGCTACGGTATCATTCTGCTCCTGCAAACGCATAAAAAATGTATTCAAATCTATCTTACCAAAGGACATGTCTCTTAACCGGTACTTCTCTCCAATGACTGTCAGCATAAACTCCCAAACAAGTCGGCTCTGCTTCATCATCGCATACAGGCAGATCTGCTTTGCTGTCTCTGCCGGCTGCGATGCAACCGCAGAAACCAGAGTTTCATCTTCCAGAGCATGAAGTCGTTTCATACAGGCTTTTGCCATCCGTGTAATCGATTTTTCAGTTGGATACTGGAAAAGATTCTGCTCCACAATTTCTGTTACAACCGCTTCATCTGAGAGTCCTTCGCTCATCAGCTTTGCGGTGGAACGCATTTCATAGAAAAGGAACGGTTCTCTGGTCAAAGACGCTATATACGGATAAGAATGATCCATAATGCTTTGCCTCCTTACGGTTCCTCTTTTTTATCAGGAACAAATTCCATGATGTCTCCAACATCGCAATTTAATACGGAACAAATTTTTTCTAATACATCCATGCTGACATTTTCATCTTTAGACAACTTCGACATTGTTGTCGTACTGAAACCAGTCTGCAAGCGCAAATATCAGTACAGCATTGAAAGAACAAATGAAAACTGAATACGACACAGACGCGGCGTTTCTCTATCCCATAACAGGGAAAACAGGAACACCGCTATCCCAAACCCTCTTGATAGTTCTCTCACTACCTGCAACACCGTACAAGACGATTAAAATGCCAAGCATTATTTAATTTCTTGAATTTATTCGGATAACCGTATATAATTATAGTGATGGAACTCAGGAAAGCGAGGGAGACCGAAAATGTTAGAGTTTATTTCTGCCCCGGAAGCGGCGAAGAAATGGGGCATTTCAGAAAGACGGGTACAAAAGCTCTGTGCGGAAAACCGCATACCGGGTGTGGCAAAATTCAGCCGGCTATGGCTGATACCAAAAGACGCTGAAAAACCCACAGATGCCCGATTGAAAGCAGAAGGGAACAAAAAACATGAATAAAGTTTTAATTATTGATGATGATAGAGAGCTTTGCGCACTAATCAAACAAAGTATTTTACAAGAGTGTATAGAAGCTGACTGCTGCTATTCTGGGAAATCCGGCTTGCTGCAGCTAAAAGAAAAGGAATACCAGCTTGTCATACTGGACGTAATGATGCCCGGTTTCGATGGCTTTGAAACATTAGAACAGATTAGACAGGAAAGCAGTCTGCCTATTTTAATGTTCACATCAAAAAATGACAGCGCTTCAAAAGTGCGTGGTTTACGGGCAGGAGCCGATGATTATTTAACAAAACCTTTTGATATGGACGAGCTGATCGCCCGTATTGTTTCATTGATTAGACGCTATACCCGTTTCAACCAAAAAGACGGACAGACACAGAGATTTGAGTTTGACGGGTTGACGATTGATTATAATAGCCGTTCCATTGTCACAATAAATGGAGAATATGAACTTCCCCCGAAAGAATTTGATCTTCTTCTGTTCCTTGCTAAAAATCAAGGAAAAATACTGACAAAACAGCAAATATATGAAGAAGTATGGGGCGAGGAATATGTGTATGATGATAGTAATATTATGGCAATCATCAGCCGTTTGCGGAAAAAAACAGAAGAACATCCCGGCAATCCTAAATATATACAGACGGTAAAAGGGATTGGCTATCGTTTCAGTAAGGAGGTATGACCGTTGTATACAGAAGCTGTCATTGTGATTGGAATAGTGATCGTCCTTTTTTCTGTTTGCAGTTCTGCACTGGCCGTCCGGCGTGTAAAAAAGCAGATTTCGGAGATATCTGACGCTTTGGAAGATATAAAAAACGGAAATGGAAACAGGCGTATTTTAGCAGAAACACATGAACTTATTGCCCCCCTTGCTTATGCAATCAACGATATTATCCTGTCTTATGAAAATAGGCTTTCTGCCTGTCACCAAACGGACGAAACAAACAGGCAGCTTATGACGAGCCTTTCCCATGATGTAAGGACACCGCTTACCACACTGATTGGGTATTTGGACGCTGCACACAAAGGGATTGCAGACGGAAAAGAACGTGACGACTATATAGAAACTGCCCGCCGGAAAGCGCATGACTTGAAAGAATATATAGACGTGCTTTTTGATTGGTTTAAGTTAGGTTCTGATGAATTTTCCATGAACATAGCGGAGATTGATTTAACAGAGCTGACACGCAATATACTAATTGACTGGATACCGATATTTGAAGATACACAGGTAGATTTCACGATTGACATTCCAGAACAGCCTTTCCGGGTGCAGACTGACCCGGACGGATATATGCGGATATTAAACAACCTTATACAAAATGTAATCTCCCACAGCCATGCAGATAAAATTGAAATAGCTTTAATGGAACAGAACAGGAATATAAAAATTGTCCTGTCTGATAATGGAATAGGGATTGACAAGGAGGATTTAAAGCATATTTTTGATCGGCTATATAAATGCGATAAAGGACGGTCTGAAAAAGGCAGCGGTCTTGGTCTGTCAATCGTACATGAGCTTATTGAAAAATTAAACGGAACAATCGTTGCAGACAGCACACCGGGAAACGGAACAATTTTCACCATGTTTTTCCCGTTGATAGACTAATCAGCTCCCGCCCTCTTATGGCGGGAGTAATTATTTGTAAAAGTCTGCGTTCTAAAAATTGCAAGGTTAATGCAAGATTGGTGCAAGGTTAATGCAAGGTTGGCGTGATAGAATGGCAGACATAATAAGGAGGTTTCACAATGAGCAAATATATAATTGAAACGAAAGATCTTACAAAGCAATACGGAACACAAAAAAGTGTTGCCAATCTGAACATTCATGTTCAAAAAGGACGTATCTATGGTCTGCTTGGCAGAAATGGCGCCGGAAAGACAACGACTATGAAGATGCTGCTTGGACTTACACAGCCGACTTCTGGGGAAGTGACGATTTGGGGGAAGCCCTTACAGGCAAATGAAAAAAGGCTGTTGCCCCGTATCGGCAGTCTGATTGAATCCCCCGGCTTCTATCCTAATCTCACAGCTACCGAAAATCTGCGCATTTTTGCTACCCTGCGGGGAGTGCCGAACCGCAGCGCCGTTAAAAATGCACTTGATTTAGTTGGTCTGCCTTACAAAGATAAAAAGCTGTTTTCCCAATATTCACTTGGCATGAAGCAGCGGCTGGCGATTGCACTTGCCATTATGCACGACCCGGAGCTTTTGATTTTGGATGAACCGATCAACGGTCTCGACCCGATTGGAATTGCAGAAGTCCGTTCCTTTATCCGTGATCTCTGCAATGAGCGCGGAAAAACAATATTGATTTCCAGCCATATCCTTTCCGAAATTGCACTTTTGGCAGACGATATAGGCATTATCGACCACGGTACATTGCTGGAAGAAGAAAGTCTTGCAGAACTGGAAGCAAAGAGCAGCAAGCATATCCGCTTTACTGTTTCGGATACGGCACAGGCGGCAAGAATTTTAGAACGTATCTTCCATGAGAGCCGGTTTACCATACAGGACAACCACAATTTACAAGTGCATAATCTTGATTTACCAATAGGAAGAATTGTTACTGCTTTTGTGGAAAATGGTTTAGAAGTATCGGAAGCCCATACTTGCGAAGAAAGCCTTGAAGATTACTTCAAACGTGTAACAGGGGGTGAGGGGATTGCTTAAACTGGTTATGTGCGAATTTGCAAAATTAAAGCGCAAAAAATTTATATGGCTGGTTGTTCTTTCTGCGTTTTTATTTCCCGTGCCGCTGACAGTATTGATGACAATGCCGTATACAGCAGAACAATATGACAGTAAGATAGCGATTTTCAATGATTACTTTCAGTCGGTTATGGGCTATGGAGTAGAATTGCTTTTACCGTGCATAATCGGGGTGATTGCGGCCATGCTCTTTTTTATGGAACGGGATAATGATACTTTCAAAAATCTGCGCACAATTCCCATAACAAGCACACAGATGATTTTGGCAAAGATTATTGTCCTGTTCTCTTTTGGAATTATTTTCAGTCTGACATCGGCTCTTATAACAATCCTTTGCGGCGGGCTGATTGCAGAAGTAAACAATATCGCTTACAGATTATTTTTTGCGCTGGAAATGGGGATTTTTATAACAGCCGGGACGCTGCCGTTAATCGTCCTTGTCGTTTTCTTTAGCAAGAACTATATATTTTCTGTTTTATTGTGTGTTTTTTACAGTGTTTTAAGTATGACAGCCGAATCATCTTTTGGCGCACTGCCTAAAGTGATGTGCTGGCTAATGCCAATTCCGCTTACAACCCTGTGGAGCGCAGGAAATTTAACCGCGCATGGCACTATGTACGGTGTGGGGATGTTGGAAAATTTAATTCCGACTACATTTCAGACAATCACTATTTTAGCCGTTATCGCTTTGCTTTCCGTTATAGTGATTGATTATATGTATAAAAAGAGGGGGGATGAATGATATGTTTCGCATGGTTAAGACCGAAATATGGAAATTAAAGCGGTATCATATGATATGGGCAGGTGTTTTCCTAATGCTGCTCTCCGTCGTATTAACGCTTTTTTCCACAACCGCATTGGACGGAACGGTTTGGACATTTGCCTTTTTTACAGAACAGGTAATCAAAAATAATGCCACAACGATTTTCCCCATGTGCATTGCCCTCATTGCCGGATATATCATAGCAAGGGAAGGAAAAGACGATACGCTGAAAAGTATTATGACTATTCCTGTTCCTTATAGCGGCCTTTTGTGTGGGAAATTGCTTGTATGTGCGCTGCTTTCTTTGTTTTTTGGGCTGGTAAGTGCGGCATTCACGATAACTGCCAATTTGTTGATGGGATTTCCGGGAATGTCTGTAACATCAGTATTACAGACATTTATTCAGATTATTCTCAACTGTCTGTTTTTGTATATTGCAGTCATGCCTGTAATTGCATTCGCTGCCCGTATACCAAACGGACATATGCTTGGAACAATCATTGCTTTTGTTTATGGCTATGGCGGTATGTTTGCGTCTGGAAATGTTACGTTAGCAAATGTTTATCCTGTTACTGCAAGTTTAGGCTTAATCAGTTACAGAAGCTACGATCCGGCTGTACATTGGAATGTGTTAATCTGTCTGATTAGTATGATTGTCGTATTGATGATTACTGCTGTTTTCGTATTCACGGCAAAAGGAAACGTGCCAGTCAAGGCAGCAAAAAAACACAAAAAAACAATAACAAAAAAAGGTTGGTAAGCGGAGGATATAGGAATGAAGAAAAAATTATCTATCAGGATTGCGGTAGCTGTAATAATTGTTGTAGGTTTTATTGGTTTTTGTATGTGGTTTCTTTCGGGAACTGGCAGCACATACTACTATTCACAGATTGATAACAGTAAAATAGAACAGACCAAATCAAAAGGCGGTGTAATTAACTTTCGTGGAAGTATGGATTACTCATACACTTTATTTTCTTACGATGAGAATGGAAAAGGAAAAGACATTACATTCGGAACATCAAAGGAATTGAAAGAGGGAGCTTTTATCCGTTTAACGGTAATGCCGATCCGGGGTGTTCTTGAATGGAAAGAGGTGCAATATGATGAACTTCCTGCCGTTGTGCAAAGCAATTATACAGCACCAACGAGTGAATAAGGGCAGTTATAGGCTTGGAATTAAAAAATAGAAAGGCTGATGATATGCGCTATAAGAAAATACGTTTCCATTTCCTTTCAATTGTTCCGGACTGGCTTCTGCTGCCAGAGCCACGACCAAAAGGCCTCCAGAACAGGTTTTTCCTTCTCGAGACGCATCCGGTTCCGCTTTTCATAATCACCGGGATACTTTTTGTTTACGGAGTCCTCAATGGTGAATAACCGGCTGCAGTACTGGACTCCCTGCACTGGTGATGCTGTATGCTGTTCCGGAATGTGAGCCGGCACAATGTCAATGGGGACCACGTCCTGTTTCAGGCGGGGAACCTCAAGATGACCGTAATTCGCTTCCGGGATCTGATACGCTGACGTTTTCCGACAGCGCCTTTTACCACTGGGTCAGCCGCTGACGTTTTCCGACAGCGGCTGACCCAGTGGTAAAAGGCGCTTACTGCAATATCGTTTTCACGACACCAGTCAGCATCCGTCATCCCGCTCTGGCGGCATTCATTGATAAGCCGAATCTGTTCCGTCATCGGAACACGGGCTTTGCGGGTACCTGTCATAACCTATCCTCCACAATTGCAGTGAAATAGTCTAAATATCTATCGACTACAATTATTGGAACACACCACGCCGGGTTTACTGGTTCTTATTCACTTTTTACTCAATCGGTCATATAAAATGGTTTCCTCTCCTGTAGACAATCTTATTTTCTTTTTATATAAAAGTGTCCACGATGCCTGATTCTTTGTATAATCCCTTTTCCCCTCCGGAAAAAAACGGCAGAAATAATAATCCGCTTTTTTATCTTTTGTTAGAAAGAGAAAAATATTTTTATTCTGAATCCGGTTCTTCATCAGATAATCTGCCTGTATCATGGAAAAGGCATTCATCTTCTCAGTATATTTAAAAATGGTATCATTGCTGTCAAACAAATCCTCCAAGTACGGAAACAGGTCAACCCGTTCCGCAATCTTATGGTAAAGATCCGATGCCTCTACCTGTCTCTGTGTAATTTTTTTCCCTGATCTCATCAAATAAAGCTCTGCCGAAGCAGAGCTTTTCTGACATTTTCTTTCGACAACCGCCGGTCATCTAGCCAGATTGTGGTAAGTGCCAAACCCTTATAAAGCCCGCAAGACACTGCCCTCTGGCGCAACATCTTGTATCAACGCTTTGACAGGCACTCTCCGTTGCCTATCTTTATTATTATAGTACAACGGACTGCAAATTATGTCAATCACAATCTGCTGTTTTTGTTGCCACTTCTTCAGAAAAACCGCCCCGGACTCATACTACCAAAGTTTCTATTATTTCATCGATGATTGAAAGACTCCCTTCATTGGGCTCAATTATTAATACACGGCCGATATTACCACCCCCCCCCTTGTCTTTCATCTAAGCCTATCAAGACTATTCCCAATTTAAGATACTAATACTGTTAAGCCATTCTTCTATTGATTCCCTTGAAGTTCCACTGGCAAACCTTTCACCATCAAGCCACTGTACAGATTCAGAGCAAAGAGAGTGAAGATTACTTGCACTGGAACCAACTCCACTGCTATGTGAAGTACAGAATGGAATAATGGTCTTTTCTGAGAAATCGTAGTTCTCTAAAAAGGTACTGATAATCCGCGGCGCCTGTCCGTGCCATATAGGGTAGCCGAGGATGATCGTATTATATTCCTCCATATTCTCCACACTGCCAGAAATCCCTGGACGTATGTAAGGATCGTTCTGCTCCTGATCTGCCCGACCATTTGTATAATATGCTAAATCCTCCTCCGTATAAGGGTCTTCCGGCACGATTTCATAAAGATCGGCGTTTAGAATTTCCGCCGCATATTCTGCCAATAGCTTTGTCGTTCCAGTAGCAGAAAAATACACTACTAAGGTTTTTGTTCCCATATCCGACTCCTGTTCCGGCTCTGAAACCGCTTCTGATGACTTCTGAATTTCTGTTCCGGAACCTACTTGTTCATAATCCGTAGATTGTTCTGTCTGTTCTTCAGTTTGCGGCAGAGTGCTTTCCACTCCATTTTGGGCTTCATTATTTCCACATCCAGTCATAATAAAAAGCAGCAAGAATGAAAGCACAATGCAAATCTTATTTTTCATCTTATCGCCGCCTTTCTTCCAGAGTTTTCAACAAATATGTCATATTCCGGCCAAGATTTCTCATGGTTTCCATTCCTTCTTCATCCTTCTGCACATCCCCCGGCATCTGTCCATAAGCCATAGGCCAATAGGAAGATCCAACCACAAACATATTCTGTAGCATAAAAAAATGATTCATTGCATCAAGTGCGGCGATTGCACCGCCCCTGCGGGCCGCCGTAACGGACGCGCCTACTTTATATTTAAGTAGATCCGCATCGTTGTTCATATCTGCTACCACGGATGCACGTTCCAAAAACGCCTGCATATTTGCGGAAATATTTGCAGTATATACCGGTGAGCCAAGAATGATCCCATCAGCCTGTTTCATTTTTTCAAAAATCTCCTGAAACTGGTCTTTTTTATGGACACAGTTTTTTCTCCCGCCGCAAGCCCAACAAGCCTTGCAGGGTTCAATGATTTTTCCGGAAAGCTGCGCCATCTCCGTTTCAATTCCTTCCTTATGCAGTTCCTCAAACACAGTATTGATCAGGATTGCTGTGTTTCCGTCTTTTCTTGCGCTGCCGTTAATCGCTAAAACTTTCATATGCCGCCTCCGCTTTACAATTTTTTTTAGTACCAATCATGTTTCTCGCCACGGTCAAGGGCATTGATACGCCCCATTTCCTCCTCCGTCAATTCAAAATCAAACAATTCCGTGTTTTCCTGAATATGATCGGGCTTGCTGGAGCCGGGAATGACTACGACACCCTTTTGCAGATTCCACCGAAGAATAACCTGCGCCGATGATCTCCCATGCGCTGCTGCAATTTCCGAAATCACTTCATTCCCAAGCAGCTCTGCCGTATACCCCCTGCCGCCAAGCGGATACCAGCCCTGCGCCACAATCCCAAGACTGTGAATGTATGGGATTACATCGTTCTCCTGATAATACGGGTGTATTTCATTCTGCACCAGAGCCGGGGTAATGTTTATCTGCGGTAAAAATTCGTCCAGTTCTTCCACATACCAGTTTGATAACCCAAGCGAACGGATTTTGCCGTCTGCAGCCGCTTTTTCCATTGCAAGGTAAGCCTCCACATCGCCTGTTCCGGGGTGGTGGAGCAGCATCATGTCAATGTAGTCTATATCTAATTTGGCAAGCGCCTCCTCAATCGCCGCTTCCGGATCGGAAAACTGGTTCGGGTACAGCTTTGTAATGACAAAGATTTCCTCCCTCGGTATGCCGGAGTTCCTCACAGCCTCCCCCACACTTTCCTCGTTATGGTACATATAGGCAGTATCAATCAGGCGGACGCCGCTGTTTAATGCCGCCGTGACAGACTCCACACAAGTATCCCCGGTCAGGCTGTATGTGCCAATCCCATATATGGGCATTTCATACCCACTGTTCAGTAAAACTGTCTTTGTTTCAAAGTTAAAAGAAATATCTCCTGTCATTGTATTTCCATCTCCCTGTGTCTGCTGTTCCTGCCCGCCAGCCATATCATTTTCCGTTTCTGCCTCAGTCTGTGCGGTTTCCGATGCTGCTGACTGCTCCTGTCCTGTCTGCTCTGTTGTTTCTACACTTTCTGCCTGCCTATCCTGCTCCGACACTTTATCCGTAAGGGAATCCGTCTCTGTCCGTTTGCCACAGGCTGATAGCGAAACGATAAGCAGGCAAGCGAGTATAAGATTAAACAGACGTTTCATACCGCTCCTCCCTTTCTGTATGTACTCTGAATTGTCAACGGAGGAAACAGCCGAAAGGTATCATCAATCTTTTTCCCTGTCAACCGCCCCATGATTTCCCGTAGTTCCTCCGGTGTATGATACTGATTATTCAGTTCCATACCAATCCGAACAGCTTCCTGAAAAAGCTCATTTGCATACGCAGCACGTTCGGCATTTTCTTCTGCTCCTTCCCGAAATCCATCTATCACTTCTTTCACTGTCACAGTCTGCATCTCCTTTTTTCAGTTTACATTGCCAACAAAATAAAAATTTCTTTATATCTTACAGGTTTATTCGCCGCTTTTCTTCATTACTTTTTTGTATGGCTTCAACAATCCGAAGCACATCCACGCTTTCTTCAGGTTTTACAAGAAGTTTTTCACCATACGCAATCGCCCGGTAAATATTATCATAATACTCTCCATAATTACCAGTCTCTGTTGGAATCTTTTCCTGCAAAATCTTTCCTTGAAGCATTGTATAAACTGTACCAAAGGAATTTTCTTCATCCTGTCCCCAGTCTGCCGTACCCGGTCTTTTGCCATTAAGCAGTCTGCATTCCTGTATATCCTGCCCATATTTGATAAAAGTAGCCTTTCTTCCATGAACCATAAAATGAGGTCCGGACTCCACGACAAGTTCGCCTGCCGACAAAATGATTCTTTTATCCGTATAATACAAATGTATCTCAAAATTGTCGATACCAGAAGAATCCTTCCTTTGTTTTCGTAAATCCGCATAAACTTCATATGGCATCCCGAAAAGAACATATGCCTGATCTATCATATGAATACCAATGTCATATAACAGGTCAATTCCTTTGCCGCCTTCACGCTTCCAGGATTTTTTGCTTTTCCCTTCTACAAACCTGTCAAAATGGCATTCATAATCTACTATTTCACCAAGCCGATCTTCATTTATAAGTTTTTTCACCGTAAGGAAATCCCCGTCCAACCGCCTGTTCTGATAAATAGACAAAATCACTTTTTTATCTGCTGCAATTCTGCACAGCTCAGCAGCTTCTTTACTCGTAGCTGCCGCAGGCTTTTCTACTATAACGTGTTTCCCTGCCTGCATTGCAGATACCGCCATTGGAACATGGTATTGATTCGGTGTAGAAATCACAACAAGATCAATATCGTCAGCCAAAAGTTTTTCAAAACTCCGAACAATCTCAATATCCGGGTATTCCTGTCTGGAATGATCAGATGTGCGTTCATATACTTTCCTTAATTCAAATTGTTGACTGGCATAAATAAATGGTGCATGAAAAATCTTTCCTGACATTCCAAAACCAGCCAGTCCTACTCTTATACGTTTGCCATATGCCTGATCCACCTAATCCATCTCCTAGTATAATAATGGTGTAGTCAAAAATGACTACTGGTTAACAGTTACAACGTCCAATCTAATAAATCTATATAGATATAACGGAAGGAGGATTCCC
>CAJTGE010000070.1 GCA_910575795.1 Clostridiaceae bacterium | reverse complement strand
ATTGATGATTTCAAACCGGAATACTTGGGAAAAATGCAGTTTTATCTTGAAGCGTTAGACCGGGATGTAAAGAAGCCCCACGAAAATCCCAGCGTTGGCATTATTCTTTGCAAGAGTAAGGACGAGGACGTTGTTGAATATGCCCTGAGCCGGAATATGAGTCCAACCATGATTTCCGAATATAGGACGAAACTAATCAGCAAGGAAATCTTACAAAAGAAACTTGAGGAATTAACGGAAATGGTGGATGAGGATAAAAACTCTCAATGACGTTGAGAGTTTTTCAAAAAATCAATTTATTATGTTAGTACAGAAATAGCAGGGGATTATAATGAGCCTCTGCTATTTTTATAACCTCAAGCTAATATAAGGAGCAACGCGACGCTGACATTTCGGGCCAAGTTGGCCCGAAGCCGGGTTTGGGGAGGCTCCCCAACAAGCAGATTTTTGCGTTCTGGCCGGAAGGCCGGAACGTCAAAAATAGCAACTGTGGCTACAGTTGCCCTGCTTGCCATTTAGCGGAACCCTCGATAAACGCCGCAAAAAAGGAGGCCCCTACTCGGAAACCTCCGTTTCTCTGGCTTTTTTCAAGCCTTCGGCTGTGGCTTTCATAACTACGAGTTCTTTCTCATTCATGGTGTTCAGCATTACATCAATAGACTTTCGGCAACTGCCCTCGCCTCTATGCCCTTCCGTGTAGAAAAACTGGTCTACGGAAATGTCGAACATTGTGACAAGCTGGAAGAATAAATTAAAACTGGGGTGCTGCCCCTTATTCTCAATGCTCATAATCGTGCGATCAGTCTTTCCGACTAATTCCGCAAGGTAGGCCTGCGTCCAGCCCCGTTCCTCTCGGGCCTGTTTGATAGCCAGCCCTAAACCGTGAAAATCAAATCGTCTTTCATCTTGGTTCATTCTCATATCACTCTATATCATTGTACATTTCGGGTTAAATTATGAGAATGTAATGAAATTTGTTTCTATGTAGTATTTTGTTTCGTATTTGGAAACTTGATTTTTCGCTAAAAAAGCATTATGCTAGTATCACTTGAATTGAAAGGAGTTTAGATATTATGGCAGTTAATAATATGCGTGCATAGCAAAGGCTATGTTGCGATAAAAATATAGCCTTTGCTAATCCTAAAAAAATTTAGGAGGTGCACATTGGGCTATCGCAAAGCAACAGATGTTTTACCGCCGGATGTCTTAGAAAAATTACAAGACTATATTGATGGAGAATATTTATATATTCCACGCAAGCAAGAAAATCGGAAAACTTGGGGAGAAGATACAGATACCAAAAAGGTTTTTTCTGAACGGAATATCCAAATATATGCTGATTATCTTGCAGGAATGTCCCTTCATCAATTAGCAAACAAATATTTTCTTGCAGAAAAAAGTATTCAAAGAATTATTAGGCAACAGCGGCAAAAATAGTAATAAAAGGTGTGCCATATAAAAGTGGCACATCTTTTTATCAGAAATAACCTTGTAGTGCAAAGATATTCTTACACATGATACAATAAATTTAGAAATCATGAAAGGACAAATAAAATGCCATATTTCAAATATAATGCTAAAAATGTTTTCTATGAAAAAAACGGGTCTGGTTATCCTACTATTTTTCTTCATGGAAACACTGCTTCATCAAAAATGTTTACAGATGTTATTCCATTATTTCTAAGGAACTTTCAAATAATCTTAATAGATTTTGCGGGACATGGGAAGTCGGAACGCCTTGATTGTTTTCCAACAGATTTATGGCACGATGAAGCATTGCAGGTAATTAAACTAATTGAAATTCTAAACTATGAAAAAGTCAATTTAATCGGTTCAAGTGGTGGGGCATTGGTTGCCATCAATGTTGCACTTGAACGACCTGATTTAGTAAATAAAATTATTGCTGATAGTTTTGAAGGAGAGATTGCACTCGATAGTTTTGCTTCAACAATAGAACAAGATCGTGCCATTTCTAAAACTATTCCTGAAGTACAAAGCTTTTACGAATACAATCAAGGTTTTGATTGGGAGACGGTTATTGATAATGATACTAGAGTAATTAAAGAACACTATAAAACTATAAAATGTTTTTTTCATCATTCTTTAGATACATTAAAATGTGATATTCTGATGATTGGCAGTAAAGAAGATATATTTATGCCGGGAGATTTTTACGAGAAAACATATACAAAACTGATTGAAAAAATTGGTCATGGGGAAAAGTACATTTTCAGTTCTGGAGAACATCCTGCAATGATTTCTAACGCAGAAACCTTCGCAAGACTTGCAACTAAATTTTTATCAGAATAAACCTAAAGATAACTACCGCAACAAAAAAAAACCGTTGTTGTGGTAGCAATATTTATATGCGTTAATAAAAGAGCCTTGCATAGAAGCATACAGAAAACACATCATGTATACGTTCAACGGCTATTGCAAGACTGTCATACGCTTTGCGGCTATCAACGCATGGCGTGACAGGAGCAGACGGCGGCAAAAAGAAATATCCCTTGAATACCTCACAGAAGAAAAGTTTTACCCTTTAGGCACAACAGACGAATATTTTGAAGCACCCTATGAAGAACATCCTATAACGATATGCAGTCAGACAGTTATCCTTACCAATAAGCAGGATCATAAAGTTATTGGCGATATGTGGGTATATCTCATTGAAAATGACCGCATGGCAAAAGTGGCATTTCGCCTTTCACCTGCCTGCCAGGGCAAACGGCTTATGACAGAAGCACTGGTGAGAGCAGTTATCTTCTGCTTTGAAGAAACGGAATTACAGAGTTTATGGGCTGATGTTCACATACAAAATATTGCATCCTATAAAACTTTGGAAAAGGCAGGCTTCAAGCGTGAGGGGCTTATCCGTGGAGGTAAAATGGTAAACACATACTGCGATTACTATTTGTATGGTATGATTAAGGCTGATTATATTGAAATTTCCCAATCAAAAAGCGCATTGCGTGAAAAGCCCGGCAAAAAATAAAATGATATCATTTGATCATCAACTTAAGGAGGTGCCGCAATGCACGCATATGAAGCAATCGAACAATCCCTGACTTTTATTGAGGAACATCTGACAAAAGAAATTTCAACGGAAGAACTGGCAAATACTGTCGGTCTGTCCCCCTTTTATTTTCAGCGATTATTCAAAAGGCTGGTAAACAAACCGGTTCAGGAATATGTGAAGCTACGCCGTTTGGCAAAGGTTATTGAAAACCTGAAAAGTACCAACCATAGGATTCTTGACGTTGCCCTGGACTATGGCTTTTCAAGTCACGGGAATTTTACACGGGCTTTCAAGGAAACGTATGGGATTACGCCTGAAAGCTACAGGAGGGATTTGCCAATGCTCAATACATTCGCCAGGCCGGAAGTTTCCATGAATTATGTTTTAGTAGACGAGGGGGTTCCGCTGGTGGCCGGAAATATCGTCCTGGAAATCCAGAGAAGGACATTGGAAAAACCGGAAATTTACCTTGGCCTGGAAACGGAAGTCCGTATTTCCGAACAAATGCCGGCTGGTGAAAGCACAGGTGTAGATGTACCGGGACAGCTTTGGAAGCGTTATCACATGGAGAAGGTTTCCATCGCAGCCAATCTAAATACTGCTGTAGAAATGGGAATGTCCCATGGGGAAGGTACTGCACAAAACCTTTTCACTTATTTTGCAGGCGGCCTTGTTCAAAATATTCCGGACCGGCTGCAGGATGGTTTTGTTAAGAGAGAACTCCCGGCAGGAGAATACATCGTTTGCAGAGTCGAAGCAGAAAATTTTGAGGATTTGGTAACAGCTGCTTTAGATCAGGCCGGCAAATATCTTTTTGGTATCTGGCTGCCCCGCCACAATTTAACCACGGAGCCTTTCTCAGCAGAGAAATATTACCGTGACCTGGAGGGGATGGCCTGTATGGAAATTTGGGTCAAGCCCCTGCCGCTGAAAAATAAAGGCTAAGGAGGAGTTCAGAATGGATTGGAATGCGCTATATTCAAAGGAAAAATCCCCATCACTGGAGCAAGTCACAGAATACATTAACAATTCATTATGGACAGATTTTAATAACCGTATTCAGTCCACCTATCGGGTCAGGCCCTGCATGAAACACAGCCGTTGTTCTATGCAGGCAGGCTGGAATATTAAGTATAAAAAAGGCGGAAAGTCTCTTTGTACACTCTATCCGATGCAGGGCTATTTTATTGCTCTCGTGGTTGTAGGAAGTCGTGAACTTACGGAGGCAGAGTTTCTTATGCCGCAATGTTCCGACTATGTGCAGACAGTATTCAAAAACACAAAAACCGGAAATGGACAGAAATGGTTGATGCTGGATGTGCGGGATAGAGAAATTATGGATGATGTATTTCGCCTTATCAATCTCAGAAAGCGTATACCATCATAGCAGGAAAATGAAAGTTGCAGAGCCGTTTTATGACAAACTGTGTATAACAAGCCGGAAGGAGAGGCAGTTTAATGTCTGAACAGGTATTGTCTATATGAATAGGAGAAAATAGAATCGTACTTTTGGTTGTTGATATCCCAAATTTGATTATGAATAATGAGTTATATGATTTTCAGGTATTATTATTGGGCTGTAGACGGATTACTGTATAGATGCATCTGTGAAAGGTGGCTTTGAGCACGGTTTTAAAATGATTGTTCCGGCAAACCAGTATGGTTGATAATGCATATATATCAGCCGATAATTCTTATAAATATTACAATGGGTTCATGTGGAATGGAAGATATACAGAATGTATCTCATTTGAAAAAGCGTTTGGATTGATGAATAAATAAATCAGGAAGTGACAGGAGGGGCGGATATGAAAAGATATATTGCTTTATTAAGGGGTATCAATATAAGCGGGAAAAATAAAGTGCCAATGGCAGAATTAAAGAAGGGATTTGAAACACTTGCTTTTGTAGAAGTGAAAACATATTTGAACAGCGGCAATGTGATTTTTTCCAGTGATGAAGATAATATAAGGAAGCTTACGGACAAGATTGAGGAAATGATAAAAAATCAGTTTGGACTGGATATTCCTGTTTTTGTCCTGTCAAGGGAAGCGCTTGAGGATATTTTACAAAATGCGCCCGACTGGTGGGGCAGTGAGAACAAAGAAATCTATGATAATCTAATTTTCATAATACCGCCAGCTGCATTTTCCGATGTATATAATGAAATCGGAGAACCCAGAAAGGAATTGGAGAGGATAAAGGATTACAAGGAAGTGATATTCTGGTCTTTCAGCCGTAAAGATTACCAAAAGACAAACTGGTGGCCTAAGACAGCAGGTACGAAGATCAGCACGAAGCTGACCATAAGGACAGCAAATACGGTTAGAAAGATAGCCAGTATGTGATTACTGTTGAAATTTGCATTTTATATGAAAAACGTTAAAATACTATATATAGTATTGATTGCTTGACTAAAACAATATATTGTGCTAAACTGTCCTTGTAATTGATTTTTGTGCGTACCCATATGGGAAATGCAGTCCGTCCAGACTGTATGCGGAATATTCTCCGCATTGCACACGCTGTTAAGTTTGTATTTTTGTGCCAGTAGTACCATTATGCCCTTTGGCTGGTGGTGTACTGGCTTTTTTTATGTTAAGGGATCACTTTCCCTTTGAGAGCGGGAATGACTTTGGTTCATGGAAATCCATGGACGCCAGGGATTTGGCAGATGGTCATTCCCGCTTTTTTATTATGCTGTTGCCCAAACGCCGATCAGGGCTTTGAGGATAAAACATTTTAGAAAGGCAGGTAGAAAGAATGAGTGCAAGGAAGAAACAGGCCGGCAGGAGCCGGCAGAAACAGGCGGCAGGATATCCCTTCAGGGATACCGCTGCACAGAAAGCAGACAGCCAGTACTGGAAGAACTGTACCACGATCCGGACAGTAAACTTCACGCACAGGGCCAGAAGGGGGGCGTGACCATGCCCGATAAGAACGTGGAAAGGGAAAGGCTCAATCCGCAGGTGCTTGTGGATACGGAAAACCTTACCCGGGAAGAATGGCTGGACTGGCGGCGCCGCGGGATCGGCGGCAGTGACGTCTCTGCCATCATAGGGATCTCCCCTTTCCGTACCGCGCGGGATATCTACTATGACAAGCTGGGTATTGCGGTGGTGGAGGAAAATGAGGGAAACTGGGTAGCCATGGAAATGGGGCATCTCCTGGAAGACCTTGTGGCAAAGATTTTTGAGAGGAAGACAGGGCTTAAAATCTACCAGATCAAGAAGATGTTCCGGCATCCCCTTTATCCGTTCATGCTGGCAGACGTGGATTACTTTATCACCATGCCGGACGGGACGAAAGCCATCCTGGAGATCAAGACCACCAACTACAACGCAAAAGACCTCTGGTGGAAGGACGGCAGGGAGACCGTGCCGGCCTACTATGAGCCACAGGGCAGGCATTACATGGCCGTGATGGATATTGACCGGGTATTTTTCTGCTGTCTGTACGGCAATACGGAAGATGAGGTCATTATCCGGGAACTCCGCAGGGATATGGCATATGAGGAAGAGATGATATTCCTGGAACAGGAATTCTGGAACAGTTATGTCCAGAAACAGGTCCCGCCGCCCTATCTGGAGGACGGGGATGTGATCCTCGCCAGCGCCAGGCAGTATTGCGGCAGGGCAGACAAGGACGCCGGGGCCATTGTCCTGAACGGAACCATGCCGTCCACACTGATGCGTTATATGCAGCTCCAGGAGCAGAAGAAACAGTCAGATAAATATTCCAAAAAGCTGGAGGCCGACATCCAGAGGCTGAAAGCGATCCTGGCTGCGGAGATGGGAACAAGCTGCAGGGCCGTCTGCGATATGGGCGGGAGCCGTTACACGCTGACATACAACCCGGTCCGCAAGATGATGGTTGACAAGGACAACCTGATGCGGCTGAAACTGCAGTACCCGGAGATTTACGAGCAGTTTGTAACGGTATCGGAATTTCGGACCTTTCATGTAAAGGTCAGTTCCGTGGATGCCGCCTGAAAACAAAGAAAACGTCAGAGAAAGGGTAAGTGAACATGAAAAGAAAAACATGGATATTGGGGGGCATAGCGGGATTCCTCCTGTTTCTCCTGATAAGGGATGCATTCCGGCTGATACGCATGGGATGTTATCTGGTACTGTATCCCCTGCTGGGTGCTGCCCTGGCAGCCATTGCGGGCCTGCTTGTGTTATGGCTTTTATGGAGGTGAGAGAATGGGTATTATAGCAACGTATGACGGGAAGATCTTCCACAACCCGTCAAATAAATTCTGCATTGTCATTGTAAAGACCGCAGATACGTCCGTCCCGGAACAGGCACGGGATAAGAGGCGGTATAAGGACCACCTGATCCGTTTCACCGCCGTGGGCTATGAGATCCCCATGACGGATGCCGTGGAGCTGGAACTGGAAGGGGAATGGGTAAACGGGAAGTACGGCATGCAGCTCCAGGTGGAGCAGTGGCGTGAGGTCGTACCGAAAACGAAGGAAGGCGTGCTGAGCTACCTTGGCTCCGGCCTTATCAAAGGGATTGGGGAGAAAACTGCTGCTGAGATTGTGGCAAAGTTCGGCACCAATACGCTGGACGTACTGGAAAAGAATCCGGAACGGCTTTTAGAAGTTCGGGGGATAACGGAAAACAAACTGGAAGACATCTGGACTTCTTTTGCGGAGAGCCGGGCGTTGCGGGATATTATGACGCTTCTTGCGCCCTTTAAGCTGACGCCGAAGACAGCCCTGAAGATTTACCAGTATTTTGGGCCGGCCTGTCTGGATATTTTGAAAAAAAGCCCTTTCGAGCTGTGCCAGATACCGGGTTTTGGGTTCCGCAGGGTGGACTCCATTGTAAGGAAGACTGATAACCGTCCCCGTGACCCCATGCGGATCAGAGGCGCGCTCCACTGTACACTGGACGAGGCGAAAGGGAAACAGGGGCATCTGTTCCTGGGAAGGGAAGAGCTGCGCAGGGCAGCGTTTAAGATGCTGAATGAAAAGATCCCGCTTCCGGAAATGCGTGTGCGACCGGAGGAAGTGGAGCAGGAACTGGACGCCATGATCTTAAGCGGCTCTGTGGTCTCCATGAGGGACAGCATCTACCATCCGAACGCCTCTGCGCAGGAGGATGAGACTGCCAGCCGGATCGCAAGGATGCTGGCGGAGGAAAGGCCGCCGATGAAGGACATTTCCGCTGTCATTGAGACAGTCAGGGCGGAGCAGGGGCTTCGTACTTCCGGGAAACAGGAATCCGCAGTCCGGACGGCATTTCTTTATAACCTGTCCGTGATCACCGGTTCGCCGGGTACGGGTAAGACGACCGTGCTGAAGATTATTTTGGAGGTTTACCGCAGGATTTATCCAGACGGGAAGATTGTCCTGATGGCGCCTACGGGCCGTGCAAGCCGCAGGATGGCGGAAAGCACCGGGTTTGAGGAGGCATGTACCATGCACGGCGGACTCGGCCTTGTCAGTGAAGAGGACGAGGGCAGCCGGACAAAAAAGAAAGACAGCCTGGATGCGGATTTAGTCATTGTGGACGAGTTTTCCATGGTGGATATGTGGCTTGCGGGCAAATTCTTTTCCGCACTGAAGAAGGGGGCGAAGACCGTCCTGGTGGGAGACCCGGACCAGCTGCCCAGCGTAGGCGCAGGGAATGTATTCAAGGAACTGATCCAGTGCGGCCTTGTGCCGGTCACGGTGCTGGATGAGATCTTCCGCCAGGCAAAGGATAGCCTGATCGCCCATAACGCAAGGTTCATCCATGACGGCAGCACCAAGCTGTATTATGGGAATGATTTTCAGTTCCTGCCCTGTGGCAGCCAGGCGGACGCGGCAGCGGCCATCATCGACAGATACTGTCAGGAGATTGAAAGCAGTGGGGTTGAGCATGTGCAGATCCTCTCGCCATTCCGGACGGAAGGGGCGGCATCCTCAGACCATCTGAACGCTGCTATCCGGGAGATCGTGAATCCGTTCCAGTCCGTGGAGGACGAGATCCGTATCGGGCCAAAGACGTTCCGTGTGGGCGACCGGATCATGCAGACCAAGAACACGGATAAGGTGTCCAACGGTGACCTGGGATTCATCCGCTATGTGGAGGATACGCCGGAAGGGAAACGGATCGGCCTGGACTTCGGGGAGGACCGGAGCCTGGAATACAGCACGGAGGACCTGGTGAACCTGGACCTTGCCTATGCGACCACCATCCATAAGGCCATGGGGTCCGAGTACGATATTGTGCTGATGCCGGTGCTGAAAGCACACTATATCATGCTCTACCGGAACCTTCTGTATACCGGGATCACAAGGGCAAGGAAACGGGTGGTGCTGGCAGGCGAAAAGAGCGTGCTGTTCATGGCCATCCACAAGAATGAGATCAGCAAAAGGAATACCCTTTTAGGAGAGCGCATCCGCCTGTACTATAAGGCTTATGCGAAAAGCGCCGGGATTGCGGTGCCAAAGTTCCTGGAAGAAAAACTGAAGGCAGCAGGTTAAAAATGGGATGCAGGTGCAGAAATCGCACGGGGTATCCCTTATTTATTTAATGAAAGGAGTTTTATCCATGAATAAGAATGAACAGACAGCAACCATGTATGAGAGCATCCCTGCGGTGGCAGAGCTTAACAAAGTGCCGGGGTTTAACCCGCTGAAACTGCTCCGCCGCATTATCTCCCCGGAAAACGGGGAGGAAATGCTGCAGCTGGATCTCCGCTATAAAAAGTTATGGTTCCGGCTTGCGAACCCCAAAGGCCGCATCCGCCTGAACGCCTTGCGCATCACGGAGCAGATGGCGATCTATGAGGCGCAGGTTTTTCTGGAGCGCACCGATGAAAACCCCATTGGCAGCTTTACTTCCAGCTGCACGAAGGAAGAGGCGCCGGGAGGACAGTATATCCAGGCGGCACAGCATGCGGCTATGGATGAGGCGTTGTCCGATGCAGGCTTTGGCATCCAGTTTGCGGATGTGGGCATGGATGCGAAAGGGAGCCGTTACGGGAGCAGGATTCCTTTAAATGGAGTTTCCCAGAATAAAGGGGTAATCCCGGCGGCGGGTAAAGATTCCACGGGAGGAGAACAGCAGGCGGCACCTGCCAGAAGTACGGTCACAGCGTTCCCGGCTGCAGCGGAAAAGAAAGAGATACCGCAGCAGGAAAAATCGGCCCAGACTTCCGGGCTGCCCATTCAGGGCGCAAAGGCGGCTGTAAATGCCGGGTCTGCGGGAAACAGCCTGGCACAGCGCACAGTTGCAGAGGCAGAAACTCCCCTTGAAACGATGGCGGGGAATGGAAATTCTGGGGCAAGCCTTCCGGCTGGTTTCCAGGGCGGTTCAGAAAGCCTTCCGGCAGGCCCGGAAGAAAGCTTCGGAACGCTCCCGGTACAGTCTGGTGTCACGAAGAAGATGGAAGTGCAGCCTTTGCCTTCCACACAGGAACCGTCAGGACAGCCCTCTGCAGGATCAGCGCAGACCGTGGAAGCAGGTGGAGAAAATAAAACGGAACCGTCCCAGGAGCCGGCTGAAAACAGCAGTCTGCCAGTGGGACCGCAGACAACAAAGGTTCAGGGAACGGCGCGGCCTGCCAGAACCGGGGAACTGCCTGTAAGGGCAGGGAAAACGGAATCCCTTCCCGTACAGAAAAGCGCAGGAATGCCTGCGGCAGGAGGAACGGGAAACAGCCTCTCTGTTTCCGAAAGGAAGGATGTGGAGGAAGATACCGGGAAGGCGGTACAGGGCATGATGGCGCTGTTAGGCGGGCAGAATGTTACTGTAGAAACGGCTGCATCTTTTGGCGGAAATACTGGAAACAGCGGAAGTGCTGAAAATGTGGAAACCAAATCTGCAGCATCTGAAACGCTGGAACTGTCTGTCGCTGAAAAAGCACAGGAAAAAGCAGAGGCCAGGTATACGCCAGATATGCCTGTGGAGGAGATAGTCAGGCTGATGACCTTTGAAGAAGCAGGAAAAGTGGTAGTGGATACCGGCGTCTGCAAGGGGCAGACCATTGCGGAAGTGGCAGAACGGCGCCCGCCCAGCCTGAAATTCTATCTGTACGGCGGTTACCGGGGGGATAACAATATCCTCCGTGCGGCGGCTCAGATCATGCTGGATTCCCTGGCTGCTAAAAAAGCTGGATAAAGGCAGGCAATGGAGCGCACAAAAGGAGACAGCAAGGAAGGAGGGTGCAGGCGATGGGCTCGTTTTCACAGGATTTCCCGTTCGGGATCATGGATGTGGTGGAGCTGCTGCATTTGCATATCCGGCGCAGGCAGGCGGACAGCGCCTATACGGACTGCCCGTTCTGCGGCGACCGGAGAGGGAAGATGAATGTCAATTTTATCAAGAACGTGTGGCGGTGCAACTACTGCGGCGAACACGGCGGGATGCTGAACCTGTATGCAAGGGTCAACAATACCACCAATTCCGAAGCCTATCGGGAGATCTGTGACGCGCTTCAGGCGGGGGATACTTCCTGGGGATACGGGCAGGCAGAGAACATAAATCCCGGCGCAGGGGTTCCGTCAGGGAACCTTTGCGCCGGCAGCCAAAAGGAAACCGGAATTTCCCAGGCGGAGCGTGCTGGCCCCCAGGAGATACACCAGACCTATTCCCTGCTGCTGGAAATGCTGTCCCTGACTTCCGCACACCGGGCGCACCTGCGCTCGGAGAAGCGGGGGCTTTCGGATGAACAGATCGACAGCCTGGGGTTTAAGAGTACCCCGCCCTATTTTCTGTGCCGCTCCCTGACGGAGAGGCTGATGAAGCAGGGATGTAAGGTGGAGGGAGTTCCAGGGTTCTATTTCCATGAGGGCGGATACTGGACTGCAAAGTTTGGCAGCCGCACGGCGGGCATCCTGATACCGGCCATCGGCATTGACGGGCTGATCCGGGGGATGCAGATCCTCCTGGATGTTCCCTTTAAGGATAAGGATGACCCGCCGGAGAAAGCCGGGACCAAATACATCTGGCTTTCCTCCTCCACGAAAAATATGGGAGTCACTTCCGGGAGCCCGGTGCATTTCATAGG
Organism: Clostridiaceae bacterium; assembly: GCA_910575795.1. Classification (GTDB taxonomy): domain Bacteria; phylum Bacillota; class Clostridia; order Lachnospirales; family Lachnospiraceae; genus Otoolea; species Otoolea muris. Next base: position 4,231 of record CAJTGE010000070.1, on the reverse strand, counting down.
GAATCCCTTTGCCCGGACTATCTATGTCACGGAGGGGATACTGAAAGCGGACATTGCCCATGTACTGCTGAACCGTTCTTTTTTGGCGGTGGCAGGGGCAAACAATGTAGCGCAGCTTGGGCCTCTGTTCGGGCTTTTGGCGCAGAACGGTACGGAATTGATCATCGAGGCCCACGACATGGACAAGTACAGCAACGAGATGATTGCAAAAGGAAGCTCCAAAATCTACCTGCTGGCAAGACAGCAGGGCATGGAGTGCCGGAGGCTGACCTGGAATCCCAATTACAAGGGGATTGACGACTGGCAGCTTGCGCTCCGGAGAGAAAAACAGCAGAAAGAAGGCGGAGACCAGAATTTACAGAAAGGCAGGGCGCTTTTTGGTCAGGAGGGAAAGGGATTGCCAGAAGTCCTTCTGGATTTCCCCCACCGCAGATACAGGTTCCGCATTTACCAGCTTTGCTTTGACGCAGGCCAAGATACCATCCCGTTTGCTTTTAAGGGAATCCGGGATCTGCACAGGGCCGGGTATGAGCAGCCCCCGGCTTCGGAATACCGGCTGGTGTGCGATTCGGAGCTTGCCTGCCCGGAAGAATGGAAAGATACGGAAATACTGGAACAGATTTCGGCGCATTACGGAAACCAGGTGCCGGAAGGCTACAGAGGACGCCCCCTTGCATCTTCGGATGTGGTGGAGCTGGACGATGGAACAGGCCGCCGCTATTTCTATATAGACGGAAGGACATTTGAACCTGTGCGTTTTTCTCCCTTTCTTGCAAAAAAATGAAAGGATGGAGGCGGACAGAAGCAATGGCATGGAATGGGATTACCCGCTCCATGCCTTTTTTGACGAAAGGAGAGCAGATATGAGTAGTACATTTGAGGATATGAATATGGAAGTGTGTATGGAAGAAAACCCTTTTGAGGAAACTGGATTGCCGGCAGGAGATCCCGGAAAGGGAGAAAACGGGCTGCCCGATGGTTTTATGGACAGCATGGATGCGTTTGGGGAGAACCCCTTTGATTCAGACGGGCAGGAACCGGATGCGGCTTCTCTTCCGGCCCAGGAAGAAACTGTTTCAGACGGAGCGTGGGAGGACGCAGAAGAAAGCGCCGGCCCGGAAACCGATGGGGCAGAAGAAACCGGGGAACCAGAGAAGGAGAGAGAGGAAGCAGAAGATAAAAAACGTGCGGAGCATGAAGCGGCAGAGGCCAGACGGAAAGCGGAATGGGAGGCCAGGCAGCAGGCAAAGAAGGATGCGGAACAGGCACAGCTTGCCAGACTGTCTTCCCTGAGTGACGAGGAAGTGACCGCACAGGCCATGAAACGTGTGGGAGCCGATACGGAAAGGCTTACCCGCCGGAATATGAAAGAGTGCGTGTCAGAGTATATCCAGACTCTATGCCTGGAGGATCCGGATTTTTCCAGACTGACCATGCATCCCCGCAAGACCATGATCCACTGCTTTTTCTATATCAACCGGAAAGCCAGGGAGTTTGTGGAGCAGGAGATGAAGGATAATGATATCAAGCCGGAAAACGGCGTTTATGGAAGTGACGTGCCGGATGATCTGTGCTATCAGTGGGCGGAGGAATATTTCCGTGATCCGGACGCAAAGGAAGATCAGGAAAAGGAGGAGAAATTTGTTCCCAGGGCATATAACGGGAAATCCAATGTGAAGTCCAAAAGCACAAAAACTGCGGGAAAGAAAACCGCAGGAAAAGAGAAGAATGGGAAAAAGGAGGAAAAGAAACCGCAGGAGAAAGGAGCAGATGGCGGGCAGTTTGAACAGATGACTCTGGCAGGCCTTGCAGGATAGGAGGAAATGCAGATGAAGATAAATAAAAGAGAATGCCGGAAATTTGCAGATCCGGAGTTGAAAATGAACCAGAATCACGGGCTGCTCCATGCGGAGGAAGTGAAGTACATTGTGCGGACATCAGTGAAAAATATCGGTGGGAAACGGCTTCTGGTATTGTATATCTATCTAAGAGAGCAGGCAGCAGCAGGTAATTTTAAGCCTGTCTTGACCATGTTCCAGAGCAGGACAGAGTACGTCACTTTGTGCCGCAGAGAGGATGGAGGCACCCGTTGGAGTGCGGCCGCCTTTTGTAACCTGCAGAGGGATTATGATTTCAGCAGGCAGTGTGCCTTTTATATGGCCGGCGATGAGGAACGTGTGACAAAGTTTTGTAAACGGAAAGCCGCTAAAGGTTTTATCAGCCTGTATCATTTGCAGAGTGATATCAGCGAAAAAAGACAGCGGGAGCGGAAATTAAAAAAAGAAAAAGAAATCCGTGAGAGAATGAAGACAGTCCCTGCCCTTCCCAGAAATATCAGGAAGATGATTGACCGGGAGATTATGCCGCACTATCTTTTTTATTCTTATAACAGGAAGAGGACGGATATGGAGGGATTCTGCAGCGCATGTAAAACCGAAGTTCTTGTGACAGGCGCGAGGCATAATGAAAAAGGGGTATGCCCTGTATGTAAGGCAGAGGTAACCTTTAAGAGCCGTGGAAAACGTGGGATGATCATTGACCGGGATACACTGCAGGTCATCCAGCGCACTTCTGGAAACGAAATTGTAGTGAGGTTCCTGAAAAGCTATTCTCAGTATGGGGATGAAAGGAAACCGTATATAAGTGTTTATGAGAATGCCAGGACATTCCTTTCCTGGGATGATACCGGGAACATCTCCGAAGAATGCTATTACTACAGCTATGGAAACAGGAACAGCCTTACCCCGTGGCAGCCGGGCAGCCGCCCTGTATTCAGCAGGTGGCAGTACAACTTTGAAGCTGACCAGACAGGTTTCCTGTATGAGAAAAACCTGGATAAAGTGTTAAAAGGATCGCCGTGGCAGTATTCCCAGTTAAAAGAATTCTATCTGGCGGAAAAGGAACCCCTTTATGCTATCCAGTATTTAGTGCGGTACAATCGTTACCCGATGCTGGAATATCTGGTAAAGCTTCATCTGTACCGCCTGGCTGAGAGTGTTGCGTATGATAATCATTATTATAGTTCAGACTCCGGGTTTAATCCAAAGGGGAAGAATTTAAAGGAAGTGCTTGGGCTCGATAAAAGCCACCTTCCCCTGCTCCAGAGGATAAATCCGGGGCTTGGCCAGATGAAACTGATCAAAGCGCTTATTCATGCGAATGTGGAGCTGGATGAAGAACTGCTGCGCTGGTGTGGGAATTATAGTATCAGCAGGTCAGAAAATATACTTGTTCCATTAAAGCATATGACTCCCTATAAGCTGATGAAGTATGTAAATAAACAGTATGCCAGGTTTTGTAAAAAGAGTCCCTATCAGAGTGGCGGGTATTACCAAATGGAAGATATCCTGACAGATTACCGGGATTACCTGTGCATGAGCGAAGGACTGGAATTAGATCTGAAAAACAGTTTTGTCCTTTTTCCGGCTGATTTAAAGAAAGCCCATGACAAGGTGAATGATATTTCGGACAAAGAGCAGGCCCTGGTCTATGACAGGCAGATACAGAAACAGTTTGAGGAGATGAATCAGCAGTATCATTTTGTAAAATATGGGTTTGTTGTACTCCTTCCCCATACTGCAAAGGAGATTCTGGAAGAAGGGCAGAACCTGCATCATTGTGTAGGAAGCTATGTAAAGAAGGTTGTTAAGAGGGAAAGTACCATTCTGTTTGTCCGGAAAGCCAGTGAACAGAGTAAATCTCTCTGTACCGTTGAGATTCAAAATGGAGAATTGGCGCAGGCCCGTTGTTATGGCAATCAGTCCCCTTCCCCCGCAGTCAGGAGATTTCTGGATGTATGGGAAAAAGAGATTCTGCATGCCCCCGCACTTGCGGCGGCTGCATAGGTAAGAAAGCGGATGTCTTTATGGTATCCGCTTTCTTTTCATAAAGTTAAACATTGAAACGGAAAGGAGATAAGTATGGTAAAAAATCTGAATCAGTTAAAAAAGACCATAAAGAAGGGAACCTGTTTGGAGATTCTTGTTCACTGCAGGCCGGAATTTACAGGGCAGAAACGCAGGGTTACGATGGCAAATACCCAAGGCTTTTACAGTATCGTCCCAGATGAGCCAGACCATAAAGTGAGCTTGGCAAATGATGGAAAGGGATTTGTTCTCTGGTGGTGTAGTGTCGGACGGCGAATTGAGGGAGACGCAAATGACGAATTATTTTTCCAACCTTTATCCAATTGACTGCGCAGTGCTGTCTGTGAATGCACAATTCTACCGAA
>CAJTGE010000069.1:15922-16486 GCA_910575795.1 Clostridiaceae bacterium | reverse complement strand
CCTTCCACGTTAATGTTCCAGCAGGCTTCAAATTCCAATGCGCACCTGTCCGGGCCGGATACCGCCGCTGTAAAGATTACCAAATCCACGGTATCCAGGAGCTCGTAATCAAACTGCCGCGCATCCGCCAGATCCAGATACGCGTCCGCATCTGCCGTCCGGTCAATTTTCAGGATGGATCCAACCGAAGCCTCCTGCTCCATCCGCCTGATAAGGGCGGACGCGATATAACCGGAGCTTCCCACGATAGCTATATTCATCTTTCACTCCTTTTCTTTGCCGAAATGTAACAGTTCAGACAACCTGAACTGTTACGCCAAAACGTCTTTTTTCATCTGATTCAGCCTTTATCCTCTTTGTCCTTCTGAAAAACGGCATCGGCCTGCTGTCCCGTTGCGCCGCATCTCCCGTAATGGATACTGTTTGTCCGGCTTCTGTAACGGTATATACGATTCCGGCGAATAGTGGATGACTCTCGTTCCGGCTGTCTCAAACTCAAATGGAATATGCAGCACATCCTTCATAGCTTTCTTCACCGCGTCCCGCTTTTCCGGCTGAACATAG
>CAJTGE010000069.1:0-15835 GCA_910575795.1 Clostridiaceae bacterium | reverse complement strand
AAAAAACAGGAGCAGATTCTGCTGAAGCCGGATTTTCCGTTCCGGACTTATAATGACCGGATAAACCTCATATCCGTATGCGCTAAACTGGATCCTGTTAAATCCGCCGTATGCGGCTGCAATCTGATCCTGCCATCCGCCCTCCTCCCCGCATAAAACGCGTTCGAGGTAAATCGATTCATCGGCCAGCTTTTTTTTATCTGCATACCTGCCCTTTAAACAGTAGAACGCATTCAGCATCCCCACGGCAAATGAGCTGCTGGTTCCCAGCCCGCTCCGGGCAGGGAGATCCGAATCATATGTCAGCCTGATTTCATGCATGTCGAGCATTTGCATTGCATTGCGGATCAGCGGATGTTCGATGTCGGCATATTCATCCACATATTCCATTTTTGAGTAGGTCAGATGCGTTTTGTAATCAAAAAAGCGGGGAAGATGCCGGACTGTCACATAGCAAAATTTGTCAAATGTCGATGACAGCACAGCACCGCCATGCTCTTTAAAAAAGTCTTCCATATCGGTTCCGCCGCCGAAGAAAGACATTCTGAATGGTGTTTTTGTTATTATCATATTTTCAATCCTTTTTGGGGCGTTTTACCTCTTTGTAAATTCCATTCTCTCTTTAATTGAATTTTTATAACTCCTCCAGCCAAAGTCTGTTGAACATATATGATTCCTTTGTATGAAACAGCAGGATTGCATATTTCACATTCCAGCCCTATAAAAAGAGCTTGCAGCAAGCAGCCACAAGCTCTTTTATCTTTATGAAGTAATAAAATATGCCAAAACCACAGCCCGGAAAAACACCGCAAACTGCATGCAATGAAATAGCCATGGGGATTCCTCTTAAAATTGTAACCTGCTACATCAAATTTTCACCGTAATTCCTGAAATACCCCTTACACAGCTCCAGCTCCATAAACTGCTTCAAATCCTCCGGCACCCCCAGCCCATACATATGTTCCCCTACATCACAAAAACCAACCCGTTTCCCGTCCGCTATCATTTCATTATAAACCGGCGCTACATAAAACTCATTGTTTACCCGGATGTCCTTTTCTATCATCTGCCTGGCATATGTTATAAAATCCGCCCCGTGCCTGTAATTGTAAATTCCCACTGTCGCCTCGTCAGAAATCACTTCTTTTTCACGCACCAACGTGACCAAGTGGTTCTCATCATACCCGATATAGCTCCATTTCGGATCCGAAGCAGGCATGGTCATAATAAACCCATCCATCCCTTCTGCCTTCGCCAGGTAACGGTTGATATCCGTATCGACAAACTGATCGCTGTTGGCGATCATCAGCGCATCCTGGTTATCAATATAGCGTTCCGCCAGCAGCACTGTACACGCCGCTCCCTCTGTAATGTGATCAATGGCAACAATCCCGCACCCGGGAGCGATCTGCTTAAGCTTTTCCTCCAAGCCGAACCGTTCCAGGTGCTCCTCCTGGCAGATATAAATAAAACGGTGCCTGCACGCAGGCGTAATGTTTTTCGTCACGTATTCAATCATGGGATGCCCGTATATGTCAATCAGAGGCTTCGGCATCGTATAACCCGCCTCCGAAAACCGGCTCCCTCTTCCCGCCATGGGTATCACGATATTCAGCATCTTCCTTCCTCCTTTTTGGAAAACCATCCATAACAACTCCGGTAACTGGAACCGTTACAAAATCACATTCCTTCAGCCGGATATTTATCATTCTTCGCCCCAGGCAGTTTAATAACCACATTGACCGTATCCTCCAGCGCCGTAAAATCCGTAGCATCCCCCGGCTCTGCCACCACAATACTCCCTTCTGAAAATACGGTGTCAAACATTTTCACCTTTCCCTTAACGATCACCGTGTATTCCGTAGCGATCTTATGGGAATGCTTCTCCTCGTAATCCCCCTTCCGATAGGTTTTGACCGCCGCCTCGCAGGTTCCGGTCCTGCACAGGCTGGGCTCAAAATCTCCTATAAACCAGCCCTTTACCATCTGATCCAGCTTTGAAACCTTCATTTTCACCCTCCTGAACATATACTGTCATGCATCAATAAAGCAAACTGTCGCGGCGCGTCTCATATTCATTTATTTTTTCCGGCGAATAAAAGGAATGGTACCGCTCCCTCGGAACCTCATAATACCCAACCGTCTTCCCCATCAGAATGATCTCATTTAATGAGGCGGAAATATAAAAATTTCCGTTCAAATGATTATCCTTCAAAATCACCCGTTTGGCAGCCTCAACAAAATCCCTCCCGCGCCTGAAAAAATATACGCCTGCTATGGCATGCCTGGAAAGCGGCCGTTTTTCCACGGCCTCTGTCACCCGCCCCTCCCTGATACGCGCGTAGCTCCAACGGGGATGGATGCTGTCAAATGTGATGACTCCCGCGTCATCGCCTTCCTCCTCAAACTGTTCAATCACCTTCTGATAGTCCACATCTATCACCTGATCGCAGTTTGCCACAATAAGCGTATCGTCATTATTAATAAAATCAACTGCCATCAGGCATGTGCACAGAGCCCCTGCCGTCTCATTTTCCAACACCAGCGCATCGGCGTCCGCCCCGATCAGAACCTTCGCAGCTTCATCCAGGTGAAACTCCACACAGTCCTTATGAGAAAAAACAAACACAAAATGCCGCCCCTTAAGCTCCCCATAATTCCCGGCCACCTGCTCCAGCATGGTCTTTCCATTCACCTCAATCACCGGCTTCGGGAAAAAGCTGTCCTTAAAAAACAGGGATTTCCCCATAGACGGAATCAAAACATTAACCATCTGCCACCTCGCATTTCTGAATCATGCCCGCAATTGCTTCATAATTCACATCATACACACTCTGCACCGGAAGGACATATGCCCCGCTGGCCCTCCCTGCCGCTATCCCGTTCGGGTTGTCCTCCACCACGATACATTCCCCCGGCTCTAAAGAAAGCCGTTCCATCGCAGTCCGGTACATTTCCGGATCCGGCTTGGCCTTCGTGACATCCTCATTGGAAACGATCAAATCAAGATAACCCATCAGCTCTGATTTTTTCATCATCGTCTCAACCGTTTCCCGCACCGAATTCGAGCACACCGCGATCCGGTATCCCTCCTGGCGGAGCCTCGACAGGGCATACTCGTGGTGAAACATCGGATGGCACCTTATATTCACGAGATCCATCGTATACCGCTGTTTGAGCTGGTTGATAAACGGGTGCAGCTCCTTTGGCAGGAAATACTGCTCGCTGAGCATCTCAAGCTTCACCCTGGTCGGCAGCCCGTCAAATGTGTGGAGATGATCGTAACGGCTGATCCGTACGCCAAATAAGCCCAGCGCCCTGTTTAGCGCCTCATAGTGCCAGTCCTTGGCATCAATCAGAACCCCGTCCATGTCAAACAGGACAGCTTTGATTTTTTTCATAAACTCCCCCCTTTTGTATCATCCCTTTTCCAAAAAAGCGCCCCGCCTCCTCCGGATAATCGGTGCAGAGAAAAACACGGCCAAAATCAATGGAATATCCCCTCAATTTCTCCCAAAACTCCCGATAGTCTTTCCTCCCGTGTAATTCCGGGGATACCAGGCAAACGGTTTTGCCTGCGGCCAGGTGCGCTTTCAGAAGGCGTTCTGTAATCCATTCCACGCCCCAAAAACCGTCCAGCCAGACACCCGCGGCCTCGTTATACATGACCGGCTCCCGCTCCGCCTCGCTCTGCCTGGTAAAAAAGATAAAGCCTGTCCCATGGAATTCCATCATCTGCGGGACGGACATATCAAAAAGGAAATAATTTTCAACTCCATATTTCTTAAGGGCCCTCCCGATTAACTCTTTTAACCCGTCCGCCTTTACGTTCACCGCAAAACAATACCTGTCCCCAAACTCCTTCAAATACTTAAAAACCGCCTCTGCCTCCGGAGAGCTCTCATCCGCGATGTTGTGGGATATTACAAGCTTCCCCCTGTAATCCCGGATATCTGACTCAAAGCCAAAGCCCTGCTCCAGCGCCCGCCTTATGGCGGAAAGCGAATTTTTTTCATTTTCCGAGGCCCAGCAGCCTCTGTGCGCTAATATTGTCATCCTTTCCTGCCTCCAAAATAAACGTTTCCTTTTTTCAGCTATAAGCGTTTTCTGAAAACGGCAAAAGCATCTACAATCCATTCCCTTTTCCAGAATCCAACTGCGCAGACAACCCCTGTCAGAACATATTTTATAACATAAAACTCTGCCATAAAATAAATCACCATAGCCGCGGCCAAAAGAAGCGCAGAGATAACCGCCAGACCCCTGCTGTCATATATTTCCCTCTTAATATGTCTTCTGCAGGCCATCCGGTAAAACAGATAATGCAGAAAACAGAAAACAAAATAGCAGAAAAACGTCGTATAAGCGGCCGCGCTGTATCCGTACTTTGCAATAAAAATGGAATTTAGAATCACATTCAAAACTGCACACATCATTGACGCGAAAATGATCGTATGCTTCTGTTCAAAATACTCCTGAACGCGTGCAAATAACTGAAATACATAGTTAAAAAATGCGCCTAAGCAAATCGGCATAATCAGGCGCACACTGTCTGTATATGTTTCTCCTCCAAAAATCAGCACAATCTCCCGTCCGAACATCATAATCCCACACAGGCAAAACGCAACAAACAGCATAATACGGTTGGTATTGCGCGCCAAAACCTCATACTCCTGCGATTTAATCCGCTGGAACTGATACGGTGCAAAAGCAGCGTTCACAGCCGCCGTAACCATGCTGATTAAATTACCGACCGAATAAGCGACGCTGTAGATTGCTACATCAGACGCCCCGCATAAATGATTGATCATAATGCGATCCGAACTCTGAAGTACAATTTCTGATAAGTAATGCGGCATAAGCGGAATACAAAAGCAGAACAAAAATTTCCAGGTTTCCTTATCATAATATGTCCCGCCCTTTTGAAAAACCGTTAGCATCAGCACAATTCCGACCATAAGAGATATCACGACCTGGGGGATAATTTTCGCTTCAGCGCTGGCCGAAATAAAAACAACCGAAAGAAGACCTGCAAATGATGAAAACGCGGTACAAACAACTGCGGCTGTCACGGACTCTTTATATTTATAATCATACTGCATCCTGATGCTCCAGCAGCTAATGACGTTCTGAAAAATACAATACAGCAAAAGGCAGACCAGTAACAGATTCCCAAACCCGGTGATCTCCTTCAGCCATCGGTTGAAAAGAAGAAATAGCAGCGCCCACAGGAAGGAAAAGGTTATATTATATCCCATGATACCCGTCAGCATTTTATCCCTATCATTATATCTGGCACATAAATTCAGCACTCCTTTATATGACGACCCTGCAATAAGGATCAATAGAATATTTTCCCATGAAACAAATGTGCTCGCTAACCCATACTCCTCCGCCGGGAGCAGCCTCGTAAAAAAGGGAGTCGTCAACATGCTGATTCCCCTGTGAAGAAACTGGCTGATGCCAAACCAGACCGCCGCCCTGGCTGGCAAAGACAGTTTCTGATAGCCCTTTAACAATGCTGACAGCAAACCATTCACCCTCCTTGAAGACTTTTCCAGACGCGCCTTAAAACCTGACATCTGCAAATTTTTCATACACTGCGTCATATTTCAGCGTTCCGCTGTACAAATTAAACCAGTTGATGAAATCAAAATTCATTGTGCGCATACGCTCCGGACGATCGTTCATATTATAATCACCATACATCCAGTGATCCCTGAAATGCGATGCATATTTGGGAAAAACAAGATTCACTGTTTTTATATCAACACAAATAAAATAGTGTTTCAGAATATCCCAATATGCTTTAACCGTATCATTCCCATTACCTTTCAAATAATCGACAACATAATGCTTAAAAATATATATTTCAGGCGGATACATACGTTTTGCAACCTCTCTGCACGTTGCATCCGGATCCAACGGATAAAAATCCCGGGTGTCCAATGGACAGAGATATAGCTTCTCGATGTCCCCAACCTGCCCAAAATAAAAGAAATCACTCATAAAATACGGCGTAAAAAGGTTCCCGTAATTCATTGATAAACTGATGATTCTGCTTTTCTGCAAATGGGGATCTCCTCCCGGGAAATGATTCAACAGATTCAGCAGATATTCAAATATAAATGGCCTGCCAAGCCGCTGATCGGTTCTGGTCTTTGCCACATACCGGATATGAAGCTCCTTCGCTTTCTGAATTCCAGCCAATGTACTCACAATCTGATAATTCAGGTTTAAAATCCCGCTTTTTTCCGGCAATTTACTCCTTACAAGGACAGCCCCCATGTCCTCCAGTGTTTTTATTGCCTGAGGGGATTCCCCTTCCCATGTGGATACAATAATAACAGCCTCTTTATATATATCCCTGTAATATTTTACCGTACGAACCGTAAAATCTTCTTTAACACATATCGGCCCCTGCATCACAATTGCAAACCTGTTATCCATCCCTCTTCTCTGCAAAACCGGAATTTCAAGAGGATCTTTCGGGCTCAGCCTATACGTAATATCAAATTTTTCATCTGTCAGGGCACTGCATATTTCAGTCAATAAAAAATCATGGTACTTCTTTTTAGATGCCCGGAAGGGAACTCTAAGCAGCTTCATATAACAGATAATCAGTTTTTTAAGTAATCCTTCCATGTAAAAATGGCCTTTAGTTCTCATGCTGACCCTTTCCTGCCAAATCAAGGAGTTTTCTCATCTTTTCTGTTACTGCATCCATAGAATATTTCTCAAGATATATTTCACGGCTTTCCCTATGAAAAGCATTTACTTCTATATGCTGCAAAGCCTGAATAAACTCTCCACTGTTATTACATTCTTTCCCAATCAGGTCTATATTTTCTATGTCAATTCCCGAAAAAGAACTGGAAGTACCAAAAATGAACTTTCCGAACATAAGCGCTTCGATTGTTTTAGTTTGTATTCCTCCACCAAAAACAACCGGATTAATTACCGCGTCTGCTTTAACATAATAATCCCCCAGGTGTTCAACGCTGCCAATAATATCCAGGCGTTCATAGTTTTGATATTGTTCTCTTAATAATTCTGTATCTTTTCCAACAACCATCAATTTAGCATTAATATAGGGAAGAACTTCTGTAATAAACATCTTAATCCCAACTAAATTTGGTAAATATGAACCCATTCCGACAAATAAAAGATTTTGACATAATTTTGGTTTACCCGGCGGGTCACCTGTATGCCCTGTAAATTCATCCTTCAGGCAGCTTGGAATCACGATAACTGAACACTGCCCATAAAGAACCTGTAAATCGTTCCTGTCCTGATTCGTTAAAGCTACTATATAGTCCGAATATCGAATAGCTGTTTTCTCATTTACAATTGCAATTCGTTTTAAAAGCCTGAAGCGGACATATTCCCGCCATCTTTTATTTAAAAAAGCCGCCTTTATTAATGATTCAATTCTTTTTTTCTCAACATCATAACATTGCACAATAACATTGCAAATTGTATGCTGTTTAATTTTCTTAACAAGAAATCCCCATTGTGAACTTTCAACAAATACAGTATCAATCTTATTTTCTTTTATAAATAATAAAATGTCTTCTTCAGATTCCGGTGTCATACCTGAATACCTTTTATAAAAAACAAAATTAAGAATTTGGTCAAGCGGAATTCTTTTTTTGCTGGCAACTTTATAACAGCAAATATTTTCCGCTTCTAAAAGATGCCCGAAAATCTGTCTATGATTTTCGATCACTTTTTCTTTAGCCCTTTTGCCTTCTGATGGGATTGGAAAAATGTGTAATAACTTCATAACATTCCTTTCAAAATTTAAATTATAAATACAATATATATGGTATAACCTTTGAACGGCTCATCCTGTAAATTCTGAATATTGTCCATATGGCACATAGAAAAATGATGCACAAAGTTATTGCATTCTTTGTTACCCTGTTACCGGAAGATAATCGTTTACGTATTGAATCAATTATAGCGGACCAGACAATCAGCCGTGGTATACAAAACATATCATTAATTCTTCCAAATGATGCAATCGAAAAAACGGGAATAAAAATAAAATTGCACCAAAGCAAATTAAGATAAACTCTGTTATTATCCAGCCTTTCGGATACATCTCTGTAAAATATAAAGGCCATCAGACAGCAAATTGTCGTCGGAAGTATAGCAAAAAAAGAAACCTCTTTTCCTAAATAATTCCTATATCCAAGATGAATCAAAACCATGCTTATACATCCCAAAGCAACTTGAGATATGATCAAAGCTAAACACCATATCACATAAATGCGGATGGGTTTTTTAGAATTTTTATTTTTCAGAAATATGGAGGCAAATAGCAGGCAAACAGGAATAACAACAGTAACAAAATGGCAGCTTACAGAAATCAGAAAATATAAAGCTGATTTAAAATATCGCTTGTTCTGATATGATTCGATCCCCCACAGAGCTAAAGCAACGCCTAATGAAAACCTAAGCACATTATATCCATTTAAATAAGGTATTACTAAATAAAAAGCAGGAACGACAGACATATTTCCGCTGCTGATATTCTTTAACAGGATATAAACATACGTAAATACAATTAAAAAATAAACCAACAGAAAAAAATATTTATAATTGATTGTTATTTTATTTATAGTCCATGCCAGGATATAATAAAGTGGCTCATTACCATCAAGAGATAAAAACGGATTCGACCAATCAAAATAATCTATTATATGTTGGAATACGTTTGCATAGTAGTATGCGTCAGCGCCCCCTAAACCTGTATTGTCTATTTTTCTGTTGACTGCAAAAAAAGTCAATATAGCCGATAAGAAAAACGAAAGAAATACGATCAAAAAATTATTCTTAATACATCCCTCATTCACATATAAAGAAATATATTTCCTGCTGCCTAATATTGCACATATACTTATGCTTAATGCAAAACAAATGTATAAAAAATAGCTTGGTAAATTTAAATTTATTTCATGAATCATTTTATAGCCTCTTTTGATATTCTGATTGTGTCAGACTCTCTCTTTAACTTCCAATCCGATTCTGTGAAACCCTGTGCATTATCTTTCTGAGCTGGTATATGCTTTAATAATGTCATCTATTTGTGTTTCGAGATCATATCCACTCTGTATCAGCTCTCTCATTGCATCCGCCCTTCCAATCTTTTCCATCTCTAAAATCGCTTTTTTCCATAGCGGCGTCCCCTTATCGATCGGTAAAAATATAATGTTTGGCGCTATATGTAGCTCTTCCGTTATTGTATCAGAAAAAATACAAGGCAAGCCCGCTGCCTGGGCTTCAATGCCAGCGAATGGTAATCCTTCATAAAGCGAGGGCATTACAAAAACATCTAAAGCCTGCATATATTTATGCACATCTTCCACCATTCCAGTAATAAGTATTTTTCTATCTATTCCTTTCTCCTTCGCCACCTCCTCAATCTCCTTTCTTAATTCCCCATCCCCTATTAAAAGCAAGCGGCAGTCTTCTCTACTTTTTAGAATATCCTCTAATACTTCAATTAAAAATAATAGATTTTTTTGCCTGTTCAGTCTTCCCACTGCGCCAATTGCCAGTGTCGTTTTTTCTATTCCAAGTTCTTCTCTTTTTTCTTCCCGGATCGTTTGTGAATAAGCATATTTCTTCAAATCAACTGCGTTTTTTATTATATGAAATTCCGTATTTCCCCTAAAAATATAATCACCTGCTTTTTTTGAGCAGGCAATTAACTGGTCGCAATATCTGGGAATTCGGCTGCTGCAATACCGTTCCACTAAAGAGGCAGGCGTATCAGAAGTATTATGGGCATGATAAATTACCTTCTTTACTCTATACTTTTTTGCAATGTAGGCATAAAAGTATCTTGTAGAAGTGCTTGAGTGAATCTCAATAACATCATACTTTTCTTTTTTTATCAATGATTTGTATTGAAGCAAATTTTTTATCGGGTTTCTGGAGAATGGTATTAAATGATAAATAGCAGCGCCCTTTTTCATGACTTCTGTTTCATACTTCCCAATCGTTTCATTAAGAATACAGAAATCAAATTTAATTAGCTCCTGGTTAATTGCCCTAAAGCAATTCATGACATACTGTTCTGTTCCTCCAACAAATAATGAAGACATTATATGTAAAACACGTATCATTGCTATGTTTACTCCCATATCCTTTTTTATATAATTAAATTTCATATAATTCTTTACTATAATTGACTGTCTCTATACTATATTTGCAGGATGATTCTATAGAAAATCTTATTTTTTCTTTAAAATCCTTTAAGTCCTTTTTCCTAAATAAAATTGTTCCATGCGCTCTCTCACATACATCACTCGCAATAGCCGGTATTCCCGCATATAGCGCTTCAGCTACCGATATCCCATAACTATCGGTAACGGTTGGACGTACAAATATATCAATCGCTTTAAACAAACATACCATCGACACATCTCTCCTGTAGATTAAAAATCTCTCAATTATTCCATATCTTTTTATTTTTAGCAGGCATTGTTCAAAGTATTTGACATCATCTATCAAAGGACATACAAATATAAATTTTACATTCT
This sequence comes from Clostridiaceae bacterium, assembly GCA_910575795.1. Classification (GTDB taxonomy): domain Bacteria; phylum Bacillota; class Clostridia; order Lachnospirales; family Lachnospiraceae; genus Otoolea; species Otoolea muris. Next base: position 5,282 of record CAJTGE010000069.1, on the reverse strand, counting down.
CCAATTCTTTACATGCCTCAATACACATGTCTAACCCATATACATCTTCTTTATCTCTGTTTAAATATAATTTAGATGCATTTGCCAGAATAACCTTTCTATTTCCTTTGTTTTTAATAAAACTATTTACTTCTTCGGGAATTTCTTTGTCGAGCTCTTCATTTAATGGCGGTAAAAATGTATGAATTACCTTAATCTTTTTTTCTTTTATCTTTGCATCTATTAATCTCTTTTTTATTGTTTCACTCGGTGCTACGAAACAGGAAATTCCCCAATCCGCTACTCTGATTAACAATTTTGATACTATATTTAATTTGTCATATTCAACTGGAAAACTGTGAATCGTGCTTATAAATTTTTTTCGGCGCAGTCTCATCACATTTGCTAAAATCAGACTCTCTTTCCAATTATTTAGCTGATAATGAATAATCGTTTCGTCGCATTTCAACACATTCAAAAAAGAGCGGCCATAACTCCAGACTTTTGGAGGTCTTAGATCGACAAAAGAAAATGAGACTCCTTCCTTTTTCAGTTCACCCATTAATCGCCTGATATGTACTGTCACACCTCCTATAGGAGGTGGCAATGTGCCTAAAAGCATTATTTTTTCATCCATCATATCCTCTTAAACTTTTAAATATATATAATGAATCCGTATAACTGCAAAACTATTTTCCCATTTGTCTTCTGCCCTTTAGCTAACTATTATAAAATGTCCTATTTGTAAAAACCAAAATTACAAATGATATATATTTCCGCCTTTTGCGTATATATTCTTTGTATCAAGAACAATCTTTCCTTTAAGCCTGTTCCCGTTCTTCCGTATCTCCTCATGCCCTGCCATCACCACCACCAGATCCACATCCTCCAGAAATGCGTCCAGCCCATGGTACTGGTTCGCCACAACCTCCGCCTCAATATACGGGTCATACACTTTCACTCTCCCGCCCGCCAGGTGCCGTTCCATACATTCCAGCATCTGCAGCGTCGGGCTTTCGCGCATGTCGTCCACATCTTCCTTATATGTCAGCCCGTAAAGCCCCACGCGGGAAACGTCCGTGATCCCTTCCTTTTTCATGATCTCATAAATCCGCCCCAGCACGAATTCCGGCATCCCGTCATTGATCTTCCTCGCCGCCAGGATGATGTTCGCCAGCCCCGGGTAATCGCCCACCAAAAACCACGGATCCACGGAGATACAGTGCCCGCCGACCCCGGGCCCAGGGGACAGGATATTCACCCTGGGGTGCATATTCGCGATGCGGATGATCTCATACACATCCATGCTGTCCGAGCGGCAGATCTTCGCCAGCTCATTCGCAAAGGCAATGTTGATGTCCCGGAACGTGTTCTCCACCACCTTCGTCATCTCCGCGGTGCGGATATCCGTTACCACGATCTCCCCCTCGCAGAAGGACGCGTACAGCCGCTTCACCCGCTCCCCAACCTCCCGCTCGTCCGCGCCGATGGTCCGTGAATTGTGCTTTAACTCATACACCATATTTCCCGGGATAATCCGCTCCGGCGCATGGGCGAGATGGATATCCTTCCCCACTGCCAGGCCCCTTTCCTCAATGGCCGGGCGCACAAAGCGGCCAATCGTGCCCGGCGATACCGTAGACTCGATCACCAGCGTCGCGCCTTTCGGGCAGACCTCCAGCACGTTTTTCACCGCCGCTGTCACATAGGAGGCGTCGATCTTTTTGCTCGCCTTGTCATAGGGGGTGGGGACAGAGATAATGTACATATCTGTACTGATATATTCTTCTGAAAAACGGATCCCGCTTTTCACCGCCTTTTCAAACAGTTCATCCAGCCCGTCTTCCTTAAAGGTTGTTTTTCCCCGGTTCAGCGTTTCCACCAGTTCCCGGTTATAATCCGTCCCTGTCACTTCCACGCCGTGCGCCGCCAGCATCAGGGCTGTCGGCAGTCCGATATAACCCAAACCTACTACATTTACCATTTCATTTTCCTGCTTTCATTCATCGTTTGTCATTTCGTCCGATCAGTTATCCCGCTGTCCCGCCGGCTGTAAGGCCGCTTGATCGGCTGCCGGGAACGCCGGGCTGCCTGCTTTTAAACAAAAATCTCACACTGCACTTCCCGAACCCGCCGCCCGCCCCGCCATCCAGCTTAAACCGGATCTCCATCACCTGCTTTTTCATCCGCTTCCCAAACTCCGGCGCATAGGCGCAGATATCCCCGCCCCGGTGGATGATTACATCCGCAGATCCCCCGCCATTTTCCGTCTTTACCGTTACCTGCGCCTCTATCTCCGCCGCATCCGCCCGCGCGCTTTCCATCTCCGGCGCGCCTGCCTTCCGTTCTGCCAGTTCTGCCGGTTTTCCTATTTCTTTCTTCCCCGCCGTTTCTGCCGCCCACGCCTCTTTTCCCACAGCATCCCCTCTCCTGTCCGCGATCCTCCATCCCCCGTCCCGCATCTCCCACGAAAATCCGGGCGCGAGATGGAAAAAGGCCGAGGCGGTTTCCCCCTCCGGCCCATGAACCGCATCTTCAACCACAAGCTCCGTCCCCTCTTCTGTCTCCCTCATCCGCAGAAGCCGCCGGTGACGGTATCCCTCATACGTCTCATACGAGCCGATCCATCCGCCGTCCACCCTGGCGCACGCCGTAGACCCAAGCCGCCGCCCGGTCCGGTGCTCGCCCCAGATCTCCGACTGCTCCCTGCCCGCGATCTCCACCGTATTGTGCGCCCGCGCGCTCCTGAAGAACGGCCGCAGCCGGTCCTGGTACTGGTATGTGCCGGAGTTGACAAGCACCGGTATCCCGTACGCGGACAGCTCAAAGCTCAGCGCGTCGCAGTGCCCGTGCCCGGTCAGGTACCCCGGACCCATCTTCCCGCAGTCCAGGATCACGCAGATGCCGCCCGCAAAACGCTTATAATACCCCGCTTCCGGGAAATCAAAGAATCCGCCTGCTTTCGCATAATCAACCTTCATATAATCAATCCCCGCCCGCTTAAGGGCCGCCAGGAGCGCCCTGCCGCTTTTGGCGACATTATCTCCCGCGTCATTAAAAAGCGGCGTCCGCCCCATCCCGCTTTCCAGCGAATATAGCGCCCCGCCCATCCGGCCCAGCGTTTCATCCAGGGACGCCGCTTCCCCGGGCATGCCCCCGCTCATAAGCGCCTCCCTGACCCGCAGGATATCCTCCATTATGATCTTGTGGTACATCATGCTTCTCTCAAAATGGATCCCGTCTGACAGGATCTGCTCCCGGATTTCTGTTTTCAGCTTTTTTAAGAAAATTCGGAACGGATCCATTTCTTTAAAATACAGGCTGAAAATCACCAGTGTTTTCAGGTTCTCAAAATAGTGGTTCCCGAGCAGGTGCGTTTCCTGCGCCTTTATCAGGTAACGGTACTGGCTGTACATGCTGTTTAATACCTTTTCCGGGGGCCGTTCGCCCAGGATCTCATAGATAACCTTCCAGTTTGGCAGACGCACGGAAACCGTGTAGGGATGCCACCCGTCCCCGTCTTCCACGCAGTCAATCCAGCGATCGATCAGCCCGGCCGCCGCATCCTTATACGCGTTTTTTCCTTCCCTTTGGTATGCCAGCGCCAGGGCGATCCCGTACTCAAAATAATGCAGGTTAAAATTCCACAGGCGCGTCGCCCCTTCCGCCTTCCAGGTCTTTTGGGGAAACGGGAACGTCTGATGCAGCAGGCGCAGCCTTCCTTCAAGTATCTCCCTGGGATTAAAACGGCCCGTATACGCCGGATCCCCGTCCAGCTCCCGTATGCAGGCCCGCACAGCTTCATCCGTCTGCCTGCATACGTAAAGCTTCCTTTTTGCCGGGAACACCCGCCTCCGGATCCGGCTTGCGGCCTGCCCCGGTTTTAAATAGCAAAGCGTATGGATATACAGGCCCAGTCCGGCCCTGGGCGCCCCGGGCGCACGGCGCGGGCTGACCCGCTCCTTTTTAACAGGCCGCCCCGCATATCCCTTCTGTCTGCCGCACATTCCACGGGCCGGCCTCACCGCTCTTTCATCTCTTTCTGCTTTTTCATCTTTTTCCGCTTCTTCATCTCTTTCCTCCCCTCCCCCCCTTTTCGCCCTTTCTTTCCTTTTTTCCTCTCCCACTCCCTCTGCGCATACCCAATCACATCCGCGAGCTTCGCCGTCAGAACCGGCGCATCGAAATCCTCCGCCCCGGCCCGCGCATTCCGGCCCATCCGCTCCCGCTCCTCATTTCCCATTCCTTTTATCTTCCGGATGCAGGCCGCCAGCTCCTCCGCGCTCCCGCTCCCCATCGATATCCCGCAGCGGTACTTTTCAATGGGCGAATAGTTCATGGAAACCGTTGAGATAATGGGCTTCCCGGAGGCCATGTATTCAAACAGCTTCCTTGAGCTGTTCCCCCGGCTCCAGTTGTACATATTTTGTGAATAATTCAATATATTGACCGAGGAACGGCTCAGGATATACGGCACAAACTGACCGTTTACATATCCCTTCATATGCACCCGCGTCAGGCCGTTTTCCTGAACCATGCGCTTTAAGTCTTCCTCCTCCTCCCCGGCCCCGTAAATGAGGAATTCAATGTCTGTCTCCTCTTTCAAAAGCGCGGCCGCCCGGATCAGCAGCTCCAGGTGGTTCACCTTCCGCAGCGTCCCCACATACGTCACACGGAACGCGTCCGGGCCGGGGTCCGCATCCCCCGGCCGCATTTCCCGGATCTGTTTTACGTATTCCTGCAGGTCAATCCCGTTGTTGATATAAAAGCATTTCCTGATGTCGATGTCCCCGCCCTGTTCTGTGAGCCATCCCCTCTCCCTCAAATAATCCGTATCGCCTTCCTTGGTAAAAACCATGGCGTCCGCATTCCGGTATATCCAGCGCTCCCCCCGGATGAGCGCCTTCCCCAGGAAACTGTCTTCCCCTGCCATCCCCGCCTGGAAAATGGCCTCTGGCCACAGGTCCCTCACCTCGCAGATGCAGGGGATCCCCAGCCTTTTTGCAATCTGTACCCCGGCAACCATGGTCAGCGGGTGGACGCTCGATGCCAGGATCACATCCGGCCTCCCGAACTTCCGCATAAGCGGCCGGTATGCCCGGAACAGCCCCAGGTAGAAGCACACCCAGTTCCACACCCGTCTCCCGCCGTTCCCCTTATAGGCCGGCGTCTTTATAAATACAAACGGGATCCCGTCCACTGTATCCGCCATGTACCTCCCTTTAAATTCCATCCGCGTCCCGTCAAAATGGTTCGTGCCGGCGCAGAATACCACCGGCTCGAAGCCATACGCCCGGATATAC
>CAJTGE010000068.1 GCA_910575795.1 Clostridiaceae bacterium | reverse complement strand
AGTTTGAGCTGGGCATTCCATTATACCGCCAGGAAAAGGAATGGGAGGCCCTGGGCCTTTCCTTAAGCAGGGCAACGATGTCGAACTGGCTCCTTTGCGTCTGCCGGGACTGGCTCTCTCATGTGGTCTCTCATTTGAGGCAGGAACTTCTAAAACAGGGGCATCTGCATATCGATGAGACCCACGTACAGGTGCTGAAGGAACCAGAGCGGAAGAACACTTCGGATTCTTACATGTGGGTGTACTGCAGCATCAGGGACCAGGCAAGGCCGGTCCGGTATTTTGAGTACCAGCCGGGGAGGGGCGGAAAATATCCGGAAGCGTTTTTAAAGGGCTATACCGGATATATCCATACGGATGCTTATTCCGGGTACAATGGGGTGAAAGGGGTTACGAGATGCCTGTGCTGCACCCACCTGCGACGCGCTTTCGTGGACGCGCTGCCAAAAGACATCCATGACCCGAAAGCTTCAAAACCCGCAGAGGCAGTCCTGCGGCTGAATAAGCTGTTTGAGATAGAAAAGGAACTGGAGGGCCTTCCCCCGGAACAGAAGAAAAAGGAACGGATCAACCGCGAGAAACCGCTTCCCGAGGCTTTCTGGTCATGGGCAGAGCTAAACGCTGCCGGGGAACTGCCAAAGCCGAAGCTCCATACAGCTTTTCGGTATGCCCTGAACAACCGGCAGGAATTTTTTAATTATCTTGAAGATGGGAACTGTTCCATTAGTAATTCCCTTGCGGAGAATTGTATCCGCCCCTTTGTGATCGGCCGGAAGAACTGGCTGTTTGCGGGAAGTCCGAAGGGCGCTGCTGCAAGCGCAGGGATCTATACCCTGGTCGAAACAGCGAAAGCCAATGGCCTGGATGCAATGAAATACATCAAATATATCCTGTCAGATATGCCAGGGAGTACATTTCTTGAAAATCCGGAATATCTGGATGACTATCTACCATGGGATCCCATGGTACAGGAACGGTGCCGATGACCACTGCCCTTTTATTATAGAGGGTTGGTGGTTATTTTTCTATCCACTATCTTATTTGACGCTTACGGACAAAAAAATTTTTCCCAAGCATCCAGGACTTTTCGTCCTGACTGCCTGAGAAAGACACCGTTGAATATTATACATTAGTTAATTATTATTGCTGCATAGCACGAATTTCAATAAATCCATCACCACTCCAAGTCATATCATGGCCCTCATCAAAGTTTATCCAGCATCCAGTGCCAGTTGAATAAGTCCCGCCATATCCTCCTTTAAACCCTAATCCCAATCCATACAAATAACTCTCAATAGCATCTCCGGAAGAAAGACTACTCTTATAATATTTAAACAAAAGCTCCCCATCTTTTGAAGTTGGTCGTAATGATTTCATGCCGCCGCCCATATTCGGGTAATCTATAGTAAATCCATTGGCATACATGACATGTATTTCGTTTGAATTTTCTCCAAAAACTTCCATTTCCCCGAATTTGGCGTTTTCTTCCCTGGTATTTTCTACCATCTCCAGCGCAATGTTGCTAACCCCTTGGGCATTGTACGTATTCTCAGGTGCGTAAACTGGGGCTGCAGGCTGCGTCAGCACTACCCCATTTACCATCCGTGCACCCTCCTCATTAACCGTGTAGCCTTCCGGAGAAACGCCATTCGTCAGCAAATAGCCTCCAAACTTCCCATCCTGGTAGCCATACTGGAAGTAATAGAGCTCCGACGTCCCATCATTGTTGCGGTCGCTCCACACCCAAATGGCACTCGCATCATTACCAGTGAACCTCCGATACCTCCACCCAATCCCATCATGGTGCCAGCCTGCCGCCCCTGTCTGGCCGGAGGCTACACCGGAGCCTGCCGGGCTGGAAGAAGCCTGTGTCTGCACGGCCCCATTTTCCACCCATGCGCCGTCCGCATTTACCTTATAGCCGTCCGGGGTCGTCGTGCCTGTGAGCTTATGGCCGCCCTCGTCAAAATAATAACACTCCGCTATCCCGTCATTGTTCTCGTCAAGCCATTGCCAGCCTGCGGCAAATGAAGTCATTGCGTTTCCCATCGCCAGGGTGCCTGCCAGTGCCAATACTGCTGCTCTTTTAAAAAAATCCTGCTTTCTCATAACATAACCCCCCTGCTTAATTTTCTTTGTTTATGATACCATTATAGGGCATAAACCCTGTTTTCCAACAAAAATTTTTATTTTTTTGATGGGCAATAGGATGCCGCCTTCCCAAACAGCCTGCCTTCTTTGGTGGAAGTTTTCCTCAGCCTGTTCAGAAAGCATCAACAGATGGAAAAAATTCTTCCTCAAACAATTATACCATATAAATACATATTTTCCAACATAATTATTTTCGGATATTGAGATAAGGGAAGAAAAAATACAAAAAGGAAATATCATCCCCAGATTGCATTTCCAGAAATCAATTCTGCAATTTTAGTATAAACTATTTTAGCGTACTTGCCAACCCTATTAATGAATTTTTTTTAATATATTATTTGACTTTTTCTGCTTACTTATATTTAATAATGATTGACTTTTTCATGGTTTTAGTTTATCCTTTAGTTAAAACTTTTGCAAGGAGGCTACAGCATGATATATAACAGCAATGAACAATTAGTAATTGAACTAAAAAAACTGCTCCTTGATACAAAATGCAGCCAGCGAGACATAGCCAAACAAATGGGAATATCACCTCAAGCGCTTCAAAATCTCTTTAACAAAAAACAGCTTTCTTTCGCAGATTTAAAAAGAGTGCTGGACTGCATAAATTGTGATTTATTGGTCGATTTCTCTGTTAGACCAGTTTCCACAGTCGCTGAAGAATAGGAGGAGCACCGTGGATATATCAAAGCGCTACCGTATCGAACTGAACAAAATCAGCAACCATTTGGCCGATCTGGAGAGGGGGCATACCTACGAGCTTACCAAAACTTCCGGAACTCCATCCTGTGCTACCCTGGCCCAACATCTGAAAGAGGATATTGTAGCTTTGCTTAACCTTATCCAGAATGATAAGCAGGTGTATCCGAAAAAAATGCTTTGCGTTCTACCTATGTAGTTGAATTCTCACACATACTTAACGGTATCCCTGTCAAATTCTCGCCAGCAACTCAGATGGTGAAAACGCCATCACCCTGCTCTGTGAGAAATCCCGAACATTCCTTGTGATAATATAGTCGGCATGAATACGCTCAGCAGTAACACTCTGGACAGCATCTTCAAAATCTTTCCCGTTCAGTTCAGTGGTATGTGTCCAATCTGATACACTGAAATCTGTGAACTCGAAAATCAGGCTCAGCTTTTGGTAAACGCCTCTGATTTTCCCAGGATCGAATTGCTTCCGCATGATGTAGATGAGGTTTGCAAATGACAACGCAGACACATAACCTTTCGCTCTCTCCGTCTCACAAATCTTCCAGAACAAAGCTCAGTCTTTAACAAATTCAGGCCGATTTTAAAGTACATCCAGAATAATGTTGGCATCAATCAATAGAACCATACTTTTTCGTCAGCCTTTCTGCTTTCACTTCATCAAGGTCATAAATCTCCACATAAATTATACCTTACATAAATGTATCCAAACAAAAAATAAAAGAATATTATCATGCCAAATAGAGAGTTTAACCGATACCATCATGGTTCCACCCTGCCGCTCCCGTCTGCCCGGAAGCCGCAACCGGAGCCTGCTGGGTTGGAAGAAGCCTGTGTCTGCACAGCCCCGTTTTCCACCTACGCGCCATCTGCATTTACCGTGGAAAAAACGTTTTGTCATAATTATAATTCTTATTTTTGGCCATAGACTCAACAATTCCATAAATCGAATGTTCATATATAGCCCTTTCCTCTTCTGTTGGCGGACATTTGGTGCATCCTTCTGGCGGGGCATATACACATGAGGTGTTGGTATAGTCCCGCCGAAATGGGCAGCGTCTGAACTTACAGCTTCCTTATCTTCCGAAACAAACAGATAATTCTCCAGGCCATTCCCACGGCCATATAGAAAAACATCAGTCCACACAATATATCCACGACCATTCTGTCTTCCTCCCTTTTGACAAAATGTACTCCCGGAATCTCACCGCGTCTGATTTTGCGAGATGATTTTAGATGCGCACAAATTTATGAGGCGTACGCGGAGCGTACGTTGATTAAATTTGGGTACGTCTGGCGGAAAATCAGCCGCAAAGGCAGGTGTGGTGAGATTCCGGGAGTACATCAAAATCTATTTTGTGGACTACCCATTGCCTAAAGCTAATGGGCCTCCTGCTTCACACATATTGATTATTATCATACCCAAAGGGCAGCTTTCCCAGTATGCGTTTCATTATGTCCCGTTTTTGGCCTCACGTGGGAGCAGGTACAGCCGGCTCTCCTCCGTGTTTGACATTGACGGCCACGTTCACGTCCTGTTCATGCCGTTCACCGCAGGCAGAATATTCCCATCTATGTATCTTATCATCGGCCGGGGAGAGTACGGGACAGATGCATACCTTGTATTATAGGACAGGCAGTGGTAACTCCTGTCTCTGTCCTGCGCAGGCGTATTATAAAACATCTGTTCCGTCTCCGTATATTGCCGTATTGTGATGGAAAACATCCGGTTCATCAAGTCTATCTATAAGATAACTCTTCATGTGTGTTATACCACACAATTATACATCTCCACACACATATAATCAAGTAAAAAGTGTGGATTAACACACATTTCCATTGATGGGGGAAGATAGATGAATCAGAAAATAAAGCAGGATTATTGTATAGGGGCCAACCTCCGCCGGTTGCGGAAGCAGGCTGGCCTCACCCAGGAACAGGCCGCCGCCAAACTTCAGGTGGAAGGGATTGACATGACAAGGGATTTCTATGCCCACATCGAAACCGGCAATTATAATATCCGTGTAAGTGAGCTGGCAACGCTCAGGAAAATCTATCGGTGTTCGTATGATGATATTTTCCAGGGATTCTGACAAGGGCTTTCCATGTCACAGCCCCTGTCAAGGATGTCATGGGCCGTGTTATAAGCGAATTGGCGGAACATCTGCACCCACACCGTTTTCTTGTGTGTAATACCACACAATTGTACATCATATCTTCTATATAATCAGGACAGGATATGTGGTTTTCCACATTTTTTAACTGATGGAGGGTATATATGGGCCAGAAGATAAAACAGGATTATTGTATAGGAACCAACCTCCGCCGGCTGCGGAAGCAGGCTGGCCTCACCCAGGAACAGGTTTCCGCCAGACTGCAAACAGAAGGAATTGATATGGCAAGGGATTTCTATGCCCATATCGAGACTGGTGATTATAATATCCGTGTAAGCGAGCTGGCGGCACTCAGAAAAATATTCAAATGCTCCTATAATGACATCTTTCAGGGCTTCTGATTGGGCAGGCCATGGCCGGAGAAGACAGAAAAAGAGACGGCAAAGGCTACAGTGGCACACCGATTCCTTATTTTTGCATGGCCGTGCTATATGTCAGCCCCCCTGGCAGGAATACATAGCCCCGGCCCATTTAAATGGTAAAGTCCATCCATCAGATCCCACAGCCCGGCGTTTGAAAAATACACCCTGGTATTCCCCTTTATAAATCCACATCTCCTTTATAAAAGGCATACCAACACCGCTATCATAGATAACATGATAAGGTTTACTGCATTCCTGAATGTCTAAAGACCGCTGTTCCAGCAGAACTCCCCCTCTTTTTCATAATCTCAGAAGGCTCCTCCCTGGAGTAGCCGGCCCCTGCCATCTTCTCCGGCAGGACGCTCGCATTCTCCCTGGCCTGTATCCCTGCACGGGATGTACCGTCTCTACTTTTAGGGGATACGAACCTCTCCCTGTAGCCCGTGCAGAGACTGTCCTGATCAAGCATTCCAACCAGCGCGAGCGCGTCATTAACATACGCGCCCGGCGACCGGTACCTCCGCTTCATGATATTGTACAGCTTTGTTTCCCTCAAGAACGGGACTGCCTGCCTGGACTCCATGAACCGGACGCACTCCCCCGATGTGCGGCAGCCCGCAAATACCTGGAGCGCGTACATCAGGCAGATCCTCGCGTTCTGCTCCGCCCCGTACCCGCCGGAAAAGAAGCCGTGAGGGATTTCCTTCCGCCGCCCCATTAGCACGGACTGGTAAATCGCTGTCACAAAAAATGCCTTCGGAATCTTCCCTAAATACTCCGAGTACATCAGAGTATAAAGGTAAATTCTCTTTTCCGGCGGCGAGATCTCCGGCGGGAGCCTCATCCCCTCCACCAGGTTATCCAGCTTCATCATCCTCAAGACCGGATCAGACAGCTTTTGTATGGCTTCTTCCGGCCCCCAGCGCAGGTAATATTCGCACGCATACCGGCACAGATAGCCGATATCCCTGTTGGACAGCACATCCCTTCCCACCTCGTGCAGGATCGTACTGCCGCTTTTGCTGTACGCCGAATCATACAGGTAACACAGGTCTGTTTTTTCCATATTTTTTAGTCCCCCCTTAAAACGCTTTTTCAAGATGCCGGATACCGGCGGCCCGCATTGTACCATCATCCCATGGTAATGCCAGGCTCCTCCCAGCCTCCAGACAGGGCTTCCAGGAAGTCCATGGCATTATCCATTACCATGTTCCCTTCCTCAACCGGCATGTACGCGACCCGTTCAGAAAGCCCATGTCCCTCCATCCGGAACAGTTCCGGGTACATCTTCCTGATATCCGGGTTATACCGCAGAAGGTTCTTTAAGTTGCTGACGCCTTCTGTGATCTCAGACGGGCTGAGTCCATATTTTTTGGACAGCTCCGAGGTCTTTATTCTGCTGTCGCTCAGCTCAAGGAAACATTGGATGATCTCCTCCCTGGGCTCCAGTTCACGGGCCACCTGGATGATTTTGCTATAGTTCATGTTGCTGATGGCGCTTTCCTCCGGGCTGCGCATGGGGGAAAGACTGTCTGCCAGCGGCCCCGTTTCCTGGGTATCAACGCCCGCCCCGCTATTCCCCGCTTTCATTTCTGCAAGCCCATCCATGATGCGGCCAAATGGGCAATCAATGCTGTACATATAGTCATGCAGGGCAGGCCTCCTCCCATACTTCTCGAACATCCTGTCCACCTCCTCGATCTTCCTCCTGGTAGCTGACGTATGGGTCCTGGCGCCATGCTTCATGAGGTTGGCCTGCAGAACCATCTCATGCCGGATGGCGTTGAAGAAATAGGTGGTCGGCATGGACCTGTCCGGATCGTATTTCGGGAGGGCCATGATGATCCCCATCCTCCCCGCCTGCATCAGATCTTCGTAAAAGCTGCGGTCATTCCCGACGTACGTGCTAAATTTACGGGTAATGATGTTCATGATGAAAAATTCCAGGTCGCGGCAGGCCCCCTCCCTGGCCGCCTGTCTGGCGGCTTCATTGCCGCTTTGGACATCTGCCACATATTTCCTGAAGTTATCGTGGATCCGGGCTGCATCCGCCCGCCCCGGAACATTCCCTGTCCCATTCAGGAAGAATGTGCTGTCCATGGCTCCCCCGACCCGTTTCCCCTCCTGGCGTCGCCTGCCTTCCATGTACTCTTTTAAGCCGCTGCCGTACTTTCCCGGTTCTTCATCATATTCTTCATCATATTCTTCATCATATTCCTCATCGTAGTCTTCATCATGCTCCCATTCATCGTCATGCCGCCCGCCATATCCTTCCGGCTCCAGGCGCTCCCTTTCTGCGCATCCTTCTCCCCCATATGTTCCCTGCAGGGGTCCGCTTATTTCATAGTCCCGGTGTCCTTTTGTTTTCCTCATACTTTTTCCTCATCCGGTAATTCCCGGCCAGTGCAGCATCACATTAATAATTTAGTAATACTATACTGTCATCGGTGCTTCTTATGGTATCTTTCAATTATGCCACAATAACACATAATTTTCCACCAAAATTTGACATAAATTTTATCCAACGCCGTATGAGGTATCCTCTTACGCTGTTTCCCAGGCCAATAGTAAGCAGATGGACTACATCTTGTCGAAATTCAATGGGCTTCCCACTTCATCCATATTGGTTACTGCCACGCCCAAAGACAGTTTTCATGCCTGCAGACATATTGGCAGTATCCCTGCATGCAAATCCGGAAAATGGCCTGGTTTTCTCCCACATCCTCCATACTGTTATCAGAGAAAAAGAAAGGAGGAGGGGATTTAAGATCCCCCACAAACACATGAGACACAAAACAACAACAATTATGGCGGCCATGCTGGCCGCAGCCGGCACAGCAGCCATGACGCCAGGATACGTTTTCGCAGCGGAAAAGATCAGCCGGGTATCTGTGGATTTTACAATCGAAGGATACGATGAGTACGGATATCCGGAGATCACGGCGGAGACGCCATCATCCGCACACTATTCCTGCGGGAGCGCCGACCTGGAGTCCGCATACGCGGATGATGGCAGCGAAGAGGAGGGAAATGCAGAGAAAGCAAAGACCGCGGCGGAGGAGAACTACGTTATTGAGCTCTCCGCTGAAGACGGGTACGCCTTCCAACTGACAAAAGCGGATCAGGTAAAATTGAACGGCGCAGGCGCCAGGTATGTAAAAGCTTCCAGGCTTGATAACGGAACGACCCTGCGGCTGACGTTCCAGCTCACCCAGTTGGAAGATGTCTGCAGCCCTGCTGAACAGGCAGTCTGGCACGAGGATGGGACCGCATCCTGGGATCCCGCGTACAATGCTGTCCGGTATAAGCTTATCCTTTCCAGGGACAGCGGCGGCAGCAAGGCATACTACACTGGCGGAACCAGCTATGATTTTAAGCCAGTCATGCTCAGGAAAGGCTCCTATAGCTTAAAGGTCTGCCCGCTTTCCCGGAGCGGATACCAGGCAGGGCATGCGGATGCCGGATCCTTTAGCGTCACTAAGGAAATGGCTGAGGCGTATTCTGAGGCATACGGCGTGGAAACTGAAACCCGGAAACTGGATGGCGCCTCAGGCGACGGCCCGGGCTCAGTGGAAGTCATCTGCAAAAACACTGGATGGAAACAGGACAGTACCGGATGGTGGTATCAGAACGAGGACGGCTCCTACCTGCAGTATGACTGGGCGGAACTCAACGGGGACTGGTATTTCTTCGGTTCCGACGGCTACATGGTGACAGACAGGGCAGTCCGCTGGGGGAATGACAGCTATTATATGGGGCCGGACGGCCGGATGGCGGTAAACCAAGAAATCCCCGACGGGCGCAGGGCCGGGACTGACGGCATCCTGACAGGGACGGTGCGCAGCGAATATATAGAGCAGGCGGCCAGCAACGGGGAAATGAAAGATCATTACTCTAACCACGGGCCGGCATCCAGCCAGGAGGATAATTCCGCTTATGGGCCGGCATCCGGCCAGACATAAGAGGGCGGCACAAAAACTGTGCAGATACAGGCAGAAAAAATGCCTGTGCAGCAAAATGCACAGGCGTTTAAAATCCGGGCGGGATCTCCTCTTTTCCTGGTTCTGATATGGGAACGATATTTCACATGAACAATCGGGAAATCAGGCGTCATCTCTTTGTGGCGTAGATAAATGACACATGACTCAGGGGAATTAGCTGATCCTTCCCGCGAATTACCTCCACATACAGAGGTGGAGGCAGTTCGCAATATAGGTACAGAATGCCAGCCATGATGCCGTTTTTTGGATCCATGCCCCATACTGAAAAAGGAGGAATTTTATGTGCACATCTGAAACAGCCTCAGTAAAATTTACACTTTTTAAGCGGTGTCTCTGCGCAGCCGGTGTGGTTCTTTTGTTGGCCGGGAACGTATTCCTCGGCATGGCGTTCGCCATGGCGCTGGATGCCGCCTGTTCCCTGAAGCATGGTATACGGACGGAAGCCATAGTCGGGGATGCCTGGGATGACAACGTGATGATCCGGTACCAGGCCGATGGGGATGCCTATGCCGGGTTTCTGGGGCGCCCCATCCCGTCCGTAAGGAAAGGGGATCCCATCACAGTTTACTATGACCCGGACAAGCATCTATCAATGCCCACGCTGCCCTCGCCCAATCAAAGTCGTTCGCTATATTAAAACTGATACTTGTTGTATCATAGTTGATGGAAAGTACCAATTTGCTTGTTGGTTGCAGATCTTCTTTTGGGACATTACTTTTCTTTTCGTTATGCCTCCTCATAGAAGAACGTATTACTGCTCCATATGGAAATACTACCATCTTCCCTACCTCCTGCCTCAATTTTACTTCGATCCTTTTCTCTTACACCATCTTTACACCAATTTGACATTGAATTACATGGAAATATAAGTTGTTATATGTTCGTTCAAAATCCAGCAAATGCCGATTCTATACGGTTTCATGGAAGTATATAGCGTTATATGCTTTGTATGTTTCTGCTTGAATGATAACTCCCTTTATCGCCCATTCGCTTTTATCTTATCCCATTTACAGGAGCTTTCTGTCAAATTTCATATGCCTTCGTCTTCTCCGACGTTTTCTGCCCCTTCAAATGCCGCCCCACCTGCTCCGGAGTCCACGCCTGCCTCTTTTGCATCTGTTCCGCCAGCCGCAGGGATCTCCACAACCGTGCCGCCTCCCTGCCTGATCAGTCCCAGCATACCGTCCGCCGTGTCAACCATCTCACGGAGCTTCTCTCCCGCCTCTTCCGCAGTCAGGCCGTCACGCTCGCAGGCTTTCCCGTACTCAATGAGCTCTTCGGCTTTGCCTACGATCCCGGACGGATCAGCCTGCCCGGAAGCCACCAGGCCCTGTGCGGCGCCATAGTTGTCCATGATGATCTTGTATACATGGACCATGGTGTCCCAGTCCTCGTCAGAGACATATTCCACATATTCCATCTCCCCCATTTCCATCACGGTCTCCTCTGCGGTTTCCGCCGGTGTCTCCTTATCCATGGATGGCTTCATGGCGCATCCTCCTGCTGCCAGTGCCACAGCCAATATGGCGCATACCGTCCCCTTTCTTGCTCTCATAGCGTTTTTCCTCCTATTTTTTACGGCCGTTTTCCCGCGGCTGATCCGGTTTCATAGGAAGTATGGCGCATCTTTTTCCGTTATCGTTTTTGCGGCAATATATCTGTTTTCTGGTACTTCTGTGATACAGATGCTATACATGCCAGCATTTTGCTTATCCGCAAAATATCTGGCAAAAAACAGCCCAGGGCCATGTCCGGCAATATGCCCAGCCCGCTCCTGCAGACGACGGTTTCCCTGCCGTTTTCCCACACATCCCAGCCCGGGCTGTCCAGTCCAGAATGTTCCAAGCCAGGCATTGCCAATCCCGGATATTCCGGGCCAGTTAAGTCCGGGAACAGGCGTATCCGCTGGATTTGCGTTCCCTGCGCTTCCTTCATATCCGTTTTCCTCCTTGTGTTTCCCTGCCAGTATGGGTGATCCTGGCAGGGCAGGTTTTCTGCGGGTAAAGAAGAGCCAGGCGGTTTTCCGCGACATTTCCCCAGGGGATGGAATGCAGCCCCTGCTCAGGGCATAACGCATATTCAGTTTTTGTGCAAAAGCGCTGCCGGCAACAGCCGCGCTGCTTCCCGCACATATCGAGAAATCCTGACACTCCGGCGCCCTGTGCGTCTCACATATAGCAGCCCATGCCGCCGGACAGTTGGCGCGTTTTTCCGGCACAAAAAAACAGGCGCCTTGCGGTTACCTGTTTTTATGGAAGTCAAGTCAAACATTATACCACTTCCGTTCACGCTCCGTTCTCCACAGACTGGTAATCAATGTCGATCGGTTCGTCCGCCAAAACGGACGTATATTTACGGAAAAGCTCTGCAACATCCTCTTCCGTTTCTAATTTTATCTGGTTTTGCCGATTCCAGGGATACTCCGGGCAGAACAACAAGTAGTCCTTTTCCTCACAACTGTCGCAAGCCTCAAATTCTACATTTTCCGCCTCCAGGATCACTTTTTTCAGGATGGTAGCTAACCCAAGCTTGAAATCCTGATCAAATCCCATATAGTCATCATAATCTGGATTAGTGATTCCACACCTATCCAGCCATTCCTGGATGTCTTCCTGCAATACTGGCGCCATTGCCAGCAGGTTCCGGATACGTTCCACAGAAGGTCTGCCAATGTCGGAAACGCATATTCCATACCCATAAGTATGCCAAGATGTATAACTCATATAATCACCCTCCTGTCCCTCTGCTACACCATTATAATTTTCTTCTGCGCCGCAGAATACAGGTATGCATGGTCAGCCAGCGCTTCCTCCGGCGGCATTTCTGTCTGGTTGATCTCCCGGATCACCGCCTGGAGTTTATCTGGCCCCATGCCTGACACCGGGGCCAGCAGAAATTCATGGATGCTGCTTGGAATCAGGTAAAAATCCCCGCCCATTATCTCCGCACAGGATTCCAGGATGCCCGGGTATAAGATGACTGCCGCACCCATGCGTTTGTCCTTGCTCGTCAGGATGTACAGCATTGGCGCGCCAATATCCTTTACGGTCTTCTCCATATCCTCGGCCGGGACTCCTGTTATGCCAGTTATGGCATCGAAGATGCTATGGAATTCCGCGGGTGCTTTCGCCTGCATATTTACAAGCGCATCCCTGAACAACTCTGTGATGCCAATGCCCCATTTAGCAAGTAAGTTGTTGGTGATGCCCGTGATCAATCCCTGCCCGCTGTCTGTCATTACGTAGAACGGGATGCTCAGGTCATGGAACGGTATGTTTGGCATCTCACTCAGCCTGTCGCGGTTCAGCGCTGTGTTTACCAGGCGGCACATCAGCATGCCTTTGGCCTGCTCATAGTCCGTCATCTCTTTTGCAATGTTCAGCATGGCATCTTTGTGCGCTTCGCAGTCTTCCTGCGCCTGGATGACAGATTCCGCCGCAGCCATAACCGCCGAAATGCCGCCATCACAGAACGCCTGGTAATAGCTGTCCACGCCCACATTCACACCAGTGTTTCGGCCGCGTTTCACCTGGATGCAGTCATGCTTCCCGTTGTTGCGTCTGATGGTTGTGACATTTACCGTGACCGGCACATCAGACGCCATCGTTACAATATTGGCAACCGTCTGCAGGAATTCCTGTTTCATGACCATATTTTTCATTCTCCTTTTTCTTCGTATTTTTTTTGGATAGGTGGAAGGGAGTCCCTTCCGCCTCTGTCTGGGGCTTCCACCTTTTCTTATTCCACAGTCACGACATAGCCGCGATCCCTCGTGGACCGGCTCACCAGGGTCTTAAACTCGTAGTCCCCGTTGCTGAAGGTCAGCTTAAAGACATCATTCTCCCTGGTGATATCGATCAGGGTGTCATAGCCTTCCAGATTCATTACCGCCGGATTAGTGGCCACAAAGACTTTGAACCGGACCATGTCCTTCCCGCGGATAACGAAGTCCTTGTAGGCGAGGCTCCAGTCTGCCCGGATGGCTCCGTTGTATCTAAAGATCGGGGAACAATACATATCCCAGCTCCTGGCCAGTACCCATGCACGTCCCTTGCGCGGTACCAGCCACCCGTCTTCCTCTTCCTCGTCGCACGCCAGGAATATCCCGAAGTCCCCGTCCTTGCTGCCCGGGATTTCCTTAATGAAGCAGTCCCCGGCAGTGACAGGGAAGCCAAAGTTCCTGTAAGTGCAGGACATGCCCTTATCAACGGTGATCAGGGCTGTTTCCATGAAGTACCTCACGGTTTTCTTCCCTCTGTCTTCCCCGATCTCTTTTTCTCCTGCATCCGAAAAGATGAACACAGCTTTTTCCATGCCTTCTCCGACATAGCCAAGGGGGACGATGTTTTCAGGGACTACCGTGAGCTTCCTGAACCAGTCGCGGGACACCTGGTAGCTGGCCAGGGCTATGCTGCCGTCTGCCAGCCCATCCAGCCTGGCAGCCAGGAGCATGCAGGGCGGCGGGCGCTTTTTTCTGACTGCGTTCTTCGCGCGTTCTTCTCCTTTCTTCCCTCTCTGCAGTGCCTTATATGTGTTTACATGGGAAGTATGGAAGCGCGGTGGTGGGTGAAAGTGCATAAAAAACAGAGGGATGGAGCACAAAGGGCATGGATGGGGGCGAAAAAGCCCGGGATCTTTTCCCAGGCTTTGGCGGATACAGAAATCTTTTCTGTCTTTTGCTGCTTTGCATACACCCATCTGATGCTTAGATCTTCCTCGTTATGCCATTACAGGTTCCCCGGCTTATATAGGGGAACCCACTGGAGCCAGTAAACATCGCAACAATCCATAATCAGGGGACTATGGTTCCTGTCACGTTCTTACATACCTCTGATTTCTGCTGTTCGGCTTATCCGGTATTGTCATCTGAATTAAATTCATCTCAACCGCCGGATGAAGATAATTTCTCCGGAATCCTTCTTTCGCTTTTAACCCCAACCTCTCCATCAGCGTATTGCCCGTGTAAGGAACGTCATATTCCATAACTTCGAGTAATTTTTGGACAGCTTCCGGAAGGTATTCATTTTTCTCACTGATTTGAGCGGAAATTTCATCCAGTATTTTATCAATCTGTAACAGCATAAATTCAATAAAAATTGTAGATTCCCCGGCAACATGGCATTGGGAAATAGCTTCATAATATTCATCCTGGAATTTCTCAATCTGGCTTTCAATAGGGATATATTCAAATACCGGTTTCCATTTAGACAGAAACGCTGTATGCCATAATCTTGCCATTCTGCCATTTCCATCGGAAAAAGGATGGATAAATACAAATTCATAATGAAATACACTGCTCAAAATCAATGGATGAACGTATTCCTGCGCTTCTTTTATCCAAGCAAATAATTCATCCATAAGCTGTGGTACAAACCGTGCAGGCGGCGCCATGAAAATACATTGCCCACCATTAAAAACACCTTCTTCGCCTGAACGAAATTCACCTGATTCTTCCACAAGATACTTTGTCATAATTCCATGAAATTGCTTCAAATGCCGGATATTATAGGGATCAATCCCAGAAAGATGCCCATAAGCGGCATAAGCATTCTTTACTTCCTGAATTTCTTTCTGCTCACCCAGTACAGCCTTGCCGTTAATAATATCCCGAACCTGTCCCAGCGTCAAAGAGTTTGCTTCAATCTTCAAAGATGAATGAATCGACCTGATTCTGTTATTTCTTCTCAAATGCGGTTTTGCTTCCAGATTGCTGGTTGCGGTTATTCGTCCTATTTTTTCGGAAATCAACGATACATACGATAATATTTTATTCGTTATTGTAAAAGGCGGTTTGTATTCATCCATATAAGAACCTCCATTATCTTACGTATTATCTTACGTATTATCTTCCTCTATTATACAGATTTTACGAAAAAATTCAATCTCTTCAGCAGACTGAATTTACAACTTCTTAATTTTTATCCTCTTTTCCTTTTTTGATCTTAACCGCCGTACAGCGGCATCATGCCCAGGTAAGTAGCGGGGTTTCAATGCTGCTTCCTGTCAGACACCCCCACTGTAATTCCGGTCAAACCAATGCCGGATCTCTTCCCTGTCCCTCCATGCCGTGAAAATGAACCAGTCCTGTTCCGTGCATTCATCCTCATCAATGTTCACATCCGCAAACACGCTATCGGCGCCCCCCTCCATGCCGTCATACAGGCAGGATCTGACGCACTCGTGCGTGCCGGCTGTGTCCTCCGTATAGACCAGACCACTCCTGCCACATCGCCTGCTTCCAGCTCCCCGCTCCATACCGGGCCGTCAAAAAAATATCACTCGTCCCGGCTATCGGCTTTGATGACCGCCGTCTGCACTTTTGCGGACTCCTGCCCGCCTCCTCCTTCCCTGTGTTCCCTTACCTTGCATCCTGTCATATTTTGTTCTCCTTTCCGCTCTCTGCAGATTTCTTCCATTGGTTCCATGGAAAGTATGGGGACGGCTGGCGCAGCGCAGGCGCAAAAAAACAGGGCCGTAAATATCCCTCAGGCCCTGTTGGCATGACTTGTTGTGTGTTTTCTTATCCCGCATCCCTACGCGTTAAGACAGTTCTTTGTCTTGATCAAGGTCTGGCTGGAAAAAAGCGGTCTTCTGCTTCATAATCGCCTCCAAAGCTGCACACACGTCGATATTTTCGTATTTTTTTATCCCTTCATATTTATATCCATTCCTTTCGCTTCGCTCAGGCACAAAACGTAATGAAAATGGTTTCCCTGAGCCTATTTTTTCTTTATAATTCTTCTTGTAGGGAACTCGGTATACTACAAATCACGGGGAGGTGAGTGGGCTGTCCGGCTTGCCGGATGACCGTATATTTATATGTGTAGTCCGCCTTTTCAAGCACAAATAAGTGTGACCTTGAGCACGTAATCTTATCTTTGTATAAACAATCTCGTTTATGGCTTAGGCGTTCAGTCAATGCCGTCTCTCCCTATCATCTTTGCCGAACCTTTAGGGTCTGAAAGATTTGTTACAATGGCTTCTCCACCGGAATTGCAGGGATGTCTGTATGGAATCCACTGGTAAATACTGGATCCCCGTTTACAACATTTTGGAAAATGATTGTACGATCGTCCTTGCCCATCCCAAATATGTTAAGGCTATCCGTGGAAAGAAAACTGACAAGAAAGAT
>CAJTGE010000067.1 GCA_910575795.1 Clostridiaceae bacterium | reverse complement strand
CACATCCCGCAGCATGTCGCCAGGTTCCCCAGACGGTTCGAACGGTCTTTCTTCCAATACCCGATATGGTGTACGTGAAGGAAAGCACCATCCTTTATCCCCCTGCACAGAACAGGCATGTGTGTCCATCCCGGGCAAAAACAGCTGCCCTTATTGTGGCGGCCTGGTAACGCCCGCCATGCTGGTAATCCACGCCTTGGGGAACTGGGCCACCGCTCTCTTCCGCTTTTAAACAAGCCGGGTCAAACTTTCCCATCTCAAATGCCGCGCTGCTTATCGGCATGACCCTGCATGCCTGGGTGAAAAGACGGAGCTGCGCATCCACCTTGTGTTCCAGCGACGGAGGCAGCCATACGCCGCCCTCTTTCTCCGCCTTACGGCTCTTCCTGACACGGTTGTCAAACCGCAGTTTCCGGTAACGCTTGCGGTTCCGCCTCGTCCGGCGGTATTTCCTCCGGTCGTTATGTTTCTCCCGCTCATCAGGGAGCAGATCCCTCTGTTCCCGCAGGAACTCATGTTTTTTGGAACATACTGAGATACCCACATGCAGGTAACCCGTGTCGCTTTTGTACTCAATTTCCTGCACAGCGCCATCCTCCCTGTCAAGGATCATGATCGTGAACGGCCTGTATCCATAGATCTTGGCACGCCCTGACTTTAAAAGCCTCCTGGCCCTGTACGGGCTGGTCGGCATCAGCGGTTTGCCTGTGTTGCCTATTACTGCTACTGCTGTCATAAGTTTCCTTTCTGGGCTTACGCCCTCCCCGTGATCCATCCCTGCATAAAGCAGGGTGGCCTCACGGGCATCTGTCCCTTCATGCGCGTCTGGGGCAGAGCCCCATGGCGCATTCCGTTCCGTGTTCCACATACCCAATGTTCCCAGCTGTTTTAGGCAGCTTATATTGATAAGCAGTTATGCATAATGCACTTCCCCTTTCCCTCAGGGATGTTTAACACCATGCCGCAGTGCGGGGGACGTGTGGAGTATCCCCTGGTGCCTATATTATTAACTGGTAACGTAGCCGAAGCTAAGGGTAATCAACCGGGCTTGCAAAAAGAAAAAAACTTCATCTTTCTCTTTTTTTTGCAAGCCCCATCTGACCCACTGGATCAGGTGGGGTAATTGACGCTATCGGGACGGTATGTGTTTGCCCATATGCCCGTCTTATCCTCGCCAAAGAAGCGGTATGGCGCATGGGTCCCAACGGGGCGCAGCATAGAGTCAGACGCAAAGAGCCCATATTGATCCAAGGCGCTTTGTTCAAAAAAATCGAACATCTGCGCTTCACAGCACTCCCGCTCATTAAATGTACGGAAAGCCTCCGCTTCTGTCTTCCCTGCCTTCATGGCGTTATAGACCCAGGTTTCCCTGCGGTCAGCCGACTCGGCATATACATAGATGAAACGGACATAGTATCCGTGTGTCTGCCACAGACGGATCGCCTGGGGTACAGCCGTTAAATCCAGGATGGCAATACCAGCTTCCAAAAAGTCGGATTTTGCTGTCCAGCGCTCATAGCTGTCAACGGCAAACGTCTGGAACAGCTTCTCGCTCTTCGGTACTGCGTTTGCTTCGGCTTCGGTGTAAAAATGGTAGGTGTCCTCATCCGGCGTGCGTTTTGGCCGGGTCGTGCAGGTCTTTAAGAGCTTTACGCCCAGCTTTTCGGCCAAATGCTCCGCAAGCCTTGTCTTCCCGCTGTGTGCGCGTCCGGCGATAAGGATTTTTTCACTGCTGTTGTTTGTGTTATTGTTTCCGTTGCTGTTCGTGTTGACTCTCATTCTTAAATTCCTCCTGTGTTATGTTTTTTTTGATTTGTATACCCTCCCGCACACATGGGGAGGGTATCTGGGCGTAGCCGTCAGGCCATGCCTTTTGTGATATTTTTGCTTATGACGCTTTCGATAGCGTCATACACATCCGCCTGCTCCATTGCGGGCACTAGGAAGATGACCTCATGGCAGTCCTCAAACCCCGTTTCTTCCCCGATGACCAGGACAGTGTCTTTAAACAGCCTCTTACCGGCAAGCCAAAGGGCGTTCCCTTTGGCAGCCTCATACAGCCCATCCATAGACATGCCGATATCGGACGCAAACGTGCTGTCGAACTCACTGATCAGGGCGATGTAATACTGCCCGTCATATTCCGCCAGGTACTCGTAGCATCCATATCCTGCTTTCCAGAGTTCTGTGAAAGCCCTCTGCAGTTCTTTAGGCAGATCTGAAACGCTTTCCAGATCATATTCCCCACGGTGATGCAGATCCCCACAGGCGTTTGACCAGTATTTCAGGTGTTTTTTCAGCTCCTCTGTTTCATGGAACTCATGGTATCCATGTCCCGTAAGGCGGCTGATCATTGCCACGACCAGATATGCCGCTTCCTCCAGGGCCTTTGTCTGGATATCGAACAAGTCTTCCTGATCGTCGATATGCAGCCTCATACGGATATCCATGCTGTAGATCAGGCTGCTGCTACGGCTGTACTGATCCCAGTCTTTTGCGCCATTCAGCAGGTCTTTCTCTGTGATCGTTCCAAGACGGCTTGCCTCGTCCCACTGGTTAAGGCCATTTTGCTCCATGCATTCCTTGAACAGATCCATGGCATAGCGCCTGACCGCAAATTCCCAGTCCGCCATCCCTGGCCTGACGTCAAGTTCATTCATGATATCATTTATCATTTTTCCCATTTCGTGCTCTCCTTTTTTATTCTTTAAACCGGGCATTCTTGATCCCAAGGTTAAGAAGCCTTCCGTTCAGTTTCCTGAAGTCAACAGCCTTTACCGGGCTGGCTTCCAGGTCGAAATCCAGCGCCTCATCGCAGTACGTCCGGATCGTAGCCAGATCCAGGGACAGGAATGCCATCTCCCGGTCACGCTTTAAGGCGTTGATCGGACTCCTGGAAACAGACAGCGCTGTTTTCCAGAAAGCGACAAGTTCCTTTTCCTGCTTCGCGTCTCCGCCGCAGCTGTCGATCGCTTCATAGATCCCTTTCACCCCGCCATATTCCCGGATCAAGGGCGCTGCCGCTGAGGACACACCTTTCACGCCCGGGATGTTGTCGGAGCTGTCTCCTTCGATAGCCTTTAAGTCCGGGATGTTCCCGGGGTAGACTCCCTTGTCTGCGTAAACAGCTTTGTCCGTATATTCGATGAAATGCTTCATGAAATCCGGGACTGTAAAACCGTCTCCTATGTAAAGGGAAGCGGCCTTCCTGGCGTCCTCAGCGTCCTTTTCCGATGCGGGCACCCACAGCCGCACGTCATGCTCATCGCTGACAAGCTGCAGGTAGTCCCTGTCCTTGGACACAAGCCTCACTGTCATGCTTTCCCGATATTTCCAGGCCAGCGTCCCGGCAAGGTCATCAGCCTCGTAGGTATCGCTTAAAAACACGGGAATCCCGCAGGAAGACAGCAAATCCTGCATCAGGACCATCTGTTCCTTCAGCGGCCTCTGTGTTTCCTTCCTCTGGGCTTTGTACCCATCGTACATGCCCCGGCGGAATGTGTTCCTGGTCTTGTCGAAGGCGACCGCCAGGTAATCCGGCTTCCATCCGGAGAGCAGCTTAGAGAGCTGCACGGACATGCCGAACACGGCATTCGTGTAAGTGCCGTCCGGCGCATGCAGGAGCTTGTCGTAATGCATCTCCCGTTCCTCATCACTCTTGGCGAATTTCATCTCATTAGGCATATACGCGTAATACGCTGTCGCCAGCATGGACGAACCGTCTACGATTAACAGTTTTGACCTCATACCGCTCATTGACCTCCTTTGCTGATGTTCTGTTTTTATTGCTTCCCATTTCTCTGTTTCTGCTTCTCGCTGAACCTCCGCACTGGTATCTGTCTTCACATTCCATGCAGTCAAGGTACAGCTTCATTTCCCCGGTTTCCGGGCATCTTTTTGCCATAGCTATCCTCCTTCTGATAACTTATATTAGGTTCCAATGGAAGTATGGAAACGGATGGGCGGATAAGATATGGGAAAAGCGCTGTATGATAGTGCAGGCCCATTGTCCTGGCTATGTGATGGCAAAACAAAAACGCCGGCATCCTTCTGTGCCGACGTCCTGTATGTTCCGGGCAGCCCTACCATGATCATAAAACCGCAACAAGGTTTTGGGATTCTTCCTGTGGTTCCCTCGCGCCTTCCCCGGCTTTCCGGATCTTTCCACTCTGGATAAGCGCCACCTCCGAGAACTTATACGGCTGGGTATCCTGCATGAAACAGTAAAGGATCAGCCGACCGATGGTCTCATATCCAGTGTATTCCGCAGACCGGACTGATTTGTGGTGGTCGCTTACATTGTAGCGCCCTCCTACCTCCAGTTTGTAGATCGGGGTCAGCGGATCCGACTTCACCTTTGGCTTTGGTGCTTTCTTTACGCGTTTTCCCGCGTCTGTCTTGTTTCCTTCTAAGATCTGGCTCCCTTCCAAAGCTGGGCCGCCTCCTATGATCGGGCTGTTCTGAATCCTGTTTTCTGCTGTGCTGCTATGAATCTGTTCGCAAACCATACAAAATCCTCCATTTCTATGTACTGCCGGAACATCCTGGCCTGTAGGCTTCTTTTTTTTATCCGGCATATGGTCGATAAGTTTCTGCCATTTTCTGTAGGAAGTATGGCTCATTTTTTACAACACGGTTTTCTGCGGATAACGATTTTTAAGAGTATTTTTTTTCGGTCAGATCTCCATCTCTTCCTCTTCTATCTCCATTCTGTTATCCGCACGCCCATAACCTTCCCCGTAGTCAATATCCAGGCTGCGCTCCAGTTCCGGCTCCCGGTCTGGTTCCAGTTCCATTCCGTAATCGCGGATCTCATTTTCACGGAACCGGTCAAGGAACTCTTCCCTGGTACATGCGTCAGTGATCTTCCCATCCTCTATTGTGAGCACGGCACAGATATGTTCGGGTGACAGGTAACAGGAACGGTAAACTCCCGGTTCTGATTCTATAGCGCTGACTTTTGCCTGCTCCTCGCTCTCAATGTCACAGAGGAAGACATTGCTTGCCCCCTTATACCCGATCCCGACATTCATGGCCGTCATAACATGCCCCATATCCCCATAATGTGAAAGATTCCGCTCCAGGTTCACCCTGCCGCCGTCCTGCGTCGTGTCAATAGAAATACCATTCTCCGCAATCTGGCGGGCGCCGCTGTGGCAGATATGCGTCCAAATTTCCGCTTTCTCTGGGACAATCTCGTCCAGCCTGGTTGCGGCATCCCGCTTTACCAGCCAGGAATGCCCGATTGTGCAGTCCGATTCATAATAGGAATATGCGTTGTTGATCTTGGATTCCGGGACATGGTAAAAATCGGTATAGATGCTTGAATGCAGCTTGTTCTCCTTTAAGAACGATGATAAGTATGCCGGAGCCCCATTCTTGTCGCTGATGAACGGGTGAAGCTGCCCTGTGAGTTTTCCCCATTCATCCCTGCATGCCCTCAAACGGCTGTGGGGATCCATCCCAAGTGCCGTCTGGAGTTTTCCGGAAAGGCTGTTTTCATTGAAACTGTCAATAGACTTGTAACACGCCTCCATCCGGCTATTGAGCTTTTCCAGCTTATCCAGGAATATCTCCGGATCCCTGTATCGTTCTATGATATTTGAAAATCTGTTTCCCATAAAAAAATACCTCCCTGTTTTCTTTAAGTATGGAAAACGCGGGAGGTTTGGCGGTGGCCGTTGTACGTATGGGTGGATGGAATTGCCTTATACGGCCAAAAAAAGAGCGGTGGTAAAATACCATCCGCCCATGTATGGATCTGCTGTCTGTGATCTGTTTCCGGCCTGGTTAGGCGATGTCCCCTGCATCCTCCGCCATGTAGCTGTCGTACTGCCTGTTTAATTCTTCCCTAGTGATCCTCTTCTGGCTCTCAGTCAGTTCGTCCCAGGTATACCCAAGCGCCACCAGGGCGTCCCGGCAGTCTCCAGTGATGCACGCCTCGTGGTTGGCAAGCTCATAGCCGATCATCTCACGGAATGTGTCATCGCTCTTTTTCAGCGCCGCAAGCCCTGCCTCCAAATGCTCTGAATATTTCTTCTGAGTCTCTGCGATCTTGCGGTCGGCTACGTAGCAGAAGGAAATGTCACAGCAATACGGGAAATCCGGTTTTGCTTCTTCAAACTTCCTCCGCGCTTCCTCACCGATGCTGAAGATGCTCAGGCGGTCATAGCGCATGATCCGGTAATTGCGTAGGAAATAGTCCTTCCGCTTATACTCATCATACGTCCTGACCGACTCTATCAGCTCCTCGTCCGTGAAGAGCCTATTATTCATTTCCTGGATGTAATAATCCCGCAGGGCCCCTTTCCCCTGCTCCTTAACCAGGTATCCGTGATGCAGCTCAAAGTCATCCACATAGTGGATATGCTTCCCGTCTTTAAATACCAGGACAGAATAACCAAACGCATCGTGGAAATCCACGAATACACATTTGTGCTCCTTGATCTCCATGGTTTCCAGGGCGATCTGCTCCGCGTCATCAAGTGTCATTTTTTCAATCTCTTTGATTGTCATTTTTTTACCTGTTCCTTTCTTTACCTTGTTTTGTGTTTTAATTACCCGCCCAGCTTGTAAGGCCAGACGGGGTTTGGGATTGATTATGCCGGGACACGGGGAGAAAGTACCTTCCTTGTTTGTTCCACATAGTACGTTTCCTCCTCGATATCGCATTCATTAGCCATGTAGACAGCCTCGGCGATGATATCGTCACAGAGCTGGTCGAAATCCATGACCACCTGTACACGCTCCTTCAGTTCATCCATATCCCAGTCCTCAAAATCTTCGTCCTGGTCAACGGATTTCCAGTTGGTATAAGGCTGATAGATCGGACTTGTGAGGTTAACCCGCGTCTCGTTCCCACAGCGCCCGCATTTACACCCGGACTCAGCAACGTTCTTGTAGTTCAGTTGCCCGCATTTTGTGCAGCGGGACTTGTATTCCAGCTTCTTCCTGCCGCCAGTGTGAAGCACCAGATATCCGCTGCTCCGTCCGTTCCAGCCTGCCTGCCACTCATAATCGTGGTTCATGGCAAAATCGCTAATCAGTTCGCTGATACGCCAAGTGACATCCTCAACCTCCAGCATGTCGTACAGTTTGTCTTCTGTCTCGGATGGGAGACCCAGGTTATAGATCTTCATATTGTTGGCGTAAGAGGACATCCCATTCCATCTGTTTGCGGTGAAATAACGGAAATGGTTGCGGAGGAACTGCTCCATCTCTTCCCTGCTTTTCATATCGATCTCTTTCTTAAATGTTTTCATAACTTTCTCCTTTTCTTTGATTTGTTTTTTTTAGCTGTTTGCTCGCTTCATGTTACGGTTTCTTGTTTCTATTTTTTTACGCCCATACCTCCTCTGTGTCTTGTTGGATGTTTCATGGAAAGTATGGAAACCACATGGCTACCGTAGACCGTAAAATCATCTTTGGGCATGCGGATTCCTATGCGGTTTCTACTGGCGAAAAAATACCCAGAAAAACGCTATCCGCTGGAAACCACCTATGGAAATACAGGCCATACTTTTCAAATGGGGTGTTCCCGGGGAACACCCCATAGCACAGCAAAAAAAAGACACCCCAACGCCGTAGCAGTTGAGGTGCCATAAGAGAAACTTGTTTTGGTTATTTTTTCACCCACATTCCTTGATTCCGAAGATCATATCTTCATCAAGCAGCGGCATATAATACTTCTTCGCTCCTTTCTTGAAGAATCCGTACTGCTTTTTGCCGTCCTCCTCTACTTCCTTGACCTTGCCGATATTTCCCCAGCAGCTTACGAATTTGTCTTTGATGACATCGTATCTTTCAGCCGCATCGATCCTCAGCTTTTCGTAGTTCGGCACCGTCTCATACTGTACACGGCACGCGATATTTTCCGACTCCATGTCGAAAAGTAGGTCCAGAAGTTCATTCAGCAGTTCGTCTTTTTTGTTAACACCAAGGGCATCGTTAAAACTGAGCTGGATATGGTCATACCAGTTCCTACCGTTCCATCCTCTGTTGGAATAGAAGAACAGCTCATGCTCCCCGTATTTTACCTGCGGGTTGTACTGGTAAATGGAATATTTCTGAGACAGCACTTCCATCATACGTTCCATCTCTTTGCAGACTGCTTTCCCGGCCTGCTCACAGCGTTCTTTCCATTTCCTGCTTTCGGATCCGACCAACGACGCATGAAGGCAGTTCTGGGTTTTCTCTCCCTCCCGGATATACCTATCAAAATTGAGGGAGTGGACGCCCACTCTCGCATACCCACTCTTCGTCAGTGTCTGGTTCACATAGCTGTAATCCATTAAGATCAGCATAATATTTTCCTCCTTCTTTTTTTTGTTTTTTTTAATCTTCCAGTGCTTCTTCAGGAAAACCAAAGTACATCATTTCTTCCTCAGAAAATCCCATGGATAACAGGTTTTTCATAGCGCCGCTGGTTCCTTCGCCACTTGCCAGTTCCTCACATTCGTAATCAACAACGCAGGCCAGGATATTCTCCAGACGCTCGATGCTGTATGGGTGCTTTCTTTTTGCCTCGCCGATAAACGCCTGGATCAGTTCCTGCGCGGCGTCATCTTCGCGTGCAGCTGGATCACCATAGAAGACTTTCCCTGTCTCCATATCGACAGCGGCGATCACATGGCTTTCCTCGCCGTTCACGCCGTTCAGGTAGTAGATGTCGTCCTCTTCTTCCTTCGACACCAAAAACTTCTCCCAGCGATCCTGCATTTCTGTGTTTCTTGTTTCGTTCATCATTTTTTTTCTCCTCTCTGATTTCTTTTCTTATTTTGTTTACATGAAAAGTATGGAAACAAGCACAGCGATAAATAGGCGCAAAAAAGCCCTCCCGCAAATATGACTTGTGGGAAGGCTTTGGAGTGGCTTTAATAGGACGGCATGAACAGCACAAGGTTGTGCTTGATGAAGTCGTTCATTTCCCAGACAAAATTTGCCTGGAGCACACCCATAGCGTTGAACACGACGCGTCTTTCGCTGTAGGAACGGTAGGTTCCGAGATGGATGCGGTCATTTCCGTCACTAGACAGATACAGATCCAGGAATGCGTTGCCAAATTCAGCGGTAAGTTCGCCTGCAACATGCCAGCCACATCCTACGAGTTCAACATCTGCTCCGTTTGCTTCAACGATCTCGTCTACACAAGCGGGGAAGATACCTCCCTTTTTCATAATGTCGTTTACCTTATTGAACAGTTTCTTGTTTGTAATAGCCATATCTTTTCTCCCTTCAAATGTCTTATAAATTTTTCATAGAAAGTATGGAAACGATAGCAGTCAGGAAATGTATATTTTTCCACGGAAAAACCCCACGCCAAGGCGCAGGGTTTGAAAGAAAATCCATGTTAAGTTCAGTCGTTCTGGTACAAAAACTCCTCACATTCCTCGTCCGGCATTAATGCATCCCGACAATGTTCCCGACATAGTATTTTCTTCCGGGATCCACCATGCGGATGAACTTATCCATGGTCACTGCATACTGTCCCTCGGCAAGATATACTGCATCGTCGTATCCGTCTTCAATTAACATCTGCAGGCGGTAGATAGTTTCGGATGCGAACCCTTCCAGTGTCATCCTCGCTGCTTCTTCCTGGAAACATTTGAACCGCTTAGCGAATATCTTCTCCTTCGTGTCAGGAGCGAACACAAAATACAGCGCTCCGTCTTCCTCCCTTCCGCTTTCAATGCCATAATTGTCCTCGGGACAGCTCCACATGTCAATGGCCTCTTCCTTGTCCAGATCCTCGTACCACTCCGCAAAGCTGCCTCCGTTCCTGGTACGGACGAAATCATCTGCCGTAAGGTCCCCGATATTTTCCTTGCTTTCTGCGATCTCAAACAAAAATCCTCTCATTTTTTCTCCTTTTCTTTTTTTTTGCTGTATTTGATTTTGTTATATTGCATCTCCATAAACTTTTTCTTCAAAAATTTTATTATGGTGTTCCAAAGCTTCGTGGATCTCATAAATTTCCTTAAGCATTTCACCATATTTCAAGCTAAGCAGATCAGCAGCTTGTCTTTTGACCGCATCCTGATAGCTCCTGTACAGATTTTCCAGGAATCTTTCCACGTTTAACTCCTGGCCGTTGAATATGATCTTGATATCGTATAAGCCATTTTCATCGGCTTTGATATCTATCACATCCCTGTCTTCTCCTATTGCTTCACACAGCATGAACATTGTCATTTTGTTGTTAACAGCATCTATTTTTGCCATTTCTCTTACCTCCCGGTATAGTAACGGATCCCTTCCTCCAGCATATCTGTGATCTCCGGTGAACAGAACCCATACAGGCCGCAGCTGACAAACGGGTGGATCTCTATGAGGACAGTATGGATAAGCCCATCCTTGTCCTTGCTCACAGCGATATCCATGGTGTATGCGCCAGGCCTTCCCGGGTCATCCTTATATGTGTTCACCATCTTTTTGATCTTGTCAGCGTCAGGGAACACAAGCGGCATCCCCTGGTAAGGCTTGACAGAAATAACCTTGTCGTGGAACACTAAGACCCGGAATTCTGAAAGGATGTTAAGCCATTCCGAAATCAGATATTTCCCTGCTGGAAGTACATCCCATCCCGGCACATTCCCATCATATAGGGCTGAGTTGAACACTTTAAGCCCGCTGACATTTTTGATAAAGTATTTCTGCCTGCTGCCAAACGGCAGATCCTTTTTCTCGACGAAACGATAGCTGCGCTTCAAGAACTCGTCCTTGCGCAGACACTCCGGAACCTCGATCGGTTCCATCTTTTTCTTGTAATTTGCCCATAACCATCCCGCAATGAAGGGGATATCCCCGACCGGGATGCAGTCAGCGTCAAATCCTTCCGCGCTGTCGGCATTCTCAACGGTTGACAGTTCCATGATCTCATCGATATGGATCATGTTTTCCAAAACCGTCCAGTCCGCATCAGGTTTGTGGTTCTGAAGCACCCACTTCCTTCTTTTCATTGAATTTTTCTCCTCCTTCTCTTTGTCTTATTACGGTTTCACTGGAAGTATGGATACCGCAGGCGTGATATAGGCATCAAAAAAAAGACACCACGCTATGAGCTGAAGTGCCTTTGGAGTGTTTTTTTGGTTTCAGAAATATAAGCCGGAAAAGAGCCCGTGATCTGCGTTGTAGCCGTTGGTTTCCTCCTTACTGCCGGGCTATCTGCTGTGCCAGCTGATCTTCCCGTACTCTTTTTCGTAGGCGTCCACTGCCATCCGGATTGCCGCCTCCTCATCGAAAGCGTACCCGGGACAGGTGCCGTCATTGTCGTACACCTCGCTCCCGTCTTCGTTCTGCATGGCATATACGACTTGGCTTTCATCAGAAACCATGATATCCACGAATACCCCATCTTCCAGTTCAAAATTATAAAAGATCCTTCTTGTCTTGGAACCGGGCGTGCTGTCATCATAGCTATCAGTAATCTTCATCAGCTCTTCCTCCTGTTCCAGTTTTTGTCGTCCCCGGCTTTGCGGAGCAGTTCCTCCAGTTTTTCAGGGTTATCCGGAACCGGATAGAATGTCTTTAACTTACCCAATACCGGATCATCCTCTATGGGGATATTCCACGTGTTCACGTTTCCCCCATTAGGCTGTATGCGTTCCCCATTTTCGAAGATGTATTTGATCTGGCCGGATCTGACTGCCACATCCTGGATGTACCGGTTGTGTTTCTGGTAGTTCAGCTCCAGGACAGTCCCTGTGATGTTGTTATCTTTCATCCCAGTGACCTCGATCCGATACGCAAGAATCCCACCTTTTGGTTCCGTGGCGTAGAAATTCCAGGTGTGGTTCTCCTGGCTGTCCTTTATATAGACATTTTTCTCCAGCAGGCACCACGTCCCGGTAGTACGCACCATCCATAGGAACGTCCTGTCTTCCAATGAAGTGCTTTCCGCTTTCTGAGCTGCTTTGGTCAGGATTTCCACGTCGATGTCGAAATCAGACTGGTAGTGTGTGGTATGGAACTCCATAATAGTCCTGAGCATTTCAATAAGGTCCGTGGTCTTAATTTTTTTCATTGTTTATTTTCCTCCTTCTCTTTGTCTTGTTAAGGTTCCACTGGAAGTATGGATACAGCACGGATGGCATAGGCGCACAAAAAAAGACACCCAGCCATTTAAGGCCAAGGTGTCTTCAAGGATCATCTTGTCAATTTAATTTTTACACCATGGAAATCATAAAGTCCGTCTTCATGTTCCAAGTCCATGTCGTCCAGGATGCTTGCGATGTATTTAGCAATCTCCCTGTAGTCATATTCAAGAGCATCCGCGCATTCCACGGTCATGAATCCCATAGCGCTGCACTCATGTTCATTAGCCTCGAACTCAATAGGGATCACCTCACGGTCACCGAACTCCTTGGACAACTTAGAAAGCTCGATACTGTCCAGCCCGTATTCGCTTGGCTTCTCGATCAGACAGACATCAATGGATCCCTGGATGATCGTGATATCTTCCAGTGTCTTTCCGGAGTTCTCGCATTCCAAGCAGGTGAACGGGCCAGGGGTTTCACCGGATCTGCATGCCACTTCAGCTATTTCATTATCCGGGCCCAGATACCGGACCAGATTGCCAGAGCCATCCACAACGCATTCAAGCGATGCCATGTAGTTCGATGCGAACTCCACGCCGCCGCAGCACTTGCAGACTCTGATCTTCGCCTTGCTGTCATTACTGATGTTCGGATAGAACAGCTTTTTTGCCTTATCGCTGTAATGATATACACCATCCAGCCGATGCCAGAACGCGCTGCAGACCAGCCTCCCCAGTTCCTCATCCGGGATCTTGCTTACCCATTCCTTTTCGCGTAAAACCTTATCATCGCCAAACGTGATGAGTGGTTTCCCGTCGATCTGGATCTGGATTTCACCCTGGGTTGCGGAATAGCTGACCCGTTTTGCCTCAATCACCCATTTCCCGGATGCCTTCGGCTTTCTGTCACGGATCGCCTGGACTACCTCTTCTGGCAGGCTGCTTTTTCTGACACACCACTCGATCTCTGATGTGGTCTGGTCAATGACGGCGACCTCACTATCGCCCCAATGCCAGTGTGTACCATCCGCATAGCCGTATCCGGTGATTTCCTTCCCTCTAATCTCTGTTTTCATTTTTTTTATCTCCTTTTTTGTTTGTTTTTTTTTGAAATTTCTCAGAAGAGTTTCGAATAATACCCCAGCTTATGTTTAAGCTGCAAAAGTGCTTGTTTCTCCGTGCGGCAAACGATTTGATCTATCTCCCGCATAAAATTCCCGTTCTTGTCAACGATATCCACTTTCACGATGTAGTCCGCATCATCCGGGTCGAATTCGCAAGAGAAATAAAGTATCCCACGAACCATTCCATAAGCCCCATGGGCATCAATGAAAAAACCCGGCAAATTCGCATTATAGATTTTCTGCATTTTTTTTCTTTACTACGTCCATAATTTTCTCCTTATTTCTTTATTTTTTTTGATACTCATTAATGAGTCGCGTTAAAGCTCTCGATCGCCCATTTGTTCCCGGTGGCGTATACAGTCGCCCGCGTCCTCTCATACGGTGGCAGCAGCATTTGGTTTACGGAAGTGCGGGGCGTCCCGCACTCACTGCAGTAACACTGCCCCTTTTCTGTATAGACGATATTGACGTTTTCGCAAGTGCCACAGACAGATATCGTCCTCATGCCGTCCTCCCTTCCGCATGGTTCTCCACATAATCCATGACCTCATCGAAGTCAAGCCCGGTCTCCTTTAAAAGGATATCCAGTGCCAGGGAGATCGCTTCGTCATAGCCTTTGCTGTATTCGTCTTTAGCGTCACAGCCTCCAGCCTTATGAATCTTATACGCAACCATCTTGACGGCATCAGCGGATATGGCCCTTTCCGTCATCGCGTCATCAGTTTCCTGCTCCGGCTCATCCGGTGCAAAGTTGAATACCGGCTTGTGCTTCCTTTCATCGCACTTGGCCAGCCACTCCTTAACCCGCTTTGTACAGTATTTCTGCCTGGCGGTGAATGTGCCGTCGGAGAATATGATCCCCAGGCCATCTTCCTCGATCAGCTTGATCCAGAGGCATGAACCGCCATATTCAGGTGTCACGCTGATATAGGAAATCCTGTCCCTGGTCTCGCATTTCGGGAAATACAGGGAGTAGGTCCATCTCTTGTCACTGTAATTGACCTTCATCTGGTCAAAGATCCAGTCCGCCAGGTGTTCTAGGCTCATAAAACGCTCTTTCCGCTCCTTTTTTCTGTAATCGTTCCAGTATTCGATCATCCTTACCGTAATCATATCTTCTTCCTCCTATCTTTTTTTTGGGAACCCGGCATTATGCCAGGTCTTCTTCATGGATCATGATGCTTTCCCCGTCCAGCATTTCAACGAGGTACATGCCGTCACCAAGGCATTCCGTGATCACGCCACGGTTTTCCGTACTGGTATACAGAGACCCGTCCGGTTTTTCTTCCGGCAGTTCCTGCACACGTACCTTACTCCCGACTTCGTATGTCCTGGGATTGCGGTAACATGAATCGGTATAGCTGTCATAGTCGCATCCAATACTGTCTTCCGCGTGCAAGCACTCATCGCACAGCATCAGGCGCTTTCCGCATACCGGGCAGGTTGCCTTAAAGCCTCTTGTGTCTGTGTCCCACCGCATTTCGATCTCGTTTTCGCAGTGCGGGCACATCTCCGTGACGATATAAGTCCTGTCATCCGCAGTTTCCACTGCTCCTGCTGCTTCTGCAACCTCTGTATTTTTTGTGTTTTTGATATCCTCTTTCTTCATGATTTTTTTCTCCTTTTTTTTATATTTTTTTTGTGTATTACTGCCACTGCGCTATCTCGACACTATCTCGTAGTCTGACGGGATATGCTTAACCGAGGTATATGTGTGGTTTGTTTCGTCATACCAGAATGGGCGCTTGAACTGATACGCTGGCTGATGCTTTAAAAGCTGTCTCACCGTACCGTCATGCGTCTTAAATCGGATAACTGCCCCAACCGGGAGGTTGTTCAGCGTATCCGGTGACTTCTTCCTCTTTGCGTTCTCCCGACAGCGCCCGCGCCACTCGTTCGCCCATTCGCTGTCGGTCGGGCTGAGTAGCTTCAGGATCGATTCCGGGCATTCTGACTCGACAGGCCCCATGCTCTCATCCATGACCTTATAGAAAAAGTTGTGATAATCATTTGCGTTTGTGGATGTCAGAAGGACCACCCCGATCACGCGGCGTTCCGCCTCCGGGATATCCTCGACCGGGCGCATGCCGTCCGCCTGTTTCTTGCCGTATCTTTTTAACGGTTCAACAGCTGCGTAATACACGGATCCGACCATCGTGGATTTCAGCACCCGGTTCCACCCGGCGTTCAATCCCTCCAGGAAATACCCGTCGCATTCGGCCTTCCGGTCGATCCTGCCGTTTTTGTAATAGGTTGCATGATAGGAAATCCATCCCATATCTTTTCCCTCTCTTTCTCTCTTTTTTTATTTTTCAGAACTTATGCTGCAGCAAGTACATACCTGCCAGTACCCATGCGCGTAAGCAGCCCGGATTTCTCCAGGAACTGCAGTGTCTGGCGCACCTTGGCTTTCCAGTCCACGTTGCTTTCGGCCCTCTTGTGCCCCTCAAGCGCACTGTAGACCGCCTCGTTTGTCACCTCCCCTTTCAGGTTCCTGACCACGCTCATCACCACGTCCTTCCATGTCGCCATGGCACAGTCACGGAGATCCATGGTGTACCTTTTTGGCATGACATAGGCCAGTTCGTAGCCGCTCGGCTTTTTAATGACCGCGATCATTTCATGTCCGGTCAGGGCGTAATCACCCCTCCCGCTGTACGTGCGGTTCCCTGAAACAGTGTTATGCTGGAGCTTAATGAACGTCTGGTGCAGGATCCCCGGGATTGCCAGGTTCTGCATCATGGACCGGTACTGTCCCTTGGAACGGATCTCCCCGACCAGACAGACCTCATAAGCCCCTGTCGGCATGGCGTTGAACGCACGCAGTACCGCATGGTTGACGCATCTCATGCCCTCTTCCTACGGCATCTCCTAGATATCCCGAAGGATCCTTGTCCCATCCGTATCCTTCCACATATTCCCGGTATACCGGACGTCATTGATGGATGGATAAGGCGGATGTAGGAATACCATGTCGGCGTTATAAAACCCATCAGGCAGGTCCATGGAATCATCCAGGATATCCATGGAAATGATGCCGTCCCTTGGCGGGTTCGGGTTTAAGTCGATCCCGGTATAAGCCACACCCATATCCCTGCAGACATCATAAGTGGTTCCAGAGCCGGCAAAAACCTCAGCCACGTTCCCCGCATGGTATTTGTTGATGAAA
Organism: Clostridiaceae bacterium; assembly: GCA_910575795.1. GTDB lineage: Bacteria > Bacillota > Clostridia > Lachnospirales > Lachnospiraceae > Otoolea > Otoolea muris. The sequence continues at coordinate 2,366 of CAJTGE010000067.1, read as the reverse complement.
TAGGCCGGAATCCAGCCGGAGCAGTTCCCCCGGTATCTGGAATCCCCCCATGGTCCACGGTTCGGGAAGGACAGGATCGTGTCCGTATGTTTTTCAAGTTCCTTGATGATTTCCTCTTTTCTCATTGCGTTCTCCTTTCTCGCATTCCTTAATCTTGGTTCACTGGAAGTATGGAGACAGATGAACGGCTGAAATGGGTGATTTCAAACGAAAAAAAAGAAGATCCCCGGCAATGGGATCTTCTTTCTGGAGAAATATTGGGCTATTTGTTTTTTTCTGTGGCGGAATCAATCCCACTGGTACGTTGACAGTCCTTTCACTTCCTGCCCGTCCGCATCGAGGCACAGCCAGTCACAGTTATTGTCTGCGGCAAACTTCACACATGCCTTCATATCTTCCGGCATATCGCCTGCGTAGTTTTCCAAGCCAACAGTCAAGATATGGTATCCGCTCTCGCCCTTTGAATAGAACCCCATGCTGATGGCATCCATATCCATCAGGCGTGCGGTCTCCTGGCTGATATGCACGGTGGATATCGTGAGGGTACGGCTGATCTCCAGCTCTTCCTCATCTTCCTGGTATCCGGCCATCCGGTACATCAGCCGGACTGACTTGGCGTAATCGCAGGACGCTTTCTGGCAGACGATATACGTCTCATCGTTCTGGCAGACCATATCAAACCACACAAGTGCGGCTTTCCGCTCCCAGTCAGCCCCGAGCTCTTTTTCGAGTTCGGCAACGGACTTACAGTCGAATGATTTCATAACATCATCCAGCTCAACCTCATCAAAGCTGATCAGCCCATGAAAGACAGGATAGCCCATATAGACAGTGGAATATGGCCTTGCCATATAAACTTCCACAAACTCATCCACTTTCCGGAAGATCGCGCCGTCGATAAGGTCTGATTTTTTCCATGTATTCTTCATTTTTTATGTTCTCCTTTTTCTTGTTTTTGTGGAAACGGAATTATTGTGCCTTGCTTTCGTCCCATTTTCCTTTTGCCTCCAGGAACTTTGCTACCACCTCATCAGGCGTCATGTCGATATCCGGCTTTCCGCTGTCCGGCATGAATCTGTCACGATTCAGCTCCATCATCCAGCCGTCCTCCGCCGGGTTCCCGGTTCTTACTGCAGGGAATCCGACCTGCTCCGGTATGAAGTGCCAGCCGTCTTCCAGGCAGTCCATGATGGTGTCGATCTGCTCCATGGTGAATACACCGGAAATCACTACCTGGTTGACCCGCTTGTAATTGTAGGAATCCCGGTAGAGGTACGTAATCCTGGTGTTTAACGGCTCCATGTCTGGATAGATCAGCTTCGCGATCCCACCGGAATACCATTTATCGAACCAGCGATACACTTCTTTCTCGTCCGTACCGCTTTCGAATCCAACAAAGTCACACAGGATATGCCCATCTTCATCGATCATGACATCTTCTCTGAACTCTTCCCACAGAAATTCCAGTTTCTGGTCATCCAGCAGGACAAGTTCATTCATTACTGTCTCAACGACATACTCCATCGTGTTATTGTATGGAGTGTTACAGCTCTCTTTCTCGTCAAACATAGCAAGGATCTCCTGCATGACCTCCGATTTCCGCATCATGTACTCATATTTCCACGGTGCGATGCTTTCCAACTCAAGCAGGGTTTCCAGATAGGCTTCCACATCGCTGGTGCGGTTGATCTTTTCCATCTCACGGCCAACGCTTCCCATCACTTCTTCTGGCAGATCTACCTGATGCTCCGTGATATGGAACTCGATATGCTTGCCGCACCCGTTTGTGGCTTCATAGTTTTTCTCATCCCTTTTCTCCTGGATGTAGCCGCACATCTCCAGATAGTCCCTCGCCTTGTTATCGGCGATCTTACCAAGCTCTTTAATCAGCCCGGCTTCATCCGTAGAAATACCAACGACTACAGACTGATCCTCGTAATTGCTGTGCCACATGCCGTGAAGGGTGTACATGGTTATCTTCATTTTTTTCTTTTCCTCCTTTTATTTAAGATAACTTCTCGGAATCTTCAGCCCTTATTTCATGGGGCTTTCAGAACCTATTTTTCAAAAATCACCCACTTTTTTCTCAAAAACACTTGACAAACCAGTCAAAAAATGCGGCGCTTCGCGCCCTTGATCAATAAGTACATTTTTTGATTGGAGGCGATTTTTAATGTTACCTTGTAACCCCGGCGGTCATGCCGCCTATCAGGATACTTTCGTATCCCAGTTCCTTAAATTTTACCCGGATCCCTTTGTGCTTTCCAAAAGCACTTGGGATTATATCGTGCAGTTCTGGTTTCTCGATCTTTCCAAGACGGATTCTGTCATGCAGGAATGCTATTCTGTTTTTGGCCCGGGACCAA
>CAJTGE010000066.1 GCA_910575795.1 Clostridiaceae bacterium | reverse complement strand
CGTCATGCAGCTGCTGGTTGATTTCCTCACAGTCGCACTCCTCCTCGCATTCGCATTCAAGGTACTCAATCTCCGGGGCCGGATGCCCGGTACAGTAGCCCTTATGGTAGGTGTAGCCTTTGATATCCGTATGCGCGGGCGTTTCACTTTTGTTCCCGGAAGAGTCGATCTCATAGAGAAGGCCGTCCTCACCCGTTACATTGTCGTCCCGCTTACAGGGATCACGGTACGGGTCGTCCCACGTCTCAAACTGGCTTCCCCCGTCATTGCCCCAGTTGTATTTGTTGGTATCAGACTGCGTGACGCCCTTATTCCCGGAATAGTTAAACACGATCTCATCATCCCCCCAGGCCGTCTGGCTGAGGCTGCCCAGGCCGGATTCGTAGGCTCCCGGCTCGTCCGGCGTGCGGTCCAAGTCTGTGTTGTCAAGCTGGGTATCGTCGAATTTCTCCAGGACGTCCCAGTGGGAATCCGCCAGGGGCTTCCCGGTTTCGGAATCGTATTTCAGCAGGTTTATGTTGTAGGTGGCCGTAAACTGCTCCGTATGTTCGAACCGCTCGCACTTTACGTCGCTTTCTCCAGTGTCTTCTCCGTCCCCGATCGTTACATATATGTTCAGGTCCCCTTCGCACCAGGCGGCGAACTGGGTCTGCGTCCTTTCAAAGCTCGGCGGATCCGCGTATTTATTATAAGTATCGAACGTATAGAGTTTGGCTTTTCTGACTACTCCCACGGTTAAAACCGTGGGGTTCTAAGAAAGAAACGGAATACTCCGCTCCAAACGCCATAACCCGCGTTTCCTGGAAAGTCTCCAGAAAAGGCATAAGCCTGGGAATTTTTCTCTTAGAATATTGTTGCCGCAATGGGATGCACTCACCCCATTAGCGCGGCGGTTGGCCGCAGCCTAAGCCATTATTACTGTTTGATCTATATTAAAGGTTATTAACTCGCTTTTTGTATTGTTTTCTTTGGTTGTTTGATACCCATGCTGCTTGGCAACGTATGTCCCTGCAGCCTTTCAATCTCTTTATCATGCAGTTTTATAAAGTCCGGGTATTTAGGATAAGGCCGCGGGAAGCCTCGGTAATTCAATTACCGAGATGAAAGCGGCCAGGCAGCCCGCAAGGGTTGCCTTTTTATTTGTTTTGTGGTATACTATGTGTATGAAAGAAAATCTCGTTCATTATCGTACTAGCGTCTGCAATATCAACTACCATATGGTATGGTCTGTAAAGTACAGACGCAAAATTTTTACGCCGGAGATTGAAACCTTCCTCCACAGCCTTGTGATGGAGATAGCGGCTGAAAAAGGGTTTACTGTCCACCTGTTCGAGTGTGGGGAACGTGATCATATCCACTGCTTTGTCTCAGCCCCTCCCAAACTTTCGATCACACAGATCGTCAAATATCTGAAGGGGATCACAGGGAGGAAACTTTTCGAGGCGTTCCCTGAAATCCGAAACAAACTGTGGAAGGGCCAGCTCTGGAACCACTCTTATTATGTGGAGACAATTGGTTCCGTCTCTGAGGAAAATATCCGGCGCTACATTGAACACCAGAACAAGCAGTACTGATACCACGCAGAAAGGAGGCACCTATGCCAAAGGCAAGGAAACGTAAAAACTCATCATTCAATACATCACCGGCGAAGTCTGTCTTCCTGTATGGGAATCCGAATAAAGGCAAGCGTGATATGCTTTCCAGGATGCAGGATGCTTTCTGTGACCTTGCCAACCGTGATATCGCCGCGCTGAACGGCGAAGACCAGTACTTGCTCCAGCTGGTGAAGAATGACAAAAAGGACAGCGCCATGCGGCAGCTGGAGAAGGACATGCGCCCATCCGGCCTCAATTCCGCATTCTGCCAGGCCGCATTTGATACGGCTGTAACACACCTGTCTAACAGACTGGACGCCATCCGGTTAGACATGTACGCACAGGACCAGAGCATCTTCACGCAGTCGAAAGTCCTTTTTGCTATGTCAGCCATGGGGAAAGACAGGGCTGAGATGATCTCCGTGATGAAAGGCATCGCCAAGGGGAAACCAGGGTTTTACGCGGACTGCGCAAAAACACTTTCTGGCATGGATGATGGATCCTTCCATACTGCCATGCTCTGGTTCCAGGACGCTTATGCCATGTCCTCCATGGAATACCGGATCCCAGTGCTTTCCAGGGTGGAAGTCCCGTTGGACAGCCGCCTGATGCGGATCGAGCCATCTACCAAGGCCCAGGCCCCTTATGTCATCTCCATCACGGATCCGTTCCGTAAAAGCCATAGGATCCCCGTACCACTCAATACCACTAAGCATTCCCTGGACAAGATCAGGAGCAATGATATGGCGGGCACGGTAATGGCTTCCATGAGGGACGGGAAACTCCGCATCGTCTGGAGTTACACAAAATCCCTCAAGCAGCCAGATCCTACAAAGGTCATCGGCGTGGATACGGGCATCCTGGATCTTTTCCATACCTCTGAGGGAGACATCTGTTCATCCATGAAGCCCGCCCTGGACTTTTACCAGGGGACGGTTGAACCGGCATTCGCAGACTTGTCCGATCTCAGGAATAAAAAACGCGCCATCAAGCACTATCTGCATACCCATCCCGGCCTGCCCGAACATGTGGGACGTTCCCTTATTGAAAAGATGGACCGGCTGGAGTATATGATCCAGACAGCGGATGCGCCATACCGGAAAAAGCGCCATTATTACAATATCCTGGACAAAGCGATTAAAGATGGTGTCTCCGGGTATATCTCAGGCATCACAGCAGATACGCTGACAGTCATCGAACGGCTGGACATCAAGGAATTCAACAAGAGCCGCAGGGTGAACGGGATGTTCTCCACATTTGCCCGCGGGAAGGCACAGCAGGCGCTGATGTCCGCCTTAAACTGGAAAGGCCGTGCGTTTGTTGAAGTGGCTCCGGATTACACAAGCCAGGTATGCCCCGTCTGCGGCAACTTAGACAAGGAAAACCGTAAAGGGAAGCAGTTTCTCTGTACATGCTGCGGGCACAAGGATGACGCTGACCACGTTGGCAGTGTCAATATCCGTGAGCGGGCCGTGGATGAGGAGCTTGCGGCTGTATGCGAAAACAACCGTTATTCGCGCTGTGGTTTGACTGAGGCACTGAAGAAGCTTTATACAGAGCGGAACGCACAATACAAAAAGCAGCGCCTGGCGGGAAATGCTACAGTATCATCGTAGTCTGAGTACCACCAGGCCATATGGACTACCGCTGCCTTTGTATGGCATGACCATGCACGGGCTGTCCGGAGGGGAACTCCTCTGTCCCTTGCCTTTGTACCTGGGATGGGTTGTTTTCCAATGGAGCGGGAACGGTTACTGTAGTATCTGAGTTTTTTACTTAGATGCTCGGTAATTCAATTACCGAGTAGTTCACCCCCGGGCCTTACGAGCCGGGACATACCAGTGCCATGCGCCCCTGCTGCCGTTAAACGGACATGCAGGCACAGCACCAGGTCCCAGCTTGTTAGACCGGCAGAGCGCCCCGGTGAAAAGTTTCAGGCATTTTCAGGCCGTGTATTCCGTTTTGTAAAAGCGCCGCCAGGAAAAGCCGCGCTGCATCCCGCGTATGGTGGGGAAGCCTGAGCTGCAGTTCCTTAATGCGTTCTACACTAGAAGTATGGCTCACGCTGAGGAAAAGCAGGAAGCGTTTTTGCGGATAGCGTTTTTCCGCAGAAAAAACAGACAGCCGGGTATGGCTGCCTGCTTTGAGGAAAATATGTGGAAATGTGTTGTTTTTTTTGTATGGGCAGAACCCATTAATCGACGGTCACAATGTACCCACGGTCCCTTGTGGACTTGCTCACCAGTATCTTGAACTCGTACTTACCATTACTGAAGGTCAGCCTGTACTCGTAGTTCTCCTTTGTGATGTCGATCAGGGTATCATACCCATCCAGTTCCGCCACCTTGGCGCTGGTGATCTTAATGTCCTCTGTGGGGATCACGATCATGTCATTAGTGCGGATCACGAACCCATTGTAGGCAAAACTCCAGTCTGCCCGGATCTTGCCATCTGCCTCCAGGTCGCTGACTACATTCCCGCCGTCTGTCCGCATCCACATCCGTGTTTTACGCGATACCAGGTAGCCGTCCTCGTCTTCCTCTTCATCTACAGGGAGGAACGCCTCAAAATGTCCGTTAATGGACGGTACTTCTTTGACGAAGGCATCTTCCACAACGAACGGGGACTCTAACCGGCAGCAGTGCAGCCTCTTGCCTTCGATCACAGTGAGCAGTCCGGCCTGATCGAAGACCCTGACAGTCTTTTTATTGCCACCCTCATCTGTCACTTCCTTCTCTGTCACCGCAGAGTATCCAAGGACAGCCCTTTCATTGCCTTCGCCGACATACTTAAGCAGCTTGACCGTCTCAGGCACGGTATGCATCCTGAGAAAGCGGTCACGGGACACCTGGTAAGACATCAGTTCCACCATGCCTTCCTTCGTCCCCTTCTTCTCCGCAGCCAGGATCAGGAAATCCGGCTGGACAGCCAGGAACCTCACGAACCTCAGCTCGCCGGTCTCGATCTCTTTTCCGTCCTTCATCAGCTTTCCTGCTTCGATGAAATAGCCTTCCGGGATGGGATAGGGTTTCGGATCGTTGACGATGCGGAACGCCAGGGCGTTCTTCTCAGTGATCAGTACCTTGCCGTCACCAAACTCGCCGGTCCATCTGCCATCCTCTATAATCATTTCTTTGGCGGAGCCAACTCCGTCAATGGTGTCAGCGTTAGTAACCTTATACCATTTACCATCCAGCTTGTTCGCCACCTCTAACCCTTCTCTAAGTCTGTTAATCCTCATTTTTGTTTCCTCCTTCTGATATCTTTTTATTTTTTTGGATTACATGGGAAGTATGGAAACGGCAGGACTGTTTTCGTGCCAAAAAAAAGACCCAGGAGTATCTCCCAGGTCTTTTTTGGTGATGGTTCATGGTCAGTCGAGGTTGTCGTCTCCGTCTTCCTCGTTTTCTTCGAAGTCACAGTTGTCCTCGTCCAGTTCGTCGGAACCGGAAATGTATTCCAGCTCCCCACAGGGGATCTCATCAATATGTTCCTTCGCGTACTTGATCGCCTCTTCGAACGACAGGTAATCCGGAACCTTGATACTGCTGTTGTACACTGCCATACATGTGACTGTTACGTTCATTTTTTTTCATACCTATTTCTCCTCATTTTGGTTTTGTATAGTTTCCGAAGTGTCTGATCAGTTCAACACTTCAGATATCGTTTTTTGACTGCATCTGTCCCGCCTATGCCTTCTAATGCGCAAAGGATCATCTCTGAAGCGTTTTCAGTTGCCTCCTTAAGCCCATCTGCATGAAAGGTGGTTGCTTCCTCTTCCTCATACTCGTCTTCATGAAACAGCAGATCGCGGTCATAAACGTACAATGTATATGCCCCTGGAGTTTCCCAGTTATCCGCCAAAACTGCCGTGATCTCTCCCATTCTTGTGGAACCCTGTGCTGGCGCGATCAGCACCGCCGCATTCTCAGCATCGTCCAGTTCGTATTCTGCATTGAGCACTATCATAAGTGCGTTCCGGATAATGCCGTCTGCATTTTTGCACCATTCCCCATCCTCTATGAGAGGTGTCCACGGAAGGATCTCTGTCTTATGCCCTGCCTGCGGGAACACCATGCAGGCAGCCTCTTTGGGAGCCTCAGTATACATCAGTTCCCCGACACCCTTGCTGTAGCGCTCATCGAACCAGTGCCAGATTTCCTCCCTGCTTGTCCCGGCCGGGAAGATGAACCAGTCCTGCTCGGTCTGCTCTTCCTCGTCAATATTGACATCGGTGAGTGTCGCCCACGCGTATTCCAGCAGCTGGTCACGGTTCTGGATCCACATCACGGGCTTCATCGTGTCCTTCTCGCAGATCAGCACGGTATCTGTCCTTACGCCTTCCACAAATTCAACATAGGCAGCCCACAGAAGGCAGCTGTCAATATTGTCAAAATCTGCTTCCAGTTCCTTGTTGGGGAAGATCGTGCGGTACTCTTCCTCTCTGAATGAAAATGTGTAGTTGCATGTTTTTCCGTAAAATCTGCTCATTATTTTTCTCCTTTTCCTATTTGTCTGTTTCTTTATTTTGCGTGTTTTTGGTGCTTTTTTCTGTTTTTCTTTTCAAAACCATCTCCTTTCTTCAATGCCTTAATCTGTTTCCGGTTTAAGTATGGGAACGGGGAGCATGGTGAAACTGTTGTGTTTTTTTTGAGATAATTTGTTTTACCCACAAAAAAAAGACCTGGGAAATATTCCCAGATCTTTTCAGAGATGGTTCCATTCGGGTTAAATTTAGTGTTGCTTACTTCTCAATGGCTCAATTTTTAATGTGTATCCCAAAGGAGCCAATACTCTTAAAAAACTGTCTAATTGCGGAGAATGCGCCGCTTTCTCCATTCTTGCCAGAGAAGGTTGTTTCATTTTGCACTTTGCGGCAAGTTGAGCCTGGGACAGTCCCTGGTTTTCGCGAATCTTGATCATCGTTCTAATGAGCTCTTTTTCGAAATCAATAGCAGCCTCGTCTTCTGCTGTTAAATTTAATCCCTGCCGTAATTCCTTCCATGTATTTGCCATGTTATTTACCAAACCTTTCCAAATAGTCGTTATAATTTCGGATTGCCTGTTCCAGTTCCTTTTTGGGTGTTTTTTGTGTTTTCTTCACAAAATGATGGAGCAATATGAATTTGCCATCCTTATAATATGCGTAAAATATACGATTATTCAGCGGACGTAACTCCCATATATCTCCATCCAGATGTCTTGTAACAGGCATTCCAACTCGTGTACCCATTTCTTCCAATGTATCAAAATATGCTGAAATTTTAGAAAATTGGATTCGGGCATTCTTATTGCCTGCATCTGCTCGTGTTTTCAAATCTACCATCAGCTCTTCAATTACTCTTTTCCCGTTTCTGTCTTCGTAGAATATAAGTTCGTACATTATCCTTCCTCGTGATTTTATTATAACATTTCTGCTCTGCAACAGCAATAACAAATTTGCTATTATTCTTTCTTTTTTTTGTTTTTTTTGGTGAATTGCTCCGTTGTTTTTCCTGCCCGGCCGGCCGCAGCTGTCATGCCACGGCCAGCCTGTCATTTCTTTAGCACCATCCGTCCGGCGCGACCACAAGAGCGTCAAGCTCCGGCAGGCGGTACGCCGTCCCGCTGACAGCCTCATTCACAAGCTCGGCCATGTCGCCATTCACATCGTAAATCACATCCAGGTTCTGGAGTCCGTACTCGTCATCCAGGAAACAGGCGACATCCTTGACGTCCTCGCCAGGTTCTGCTTCCAGTTCCTCGCCCAGGCCAACCAGCCCGCCCATAAATACGCGGGGAAGGCCGCTTACGCCCCGCCAGTTGCAGATCACCACGTCACGGTTCCCGTACACGATGATGCCGCTTTCCTGGTCTGTGAGTTCTTCCAGGCCGCTTACCGTTCTGGAAACCGTACTCTCAGCTTCCGTCTCCGCCCGGTCAGACATGAAGCCCAGCAAGTCGTCCGTATCAAGAATCCGCTCTGCCAGGTATTTTCCGACTGAATCATCCGTCACATCCTGGAAAGCGAAATCATGGACACGCTGATAGCCTTTCTCTGTATCCACCCAGATGGTCGGCCAGAGCTGTCTGCGGTTCCGGAAATCCGGAATGGCATCCCTGATCTCGACGTACTTCTCCAGGGCTTCCCTGATGTTATTAAAAAAATACTCCTGGTCCTTGTCCCCAGCGTGGGTATAGTTTCTTACTTTGATCTCCATGTTTTTTTCTCCTTTTTCCCTTTCTAAATTTGTAGTGGCTCAATCTTTCCAGCATCCACAATGGGAGCAGAGCAGGGATGGAGCGGATGGAGGCCCAAAGATGAAGCGCTCAATCTGCTTCTGCATGGTGTCAGGGATCAGCCTGGCCCATTCTGTGCGGTCTCTCCAACGCTTAACAGCACGGCCAGCAATATAGAGCCGGTTTACCTGATCCTTATCAAGCTGGAAAACCTCAATAATCGCCCGCACTGCGTCTTCTGCTCTTTCGTGGCAATGATACGCATATTCAAGATCCTTCTTGCGTTCTGCCAGTTTTTCCAGATCCCCTTTGTAGAGATCCTTGCTTTTGCAGCGGTAGTCGGAAGACGCATTGTTTTCCTCATCCACCAGATCCATCAGTCTTTCGATGTCAATGTCAAACATTCGTTCTCTCATCTCCTTTTCTCGGATTCCTTATTTGATGTCTCATGGAAAGTATGGAAATAGGGCTGGCCACATAGAGGCTCATTTTCCCGCCGGAAAAAACGTTATCCGCAGATTCCCACAAAAAAAAGAACCCAGGGATCATCTCCCCAGGCTCTTTCCAAAACAATGGCTTCTCCTTCCCCGGCCGTCTTAAGCAGCCGTCTTCTTTTTCTTCGCAGAGGCTTTTTCAGCCTTTTTCTTCTCCGCCTCGTGGTCCACCGGGTCATAGTCCTCTCCCAGGATCCCGTAGACCTCCTGCAGGAACTGGTTCTGGGTATAGCCGTCCTCCTTGTTCCCGTAACAGATAAACTGCCCGGAAACGAACAGCTCTTCCCTGGCCCTGGTCATGGAGACGAACATCAGCCTGCGCATCTCCTCTTTCCTGGCGTTCGCCAGCTTTGAGTTCCTGTGCAGCTTCTCGCTGTCGTATTTGGAGATGGAATTGAACACGTAGTCCCATTCCAGGCCCTTGGAGGAATGCGCTGTTGTCAGCACAACCCCTTCATAGCCCTGCTCCATCTTCTTCTCTTCCTTATCCCCGTAACGGGTAAAGTCCAGAAGATACTCCAGCTCGCTCTGCAGGTCCTCGTTGTCATACAGGAGATCTAAGAAATAGGCGTAGATCTCATCCTCGCCCCGGATCGCGTCCAGGTATTCATGGAACTTTGACCTCTGTACCTCGAACGGCAGGTCTTCCAGGGCCATAAAATCAGCCTGCATGGACTCAACCTCTGCCGCCAGTTCCTCCGGGTCAAGGAATTCTTCCGCTTCCCCGTCATACTCGGCAACGATATAGTCGAAATACCCTTTCGTCGCCTCCGGCTCGTAGAAGGACATCCCTAACGAGATGGCTGCTTTCACGCGGCTGTTTTCCATCAGGAGCAGCGGATTCTTCATCACCCACGGGATCCCCTCCCTGGCCAGCGCCGCGCTCATCTCAGAAATCTCATCCCTTGTGTACGCGATGAAGGCGATCTGCTCCGGCTTCACGCCGGAATCGATCAGGGCATGGATCTGGTTGGTGATGTTGGCGTACTCATCGGCTTTCTTAAAGAAACCCTTTACCGCCACCTTCCCGCCGTAGCCCCTGGTAGATACCATGGTCTTCTGCACTTTCTCTTTATTCAGGTCATTGATCCCGTTGGCCAGGGCGATGATCTCCTCCCGGCTCCTCCGGTTCTCCGTCAGGAACAGCTCCGCGCCGTCCACGCCCATCTTCTCAAAGAAGTGGATCATGTTCTCCGGCGACGTGTGGCGGAAGGAATAGATCGCCTGGGAGTCGTCACCGACCACCATCAGGCTCTTGAACGTCCCGCATGCGCAAAGGCGTTTGATCTTATCCAGCTGCCCGTCGTTGCTGTCCTGGAACTCGTCCACGATGATATGCTCGAACCCGTAACGCTCCTCTAAGTAGCCCGGATGTGCGTTAAGGAATCTGTTTGCCAGCGGCTCCTGGTCAGCGTACTGCACCAGGCAGTCTTTCTTTAACGCCTCGTCATAATCCTTGTAGCGGTCAAACAGTTCCCGCATGGTGGCTGCTGACGCGGCATTTGTGTATCCCGCTTCCCTTAACGCCTCCTGTAATGCGTCCTCGGCATCCGGGTCTGACGGATCCAGATGCTGTTCCTTGATGATGGCGAAGACCTTCTCCATGAAGATGAGCGCCCCCTGCTTCATCGTGTAGTTCAAGTAGTCCAGCCCGTCAATGGGGTGCTCCTTTAAGATCTCCGTGATCTGCACGCGGCTTCTTACCCGGTCGATGACCTTCGGCTCCCACTTAAAGCCCAGTTCTTTGTAGTTCTCCTTTACGATCTGGAAGTCAAAGGCGTTGAACGTCATTGCCCGGATGTCCTCCGGTTTGATGTTAAGCCCCCTTGCCTGCGTCTTCTTGACCAGGCGCTCCTTCATCTCCGTAGCGCCGGCCTCCGTGAACGTGATGAACAGCATCTTTGAGGGATCCGTTCCGCCGGCGAACATCCTGGCCCCGCGCTCGGTCATGCACTCGGTCTTCCCGGTGCCTGCCCCGGCGTTCACCTTGCAGTAGCCATCCCGGAAATCGATGACGGCCTGCTGCGCGTCTGACGGGGTGATCGTCCCCTTCTTGCTTTCCAGCGTCTTTTTCTCATACCGCTTCGGGCTTTTCTGCCAGAAGCACTGCGTATACATCTTGCAGTACTTGCAGGAATCCTCCTGCAGTACGTCCGTCCCTTCGGCAAACTCATTAAGCTGTGCCAGGAACTGCTCGTCCAGCTTGGTCTCTTCATGGCTGCCGCCCGTGTACTCTTCTTCCAGGGTCACGACGTTGCCGCCCTTCCCGGAAAAGAAATCCATATCCGCCATGCTGGCTGATGTGTCCGTGGACTTCCTCATGAAGTAATAAGAAGCCTTCACCTTCCATCTCTCTCCAGCCGGCACCATGGTACGCGCATACCTTAAAAGGAAATACAGCTCCAGGCAGCTCCCCACGGAAGCGTCCTGCTTCTTCCCTTTCTGGGTGACTGACGGTTTCCCGGAGCGGTAGAGCACCAGTTCGATCTCATCCTGTCCCGTGAACACCACATCCGGGCACGCCTTTACCTCATAGCCTCCCGCGATGACTGTACCGGGCTTCACGAATGTCGCTTTCCTTGTCTCGCAGGATGCCGCCCGCGTAAGGAGCGCACAGAGCCTTTCCGCTTTCGCTGTCCTCTGTCCCGGCAGGAGCATCTGCCCGTCATCCAGGCCTTCTTCCACCAAGCCCATGAACTCATGGATCTGGAAGTCCCCGGCCAGGTAGCCGCGCATGATGTCCTTTACTAAGATAGCGTCGTCATAGCTTGCGCCTTTCGCAGTATCCAGAAGGGCGCCCAGCCCGTCATACTTCCTTAACTCCCTGCACCGGGAAGCTCCCCGGAACTCAGAGGTTTTCTTTTTGATGAGGCCTAATGCTGGTGCCGCGCCTTTGGTCTCCTGCATTTCCATAGTATCATTTGCCGTTCCGATTTTTGTCTGTCCCATATATCTTCTGCCGCCACGGCCATGGCATTTCCTGCCCCGTGGCGGCTCCTCCTTTCCTCCCGCCTGTACGGGTATCTGACATTTTTTTGCTTATCTGCTCTATTTCATGGCCTGCGCCAGTTTCTTATGCTTCTTAAATACCTCGCAGAATTTTGCCCATTCCGGGTCCATGTCCGCGTAGCATTTAATATCCTTAATGATCCGCCACGGATCGTCTTTCATCACGTTCATACAGAGGATCCTCAGCCTCTCTGCCATCCTGCGGCCGTCGTCCGTCTTACAGAGGGTTTCGCTGATCTCAGAAAGCGCCCCTTTAAGCGCCTTATAATTCTTCATCATCCGGTAATCGCTGTACGTCCCGTACCTCTCCACCTCATACGTCCCGGCTCAAATGTCCTGTTCTGTACGATGACTTCAAGGGCCAGGGGCAGCTCGATCAGCAGGTCTTCCGCATGGCTGACATCCGCTGCGCTGCAGTATCCTTCCTCATCCCGTTCACATCCCAGGATATCCAGGACATCATCGACAGCGCCGCTGTTCCCAAATGGCCGTTTCCGGTCGATCCCCGGGATAAACGGGTCATCGTACTCCGTATCCGGGCATACCCTGAAGTTCAGGTTCCCGGCCAGCCTGATATGTTCTTCTGTCAATGTGAATTTTGGGTTCTCTTTCCCTACTGCCATAAGTGTTCCTCCTTATATTCTTTTCCTATTTTTTTGTTATTGGCGCCGCTGCCGTCAGCCCATCTTCACGATATACTCGATGGTGGACTGGGCATCCTGGTAGACAATGACCTCATCCATCCGGAAACCGGAATACCGGGCCTTTGCCCAGGTGCATAACGCCCCGGGGGCGATCTGCTCCAGCTTTTCCGCATTCAGGGACCAGTCACATCCCAGGTGGCCGTCATACCAGGTATCTTCCGTCCCGACCGCTACTTTGCAGATCAAAAGGAACCCGCAGCTGCAGGTGCCGTTTGCCCACTTGAAGCCGATCCGTGAGGTGTAGCCCAAGGATTTGATGGCGTCCGGGGCGAAATACGTGCCCATGCCGTATGCCTTCCCTGTGATCACTGCGTCTTTGGGCGGACGGTTCTTCAAGCCTGTCGTCAGGATCGACCAGACGTTCTCGTTCCTCGTCCCGTGGAACAGGTGGGCGATGCCGTCCCCGTCCTCCAGTCCGAAGATATCCGCGAAATCGGAAAAATCCTGTTCAGTTTTCTCATTGCATACGCGGTACGCTTCCACGTACTTCCCCGCATTGTTACCCAGAAGATTCTTGATAAAGCCTTCCTCGTCCTCCGTCACCTGGCGCATGGTGATGCCGTTCGCCTCCAGGGCCGTCTTTTCCTGCGCCTTCCGGTTTCCGGCTGACCGCACCTGGGACACCATGATGTCAAACAGGTCCTGCTCGTCAGCCACGATCCCTGCGAAATCCGCCTTATGCCTTGCCAGATGCTCCGACAGCTTATCCATCCTCCTCGGGATGACAGCGAACAGGAGCTTCAGCTTGTTGTTGAACTCCGCCAGGCTCATGCCATCCTGACCGGAGGCGATCTCCTTTAGGATCTTCTCACCCAGGGCGATCATCTCATCGGAGATATTGTCCACCTTGACCGTGTAGGAAGCATCGAACATCTGCTTCTGGTAGCGCATCAGCTCTTCGACGAAAGACTGGACCTTCGGGTCATTAACAGGCGCGTAATTCTGCCCGTCCCCGTTTCCGCCTTTCCTGACCTCCACACGCTCCATCTTGTGGGTGCTTGTCGCGAGATATCCCCTGGACACCCTGGACTGGTAGACCATGTCCCATTCGCTTATGGGCCGATAGGATACGCGGGGCTTGTAACGCCCAACCGTAATCCCGATACGCCCCTCCGTGAGCTTCATGGTGCCGTTTTTCAGATCTTCCATGATGAACTTCTCGTTCCGTCCCCGCCCCGTGGCAGTCTCTTTCACGAAAGTCATCTCCACATAGCCGTGTGGGATCTTATCCCATGTGAGGCCTCCTTCTGTGTTCAGGGCAGATGACCCCGCATCACCCTTTGCCTCTGTAAGTCCTGTTGTCTCCTCGTAGTTTCTTAACTCTAATGCTCCCATTGTTTTCTCCTTTCTCGGATTCCTTATTTTTTGGTTCATTAGAAGTATGGAGACGGGTGGAGGTGTATGAAGGTCATTTGTGCGGAGTGTTACCGGGGAACAGGCGCAAAAAAAACAGGGCGGAAATGAACCACCCTGTTTTGGAGACAACAACTCACCATTTTCTGCATATGCTTTTTCAGGATTTTCGGCAAGGAGCCTGGCAATTCATTACCGAGTTGGTTCACCAGGCACTTCGCTACTTCCAGACAGCCGCTTGCCACGGCCTACTAGAGGGCAAGCTCGTTTCCTGCATGGATATCGGCCCCGGCTTCTGCCAGGTACTTTACAACTTCCATATGGTTGTTTTCCTCTGCCCGCCGGAATGCCCAGTCATTATATGCATGGATGTTTGCGCCGACTTCCACCAAGTACTTTACAACTTCCAGACGCCCATTCATCGATGCCCATCGGTGTTATTCGTTAGTTTATCTGAACCAAAATCCCCAGTTTTTCTCTAAATTAAATAAGGTATGGGATATTTTAATCTGATGTATTTTCCGCCAGATTATTTCATCTCCATACCTTTTGTGTTATCCTTCTATCTGATACACAGAAAAAGAGCAGGAACCCTCACCCTCCAAAGTTTGTGCCCCTGCCCTTACTCACACCATGGCGGATGGCTCCGCCACAGACAAAGTTATGATAACAGTAATCACAGAAGAATGCAACGTAATTTCACAGGAATTTTATGATGACACGATGGATTCTCTCCAGATATGCCAGCTTACATGTTCCTGCGGACACTGTGGCTGTCTTGTGGGGCATGGTCATTATACCCGTTCTGTAAAGACTGCCCTGGGTAAGATTCCCTTGACCGTGCGCAGGCTGCGGTGCGGCCTCTGCCATGCCACCCATGCACTCCTCCCTTCCGGCATTGTTCCCTACTCCCAGGTTCCCCTCACGGACCACGCCTCCATTGCTTCCTTTTATGAAGATGGGAAGGACAGCATGGAGGTGATGGTTACAAACCCGGAGCTCTCCCCCAGCCAGGTCTTTTACATCCTGTCCTTATATATCCGTTTCTGGCGGCAGCGCCTCTTAAGCGAAAGGCTCCCTCTGTCCCCCGCCTATTCCCTCACACAGCCCTGCATCCGGCTCTTCGGGCGCCAGTTCATGCAGATAAAAAAGACCAGGAACATCCTCTTTGTGCCGCCTACATAACTTTGGGTGACTTTCTTTCCCCGTTCCCTTATGATGGCATAAAAACGGAAAGGAGATTTCAAATCAATGGAACAGGAATACAGACATGCCACCGCACTGATGCGGTATTCGGCTATCGCACCGCTTATCCCCGGTCTGCCGGAAGGATACAGGAACATGGCGGACTATCTGGAGAAAACAGCACGAAAAGGGGTGCTGCATCCCGATGGGGAAATCCGCAACTATGCACCCAAGACCCTGTACAAATGGTATTTCAACTATCAAAAAGGGGGATTCGACGCGCTGCTTCCTGCCGGGCGGAGCGACTGCGGTAAACCAAGGAAACTGGATGATGACCTGAAAGGAAAGATCGCATACCTGAAAGGGCGCTATCCCCGTATGGGCGCGGCAGCCATCTTCCGGCAGTTAAAAGAGGACGGCAGTATAAAGGACGGCGAAGTTTCCGAGTCCACCGTGAACCGGTATGTAAACCGGCTTGCACTGGAATCCGGAACTATGCCCGTCCAGGATATGCGGCGCTATGAGCGCCCCCATATCAACGAAGTCTGGTGCGGGGATTCCAGTGTCGGCCCATACCTCAAAACCACGGATGGCAGGAAACGCAGGGTCTATGTCATCGCCCTGCTTGATGACGCCAGCCGCCTCGTTACCGGAGCGGGCGTGTTCTTCGAAGATACCTTCGTGAACCTCATGTCGGTGATGAAAAGCGCCGTGGCAAAGTATGGTGTGCCCAGGATGTTCAATTTCGACAACGGCAGCGCCTATAAAAATAAGCAGATGGAACTGCTGGCCGCCCGTATCGGCACCACAATCAATTACTGTAAACCCTATACTCCCACAGCCAAGGCCAAGGTGGAGAGGTGGTTCCGGACCATGAAAGACCAGTGGATGGCGTCCCTGGATATGCGGGACTTTTCTTCTCTGGAAGCCCTGGACGGGAGCCTGTGTACTTATGTCCGGGACTATAACCTTTCCGCCCATTCCTCCCTCAAGGGGGGAAAACCTCAGGAACGGTTCTTTTCCGAACCGGAAAAGATACGCCGCCTCCCACAGGAAAGGCTTAAGACAGATTTCCTCCTGGAACTGGAACGCAGGGTCTCCGCCGACAGCGTGGTTACCATCGGGAACGTGGAGTACGAGGTGGACATGCGCTTTGCCAGGCAGCGGATACGGCTGCGCTGCCCGCCGGGCATGGAGGAGGTCTATGTGGCGGAGGCGGACGGCACACTGGTTCCCGTAAGACTCTTAAACAAGCAGGAGAACGCTTCCATAAAACGGGAAAAGCTCCTCCTTTCAAAGGGAGGTGGGGCATGATGGATCCTGCACGTTTCGGGTTGGAATTCAACCCTTTCCTGAAGAATTCCAAAGAAATCCTGGTGGAAACGGCCCAGTACCGGGAAGCCCTCTTCCGGCTTTCCTATCTGGCTAAGACGAAGGGCTTCGGCCTGCTCACGGGCGGGCCAGGGCGGGGAAAAACCACCGCTGTAAGGAACTGGGCGGCGTCCCTTAACCCTTCCCTTTACAAAGTGGTTTATTCCTGCCTCTCCACACTTACCGTGGCGGATTTCTACCGCAGCCTGGTGGAAGCCCTGGGCGGGCAGCCTTCTTTCCGCAAGCCGGACAACTTCCGTTCCATACAGGAAGAGGTCAGCCGTCTGTGCCTGGAGAAGAAAAAGACCCCCGTCATCATCATAGATGAGGCCAACTATGTGGGCAACGCCATCCTGAATGACTTAAAGCTCCTGTTCAACTTCGAGATGGATTCCAGGGACCGGGCCGTGGTCCTCCTGTGCGGCCTGGGCCAGCTTAATAACACTCTGCGCCTGTCCGTCCATGAACCCCTGCGCCAGAGGCTGGTGATGAACTTCCATATGGAGGGCATGACCAAAGAAGAAGGACGTGCTTTCATCCAGGCGAAGCTTATTGGGGCGGGATGCAGCCACGCCGTCTTTGACGAAGCGGCCACCGAAGCGATCCTGAACGCTTCGGACGGCGCTCCGCGCATGGTCTGCCGACTCTGCAGCCAGAGCCTGCTGTGCGCGGATGCAAAGAACCTGGACCTGGTGGATGCCGATGCGGCTATGCAGGCCATCAATGACTGTGAGCTGGGATAGGAGGCGGCGTATGGGTAAGAAAAAAAGGAAGACCCTGCTGCGGGAGCTTAAGGCTGTGGAAGAGGCTTATGCCGAAACCCTTGACTGGCTGGAGCTTGGGGAGCTGCGTTCCTGGGTGGACGCCGGGAACAGTCCCTACGAAAATCCGGAGCAGGTGATCCATAAAGACGGCTCTTTCTTTGATTTTATCGAATGGCACCGGGCGGCACGGTGGGTCACCGTCAGCGGATCCCTTGATGCATCAGGTCCTTCTGACAGGGAGCTGTTCGACTTCTATACGGACAGACGCTCTGACCACGGTTCCCTGGATGAGACAAAGAAGTTCCTCCGGGATGCGCAGACCTTTCTGGGCTGTGAAATCCTCACCCTCATAGATTTTCTGAAGGAAAGAGGCCTGCTGTATGCGTACCTGCGTTATAAATACCCGGAACCGCCGACAGAAGAAGAGGAACTTCTGTTCTGACCTTTTCGGGAAGAGATACCCCTGCGCAATTAATTTGCATAGGGGTATTTTTAATTCCGGATAATGTGCAAAACTGTGTCCTCATAATGTGATGGAAAATCTATAATGGACTCTTTCATCTGAAAAATAATCTGCAAATCGAATGCTCTTTTAATCTGAAGAACAACACCATCGGAGTGCCTGGTCATTACCGGCATGGATGTCCGCACCGGCTCCCACCAGGTACTTTACAACTTCCAGATGGCCGTTCCTCGCAGCTATTGAGAGTACATGGTGGCACTTTGCAACATCCATATGTTCGTTTCTATCTGCCCACCGGAGTGCCTGGTCATTACAGGCATTGATGTTTGCACCGGCTCCCACCAGGTACTTTACAACTTCCAGATGGCCGTTTCCCGCAGCCATTGAAAGTACATAATCATCATACGCATGAATGTCCGCACCGGCTTCCACCAGGTACTTTACAATTTCCAGATGGCCGCTTTTCGCAGCCTCCTGCAGTGCCGAGTCATTATATGCATGGATGTCTGTGCCGATTTCCGCCAGATACTTTACAATCTCCAGATAGCCGCTTTTTGCAGCCATCCAGAGTAAACGATCACTATCCGCATGAATGTCCATACCAGCTTCTGTCAGCCACTCAAAGGTTTCTACTGTCCAAAAATCCCTGATGTCAGACAGGACAATTTCATGTGATTTGTATTCGCCATTAAATATGGTCACAATTTCTTGGCTTTCCGGTACAGTAACAGCAGCGATTTTGCTCGCATGGCTGGGAAATTTCAGGACTTTTTCTCGTCTACAAAGAACAGGCCGCCACCGTATGTAAGATCTGGATTAAATGGGGGTGTGTCAGTGTTCAGCCCTTCGTGGTACTGGAGTTCTCCGTGTCTCATATTTTCGTCTAAAATTTTAAAATACATAGTTTTTGTCTCCTTTTCTCAGATTTCTTATTTGATGTTTCATGGGAAGTATGGTGATGGATTGAGGTGTACGGAAGCCATTTGTGCAAGGCGTTCCCGGGGAACAGGCGCAAAAAACAGGACGAAGATAGGCCGCCCTGTCTTTGAGGAAAATCCCAATTGTGCTGTCCCTGTGTTTTTTGCCTGTCTTTGCTGCTTTGTCTTCCTCAGCCCTCAAGGATGCCCTGCATCACGCGGAAGCTCTTCCCGTCTGGCACGGCGAACACCACTTTCTGGAAGCAGTCCTTGTATTTCCCCTGCAGGAGATCCCGGAAACAACGGGAAACAAACGTAATATCGTTCTTAAAGACTCCGCATCCGAACGCCCCAAGGATCAGTGCCTGTGCCTCCTGATCCCAGGCAGCGTACAGGATGGAGTCGATCCGGTGGCGCATGGCTTGTTCCACTTCCCTATCGGGCACATTCTGGTATTTCTGCGCGGTTCCCTTGTTCGGGGCGGCGCAGGTGATAATATCGAACGCCGCCTGCTCCCCTCCCCGGTAGAACGGCACCTCCGGCGCATACAAAAGGTCAGAATGGTACAGTGCCCGGTTCAGCATCTTCTTATGTTGGTGATAAAACATCCCTGTCACGCGGGCGGATGACAGCACCGGGTACAAAAGTGACGCATGGCAGAGGGATTCCTCCTGCGCCATGGATCCATAGAGGAACATTCCTCCGGGCTCCTTGTAGCTTGCGAAATTCAGCAGGCAGACGCGTGCCCTTTCGTCCTCTCCCAGCTCCGCAAAGCCTGCGTCAACCGTCGTACACTGCCGTGTTACAATTTCTGTCTGCCTGCCCAGGCGTGTTTTCGGCTGTGCATCTGGTACCGGGATAAGTTCCGGGTACAGTACAACCTTCTCCACGGCCTCATCCACCAGCCTCTGGCATTTCCCCTTCGCAAACCGTACAATGGCCTGCGCATGCTCCATTAAAAATATCGCATGGGTACCCCAACTGAATCTTTTGATTCAGTTGGGGAGGAAATGCGCCGAAAACTTTACAGATCCATTAAAGGAATGCCATAAAAGATCACGGCATAACCCATGCCTCCTCCTTCCTACTGTTTGGTATATTTGTTTAATTTGTATGATGCTATTTTAAAGCCGAAGCAGTAATCTTTTTCCAGCCAGTATTATATGACTTGTTAATGATCCGGCATTTGCTCAATGCCGCGCTCTTTTTGCCATTCCTGGCTGGCTGTTCAAACTCTATATTGATACTGACAGCCGTTTTGCCTGTCTTTTTGGATTTATGCCGGCTTGTATGTGTGCCATGCACAGTCAAAACTTCGTCATTGAATTCCACCAGACTGCCAGGCTTTAACGCTGTCCTGGATCTCCGGATCGTAACGCGCCCTTTGCTGACTTTTCTGCTCCGGAATGGATGCAGATTTTTGTGGTCTTTCTTATGATTTCTGCTAATCCTGCCGTTCGTAAGTTCCTGGCCCTTAGCTTCCTCTCCTGTGCGGCCG
>CAJTGE010000065.1 GCA_910575795.1 Clostridiaceae bacterium | reverse complement strand
GCGGGGGACGTGTGGAGTATCCCCTGGTGCCTATATTATTAACTGGTAACGTAGCCGAAGCTAAGGGTAATCAACCGGGCTTGCAAAAAGAAAAAAAAACTTCATCTTTCTCTTTTTTTTTGCAAGCCCCATCTGACCCACTGGATCAGGTGGGGTAATTGACGCACTCAAGAAAGGAAAGGAATACAGTGGCCAAATCTGGTTGATCACAGATCAGTGCAGCAATGTGATTGAGACTTTCTTGGTTAAAGCGGTAGTATACTTGTGGCATTTTTTTTGTTCCTATATAAAAAAATGGTAGTATCAACTTTTAAGAACAGAGCTGCGCAATATGCCGAGGCTGCTTCTTAATGGTAAAACTTACGAACGTGTCGGACCATTTTTCATAGCCGGTCATGCTTGGCTCCAAGTTTTCAGGAGCATCCGCGTCATACACATAATTCCATCCGGCTAAGAATCCACATGTCACAAGGGAATCCATAGCTGACTCAAACCTTTTCCGGGTGTTGTCAGCTGGAGTAATGAGTACAGCGTCAAGGAGCGCACTCACTTTAAGCAAACCGGTCATGTCTGGTTCCTGGTTACGGCGTATGTTGTCGCGTTTCGCTATTTCCAATCCCATAACATACGCATCCGTATTATGCTCACCTATACCAAGTAAGGATTCATGGTACGGCACTGGTGGATGTTTAAGCAGGCATTCCGCCATTAAGGGCGAAAATTCAATCCGTATCGTCCCGTCTCTTAGTCCGACACTGCTGAATGCGCTTATGATACAAAAATCCTTCATTTTTCCTTTTATTTTTTCTTCCCACTGTATTGAGTAATCCATAAGCAGATCCAGTTCTTTTCGTACTTTGCAGGCAAAACTGCGAAGCTGTGTTTTTGCTCTTTCTGTTTCTGCGATTTTTTCTTCCTCTGTTTCTGTGGGATGTTCGTCTACATCATAGCCACATCGAAGCGCATATTCCCTTACCGGGAACGTTGCCCTTAATTTCCATATATCAATCTCTTTCTCATCTTTGTAGCCTGCTATAAGCCCCGCTATGGCAGTATTAAGCAGTTTGTGAGCACTTATACTGAGTGAACTGTTGAATTTCTCAAGCCCAGTTAAAATATGTTGGGTTTCCTGTTGGCTGAGTTCCGGCATTTTCAGTTTTCCAATTGTTACCTCTAGCTGTGGCTCGTTGCCTCCAATCGTATCCCAAGGCATCGGCAGATGGGATGCTGCGTCAGTCTGTCCGTTTCCCTTAAGGTTAAAATCAGAATCGACCATTTTTTTGCCTCCTTTGTGTTTTTTATTGTACATAAAAAGTATGGCTCATATTTTTCTGTTATGGTTCCTGCGGATAGCGTTTTTTGCGACAACAATGTTGACGCAAAAAGACTGGACATCGATCTTTCTGCGGATAAGAAAAACCGAGGTAGTTTTTCGCAAAAGCATAGAAAAAGTATGTTCCAAAACGCTATCCGCAAAAGTCAGCCTTAAAAATATGAGCCATACTTTCCACAAAAGATTGAGAACGATATTTTCTGGATATCGCCCATACTTTTTTTGAAACAGGCAAAGTCATGCCTGAATTAAAGAAAAAAATACAATTGGAAGGAGAATTATCATGAGTACATTGACAGAAATTAATTTTATGGAGGCACAGGAATCATCGGAAGGACGGGCAAAATTCCTCAAGCAGTTTGGGGAGCGCGAACAAAAGGCGGTTGGGTATCTACAGAAACTGGTAAACGAACAGCCGAAAGCGCTCAACATACTATTTTTCATCTTCGATAATATGGACGAGGATAATGCCCTGGTATGCAACTATAAAGTGCTCGAAGAAACATTTGGCTATTCTATCTCTACAATCAAACGCTGCATCAAGTATCTCAAAGACAACAAGTACCTTTATGTCTATAAGACTGGTGTAAGCAATATATACCTGGCAGATGACAGACTTGTTTGGGAACCTTACGGGGATACGGAATTCAGCACATTCCATGCCAACGTGATAATCTCCACATCAGAGCAGGAACAAAAGGCTGGGGAGCCGAAATGGAACAAAATGCCTACCAATGTGATGATTTCCCGATCTGAGCAGGAGCGCGAAAGCAACCCGGCAGCAATGCGTTCCCGGACAAAGAATAAAAAAAACAGCATGCCAGCGTAAGGGAAGCACAGTAAAGACAAGCCCCGTATAGCAACCTTGCCGGGCACGCATAACCACCATTCGGGTGAGTATTAAAAAAGGAGATTTATAAGCTATGGTTTATGTAAGAGCGAAAGATGGGACCCAGCTCTCATCCACAGAAAACCACGCTAAGGTACGTGTCCTGCTGAAGACTGGCAGGGCGAAGGTGCTCAGGCGGGATCCGTTCATTATCAAACTGCTCTATGATACCGGGCATGATATACCAGAATGCGCCAGTAACATCAACGAAAAGAACAGCAACGCATGCTGTATGATGGACAAGGAATATCTGCATAGCACTCCATGCAGCAAAAAAGTTTGGAAGGGAGGCTACATGAAAAAATGAATGATATATGTCCTGTAGAAATGACTAATACTGATACGTCTGTTATGCTTGACACGGAAAAGACAGAAAAACAGGAAACCTTCCTGCCGATGCTGCACGGGAAGGCAACGGACGCTGTAGCCTCAATGATAGGGAGAGTGAAGGAAAACCCGGAAGACGACACAGGTGAGGCGGAATTCAGCGAGGTAAGGTTTGTAATAAGGGAATTCAGCAGCCAAAGGGGAGTTCTCAGTATAAGCACGCACAAACTGCTGAACATGGCGATAGTCTATTTCACGGCGGAAAACCACACGGGGAACGATAGGAGGGAACTGCGAAGTCTTGGGGTATCTATACCATTAAAAAAATATGTCCTGCAGTGCGGATATGATATAACAGAACATGCTACAAATACACCAGAGGAAGCTGACGCAGAGGCTGTGAGAGCTGATAATATGCTGAAAAACGCAAGACGGCGGATTAAAAAAGACCTGGAGCTGCTAAAACACAGCACTGTCCATTTAGAAGAAAAAATAAAATGGGAACTTGGAAATTCTGAAACCGTAGGCATATTTTTCAGGGGCCAAATAAAGAAAGGCATGATTGAGATCGAATTCACGCCGCCGATCGCAAAATACCTGATAAGGCAGCCATTGACGCAGTATCCGGTAGCTCTTTTAAATATTGATGAGCGGAACCCAAACGCTTACGCTATGGGCCTTAAGATAGCAGAACATTACAATATGGACAATAACCAGATAAAAGGCACGGCACAGACACTTAAGGTAGGGACCCTGCTGGCAGTCACGGCCCTGCCGGATGCGGACGATAAGACAGTAAAACGGGTCGGTTGGGCGACACGCATCAGGAAGCCATTTGAAAAAGCTATGGATTCCCTCGTGTCATGCGGGCTCCTTTCCGGCTGGCAGTACGAATCCAATGGATGTCCGGTAAAAGATGGAAAACTTGATTTTGGCCATTTTAATACGTGGAAAGGTACACTTGTGTATTTTACACTGGAGAACGCCCCGGATCACACGGAACGGCTGGAATCCAGGCAGAACATGCAAGAAAAGGTGCAATACACAGAAAAACGGAAATCAAAAATGCCCCAGCCTTGAAACAGCAGGGGCATTTTTTTGCAATTAAGGAGAAAGGCTGAAACCACTGCCAGTCAGACCTCTTTAAAATAGCCGAATTTTGGATAATATTTCATTGTATCCTTACATCCTACATTATTGATGCGGTTTTTCAATACCACGAGCTCTATTTCCCTTGGATTTTTAGCTTTTTGGATATTTACGTCAAAATCCTTGCTTCCAACCCCTTTAAGCTGCAGCCCAAGCAGGACGTCACTGGAATATTCAATATTTCCACTCTCCTTAAAAGCTTCCATGGTCACAGGCCCGTTATAATTCGACCTGTTAAACGAACTGATGACTACTACCGGAAGGCTGCAGTCTCTTGCGAAACAGCTGAGATCCTCCACGGTTTTATCTATATTCTGCTTATCTGTAGCATGCATATCCCCTGGGGCGAGTAACTGCAGATAGTCGATGATGACAACCGGTTTTTTCCCTGTAAGGTCAATGTGCTCTTGCACTGACTCTATGATTTGCCGTGCATCTGTATTGCTGGATCCTTCATATGTATGGATATTCCCGGCATATTCCATATAAGCGGACATAGCCCGCTGTATCCGATCCATTTCCTGTTGGCTGTAATTGGAATACGCAGCTCTGTCCAGTATATCAATAGCGGTCTTGGCATCTTTCTCATTGCCCCCGTTTTTAATTGCATCGATCAAAGTCAGGCGGGAAATATTACAGGCTATCAACCTCTTCTTTTTCGTCTCCATGGAAAATATGCTTACGTCATTTCCAGCTTTTGCTATTTGGTTTGCCATCTGCATCATAAACGTTGTTTTGCCAAGGGAGCTAATGGCTCCAATGACATAAAGTCCTTCACATAAGCCACGGCCAAGAAGATTATCCAGCTTATTAAAACCGGTAGATACATAATACAATCCGTCTCCACTGACAATATCATCGATGAATTCCTGCATATACCCCGCATCAGAAGCCTGTGCATGTTTTTTTCTCCTGAACTCTAAGTCTTCTGAGGAAGCTGACATCGTTTTTTTAGAAGCAGTCGGAATATCAACGGGATTCGCAGGTTTTACAGCCTCATCCGGCTCTTGTCTGCCTGCAAGTTTTGCCCATTCCTCAAAATTTAAAACTTGGTCATACATAAAAATCGTCTCCCACTCTTGCATTATTTTTCTGCTGTGATATGCAATGCAGTTTTGCTATAAGTATGGCTCATATTTTTGACGGCGGTTTTTGCGGATAGCGTTTTTAGAACCGTTTTTAATAGCACAGGGGCGTGACGTTAAAAAAAAGGTAAATTGATGTAGCATATGTGGTGTAAGTTGATGTAGCAAAAAAAGTGTAAGTTGATGTAGCAAGAAAAGGGTAACTTTGTGTAGTAAAAAAAGTGATGGTTGGTGTAGCAAAAAAAGTGTAAGTTTGTGTAGCGTAAAAAAGTGATGGTTGGTGTAGCGTAAAGGTGACGGTTAGTGTAGCGTAAAAGTGATGGTTGGTGTAGCGTAAAAGTGATGGTTGGTGTAGTGACAAGCTCCAAAAAACATTGCTAACACTTGGTTTTCGCGGGAACATTTTTTTCAGTACTCCTAGGACTCCTAGGACTAGGAGAATAGTGGCCCGCCGGAAGAGCTAGGCGGGGCGCCACTTTTTCTCCCTGGCTGGTTTATGGGAGGAAGCATGCCGAGGAACAGCATCGACGTAAGCGGGACGGGCTATTCGCCCAAAGCAACCCAGGCTCCAAGAGCTGCAAAAATTTCAGTCAAGCACAAACGGAGGGCGGTGGGTAGCAGGGAAGCATGGAACTAAGAAAAAAGACAAGAAAATAAAAGAGCTTTTCTCTTCTTTCTCTTGTCTTTGCTCAGCCTTTTGATGCCTGGCCGCAGCTATTGATAAAGCCTTGAGATATTGGCTGGCAGAAGGCTTGTGCGCACGCCGAATGGGATCGGCTTTCGGCAGATAACTGGCTGGCTTAAGGCCCTCCGGGGGCTCAGGGCGCTGCCCTAAGAACCCGCAAGGGACCAGTCCCTTGACCCGTTTCCTGGGCGCTGCCCAGACCCGCCCTCGCCGGTGGCAGGGAAAGGCGCTTGCAGCACCTTTCCTTCGGTCCATGGTCATCCGTGGGCCTTATGTCAAGGGACTTTCGCGGCATAACGGGGCCCCTGCCCCCATTATTCCACGGTTCCCTTGACAACAGCCCCGCTCCATTTCGGCAGCAGGAAGTCCTGACTAGCGGGAGGATGAGTGCGGCCTTCAGGATGCGATGGAGGGCGGAGATGGGAGCCTGGCGTAAGGTTACTTTATAGGGGGGGGGGTAGAGGAGATAGTGTTTTCATACGGAGAAGTGTGTTGGGTAGCTGTGTGATCTGAACCGTCGGTCCTTCGCTGGTGGAAGGTTGCGGTGCTGCCCTCAGGATAAAACCAGAGGTGGAGGCAGGGGCGTGGAGCAAGGTAACTTTATAGTGGGGGGGGAGGATGATGATGTGTGTTTGGGTGGGAGAGATGGGTCAGCAAGTCGTGTTTCGTTTTGGGTGATGGTACTCCAGAATATGAGATGCAGGTCGATCCGTCGGCATTGCACTGGAGGAAGGATGAATGCGGCCTTCAGGATCCGATGGGGACGGAGGTGGGAGCTGGCGTAAGGTTACTTTACGGATGTGGGAAGGACGTGATCTCTGACATAAGAGGGTGGATGCGGTGGAATCCATTGGGGACAGAATCGCTCAGCTGTGTTTTGAGAAAAGTTTTCAGGCAAGCTACAAGGAAAACTCTGTTCCTAACCCATTGAGGCATGGAATATGCCATGAATGGGTCAAAACGGCAATACGGGCCTCTGAGTGCGTCATTTTCGGATGACCGGATTTTTGGGCTTGGCTCCGTGCATTGGCCTTCCGGAAATTCTCCTCCAGAAAACGCTATCCGCAGAAAACGCATGTCCTATTGTTGGATAACAAAGGCATTAACTAGGCGGGAAAATACAGTACGGTTTTTGGGATAGAGATGGGAGACGGAGGCACAGTCAGAAGGTAAGGTTACTTTGTGATGGGACGGTTGGAAGTGGGCTTGCCAGCAGGGCTATGATGCATGGTGTCTTGATTCATCGGCGGCTTAGACATGCCAATTTTGGGGTCATCTAACCAATTGGAATATTGGAGTATACAATGAGCAGCCAAAAGCAGGGATATAGGTTTCTGAATGCGTATTTTGGTCAGCGGTGGCCTTTGGCTGATTTCATGCGTGGGATCGACAGAATTTTTTCTTCCAAAAATGCTATCCGCAGAAAACGGTCACAAAAAATATGAGACATACTCCAGCTGAAACTATTTTTTTTCAGACAATGCGCGAAGGAGGCAAAACTATGCACCAAGGAAATGTTAATGCCAGGGGGCCAGCAGGGCGGGAGCGTGAGGATTACCTGCAGCAGTATTCCGTTGCTGGGTACTGGGAGAAATTCTTAAGCGACATCGCCAGCGGCACATATGCGGAGCATGTATCCACCGGCTTTGAGAAACTGGATCATGCCCTTAACGGAGGGCTGTACAACCGATTTTACGTGATCGGAGGCGCATGCAGCATGGGAAAGCGGATGTTCTTGACCCAGATGGCTGACCAGATCGCCGCCATGGGCAGGGACGTCCTGGTATTCTCCCTGACGGAGCCGAAGTTCGATATTATGTCCAGGAGCATTTCCCGCCTGACCATGCTCGAAGCGCTTAAAAACGGCAGGCTCAGGGAGGATGCTCTGGGTGTCACAGACATCATGGACGGCATCGGCGGCTGGCAGGAAGACGGAGGACTGTTTGAACGTGCTATGGACGCATACAGCCAGTTCGCCAACAATATCTATGTCATCCTCAAGGATCAGACGGGCCCGGTCGGCGAACGGGTGGCGCTGAAGCACTACCCGAAATTCGCGTATTTCGAGGAGGATTAAGCGCCTAGTATAATCCGATTTAAATAACTATACATTATATGCTTTGGAGAACGTCACAATATTCTGGATTATTTGGAATAATAATGTAAAGCTTTTAAAATCGACCTGTACTAGGCACTCCCCAGCAAAAATTAAATCCAGGCCCGGATCAGACCACGCCCAAGCATCTGGTCTAGGTCGGGCCAAGCTGCCTCCACGAAAAACCTCCCGAAAAATGTTATCCGCAAAACGGTAACGATAATCCCTACATCCCATCCATACTTTCCGTAAAGGATTTTTTGTGGGGAGGAGGGAGCGTCGCCATGTTTGGGGACATCGATCTGAGGGCTTTCCGGGCGCTTAATATCCGGGAAAGCCAGAAAGGCAGCAGGCAGCCATCGCAGTCGGCTTATGTTAGGGCCTACAGCAGCTGTTTCGGAGAGGAGCGGCGGTACATCGTGGGACCAGGTGGGGATGCCTGGTACAAACTGCGGAGCGGGCGGTACCAGATGGGGGCGGAAAAGATCCTCGTTTTCCAGGGGCTCCGGGAAGTCATCGGTTCCTGCATGCTCCGGCAGGACAGTATGGGAAGCGTCAGCCTGTCATTAAGCCTGCGGGGACGTGACTACGAGCTTGGCATGGCTTCCGGGAAAGCGAAGCACACAAAAGGCATGGACAGCGCACGGTCACCATTTTTTATGCAGCTGGCCGGCCATGGGCTTTCCTTCTCCCTGTGGGATTCTGCCGAAAGAAAGAAGGTTGCAGAGACAGCCAGCCTGTTTTCAGAATTCGGCTGGATGCCGGCGAACCAGGATATCCATTTCACGGAGATGCCGGAAGACGGGCCGCACACGGAACTGGCTCTGGTGGCCCTGGCAAGCCTGTCGTTTTCCTGGAGCAGTGGCGGTTTCGTGCTTGGGGAATCGAGATAGCTGCATGCAGAGGAGGTGCGAATATGGTACAGTATCACGACATTCTTGTTAATTCCGACCAGAAGAAGGAGACCGGGTATGAGGGTTCCGTACTGGACTTCGCGGTGGCCCGGCTGAACCTGTCAATGACCCCCACTTGCACTTCGCTTAGAGGGGGCTTGTAGCCCGTATAAACGGGCCTACAGGTAACTTCTAGGCAAAGTGCAGGAGGGAGCAAAGAGCAGAGCGCGACTTGCAGCCCGTGCAAACGGGTGAGGCCACTCCTGTGCAAGATCAGGAGGAAGCCTCAGCAAGCGGAGACGTCCTAGTTGTACGACTCCGGTCGTACAGCGTCACTCCGTGGGTGACGTCAAGCCCCGGACACTGGATATGGACGCCAACGCTATGACGCACAACAGGGCTTGCCCTGGATTATATCAAACAAGGAGAAACTTATGTATTACGTTTATGTGCAGGCCATGGACGGGACACCGCTCATGCCTACAAAGAGATATGGGAAGGTACGGCGCCTTCTGAAAAGCAAGAGAGCCGTACCGGTGACAACAAAGCCTTTTACGATCCGGCTCACCTATGAGCCTGAAACAAGTATCGTCCAAGGAGTCACCCTGGGTATCGACCCGGGCAGGACGAACATCGGCCTGGCCGCAGTGGATGACAAAGGCAGGTGCCTGTATTCCGCAAAATGTGAGACGAGGAACAAGGAGATCCCGAAGCTCATGGAAAAGCGGAAGATGCACCGCCAGGCATCCCGGAGGGGCGAGCGGCTTGCCAGGAAGCGGCTGGCGAAGCGGTTTGGCACCACAAGGAAGGCTATCCTGGAACGTATCCTGCCTGGATATGAGAAGCCGGTCATAGTAAAGGACATCATCAATACGGAGTCCCGGTTCAACAACCGCAGACGCCCGGAAGGGTGGCTCACGCCGACAGCGACGCAGCTCCTGCGGACGCACTTGAACCTGGTGCGGCTGGTCAGGCGGATCCTCCCGGTCAGCCGGGTCGCTTTGGAAATCAATAAGTTCGACTTTGCGAAAATGGAGAACCCAAAGATCATGAAATGGGAGTACCAGTGCGGGCCGCTGCATGGGTACGATGGGGTACACCATGCGGTCCATTCCATACAGGAAGGCAAGTGCCTATTGTGCGGGGAGGAGATCGAGATCTACCACCACATCATCCAGAAGAAGGACAATGGCTCCGAGACGATCCGAAACATCGCCGGGCTGTGTAAGGAATGCCACAAGAAGGTGCTGCAGAACACCGACGCCAACGACAGGCTGCAGGAACTCCAGGAAGGCTTGTGCAAAAAATACAACGCATTATCCGTACTGAACCAGATCATCCCGTTTTTGGATGATGAGCTGTGGAAAATGTTCGGCGAAAAGGCGTTCGCTACGGACGGGATGGAGACAAAGAAGTTCCGCGATGAGCATGGGATCGAGAAAGACCATGACACGGACGCTTACTGCATCGCCTGCGCCACACTGGATGAGGTGGTGCCGGACGTGCCTGGAACGATGTATTCCATTAAGCAGTTCCGCAGACAGAACCGGGCGGTCATCAATGCCCAGACGGAACGGACTTATTACCTTGAAGACAAGAAAGTTGCTACGAACCGACGGAAGCGTGCCGACCAGAAGACGGATTCCCTGGAAGACTACCTGAAATGGCAGAAAGAGCTGCATGGGGAGGAGATTACTCAGAAGATCTGTTCCATGCTTACGGTAAAAAAGAGCAGACGCAGATATAATGATCTGAAACGTCTGCTTCCCGGAGCAGTGTTCGTGTATGAAGGGGAACGGCATGTGATGCGCGGGCAGCAAGGGAGAGGCCGATATCTCATCGCTTGTGATAGCGACGACTGTTTTCATGCAACAAAAGTGACAGTCATTGCCAAAAACACAGGACTGGTCTATATGTAACCAAAAGTGCAGAAATGACGAGCGCATCCCGATAGGGATAACGAGGAAGGAACCATGGGACGCGAGCTGGGGATGCGGAAGCGGACCTGTTAAGGAACAAGGAGATCCAGCAAAAAGAACTGGCCGAATGTGTCGGACTGACAGAGGCGGCTATGTATATCTCAGGAGAAAGGAAACTAAAGCCAGAAACGCTTGCGAGTATTGCTTTGGCACTCCATACCACATCAGATTATCTGCTGGGGATAGAGCATGATTGACGCGAACACGCTTTTGCAGGAGATAGTCCTGGATTTCGGTTTGTATTAAGCTGTTTGCATTGACGATAGGGTGTTCCCGGGGAACACTCCTGTTGTTTTCAATTTTCGAGAAGGAGGATATCACTTATGATCTATATAACAGGCGATTGCCATGCAGATTTCAGGCGTTTCAACACTCAAAATTTCCCGGAACAGAAAGAGATGACAAAAGACGATTGCGTGATCATCTGCGGGGATTTTGGCGGTGTTTGGTATGACAAAGGGGACAGCGTTTATTCAAGGGAAGAAAATTGGTGGCTAGACTGGTTAGAGAGTAAACTGTTCACCACATTGTTTGTAGATGGGAACCATTCCAATTTTGACAGGTTATATAGCGATGAGTTCGAGTACTCCGGGTGGGCTGGCGGAAAGGTGCAGAAAATAAGAAATAACGTGCTGCACTTGCTCAGAGGAGAGGTTTATGAGATCGAAGGCCTTAAGTTCTTTACATTTGGCGGAGCAAGCAGTCATGATATCGCAGGCGGCATTGTTGACAGATATTCGCCAACATATAGGGAGGATTTAAAGAAAGCGGACAGTACCGGGCTGCCTTATAGGATCAACCATTTAAGCTGGTGGGAGCAGGAGCTGCCCTCTGAAGAAGAAATGCAGCATGGGTTGGATACTCTTAAAAAATACAATTATGATGTAGATTTTGTAGTCACACATTCTCCGACAGCCTCAATCATAGCATTATTGGGAGAGGGATTGTATGAACAGGATAGACTTACAAAGTATTTAGAGGGGATTAAGCGGAAATTGAAATTCAAGAAATGGTTCAGCGGGCATATGCATGTGAATAGGCAGATATTTGATAACTATTTATTGTTGTATGAGCAGATTATACGAGTGCATTAAATCGTTTGCTTTATTGGCAGTGTGGGGTGTTCCCGGGGAACACCCCCCCCCTTTCATTCCCAAAATACTCCGCAAAAACGCTATCCGCAGAAAACCGTCCCCAAAAATATGAGCCATACTTCCATTAGAAATACAAAATAAGGAAATATAAGCCATACTTCCATAAATAAGGAAGGAGGGAGGACACCATGTCACTCACAAGATACGAGCAGGAGGTTTCGATAAATTTCAACGCAGCAGAGGATACAGCGGACCTGTATACCGCTAATCCGGTCTGGATCCGCAGGATGGATAAGCTAGTTGAAGCGAACCCGGAACAGTTCAAGGTAGTGGAGACAGGCAGGTGCAATGGAGAGATCATCTCAAAGACTTACCGGTTCCCGAAGCGCTTTGTCTATATCCGGGGCAAGGATATTACCAGGGAACTGACGGATGAGCAGCGCCAGGAGATGGCGGAACGGCTGAGACGGATCCGGAACAAAGACAAGGCCGGAGAAGCAGAAGAAAACGAACTATTCGAAGAAATCGAAGAGTTGGGAGAGGGAACAGAAGAAAATACAGAAGAGGCGTAAGAGCCAAGGAGGGAAACATGTTAATCGAAGGCAGGAGTAAGGAATACCATCCGGAAAAATGGTGCTTCAACGGGGATCCGGACATTAGCAAGGCAGCGGAGCTGCTGTGTGGCCTCATGGACGCTTCCTATGCATGCTCCGGGGCGCATCTGGAGGCGGTTATCAATGGGCAGAGGGAGAGCGTCCGCAGCTTGTGCTGGAAATGCAGGGGCATGATGGAGCAGATCGCGAAAGGCGGTGAGAAAACGGATTTCCTCGCCATGAGCGTCCTGGAACAGACCTTTGAACAGGTTCTGCCGCTCCTGCTGGTTAAACTGGAGGATCTTGTGGATGGAGACGATTCCCAGGTCAGAGCAACGCAGAAACTGAAGAAAATCTTCAGGAAGAACCCGTACAAAAAGTTGTGGAGCCAGAAGGCAGAGCAGTACCGGGCGCTCATCGAAAGCCTTGGGTTTTCCGTTAAGTCAACGGACTACACAGACCTGACGGCGATCATGGATCCGCTCCTGGATGCGTTCACATTTTACCAGAGAGGGGGCGGCCATCTCCAGCCTAAGATTTATAAGGTAAGGATCGGGAAACGTTCCAAGGAGCGCCCGGAGATCGGCCGTTCCATCTGTAAGTACTGTTCCGAAAAGGAGCTGGTTGACACAGTAGCGGCATGCGGAAAGGAATCCGTGATCGTGTTCGGCGCAGTAGAGAAGACCAATAGGCAGGTATGTGACGGGTTCCATGAGTGGTATTACGGGTTTCCCGATGAACGGCAGAGGAATGTCATGCGCTATGACCATTTAAGTAAGGAAGAGTACCTGGAGCAGGTATGTGATCATTCACGCCGCGTATACCTGTGCGTCAAGTCCGGGAAGACGGTCTGGCTGATGCAGATGCCGTACAAGACAGATGGTTATTCCGACTACAGCGCGGATAAGAAGTATTACAATGGACGCAGGGCCGGGTACGCGCCGTATGAGATCTTCTACAAGGACGTGCCGGCGGCGGAAGCGAATACTACATTCTTAAGCGTCCCAAGGAAGGGTTATATGCTTCCGGAGCTGATGGATGAGCAGCAGAAGATCTGGTTTCCAGCGTTCATCGAGGAGACTATCGGAAAATTCTTTCTGGAAGACAGAGAGCCAGAGTCAGAGCGGCTGCTCCTGCCGGAAGAAACGATAGCTGCCATCGGGAATCAGGAAACGTATAGAGAAAACTGTATCGTCCCGGTTCTGCAAAATCTCCCGGCAGTCCCGGAATATATTTACCAGATCCGGAAACCGGAAGAGGTTCTTGGAGAAGAATGGGTGCAGGAGCTGATCCGGTATTTCAACCTGACGGAAAATGATATCCTGGATGCCCCGGTGCTGCCGGCTGAATGCATGACGAAGGAAGAAGCGGATAAGTTTATCGCGGACAGAGTGAAGAGGGCATACTTAAAAGCCCTGGCTGAGCGGACTGCGGATTTCCTGGAAGGAAAATGGGGAGTCAGGAAGACGATCCTGGATAAGATCAGTGCCGATAGGGAAAGAATCATCCAGGAAGCGGCAGAGGGGAAATATGATGCGTTCATGTCCATCCTTGTGGACGGCACACAGGAGGAGAATAAGTACGGGAGGCTGTCCACTGTCCGTACCACAAAGAAGGACTGTGAGGAAAGCATTTATATCAGGCAGAATGTGAAGCCCAGGGTTTTGTGGGCTGGTGATGCCTTGTCCAGGAAGGCTCCTGTGGTCTGGCAGATACGGCCGAAAAAGGCGGAAGAATACGCGGCGCTTTTGAATATCCCGAAAGAGGAACTTCCTGATATGCTGAAGATGGCCAACAACTTTACAGCATTTTTTGAGGAATACAAACAGATACTGCCGAACAGCCTGGCAGACCAGTTCGTACTTTGGTATGATCCAGACAACAGGAAACCGAGCATCTATCTGCCGCCGCTGGGAAATGTGAACATCTGTATGACGAGAAAGACGTATAAGAAGCTGAGAAAACAGGAGGATAAGAAATAGGAGGGGTGTTCCCGGGGAACACCACAAAGTAAGGCAATGCTTGCCTCGAACTTGGAAAACATTGAAAAACCGCCTCATGCGTAGCAAATAATTCTAAGCCGCCTCTGGTATCCGTCGGCCCAGAGAGTATACGAACCAAAGAGCAAAGCGGCAATCAGGCTGCTGCCAATTCATAACGATTGAGAAAGTCGTTTCGGCCCACCAGAAACCGGAAGGTGATCTGATGGGCCTTTTTCTGTCTGCTGTGGGACTAAGAAGCAGGAGGTGTTCCCCGGGAACACCTCACTATCGCACAAAAAACACGTTAAAAAACGCTATCCGCAGAAAAATCAAAAAAAATTTCTGAGCCATACTATCACCGGAAGCCTTGCAAAGAGACAAATCAAAAGACGCAAAGAAAGGAAAGAGAAATGAAGAAAGAGGGAAAACAAGCGATTAAGATTGCCGTTTTTAATCAGAAAGGCGGAGTCGCAAAAACAACAACCGTTTTTAACATGGCAGGAATTTTGGCTAAATCCGGTTCCAAAGTGCTGGTAGTTGATGTAGACAGCCAGGCCAATGTCTCCACCTCCTTACTGATGGAGAACATGGCGGAGTATGATGAAAAACACGGAACGGTAGGACAGATGCTGGATGATGTAATGACGTTAAAGGATATCATCGAAATCCCGTCACGGATCAATGACGCCATCATCAAGGCGAAGATCAGTATCCGTGATGGATATGCGCCGAAGTGGAGAGGCATTGATGTGATCCCGGCAAACAGCAAGCTCCAGGATCTGAGGGTAGAGGATATGGACGATGATGACAGCCTGTATGCCATCCGGGATGCGCTCAGTATGATTAAACGAACCAGGAAACATGCCTACGATTATGACTATATCCTATTTGATCTTCCGCCGCACCTTGGCGAACTGTCAGTCGCTGTGCTGGCAGCCACAGACCATATCCTGGTTCCTGCCACAGTAGACAGCTACAGTATGAATGGTTACGGGGAGTTGATGGATACGGTAGAGAGCATCCGTTCCATGGGGTTAAACCCGGACCTGGATATCATCGGCGTATTCTTTACGATGATCCAGCCGCTGCAGAAGTATGACCGCACCATGTACCAGGATGTAAGGGAACAGCTGGGGGATGTGTTCATTGACACGCCGATCCGCTCCAACAGCAACGCGAAGCTGGCCGCGCATTTCGGATGCCCCTTATGCTGGCTGAAGAGGACAGCGGGCGTGACCCAGGATTATATCGCTGTGACAGAAGAAACTCTCCGCCGGTGCGGCGTGCTTGAGGCAGGGGAACACCTTCCGGGCCTCGGCGACAACATCGATCCGGGCGCACTGAGCAGGCGCCTTGCGGAATAAGCTGCATGGCTAAAAATCGGCAATGCAGAACGGAATAGTCCGAAACCATATAGAAAAATAAAGAAGAAAGAGGAAAAGAATCATGAGAGATATCCATAGCAGCAGAAACAGCACGTTAAAGAAGATCGCAAACAAGCAGTTCACCATGGAGGATACCCGGATGCTGGATTCTTCCTGCCTGACCGAACACCCGGACAATGAATACCTGTTCGGGATGGAAGGGATCGAACGCCTGGCAGAAGGCATGAAGAAGGTCGGCTTCAAGGGGGCCATCGAGGTATGGGATATGAAGGACGGCACATTCCTGATCTATTCCGGCGCCAGAAGGAACCGCGCCAACACGCTCCTGGGCAACACCCAGATCAAAGCGTTCGTGTACCCCTACCCGGAATCCGAGACGGAGCGCCGGAGGGAACTTCTCGGGGCGAACATCTATGGCCGCAATGCCGTCCAGCGTGACAACGCGATCTACACGGCACGCCAGATCAGCTACCTGCATGAGACGATCCGCATGGAACGTGAGAACGGGACCTATGAAGGGAAAAAGACCAGGGAGGAGTTAGCGAAGGAGTTCGGCACAAGCCCTTCCAATATTTATAAGTACGAGTCCCTGCTGAAGCTGAACGAAAGAGCCCAGGTGGCCGTGGCGAACGGTGAGATCCAGCTGGCCCAGGGTTCCTCTATGTCCGTGCTTTCCAGCGAGTACCAGGATATCGTGCTGGACGCCCTGCAGCTCATGCGCGATTTCAATATGGCAGGCGTCCGTGATGAAGTCCAGGAACTGGTGGACTACATCAAGGCCCATGAAGGGGAGGCCCTTACGGCTGAGGAAGCGGTAAGATCGATCTGCGAGACAAGGGAAGCTGCGAACCTTCACGCTGACGGCGACAATATGGGAGAGGATCAGGAATCATATGCAGACGGGGATGCAGATGATAATACTGAAGGTATGGGCAGCGCATGGGATGGCCAGTGCGAGGCTTCCGTGGAAGACAGCCAGGGTGATGCGGCAATGATGCAGGGAGTGCCCGGGAAACAGGCTCATGTTTTCTACACGCCGAAGACAGCAGCCAAGAAATTCAACCAGTATTATGGGAAGATGGAAGAGTTCCTTTCCGCAGACAAGCAGTATAAGGAGAACGATAAAGAGGATGTGATCAGCAAGCTCCAGCAGCTGAGGGCGCTGATTGACTCTGAAATCTCTAAGATTCAGTCGGATGTTCAGGACGTGCAGGAAGGGGATACTGAGGCCGAGTAAGCACAGGGCGTTGCAGGCGGAACCTTCCCCGCCTGCCGTTCCCAAAGAATAACCAAGAGGAGGAGAACCATGATCACAGGAAAATATGTTGGTACGGTCATCATCGACTTCCACATCCCGGATAACGAGCCGCACATCCTCCCTCCAGGGGAGCTGGAAAGAGAACTCAGGAAAAACCTTGCTGAGGAACTGGAAGAATTGATCAGGGATGAGCTGGGTGATGTGTCGGATATTACGGTCAACATACAGGAGTTCCATCTGGCAGACCCCAGGGCAGGGAAGGCAGACGGCACGGCAGGAAAGGGTGGGGAGTGATGACGTTTACAAAAGAGGACAGTAATTTCTTCCGCCCCCTCACATCAAAGAACGCACGGCTGTATTTTGAGTGTGCCGCACGCCTGGTGGAAAAATCCAAGGAGATGCCGGTCTTATATGAAAGGGATGCCAGGGAGATCATAGCCTTCCATATCAAGCAGCTCCAGTACCAGCTGGAGGATGAAGGGATGGAGGAAGAGTGCGGGCATATCGGGAAAGACGCCATGCCGGCACAGAACGCAGGGGCGGTACTTGCAAGGTTCCGGCAGTGCGGCTGGGCACAGAAGCGGGAGATCGGGCGGGGCGGCGAGGATCTGACCGTCCTGACATCCCGGTGCAGGAAGCTGATCAGTGCAGTCGGGCGGATCTTCCACCCCGGGACGGGCATATCAGCCACAAACCATATCTTTTCCATGCACGAGATCCTATATTCTGCCCTGGAACTGAAGAGCGGCAGGCAGTCACGCCCGTATTCGGGCATTTTAGAGCCGCTGACAGACCACGAAGCGGACTTAAAGGAAGAACTTTATCTCTTGCGTGACGGGATCCGGGGCGTGATGGATGGGATCCTAAAACAGGATAACGCTAATGGGCTGGGTTCCTATATGGTAAAAGATGAATTTTTAAACCGGTTCTTTAAGGATTATTTCTTCATGAAGAAAGACGGCACAGTGCCGGGGATCGTGGCACAGATCAACGTCCTGTTATCCAGGCTCTCCGCATCGGAGCTTTATCCGAGAATTATAGCGGAATACGCCGCTTCCAAGGAAGTGGCACGGGAGACAGCGGAAGCGGCTGTGGAAGCTCAGTTTGCGGAACTGGAATATTTCCTGAACCATGGCTATGATGAGCAGATGTCCGTGATTGACGATAAGATCGTCTCCTATTACAACCTCTATGCGGCACGGCTCTCTATGGCAAGGAGCGGCGGCATGGATACCAGGGGATACCTGGGGCGTATCCTGGAGGCATTAAAAGGCATGGATGCGGAAGAACGGGAAGAAGCATTGTCCGGCCTGTCCGGTACCATGCGCGTCATGTCCTTTAAGCTGGCCGGCCCGAAGTCTTTTGAGAGAAGGAAGCAGGCCGGGAAGGAAAAGAAGGAGCAGGGAGGCATCGTGGATGTCCATGTTGGCGAAGAGGAACTTTCCGGGCTGACGAAAGCCCTGTATGGGGCGTCATCGGAGCGGTATGGGATTGACGCGGCAAGGCGGCATATCCGGGAGAAGCTGAATGGCAAGGAATCCTTCCGTGTGGCAGATGAGGCGGACATCACGAAGGAGGAAGCGCTCCTGGTAGCCTCCGCCGTCGTCTTTTCCAGCACGGAGGACTTCCCCTACCAGGCGGATTTTGGGGAAGCTGTGACTGACCACGGGGGCGTGGAGATGAGTGATTTTGTCCTTGCGCCGAAGCCTGCTAAAAAGACATCGGATGCAGGAACTGACAGAAGAAGAGGAGGAATAGGGAATGGAGGGTATTAATCTCAGGCTTGATATATCGGAGCCGGACGCGGCGATGTTCAAAAAGGCAGTCCGGCACCTGCTTGACTCAACATTTGTACTTAAGGAGAAGGAGGAGAAGCTGTACCGCTTCCTCGCCAGGGAGTCAAACCGGTTCGATATCTCCCAGTACCTGCAGGCCATCGGGTTTGACCTGGCCATCGAGGAGAAGGCCGGGGTCGCCATGCTGACGGTCAGCGCACAGGATGAGGATACGGAGGGCATCCGGCGCTCCAACATCATCCAGTTTACGCAGGTGCAGTACCACCTGCTCCTGGTGCTGTGGCAGGCATACTTAGAGACTGTTGGGGCAGAGGATGGCACGTACTTAGAGATGGGGAGCCTGGTAGACCGGATCCGTTCCTACGGTATCGACATCAGTGGGCCGGAACTACGGTCGGCGCTGAAGCTGTTCAAGAAGTATATGTTCGTCCAGTACAATGAGGATGAGCGCGGGGAGGATATGAAGATCCGGCTTTACCCGTCCCTGCAGTTCGGATGGGATCTGCCACAGTTTAAAGAAGTTGCCGATGAGTTCCTGGAAGGGGCGGCCGTGAAGGGCAAGGAGGAAGGCAGCGGGGCTGGCGATGATGGGGAAGGAGAAGAGGATGCGGATGTTTGAGAAAGTCAGGCGTGCAGGCACGGGGAACAAACTCTCACGTGCATGGCTCGGAGCGTCCCTACTCCTGTTCATGGCCGCCATCTGTCTGATGTCCATTGAAGCCGCTGACCCTGTGGCGAATCAGTGGGGACTTGCTGCGTCGCTTGCGATGTGGGTAGATCTCCTCGTATGGCAGTGGTACGATTCCCACCCACGAGGGTATAGGATAAGCGCGGGGGCCGGAAGGGGGCATCCCTGCATACCCAGGGGAATAGGCAGCTTTCTGGAAGTTGAGGTGCGGCGAACAGGGGCAAGAAATAAGCTATCTTACCAAACAGAGCGTAAAGCCCCTGGCTTCAGCCATGGGGATATAAGCGACTGGCAGAAATAATATAATGCAACAACAAACGAATGTTCGATTTTTGTTACATTATATAAAATAATGTTGTATAATGTTTTTATGAAGCATAAAACCAACAACAATATATGTTATTCATGTAAATATCACATCATCTGGTGCCCAAAATACCGGCGGAAAGTATTGGTCAATGGCGTTGACACACGGCTGAAAGAACTGATCCTGCAGGTTGCTGACGAACACTACGCAGAGAACATTGAGCTGGAGATCATGCCGGATCACGTCCATATCCTGTTGGAAGTTGATCCGCAGTACGGCATCCATAAATTCGTCAAACAGATGAAAGGCCGCTCCTC